>JBAXSI010000001.1:0-213564 GCA_037130755.1 Actinomycetes bacterium
GGAGTGAGCGCAGCGAGCCCCGGACGCTTGGCGCCGTGGGTATGCGCATAGCGGAGGAGTGAGCGCAGCAGGCGCGGCCGTCAGGCCTTGACGACCTTGCGCTCAGCACCCACCTTGTTGATGATCCGGTAGACGGCTACCTCGGCCACGGCCGCGGCCGTCGTAATCGTGGCGGTCCAAAGGATCGCCCGAACGGCCGACACCCGCGGGTCCCGAGCCTCCGGCGGCTTCTTGCCGGTGGACTTCTCATAGCCCTTGTTGATCAGGTTGCGCACGACAATCGTCACGGCGATGGCCGCGATCGGTGCGATGAGATGCATGATCGGGTTGACCTCGACCTCGACTTGGACGTCAGCAGTGCCGTCCCCAGAGAGGTCTTCGAGGTCTACGTCAGTGTTGTCCATGATTCCTCCGTCGACGGTGCTCGGCGTCACATCGTTGCAGTCAGGGCCTCGGCAGCGCGAGCGGGGTGCCGGGAGCTGAACAGCCACGCCGGATGCGGGTCGTCAGGGTCCGTCACCGCGACCAGCAGGGCGTCGCGAGCCGACCAGGGGCGAAGAGCGGTGAACACACGGGCATCAGCACCGGGGCCCCGAAGATCACGAATCCGATCCCGCGTCAAGACCTCGACATCGCCGACGCACGGCCGCGGCAGCTTGGCACCGGCGACCGTGAGGAAGGCACCGTCGACCACGATCGTCGGCGACGTGATCCACAGCAGCCATATCGTCAACGCGCCCGCCGTCGCGCCCACCAACGCGCCCGCTGACGTGCCCAGCGCCGCGCCGTAGGCGACCGCGAGGCAGCCCACGAATCCCAGTGCGATGACCCATACCCACCAGTGCGGGACCAGTCGTTCTCGGTACTGACTGCCCGACGCCATGACCCAACCCTTTCACGGTCCGCGGAGGGTGCGAGCCGCCGCGTCCTGGCGAGTAGGGTCCGAGCCGTGCCAGCAAGCCAGGACGGGTCCGGGGGCAACCGCCCCAGAGGCCCGCTGCCCACTTCTCCGCCACCGGATGCCGTGATCCCGCTGCGCTCACCCCAGGCGCCCGCGCCCGGGGCCGCGATCCCTTCGCACTACCGCTGGTGCTTCGGTTGTGGCAGCGAGCATCCGACCGGCCTGCACATGCAGATGACCGCAGGCGACGGGCTGACCGTTCGAGGCGTCTTCACGGCGACTGAGAACCACCAGGGCGCTCCCGGTCTGGCCCACGGCGGCCTGCTGACCACAGCGCTAGACGAGATCCTCGGCTCGCTCAACTGGCTTCTTGCCGGACCCGCCGTCACGGGCCGAATCGAGGTGGACTTCCGCCGACCGGTGCCTGTCGGAAGCCGACTGTTCGTCGACGCCGAGGTCGTCGGCGTGAAGGGCCGGAAGGTCTTCACCCGCGCAGTAGGGCGACTGGGGACCGCGGGCGGACCGGTTGCCGTGTCAGCCGCGGCGCTCTTCATCCAGGTTCCGTTGCAGCACTTCGTCGATCACGGAACCGCGGAGCATGTGCAACGCGCCATCGACGACCGTGCCGCAGGTGGCCCCGCCTGGCGGCCAGCCGGCGAGCAGCACACCGTGGAGTTGAACCCATGAGCAATGACGTCGACGTCCTCATCACTCGTCTCGATCCCCAGTTGCCGCTGCCGGCGTACGGCCACCCGGGTGACGCGGGCCTGGACGTGTACTCGCGAGTCGACGTCGTGCTGGCGCCCGGTCAGCGGGTGCTCGTCCCGACGGGCATCGCCATCGCGCTGCCTGACGGGTACGCCGCCTTCGTCCATCCCCGCAGCGGACTGGCACTGCGGCACGGCGTGGGCGTCGTGAACGGTCCTGGCACCGTGGACGCCGGGTATCGCGGCGAGATTTCGGTCATCCTCATCAACCACGATCCGACCTCCGACGTGGTCATCGCGCGAGGCGACCGGATCGCCCAGCTGGTGGTCCAGGAGGTCGCTCGCGCGCGACTTATCGAGGTGGCTGAACTGCCCGGATCGCACCGGGGCGAGGGTGGCTTTGGCTCCACCGGGGGCCACTTGGGTAACGTAACGGCTTGATAACGGCCAAGCGGGTCGTGGCGACCGGGAGAGGTAAGGCGTGACCGAGCGCACCGAAGGTCCGTGGGACGTCACCGAGATCGACTTCTCTGACGGCGTCGAACGGCTCGAACTTGGCGGCCTTCGGGTCGTGGCGACCGCGGGCGTCGACGTCCAGGTGCAGGTCGACGAGAGCACCGGGACGGTCGTGCAACTGACCTTTGCACGTCCGGATGGCGCCGTGCAGGTGCAGCCGTACGCCGCTCCGCGCAGCGGTGGACTCTGGGACGACGTGCGCGGCCAGCTCAAGTCGTCGATCAACCAGGGCGGTGGGCTGGTCGAGGAGAGCAGCGGTTCGTTCGGCACGGAGCTGCGCGCGCAGATCAAGGCCGACGGCAGCAACGCACTTCAGCCTGCGCGGTTCGTGGGCATCGAAGGTCCGCGCTGGTTCCTTCGTGCGGTGTTCCTCGGGTCAGCGACGAAGCCGGGAGCCACCACCGAGATCCTCGAGCGGATGGTGCGCAACCTCGTCGTGGTTCGCGGCGGGGAGGCGATGCCTGTCGGCTCGCCCATTCCGCTCCGCCTGCCCGAGACCGACTCCGAAGCGGACCCGAGCGGCGGCCCCGTCTCGTTGCCGTCCCCCTTTGCACGCGGCCCCGAGCTCACCGAGACGAGGTAGCCTTCCTTCATGGCTGTCCAGCGTCCCGAGGTTGAGCCGCGGGGGCTCTCCGGGTTGTGGCACCGGCTGACGCGCACCCAGGCCGAGGCCGAGGCCGCCGAACTCCGAGAGCACCTCATCGAGTCCGCGGCGCCCGACGTGACTCGCATCGCCGGGTGCACGCCCGGTGAGACCGTGAGCATCAGCGGCATGGTGCGGAGCATGACGATCCGGCCCCGCAGCACGGTGCCGGCGCTGGAGATCGACCTGTATGACGGGTCGGGCAGCGTGCAGGTGGTGTGGATGGGTCGTCGGCGGATCCCGGGCATCGACCCAGGACGCAAGATCACCGTGCGCGGACGCCTGACGGGCAACTGCGATCGCCCGACCATCTACAACCCGCGGTACGAGCTCAAGCCCACGATCGGATGACGACGCCCGAAGAGCCTCCCGCGGAGTTCGAGACCCGCGACGACGTGAGGGCGGAGACGGTCCTGCTCGAGCGGGCCATCGGTGGCTGGCGCGGCATGATCGACTCCGGCGTCCCGACGCTGGTCTTCGTCATCGCGTACGTGGTCACCTCACAGAACCTGAGCGCGTCCGTCTGGGCCGCAGTCGCAGCCGGCGGCCTCATCGCGGGCTGGCGCCTGATCCGGCGACAGCCGTTGGGGCAGGTGTTCGCGGGCTTCGTCGGAGTCGGCATCTCGGCGGCCTTCGCCAAGTACACGGGCAAGGCGGAGAACTACTTCATCCCCGGCTTCCTGCAGAACCTCGGCTACGGACTGGCCTTCTTAATCTCGATCCTCGTGCGCTGGCCGCTGCTCGGCGTTGTCATCGGATACCTGACCGGTGATGGCACGAAGTGGCGTCAGGACAAGGAACTGCGTCGGACGTACGCCGCGGCATCGTGGATCTGGGTCGGGCTGTTCTTCGGCCGGCTCCTCGTGCAGGTGCCCATGTACCTCGCGGGCGCCGTCGGGATCCTGGGCATCACGAAGATCGTCATGGGCGTGCCGCTGTATGTCGCTGCCGCGTACTTCACCTACCGGCTCCTTCACCCAATCTGGGTCGCGAAGCGTGGAACCGCCGAGGAGCAGGAGCGGCTGGCGGCCAAGACCGAGGCGCTGGACAAGCCCGTGGACAATCCTTCGGTGTCCTCAGCGGATCAGGAGTGACCCAGCAGCCGCTGTAGCTCAGGCTCCTGATCGGGGGCCGCGACGAAGAGCAGCTCGTCGCCGGCATCGAGCGGGTCGTCGGCTGACGGGGCGAAGACGCGAGGCCCACGCACGATGGCCACGAGTGCCGTGTCGGTCGGCCAGTTCTGCGAGCCGACGCGCTTGCCGACGACGGGGGAGTCCGACGACAGGGTGATCTCGACGAGGTTGGCGTCTCCCTGACGGAAGGTGAACAGGCGGACGAGATCGCCCACGCTGACGGCTTCCTCCACAAGGGCCGAGAGCATGCGCGGGGTCGATACGGCGACGTCAACCCCCCACGACTCGTCGAACATCCACTCGTTCTTGGGGTGGTTAACACGGGCTACGACGCGGGGAACCCCGTACTCGGTCTTGGCCAGAAGCGACACGACGAGGTTGACCTTGTCGTCACCCGTGGCCGCCACGACGACCTGGCAGTGGGACAGCATCGCCTCGTCGAGCGCGGAGATCTCGCATGCGTCGGCGAGCAAGGTGTCGGCACCCTCGACAACGCCGGGACGCGTCAGCTCGGGGTCCCTGTCGATCAGGAGGACCTGGTGACCGTTGGCGACCAGTTCGCGCGCGATCGCGCGGCCGACCTTGCCGGCTCCGGCGATGGCTACCCGCATCAGGCCTCCTGGGATCCGTGCTCGAAGGCCCGCTCGACCTGTTCGCGGGTGTCGACGGGGAACAGTGCGTGCACGAGATCGCCCTCCTGCAGGACTGTCTCAGTGTTCGGGACGAATGCCTGCCCGTAGCGCGTGATGAAGGCGATTCGTGCGGAGGCCGCGACCTCGAGGGCCGTCGCAGTGCGACCGAACCACCGGGGGCCCACGTGCACCTCTGCTAGAACCACGCTGCTGCTGGGATCCACGTACTCGTCCTGCGCGCCCATCGGCAGGATCGAGCGCATGACCTGGTTCGTCGACCATGACACGGTGGCCACGGTGGGGATGCCCAGGCGTTGGTAGACCTCGGCGCGACGGGGGTCGTAGATGCGTGCGACGACCTGCTCGACGCCGTAGGTCTCGCGAGCCACGCGCGCGGCAAGGATGTTGCTGTTGTCACCGCTGCTCACCGCGGCGAAGGCCTGGGCCCGCTCGATGCCAGCGGTCTCGAGGGTCTCTCTGTCGAAGCCCACGCCGGTGACCGTCTGGCCGGAGAAATCCGAACCCAGCTTCCGGAAGGCGTCGGAGTCTTGGTCAACGATGGCGACCGAATGTCCCATGTCGTCCAGCCGATGGGCGAGCAGCGAGCCAACGCGCCCGCACCCGAGGATCACGATGTGCACGACCGAACGCTACACGGCTCGGGCAGCCGGATACCGGCGACTGCCCTCTCCGGGCAGGCACGCGGAGGCGTAGGCTCTCGCACCGTGCCGGTGTCCGACTCCATCAAGCGACTCTTCGTCGGCCGTGCCCTCACCAGTGAGCGCCTCGGCGAGACCATGCTCCCCAAGATCATCGCCCTGCCGGTTTTCGCCAGTGACGCGCTGTCATCCAATGCCTACGCCACGCAGGAAATCCTGCTGGTGCTCTCGCTGGGTGGCTACTCGCTGTACTCCTACGGGCCGTGGGTCGCCGCGATGGTGGTGGTCATCTACGCCACGGTCGTCGCGTCGTACCGCCAGACGGTGCACGCGTATCCCAGCGGCGGCGGTGACTACGAGGTGGTCTCGCACAACCTCGGGGCCAACTGGGGAGTGTTCGTCGCCAGCGCCCTGATGATCGACTACGTACTGACCGTCGCCGTGTCGATCTCGTCGGGCGTGGCCAACCTCGGATCGACGATCCCCTTCGTGGAGCACCACAACGTGTGGTTCGCCGTGGGCTTCACGATCCTCATCATGATCCTCAACCTGCGAGGGGTGAAGGAGTCAGGAGCCTTCTTCGCGATCCCCGTGTACTTCTTCATCTTCTCGATCTTCGTCATGATCGGGTACGCCATCTTCCAGTTCGCGACCGGCCATGACCTCACGGCCGAGAGCGCGAACTGGACGATCATCGCGGAGAACACCTTCACAGGTGCCGCCCTGGTGTTCCTGGTAGCCCGCGCGTTCTCCTCCGGTACGACCGCCCTCACCGGCATCGAGGCCGTGGCCAATGGCGTGCCGGCGTTCAAGGAGCCGAAATCCAAGAACGCTGCGACGACGCTCTTCCTACTCGGCGCGATCTCGATGACGATGTTCGTCGGCATCACGTGGCTGGCACTGAAGACGCAGGTGAAGGTCACGGAGTTCGACAACGATCTGGTCGGATTGCCGCCTGGGCAGCCGCAGAAGACCGTGATCGTCCAGGTCGCCGATGCCGTGTTCGAGGGGCAGCATTGGGCGGTGCTCGTCATCGCCTTCGCGACGGCCATCATCCTTGCCCTGGCTGCGAACACCGCCTTCAACGGCTTCCCGGTGCTCGGGTCGGTGCTGGCGAGGGACGGCTACCTGCCGCGCCAGTTGCATACTCGAGGCGACCGGCTCGCCTTCAGCAACGGCATCCTCACCCTCGCCGGGCTCGCGATCCTGCTGATCATCGCCTACCAGGCCAGCGTCAGCGGCCTGATCCAGCTGTACATCATCGGTGTCTTCGTCTCCTTCACGCTCAGCCAGATCGGCATGGTCCGGCACTGGACGAGACTTCTGAAGACCGAGGAGAATCCCCGCGAGCGCAAGCGCATGATCCGCTCCCGCTTCATCAACGGCTTCGGGCTGATCATGACGTCGTCGGTGCTCGTCATCGTCTTGGTGACGAAGTTCGCCAAGGGCGCTTGGATCGTCGTCATCGCGATGCCGGTGATCTTCTTGATCATGCGGGGAATCCACAAGCACTACGAGCGCGTCAGTCTCGAGATCATGCAGGTCGGCGACGAGCCGCAGATGCTTCCCGCCCGCGTTCACGTCATCGTCCTCGTGAGCAAGATCCACAAGCCGACTCTGCGCGCGCTTGCCTATGCGCGTGCCTCTCGACCCACGGTCCTCGAGGCGGTCACGGTCGATGTCGACCACGACGACACCGTGAAGCTCGAGGAGGAGTGGGAGCGGCAGCAGATCCCGGTCACCCTCAAGGTGCTCGCCTCGCCCTATCGCGAGATCACGCGGCCGATCCTCGACTACGTGAGGTCGCTGCGCGAGGACCACCCGAACGACCTGGTGACCGTCTACATCCCCGAGTACGTCGTCGGCCGCTGGTGGGAGCAGCTCCTGCACAACCAGTCGGCGCTGCGGCTGAAGAGCCGCCTGCTGTTCACGCCCGGGGTCATGGTCACCAGCGTGCCGTGGCAGCTGGAGTCCAGCGAGCTCGTCGCCGACCGCGAGGTCTAGGCCGCATGGCCGACGACACGGGCGTCCTGTCCGTGGATGACGAGCGCGTGGTCGTGATCGGCCCCGTCGCCCATGGCGGCCACTTCATCGCCCACTCGGACGGCCGCACCCTCTTCGTTCGGCATGCACTGCCGGGGGAGACGGTGCGAGTTCGCGTCACCGAGGTGGCGTCCCGGATCGTCCGGGCCGACGCCGTCGAGGTGCTGGAGCCGTCCCCCGACCGCGTTGCGCCGCCGTGTCGGTGGTCGGGTCGTGGCGGGTGCGGTGGGTGTGACTTCCAACATGTGGTGCTGCCCGTCCAGCGTCAGTTGAAGACGCAGGTGCTTCGGGAGTCGCTCCAGCGGTTCGGGCATGTCGTCGCTGACGACCCGGTGCTGTCGGTCGAGGTAGAGGAGCTGCCCGGTGCACCGGATGGGCTGCGGTGGCGCAGTCGGATGACGTGGGCGCAGGCGCCCGACGGCACACGTGGGCTGCACCCACACCGCAGTCACGACGTCATCGGCGTCGATGACTGCCTGATCGCCGAGTTGAACGTCGCTCACCCTGACGACCCGATCCCCGGCCGCGTCCAGCGGACCGTCCGCGACCGGTCGTGGCGCCTCGTCGGAGGCGACTTCTGGCAGGTGCACTCGGCACTTCCTGAGGCCCTGGTCGACGCCGTCCTGACCCTCGGGCAGCCGTATGGCGGGGAGACCTGGTGGGACCTGTACGCCGGCGCGGGACTGTTCTCCGCCTTCCTCGGGGAGGCCGTAGGCCCGGATGGAGCGGTCGAGGCGGTGGAGTCGTCAGGCGAGGCACTCCGGTCCGCGCGTCGAGCCATGCACGACCTGACGATCATCCACCTGCACGAGGCCAACGTGGCGGCCTGGCTTGCCATGACCGACTCTCCGTCGCCGCACGGTGTCGTGCTGGACCCGCCGCGGGCCGGCGCCGGGGCCAAGGTGGTCGATGCCATCGTCAGCCGAGGGCCGGCAGCCGTCGTCTACGTGGCCTGCGACCCGGTCGCACTGGGTCGCGACGTGGCGCTCTTCGCGCAGCAGGGATACCGACTGGAGGGGCTTCAGTCGTTCGACGCCTTCCCGATGACGCACCACTTCGAGACCGTGGCCCGGCTCACGCGGGTTGCGGACTAGCCGGGAGTGGTCACTGACCATCCATAAGCATCACCGCGGCCGTTCCGTGCCGGGTTCGCCCTCGCGCCGCTCCTAGCATCAAGGTGTGTGGACGCTCCCCAAGAGCGCGGACCTCGCTCCGCGCCCAGGGTCGCACGCAGCGAGGATCGGCGGGGGCCGAGATGACTCAGGCGCCGCCGCGGTCGAGTTTGCCATCGTCCTTCCCGTGCTCATGCTCTTGTTGTTCGGGATGCTCGAGTACTCCCTCGTCATGCGCGACTCCTCGGGTGTCTCGGCCACCGTGCGGGTGGGGGTTCGAGTGGCGGCGAGCGGCGCCGGAGCCGGCGACGGAGTCTGCCCCAATCCGCTTCCGGACCCGAGCTACGTGTGCGCACCGGCCCGCTACAGCCCGGCCTTGGTCACGTCGGCGATCAATGCGATGCAGCAGGCGGGCACCGGGTTGACGGCTGATCAGGTGAACTACGTGCTTGTCTATAAGGCCAATCTCAATGGTTGGCCAGGAACGGCAACCGACGCGTCGACCGCAGCGGCCCAATGCGCAGTGATCTCGAACAACTGCGTGAAGTTCACCTACAACAAGGTGGCCGACAAGTACCAATACGCATCGGGGAGTTGGGACTCGGCCACCATCAATGCGTGCATCAACGCCACCCTTGGACAGTCCGTGGGGGTCTACCTGAATGCCTCACGGCCCTTCATGTATCGCGTGCTCGGCACCACGACGACGATGGATGACAACGCGGTCATGAAGTTCGAGCCTCTGCCGATCCAGTCGTGCAACGGCTCCGGTTCATCGAGTTCGGGCGGACACTCGTGAAGCGCCATCCATCGCCTCGCGCCGGTGAGTGGGACCGCGGCGCCGCTGCAGTCGAGTTCGCGATCATCGTGCCTGTGCTCATGCTCATCGTCATGGGGATGCTCGAGTACTCGCTCGTGATGCGCGACGACCTGTCGGCGGCCGGCTCCGTGAAGGCTGCCGCTCGCGTCGCCTCCACTCAGGCCGGTGCGGGAGACGCCTTGTGCCCGGTGCCGCTACCGGAACCGGGCTACGTGTGTGCGCCAGCGAACAGGGCTCCTGCGCTGGCGATCGCGGCCGTCAACACCATTCAGACAGGTGGCACGGCGATGCCAAAGGACTCCATCGACTACGTCCTGATCTACTCAGCCGGTGCAAACGGCTGGCCCATCGGGGCCACTGACATGAGCACCGCGAACGCGCTGTGCAGTTACGTCGGGAACGACTGCGTGAAGTTCCGCTACAACAAGACGGCGGATCGCTTCCAATACACCTCAGGAAGTTGGGACTCGAGAACCATCGACGCGTGCCTGATGGTCGCCGGTGCGAACAGCACGAGAACCCTGAATGGGAATCTGGCGTCGGTCGGCGTATTCCTGAAGGCCACACACACATTCTTCACCGGTCTGTTCGGGGCGACGACTGTGGTTCAGAGCCGCATGTCGTTGAAGTTCGATCCGCTTGAGGCGCGGTCCTGCAATGGCAGCGGGATCGGACATGGAGGGCACCAATGAATCGGCATGAGGTCCGCGCGGATGCTCGGCTTGGGAACGGAAGCCTGTCGCACGATGCTGGTGCGGTCGCTCTCTTGGCTGCCATCCTCATCCCGCTGTTCCTGGTCCTGTGCGGCATTTCCATCGACGTAGGCCGGTGGTACCTGGAGGCTCAGCGGGTGCAGAATGCGGCCGATGCGGCAGCCATGGCGGGCGTGACCTGGCTTCCGCAGAATACGGGCCTCCAGGCATTTTCGACGGCCAAGACCGTCGCGCAGCTCAACGGGTATCCCAACAGCGCGGTGACCACCTATGTCGGTGGAAAGCCCAGCCAGCTCTACGTCAGCATCACGACGAACGTCACCAACATCTTCGGTGCCATCTTGGGTATGGGAACGACCCCCATCACTCGCGCCGCGATGGCTGACTATGCCGCTCCGGCGATCATGGGCAGCCCTTGCAACGCCTTGGGCAACCAGCCGCCCGGCAGCTCCAACGGACCGGCACCCGTTGGAAAGGTCATCCCTGATGGCAACTTGCCTGTGGGCACTACGGGTCCTGGCTATGCCGCCTGCCAGTTGACACCGGCCTTCTGGATGAACATCGCAGGGCCGGCGACGAACAAGGTCTCGGGAGATCGCTACGCCACCAAGACCAATTGCTCTGGTGCCGACCTTTGCGCGGGCACCACGAATGCTGAGTACGACAAGAACGGCTACATCTACGTGGTCCGGGTCCAGCCAGATGCTGTCGGCCAGCCCATCTCCCTCCAGCTGTACGACCCGGCTTTCGTCTATACCGGAGACGTCTGCGACACGACTGTTGCGCCTACCACCAGCACGATCACGGCCACGGTGAACAACAAGGCGAGGACCGTGGCGGGGGTGGCGACGCTGACGACCTCGTCGAACCACGGATTCGCAGTCGGCGATTCGGTCACCGTCACCCTCGGTGGCACTGATGCCTCGTTCAACGGTTCGTTCACCGTCACCGCGATCCCGACCAATAGGACGTTCTCGTATGCGACTACGGGCACCGCCACTGCCTCGACGACCGCGTCCGGCACCGCCGTTCACCAGGTGTCGATGATCAACCCCTATGCACCCGACTCGACGGCCGTAGCTGCTCGGTACGCCAGAGACGCGAATACGAATCTGGCGGCCAAGATGTACTGCCCGGGCGACCAGAACCTCAACACTGGTGATCACCTGAACACATCCTTCGTGCTCCGCGAGCAGACCGACAGCCTGGACCCCTTCGACTCGTCGAAGTCGCCTCCGATCTTGGGTTGCAGCAAGCAGTACGCAAGCCTTCGGAGTGGTGCCCCTAGCAATTCTGGGACCTTGGTCGCACCATCAGCGGGTCAGCTCACCGCGACGGACAGCCATTACGACCCAGGCCTGGCGCAGGTCTTCCATCAGTGGGTTGAGTTCTGCGAATTCACCCCGACGCGTACCGGCGACTACTACCTCCAGGTGCGGACGAATGTTCCGCTCGTCGGCGCCAAGGATGGCAATGACTACGTCTACGAAGTCAGCAGTGGCAAAGAACTCACCGATCCGGCTGTTCTCGACGAGACCGGAAGCGGTCACAATCGGTTCGCCATCCGTGCGGCCCTGTCCACCTCTGAGACACCTCCGGCGCTAGGCGCCGAGGTTTCGGTGGCGGGCTGGCAGCGCATGTCCATCTACACCAATGCTGCCGGGGCGTCGTCCACCTTCAACCTCGTGCAGGTGCTGCCGAACTCAGCGGGGAACTCGTTCAATTTCGCGGCCTATGACAACGGCGACGCCTCGTGCCCGAATCGCGGCGACTGCACACTCGAGGTGTCTATGCCCTCTGACGCCCGCTCGACGGACGGCGGTGCCCTCACCTTCAACACGTGCGTGGGCACCGGACCAGAGACCACCCCCACGACGGGTCCTTGCACGTTCAACGTGTCCGGCAACAACGGGAAGATCCAGATCATCACCGTGCCGATTCCGACCAACTACGGGTGCGACGATTCGTCCCCGGGCGGCTGCTGGTGGCGGGTGACGGCGCGATTCCCGGCGGCCGTGAGCGACACGGTGACCTACGGCACCGAGATCATCGAGGACCCCGTGCGGTTGATCCAGTAGAGATCCGGGGAGCCTGGTGCGTCCACGCTCGTGATGAGATATCTTGACGTCAAGATACTTTCGTCGTGGAATGATGCGCGCACGCCCAACTGCGGAGGAGATCGTCGGTGGCCAGCAAGGACAGTTTCGGAGCCCGCGGCACCCTCTCGGTGGGTGCCGCTTCCTATGAGATCTTCCGCATGGATGCTGTCGAGGGCTCGGCCAGACTGCCCTTCACGCACAAGGTCCTCCTTGAGAACCTGTTGAGGAGTGAGGACGGCGCCAACGTCACCCGCGCCACCATCGAGGCCCTTGGCGCCTGGGATCCGGCGGCTGAGCCGTCCGAGGAGATCCAGTTCACCCCCGCTCGCGTCGTCATGCAGGACTTCACCGGCGTTCCCGTGGTCGTCGACCTGGCGACCATGCGCGAGGCCGTCGTCGACCTCGGGGGAGACCCGTCGAAGATCGAGCCGCTGGCTCCCGCCGAGCTCGTCATCGACCACTCCGTCATCGCCGACTTCTTCGGCACGCCCGACTCCGAAGCCAAGAACGTCGACCTCGAGTACGAGCGGAACCGCGAGCGCTACCAGTTCCTGCGCTGGGGCCAGGGCGCGTTCGAGGAGTTCAAGGTGGTGCCGCCCGGCCAGGGCATCGTCCACCAGGTGAACATCGAGGCCCTCGCCCGCGTCGTCATGGCACGCGGCGGTCAGGCCTACCCCGACACCGTCGTCGGCACCGACTCGCACACCACGATGGTCAACGGACTGGGTGTGCTCGGCTGGGGCGTCGGCGGCATCGAGGCCGAGGCCGCGATGCTCGGCCAGCCCGTGTCCATGCTCATCCCGCGCGTCGTCGGCTTCAAGCTGACGGGCGAGCTCCCGGCTGGCGCAACCGCCACCGACCTCGTCCTCACCATCACCGAGATGCTGCGCAGGCACGGCGTCGTCGGCAAGTTCGTCGAGTTCTACGGCGGCGGCGTCAGCGCTGTCCCGCTCGCCAATCGCGCCACCATCGGCAACATGAGCCCGGAGTACGGCTCCACCGCGGCGATCTTCCCGATCGACGGGGCGACGATCGACTACCTGAGGCTGACGGGCCGCCCGGCCGACCAGATCGCCTTGGTCGAGGCCTATGCCAAGGAGCAGGGGCTCTGGCACGACGCGGCGCACGAGCGGGTGTACTCGGAGTACCTGGAATTGGACGTCTCCACTGTCGTGCCGTCACTGGCCGGCCCCAAGCGCCCGCAGGACCGCGTGTTGCTGTCCGAGTCGAAGGCGGCCTTCGAGTCCGCGCTCGAGACCTACACGAGGGAGCCGGCCGCGGTCGTCGAGACCACGATCGACGGCGCGCCGGTCGAGATCGGTCATGGAGCGGTCGCCATCGCCGCGATCACGTCATGCACGAACACCTCCAACCCCTACGTGATGATCGGCGCTGGACTGGTCGCCAAGAAAGCCGTCGAGAAGGGCCTCAGCCGGAAGCCCTGGGTCAAGACCACTCTCGGCCCAGGCTCCAAGGTCGTCACCGACTACTACGACAAGGCGGGCCTGTCCCCGTACCTCGACCAGCTTGGCTTCAACGTCGTCGGCTACGGCTGCACGATCTGCATCGGCAACTCCGGACCGCTGATCCCCGAGGTCAGCGACGCAGTGAACAAGGCCGACCTCGCCGTCGTCTCAGTGCTGTCGGGCAACCGCAACTTCGAGGGCCGCATCAATCCCGACATCAAGATGAACTACCTCGCCTCGCCGCCCCTGGTCGTCGCCTACGCCCTTGCCGGCACGATGGACATCGACATGGCCACCGAGCCGCTGGGCTACGACGCCGACGGCAACGGTGTCTTCCTCGCCGACATCTGGCCGAGCGCCCAGGAGATCCAGGAGGTCATCGACTCATCGGTCCTGTCGGAGATGTTCGTGGCTCGCAACAGCGACGTCTTCACCGGAGACGAGCGCTGGCAGTCGCTGCCCACGCCCAGCGGCTCATCGTTCTCGTGGGATCCGAAGAGCACCTACGTCCGCAAGCCTCCGTACTTCGACGGGATGCCGGCTGAGCCGACGCCTGTCATGGACATCACCGGCGCACGCGTCCTGCTCAAGCTCGGTGACTCGGTCACGACCGACCACATCTCGCCGGCAGGCAACATCAAGGCCGACAGCCCTGCCGGCAAGTACCTCGCCGACCACCACGTCGACCGCAAGGACTTCAACTCGTACGGATCGCGTCGCGGCAACCACGAGGTCATGATCCGGGGCACATTCGCCAACATCCGGCTGCGCAACCTGATGCTCAAGGACGTGGAGGGCGGCTACACCGTCGACTTCAGCACGCCGGACGACGAGACGGTGCCGGTGTACGACGCAGCGATGGCGTACGCGAAGCACCACACGCCGCTGGTCATCCTCGCCGGCAAGGAGTACGGCTCGGGGTCGAGCCGCGACTGGGCCGCCAAGGGCACCGCGCTCCTCGGCGTGCGCGCTGTCATCGCCGAGTCGTACGAACGCATCCACCGTTCGAACCTGATCGGCATGGGTGTGCTCCCGCTGCAGTTCCAGCCCGGCATGAACGCCGACGCACTCGGCCTGCAGGGCGACGAGGTCTTCACCATCCACGGCATCACCGAACTCAACGACGGTGTCACTCCGCATGAGGTCGACGTCGAGGCCGTCGCCGCGGACGGGCGCACCGTGGAGTTCACCGCCCTGGTTCGGATCGACACCCCCGGCGAGGCCGACTACTACCGGCACGGCGGCATCCTCCAGTACGTCCTGCGCTCGCTGCTCTAGATGGCCGTCGGCACAGGCGCTCCGGTCGGCTGGCCACGCGACCTGCCGCCGCCGGGCACGGACGAGTTCGCGAGCAAGGTGGCCGGCTGGCTCCTGGACCGCGGGCCGGCCGACCTGCGCCTATCGCCCATCAAGCAGTTCCCGCTGGCTCTGGTGCGCCTGAATGCGCATCTGGTCGACGGACAGCTCGAGGCCACCCGCCGCGCGTACGCCAACGCCCGGGTCGAGCTGTGCGACGTCCTCGACCCGGCACAGATCTCCACGGTGCAGTCAGCACTGGAGGCTGAGGGTGCGCGCCTTCTGAACCTCCAGCGGGAACTGGCCCTCGTGGAGGAGGCTCTTCGCCGGGAGTCGGCACCGGGTCTCGTGAATCCGGGTTGAGCGAGAGGGAGGCCGAAGCGCGAGGAGTTCACGCATGCGTACGGGCCGGCTCGACGAGCGTCGTCTAACCCACCGATCAAGTTGACGTTGCGTCGGCCAGGACGACCGCGCCTCGACTTTGTGGACGGTTCTTGGTGATTCGTATTGCGACGCCCGAAGGGTCCCGAAACGGACACGCCTGCGTCGAGTCGAATGGACTGACGAGCGAGTAGCGTCAGGCTTGTCCGCTTCGGCGGTTGGGATTGCACACTGGCACGCGGCGGGGGACGACTGTGACGTCGATGACGATCCAGCGCGAGAAGCGCTTCGACCTCGCTGTGCTGAGCGCCTGGGTCCTTGTTCTGGCGGCCTTTCGAGCGGGCCGAGTTTCGGAAGGGGATCCGTACTGGCAGATTCGAGCAGGAGGCGAACTCCTGGACGGCGGGCCACTAGTTCATCCAGATTCGTGGAGTTGGGCACCTGTGGTCGGCAATTTCTACCCAAACTCCCCTGCTTGGAATGTCTTGCTCGCAATCTCATGGCGATCGGCCGCCTATTGGGGTTTGTTCGCAGTGACTTTCGTGTCGATCTCGGCCGTTCTTGGACTCCTGGCGTACCTCACAATGCGAGTGGGGGTTGGTCCACTGTCCGCTACAGCTGCGGTGGTCGTCTGCGCCGTGGGGGCCTTCCCGATGCTGTCCCCGAGGCCTTCGGTGGGGGCTCAGCTGCTGCTCCTCCTCGGTTTCGCGGCTGCTCATTCGTGGTCCCAGTACGCCTGGACACGACCGACGTGGGTGACGGCCGTCGTGTTGAGCATTTATGGCTTCTCCCTTTCATACGTCGGTAGTTGGGTTCACTCGTCGTGGAGCATTCTCGCCCTCGGCCTTGGACTCTCGTGGAGTGTCTTCTGGGCGATGGTTCCGAAGTTGCACAGCCGAACCAGGATCGCAGCTATTCTCGGCGGCAGCCTAGGGCTTGTCGCCGGGGTCGGATTGGGTCCCTATGGACTCGCGGTACTCGAAAGGTCCTGGCATGTTGCCGAGGTGGCCAGTGGATTGATCATTGAGTGGACCGCGGCAGCAGATCCGCGAAACGCTGAGCGGTGGATCGTGCCCGCAGCGCTGGCTGTTGTTCTCAGCGTGGTGGCTGCCATTCGCGTGGCGAAAGGATGGCGCCGTCGACCGAGTCGCGAGTTGGCGCTTGAAGCTGCACTAGTCGTCATCGCGCTTCCCGCGGCCATCGCGGGGCTCGTACTGTCTATACGCTTCTGCGGCGTCGCCTGGCTGCTACTCGCACCAACGGTGGGACTCACCTTGTCGAGAGTTGCGGGGCGGGCGACTCGCGCAGGTTCCGGACCAAAACCCAGTGGCCTTAGTCGTTTCGTCGCCGACCGCGCAGTTGCCCCGTACTGGCGTATTCTTCTTGGCGCCTCGGTCGCGGCTCTAGCGCCCTTGGCCGTCCTGATAGCCATGGAACGTGCCCAGCCCGCGTCGGCCTCCGCGCTTCCGCCCCTGCCCTTGGGATGTCGACTCTACGCTGACGCTGCCGACAGCGGGGCCGCACTGCTACTGCGCCCAGACGTTTTGGTTTGGTACGACGGTCGCACTGACTATTGGGGACGCGATCGAGTTGCCGAGGCCGCCTCCCGCATCGCGAATCCGAGTCTCAGCCAGCCCGCGCCCCCTGGCGCGACATGTGCTCTCTTCAGGACATCCGGTGAGTTTCAAGTCGTTGCCGCTGCCTTGGACGCCAGTCCTGACTGGCAGCGGCGGGCGGAAGTGGGGGAATACGTTGTTTGGTTGGCGGAGAGTTAGCTTCGATGTGGTGCGATGCCACCGTCATGAGGACCCATTGCTTGAAGGGGCAAGGCGTCGAGCGAATGGTGTGGGTTTTGGGCCGTAAGGTGTCCTGCCTTCCCGCTTCGTCCCAGATTTCGGCCAATATGGGGCCCAGGGTCCCAGGCTGATGTACCGAGAATCGACCGAGGACCGGGCCGCCACTAGCCGGTCGACCTTCTGAGAGCGCCGTTGGCGTCCGCGGGTGGATACTCGGTCGATCGCCTAGACTTAGGCGGTTGCGTTCCGCCGAGCAGTCAGACGAGGAGGATCCCGTTGAGCCTGCTTGAGGGCATCCGCGACCCCCGTGACGTGCGGGCTATTGATCCGGAGCAGCTTCCTGCGCTCGCGGAGGAGATCCGGTCCTTCCTCGTGGAGAAGGTGTCGGCCACGGGCGGCCATCTTGGCCCCAACCTCGGCGTCGTCGAGCTGACCATCGCGCTGCATCGGGTCTTCAAGAGCCCCGACGACGTGATCGTGTGGGACACCGGCCATCAGGCCTACGTCCACAAGATCCTGACCGGGCGCGCGGCCGGCTTCGACCAGCTCCGCCAGCGCGGGGGACTGTCCGGCTACCCCAGCCGCGAGGAGAGCACGCACGACGTCGTCGAGAACTCGCACGCCTCGACCGCGCTGTCCTACGCGGACGGCCTCGCGAAGGCGTGGGAGCAGCGTGGCCTGCTCGGCACTCAGCACGTCGTCGCAGTGATCGGCGACGGTGCGCTCACCGGAGGCATGGCCTGGGAGGCCCTCAACAACATCGCCGGCTCCACCCGACCGCTCGTCATCGTCGTCAATGACAACGCGCGGTCCTACTCACCGACGATCGGCGGCCTCGCCCACCATCTCGCGACTCTGCGCACGACGCGTGGCTACGAGAAGTTCATGCAGTGGGGCAAGCGCACTCTGCGCCGCACGCCAGTGGTCGGCGACCCGATCTACGGCGCGCTCCACGGCATGAAGAAGGGCGTCAAGGACATCGTCGCGCCGCAGGGCATGTTCGAGGACCTCGGCCTGAAGTACATCGGTCCCGTCGATGGGCACGACGAGCAGGAGATGGAGTTCGCACTCACTCGCGCGAAGGCGTTCGACGGCCCCGTCATCGTGCACGCCATCACGCACAAGGGCCGCGGCTACGCACCCGCCGAGAAGGACGAGGCCGACCGCTTCCACGGCGTGGGCATCATCGATCCCGACACCGGTCGTCCGCTCAATGCAGGCGGGCCGTCGTGGACGGGTGCCTTCGCAGACGAGTTGGTGAACATCGGCCGGGAGCGCTCCGATGTCGTCGCGATCACCGCCGCGATGCTGGGTCCCACCGGACTCGACCGCTTCTCGGAGGCGTTCCCCGAGCGCACCTACGACGTGGGCATCGCCGAGCAGCACGCCGTGACGAGCGCCGCGGGCATGGCCTACGGCGGCCTTCATCCGGTGGTTGCGCTGTACGCCACCTTCCTCAACCGGGCGTTCGACCAGGTGCTCATGGACTGCGCGCTGCACAAGGCTGGCGTCACCTTCGTGCTCGACCGTGCCGGCATCACCGGCGACGACGGCGCCAGCCACAACGGCATGTGGGACATGTCCATGCTCGAGGTCGTCCCCGGGCTGCGCATTGCAGCTCCGCGCGACGAGGCAACGCTTCGTCAAGGGTTGCGTGAGGCGGTGGAGGTCGAGGACGCACCTACCGTCGTCCGGTTCCCGAAGGGTGCGCTCGGTCCCGCGGTCCCAGCGCTTCGGGCGGGCGCGGGATACGACGTCCTTGCCGAATCGGGCCCCCCCGAGGTGCTCATCGTGAGCGTCGGCGCGTTCGCCTCCCTCTGCATCGACGTGGCCGAGCGCCTGAAGGCCCAGGGGATCGGCGTTCTGGTGGTCGACCCGCGCTGGGTGAAGCCGCTGCCGCCGTCCCTTGTCGAACTGTCTGCGGGCGCACGACTGGTCGTCGTGATCGAGGACGGCATCAGGGTGGGCGGCGTGGGCGCCGCCATGAGCCAGCTCCTGCGCGACAACGAGGTCGAGGTGCCGGTGCGCAACTTCGGCGTGCCGCCCCGCTTCCTCGACCACGGCAAGCGCGCGGAGGTGTTGGCCGAATGCGGACTCACTGCCCAGGACATCTCCCGGGCAGTCGTCGAGACCATGGCCCAGCGCACCGACATGGAGCAGGGCGCCGACATCACGCCCTGACGGGCATCAGCCCGAGAGCAGCCAGTCGACGACCTCCTGTGCGGTCCAGCCGTCCGGGTACAGCGCAGCAAGCTGGCGCGGACCCTCGCCGTCGGAGCCGAGGGTGACGATGGGGTGCTCGGAGTAGCCGTCCTTGCGGGTCTGGCCCATTCCGACCGCAGTGACCAGCCCGTTGCAGATGCACTGGCGGCCGACGGTGTCCTCCATCGTCCCGCCCTTCTTGACGTACATGTGCTCGGGCTCGGAGGCGCAGCGGTAGCCCACGGTGTCGCTGTCCTTCAGGTATGGCGTGCGTAGGAAGCCCAGGTCGCACAGGCGGGGACGGGCTGCGTACACCGCCGTGTCCGAGAGCGTGCCCTCGAGCTGCGCGACCTTGAACGGGAAGCCGGTCGGTGAGGCGAGCGGATCGGTCTTGACGTGCAGCGAGTGGTCCACGATGCGGCTGATGAGGGTCCGTCGGATGCTCTCATCGAGACCCGAGTCCTGGCTCAGGGCGAAGTCGGTGCCGACCTGCACGCCCTTCGCACCGGCTGCGCGAGCGTCGACGAGCGCCTGCGGGGTACCGGCTGCACCAGCCAGCCAGAACGGCAGGCCGATCGCGGCGATCTTGGCGAGGTCGGGCTCGTCGCGGGGCCCGAAGATCATCTCGCCGTCCTCGTCGATGACCGTCTTGCGCGGCGGCGCGTTGTGGCCGCCAGCGGGCGGGGCCTCGACGACGAAGCCGTCGGGCCGCACGTCCTCGTCACGCGCGAGGAACTGCGCCAGCACGTGCGCGGACACGATGGCCAAGAACGGCGGACGCTGGAGCGGCGGCAGGTTCGGCCCGATGAGCTCCTTCGGATCGAGGTCCAAGGAGAACTGGCCGGAGTCGGCGCCGTCGACGTCGATCGGGAAGTGGAGGACGTCACCCCGGGCAAGGGTGTCGAGCGCGCGGGGGATCTCCCGCGGGATGCCAGCGCCCATGAGCACCGCGTCGACGCCGGCGATCATGGCGCCGAGCAGCGTGCCGGGGGTGGACAGCTGGATCTTCTCCAGGCAGTTGATCCCGATGAGGCCGTCGTTGTCCTCCTTCGCCAGCCACACTTCGGCGAAGCCGCCGAGCACCACCATCTCGGTGGAGGCACGATGCGGATGGACGGTCAGGTGGGGCAGCGGGACGTAAGGCGTACCGGCGGGCTTGCCGCCCTCGCGGTACAACCGCGTGACGGCCCGCTGGGCCATCTCCTGATGGGGGAAGTGCTCCAACGCGCGCAGGACGTCGGTGTCGCCGTCCTGAAGTCGCCGTGCCAGCACCAGATCGAGAGCGACGCCGCTGACGACGCCGAGCTGTCCGCGCTTCGAGACGGCCTTGGCGAGGCGCCATGACGAGACTGCCGCACCCATCCCGCCCTGGATGATGGGCGGCAACTGGTCCGCTGTGAGCACGCGTCCTCCCGAAGGTAACCTACGAAATCGTAGGTTACGCTACCGTAAGTTACGCGGTTCGCCTACCGCTAGGCCGGTAGCGATGCGACTCCGCGCGGCAGGAATCTCGCCCCGGTGGCCCGCTCGGCAGCGCCGCTGCGATCAAGGTACGGCGTGATCCCACCGAGCCAGAACGGCCAGCCCGCGCCGAGGATCATGCACAGGTCGATGTCCTGCGCCTCGGCCACGACGCCCTCGTCGAGCATGCGCCGAGTTTCGTCGGCCAGCGCATCGACGGCGCGCTCGCGCACCTGGTCCTCGGTGAGCGCGACGTCGCCCTGCGTGAACAGGGCAGCGACCTCCGGGTCGATCACCAGCTTGCCGCTCTCGTCCTTCATGTAGATCGACGTCTTGCCCGCGGCCACGACCGCGCGCATGCTGTCCGACACGTAGAACCGGTCAGGGAACGCTGCATGCATCGTCTCTGACACGTGGAACGCCACGGCGGGACCCACGAGGCGCAGCAGGTTGAACGGCGACATCGGCAGGCCGAGCGAGTCGAGCGCATGATCGGCAACGAGGAAGTCCGTGCCCTCGTCGACCGCCTTGGTGACCTCACCGAGGAAGCGCGTGAGCAGGCGATTGACGACGAAGGCAGGTGCGTCCTTCACCAGGACGCATGACTTCTTGAGCTTCCTGCCGACCGCGAACGCGGTGGCCAAAGTGGCGTCGTCGGTCTGCTCCGCCCGGGCGATCTCCAGCAGCGGCATCAGGGCGACCGGGTTGAAGAAGTGGAAGCCCACCACTCGTTCAGGGTGCTTGAGGTCCGCGGCCATCGCCGTGACTGACAGCGACGAGGTGTTGGTGGCCAGAACGCAGGTCTCCGAGACCACGGCCTCGACCTCCGCGAACACCTGCTTCTTCACGTCGAGGTTCTCGAACACCGCCTCGATGACGAAGTCGGCGTCGGCGAACGCCTCCTTCGAGGTGGAGCCCTGGATAAGGGCCGACAGCCGATTCGCCTTGTCCTGCTTCAGCCGGCCCTTCTCCACCTGCCCCGCGAGGTCGGCGCGCACGTAGTCCAGGCCCTTCTGCACCCGGGCATCGTCGAGATCGGTCATGACGACAGGGACCTCGAGGCGACGGGCAAGAAGAAGCGCGAGCTGGCTGGCCATGAGGCCTGCGCCCACGACTCCGACCTTTGTGACCGGTCGCGCGAGGGACTTGTCTGGGACGCCAACAGGCCGCTTGGCCCGCTTCTGGACGAGGTCGAACGCGTAGAGCGACGCGCGCAGGTCCTCGCCCATCACCAGACGGGTCAGTGCCTCGTCCTCAGCGGCGAAGCCCTCGCTGCGGGTCGACGTCTTGGCGGCCCGCACCAGGTCTAGCGCGAGATAGGGCGCTGGCGTCGCGCCGTGGAGCTTGTCGTCGAGCATCGCCTGGGCGAAGTCGACGATGCCATCCCACGACTCGCGATCCGGTTCGGCCCGCTCGATGACGGTCTCGCCCGTGACGACGCCGGAGGCCCAGCGGATCGACTGCTCGAGGAAGTCGGCGGGCTCGAACAGCACATCGACCACGCCGACGCGCAGGGCGTCCTTGGGCTTGAGCTGCTTGTTCATCTGGAGCGGATTGGCGACGGTCACCTCAAGGGCGTTGGCCGGTCCGATGAGGTTCGGCAGGATCCAGGCGCCGCCCCAGCCGGGGATGAGCCCGAGGAAGACCTCGGGCTGCGACATTGCGGCCGCTCCATACGACAGGGTCCGGTAGTTGCACATGAGCGAGAGCTCCATGCCGCCGCCCATGGCCACGCCGTTGATGAAGGCGAAGGTGGGCACGTCCATGTCCGTGAACCGTGAAAACACGCGGTGACCGGTCTGCGCGAAATGTCGGATGATCTCGGGATCCTTGACGAGGCCGATCGCCGAGAGGTCCGCGCCCACGGCGAAGATGAACGGCTTGCCGGTGACGCCGACCGCGGCGATGTCCGGCATGGCGGCGATGCTGTCCAGCGCCGCATTGAGTGAGGCGAGTCCGCCGAGGCCGAACGTGTTCGGACGGGTGTGGTCGCGATCGTTATCCAGGGTGATCAACGCCATCTTGCCGGCACCGCCGGGCATCTCGAGCACGCGGACTCGAGCGTTGGTCACGACCTCGTCGGGCGCGGCGTCCGGAGTCGGAGTCGACTGCTCGCTCATGCGTTGCTCCCTGCGTAGTTGACGTTCTCCCAGATGACCGTTCCGCCCATGCCCAAGCCGATGCACATCGTCGTGAGGCCGAATCGGGCCTGCGGGTTGCGCTCGAAATCGCGCGCGAGGTAGGTCATCAGGCGGATGCCGCTGGAGGCCAGCGGGTGGCCGACCGCGATAGCGCCGCCCATGGGATTGACCCGGGGGTCATCATCGGCGATGCCGTAGTGGTCGAGGAAGGACAGCACCTGCACCGCGAAGGCCTCGTTGATCTCGAACAGGTCGATGTCGTCGATCGACATCCCGGCGCGAGTCAGTGCCTTTGCGGTGGCCGGTACCGGCCCGATGCCCATGATTTCCGGCTCGACGCCCGCGAAGGCGAAGCCCACCATGCGCATCTTCTTGGTCAAGCCCAGTTCGTCGGCGACGGACTCGGCGGCCAGCAGTGCGCCCGTCGCTCCGTCATTGAGCCCGGAGCTGTTGCCCGCGGTGACGCGTCCATGCGGGCGGAACGGCGTCTTCAGGCCAGCGAGTCCCTCGAGCGTGGTCTCTGGGCGGGGTGCCTCGTCGGCCGTCATGAGGCCCCAGCCGAGAGTCGAGGAGGGCATGGCGATCGGGACGAGATCGGGCTGGATCCAGCCGTTGGTGTAGGCAGCCGCGGTCTTCTGCTGCGAGCCCAAGGCGAACGCGTCCGCGCGGGCCTTGGTGAGTTGCGGGAAACGATCGTGGATGTTCTCGGCCGTCGCGCCCATGCTGAGCGCCTCCATGTCGACGATCCGCTCGGCGAGGAAGCGCGGGTTCGGGTCCATGCCCTCGCCCATCGGGTGCCGCGACATGCTCTCGACGCCACCGGCCAGTGCCACGTCGTAGGCGCCGGCCATGATCGCCGAGCTGAGCGTCGTGACGGCGGTCATGGCGCCCGCACACATGCGGTCAACGGAGTAGCCCGGCACGGAGTGGGGCAGGCCCGACAGCAGGGCGGCGCTGCGCCCGATGGTCATGCCCTGGTCGCCCATCTGCGTTGTGGCGGCGACGGCGACGTCGTCGATCCGCTCAGGCGGCAGGCCAGGGTTGCGGCGCAGGAGCTCGCGGAAGACCTTCACCACCAGGTCGTCGGCGCGGGTCTCGGCGTACGAGCTTCCGGCCCGGCCGAACGGGGTCCGTACCCCATCCACGAAGACGACATCTTGCGCGGCTCGTCCCACGATGACTCCCAGAGTTGGTCGGGCCCATCCATACGGACGGGTCGACTCATATTACCCGCGGGTAACTTGTCTGGCTACTGCCCAGTAACTTCGGGCGTGGCGGGCTCGCGCGGCTGGGCCTGGAGGGCCTCCAGCAGCCCCGGCAGCGCCAGTTCGACCTGCCATCGGCGTGCTCCTGCGCCCAGCAGCACTGCCTCGACGCCTGCGGCGTCGGCCGGAGACGGCGGGTCCCAGCACAGGCGGCGCACGAGGTCCGGCGTCAGCAGGTTCTCGCTCGGCATCTGCAACCGCTCCGACAGGTCGGCCATGACCACCCGCGCCGCCTCGAGGCGGGCGAAGGCGACCGGATCACGCTCGGCCCACACCCGTGGCTGGGGCGGACCGCCCGCCGGCGTCGCGGCCAGCGGGAGCTGGTCGTTGGGCAGGGCCGCTGCAGTGGTCAGCGCCCGCCACCAGCGGGCGAGGTAGCGCTGGGCACCGCGCCCGTGGAACTCCCTGATCCCGCTCAGAGCCTCGACGGTGGCCGGGTGTCCTTGCACGGCGGCGACGATGGCTGAGTCGGGGAGAATCCGGCCCACCGCGATGTCGCGCTGGCGGGCGATCTCGTCGCGCGTGTTCCACATCTCGCGGACCGCGGCAAGATCGCGTGGCTTGCGAAGGCGATGGATCCCCGAGGTGCGCCGCCAGGCCTCCTCGCCTCGATCCCGGGGAGCGAACGACAACAGCGCCTCGAACTCCTGCCGGGCGTACTCCCACTTGCCAGCCGCCACCAGGTCCCGCTCCATGAGGTCGCGCAGCTCCACCAGCACCTCCACGTCGAGCGCGGCGTACCGCAACTGCGCAGCGCTGAGCGGGCGCACAGACCAGTCAGTGGCGCCGTGCCCCTTCTCCAGGCCCAGCCCCAGTTCGCTGGCAACGAGGGCCCCGAGGCTGACGCGGTCGCGGCCGAGCAACCGGCCGGCAAGCTCGGTGTCGAACAGTGCCGACGGCCGCAGCCCGATCTCCCCGAGGCAGGCGAGGTCCTGCGTCGCGGCGTGCAGGATCCACTCGACGTCGGCCGTCGCCTCCTGGATGGCCGACAGGTCAGGTACGGCGATCGGGTCGATCAGTGCGGTGCCCGCGCCCACGCGGCGGATCTGAACCAGGTACGCGCGCTGGCTGTAGCGATAGCCGGAGGCACGCTCCGCATCGAGCGCCATCGGACCGGTGCCGTGGGCGAGCCGGTCCGCGTACTGCGCCAGTGCAGACGCGTCGACGATGACGTCGGGTACTCCGTCGCGCGGCTCGATAGGGGTTGGTGGGACAGGTGTCGGCTCGATCTCTTCTTCCGGTGCTGGCTCAGTCAGGGTGCTCAGCCCCGGTGCTTGCGACGCATCGTGCCCACGTGCGTGATGCCCTGAGGGAGCGGTGGCAGCCCGGCTGCCTGGGCGAGGAGGTCCAGCCAGGCCGTGACGTGCAGCGCGAGGTCGTCGACCGGCTCGCCGGTCTCGGGGTCCTCCACCGGCGTCCACGAGGCGCGGATCTCGACGTAGCCGTCGCCGGGCCGGTCGGTCATCGTGCCGAACGATCGACCCGAGGACCGCGTGATGGTGCCGCCCAGCTGGGTGGCATGCGCGCCCGCGTTCGTGATCGCCTCGGTCACCCAGCTCCACCCGACGTCGTGAAGCATCGGATCGTCGACGAGGTCGGCCTCGAGGTTGGCTCGCGCGAACACCACCGCCCGGAAGCTGCCGTCCCACTCGTCGACACCGTCGGGGTCATGCAGCAGCACGAAGCGACCGTTTGCGGACGCGTCGTCGGGATCGCTCATGTCAGCAGTGAGCGCGACGGCGGAGGGCGCGAGGCGCAGGGGGGCCGGGGATTCGTCGATCTCGAACTCCGGGCGTACGGAGACCGTCTTGACCTGGGCCAGGGCCCGGTCGAAGGCGTCGGTCTTGGACGAGATGGTCCGCACCCCTGCAGGCTATTGGTTTAGCCACCGTGGGGCCGTCGGACGCGCCGTTAGTGTGAGCCGGTGGCTGTGTTCCTGGCGTTGCTGTCGTCCGCCATGTGGGGCACGTCGGACTTCCTCGGTGGGCTCACCTCCCGCCGCCTGCCCCCGCTAGCCGTCTACGGCTTGTCCCAGTGCATCGGCTTTGTGGTCCTCGTCGCCATCGCGACGGCGACCGGCGGGTGGTCAGCCGAGCCCGGCTACTGGCCGTGGGCGATCGCGGCGAGCGTCGTGGGCATGGTCGCCATGCTCGCCTTCTACCGCGCGCTGTCGATCGGGCCGATGGGGATTGTGTCGCCGCTGGTGGCGCTGTCGGTGCTCGTGCCCGTCGCGGTTGCCCTGCTGCGAGGAGAGGCGCCGTCGTCACTCCAGGTGCTCGGGATCATCGCAGCGATCGTGGGAATCCTGCTGGCCAGCGGTCCCGAACTGTCTGGTGCCGAGAGCGCCCGACCGCTGATCCTCGCCGGCGTAGCCGCACTGGGCTTCGGCGCGATGTTCGTCTTCATGGCGGCCGGCAGTGCCCACGATCCGCTGATGACGATGACGGGCATGCGCGTGGTGACGATGGTCATGTTCGCCTTCGTCCTGCTGAAGGTGCGCAACCTCGGGGGAGCGGTGCCCGGGGACCTGCTCCCGCTGGCCGTGATCGGTGTGTTCGACGCGATGGCCAACGTGGCGTTCGGCTTCGCCACGACCCTCGGGCTACTTGCGACGACGTCAGTCCTCGGCGACCTGTACCCCGTTGTCACCGCGGTGCTGGCCGCGATCGTTCTGCACGAGCGACTTCGCGCCGTCCAGTACGCAGGCGTCGCGGCCGCGCTGGCGGGCGTCATGCTGATCAGCGCCGGTTGACGGCCTGTCCGATCACTCCGCTGCTGGAACCGCCGGCTCCAGCGTCACGGAGATCGAGTTGATGCAGTAGCGCAGGTCAGTGGGAGTGCCGTAGCCCTCACCCTCGAAGACGTGACCGAGGTGGCCGCCGCAGGAGGCGCAGCGGACCTCGGTGCGTACACCGCCCAGCGAGCGATCCTCGAGATAGACCACGGAGTCCTTCGCCAGCGGCGCGTAGAAGCTCGGCCACCCGCAGTGCGAGTCGAACTTGGTGTCACTGCGGAAGAGCTCGGCCCTGCAGGCGCGGCATCGGTACACGCCCTCGGTCTTGGTATCGGTGTACTCGCCCACGAATGGCGCCTCGGTTCCGGCCTCGCGCAGGACGTGGTACTCCTGCGGGTTCAGCTCCGTCTTCCACTCATCCTCGGCTTTCGCCACGTCGTAGGAGGCACCATCGGGGCGGGTCTGGCCATCCTTGGCCGGGGTCGAGTTGGACATGGCGTGACGTTATCCCCTCATCAGCCGTCGTGCACGGCGCGGCCAGTAGGGTCCTCCACGTGAGCGACATGCTTGATACCCGCGCATCCTGGCTGTCGGAGGAGGACCTCCAGTCGGCTCGTGAGCGCCTGCCCATCGTCTACGTGGACGCCGTGCCAGTCCGAGTCGACGGGTCCGGCCAGATCACGTCCGTCGGGCTCCTGCTGCGTGGGATGCCTGACGGCTCCATCTCGCGAGCGATCGTGTCCGGGCGAATCCTCTACGGTGAGCGCGTTCGCGACGCCCTGATCCGGCACATCGAGAAGGACTTGGGGGGCCTTGCCCTCCCGAAGATCCCCGTCTCGCCGCAGCCCTTCACCATCGTCGAGTACTTCCCGAGTCCGGAGGTCACCGGATTCCACGACCCGCGACAGCACGCCGTCGCGCTCGCCTTCATCGTGCCGATCGCAGGTGACTGCGTTCCCTCGCAGGACGCGCTGGACCTTGTCTGGGTCACGCCCGAGGAGGCCACCGCCCCGGAGTTCCAGTCGGAGATGTCCGGTGGTCAGGGCCGCCTCGTACGCATGGCCCTGGCGCACTGCGGTCTGCTGGCCTGACGGTCAGCGGGTCTGACGGTCAGCGGGTCTGACGGTCAGGTGCGGCGCGGGAACCGCGGCGCCCGCTTCTCGAGCTTCGCGGCGACGGCCTCGCCGAGGTCCGGTCGCGCGAACGCGGCCCGCATCTCATCGAGCGAGCTGCTGACGGCACTGCCCAGGTCCTGCTGGTCGACCTGCAGCAACTGCCGCTTGATGACGGCCAGCGCGGCGGGTGAACAGTTGTCCGCCACGTCGCGAGCCCACGCCATCGCCCGCCCAACGACGTCGTCATCGACGCCGTTGACAAGGCCGAGGGACTCGGCCTCCCACGCGTCAATGGTGCGCCCGCTCAGGAGCAGGTCACTGGCCGTGCCAAGACCCACCAGCCGGGTCAAGAGCCACGTCGACGCGTATTCGGCGATGAGCCCGAGCCGGCTGAAGGTTGTGCTGAGCGTTGCGCTCGGAGAGGCGAAACGCATGTCGGCGCTGATGCCCATCACGAATCCGATTCCCGCGCAGGGACCGTTGATGGCGGTGACGACCGGAGTCCCGATGGTGAGCGCCGCGGTCGGCAGCGTCTCTAGCGACTGCCCATCCAGATAGCCGTTGAGCGCCTCCGTTCCCCGGGCGAGGATCCCGAGGTCTGCGCCCGAGCAGAAGCCCCTGCCTGCGCCGGTCACGACGATGGCCCCGACCTCGGGGTCGGCGTCGGCGCGATGCAGCAGCGAGGCGTAGACCTCGCCCATGCCGGGCAGCAGGGCGTTGAGCCGGTCAGGCCGGTTCAGGGTGATGATCGCGACGCGGTCATGGACGTCGTAGAGGATGGTGCCGTCGAGGTCGGACAAGGCGGCTACTTGGACTTGGGCGCGTCGTAGGGATCTATGCCGAGGATCGTCTCGTCCTCCGGCGTGAGATCACGGACGGGGCCGTCGAACTGGTCGCGGAACGGGTCCGAGCGCCCGGTCTTCTGCTCGTCGTCGAGGTACTTCGTGTCGTCGAGGTCGGCCGGGTCCACCACGTGCATGGCTGCCTGCTCGGCCGTCACCCACGGAGCCGGGGTCAGTCCACCAGCATGCATGGGGTCGTCGCTCGCGTCCTCGGCGTCCTCCATTGCCAGGACGTCCTCGATGTCCTCGAGCGGATAGGGCAGGTCATCTTGGCCCTCGCCACCGCCACCGTTCAGCGCGTTGTGCGTTGCCTCGGCCGCCATGATCATCGTCAATCGCTCTGCCTGGTCTGCCGCATCGCCCACGGCGTCGGAGCCCGTAGCGGTCGCCCTGGCGACCTCCTGAGGTGACGACGCACCCGCAACCTTCTCGCTCATGCTGATCACCTCCGCGTTGTTGTCCTCACCACCACAGTAAACCCCTGACGGCGGGTGTCGCGCTGACTTGAGTGACGCCAGTACTTGACTTTTCGCCACTATGCGGGCTCACTTCCGGCCCGTTGTCTGACTTGTGCGCGGGCCGGTATGTGCCACGCTGTGCGGCATGACCTCACTCGCCGACAACGTCTCTGACCAGGGGCTGCTGCTGGATCTCGAACCCGTCGTCGAGCGCGAACTCGATCGGCACATCAGCACGGCGAAGGAGTGGTTCCCGCACGAGTACGTCCCGTGGTCCGAAGGCGAGACCTTCTCCGGGCCGTTGGACGGCCGTGAGTGGACATCGTCGGAGGAGCGCTTCGACGACGCGGTGCGAACGAGCCTGATCGTCAACCTGCTGACGGAGGACAACCTCCCGAGCTACCACTTCGAGATCGCGACGATCCTCGGCCGGGATGGGGCGTGGGGTCAGTGGGTTGGTCGATGGACGGCAGAAGAGGGCCGGCACAGCATCGCGATCCGCGACTATCTGCTGGTCACGCGCTCGGTTGATCCGGTGGCGATGGAGCGGGCCCGCATGGTGCACATGCAGGAGGGCTTTCGCGCGATCAACCCCGGCATCCTCGCCGGCCTGTCCTATGTCTCCTTCCAGGAACTCGCTACTCGGGTGTCGCATCGCAACACCGGTGCCGCGACGCTTGACCCGATCGGTGAGCAACTGTTCGCCCGCATCGCACTGGACGAGAACCTGCACATGCTCTTCTACCGCAATGTGATTGACGCCGCCTTCGACATCGTGCCGGATGAGACCATGCAGGCGGTGTGGGCCTCGGTCCGAGACTTCGCCATGCCGGGGCACGGGATCGAAGGCTTCGCGCGCAAGTCGGTGCAGATCGCCGTCGCCGGAATCTACGACCTACGCCAGCACCACGACGAGGTGATCATGCCGGTGCTGCGGAAGTGGCGGGTCTTCGAACGCGAGGACTTCGGCGCCGCGGGCCAGCAGGCGCGTGATGAGCTCGCGGCATTCATGATCGACATGGAGGCGTCCGCGTCCCGCTTCGAGGAGAAGCGCGACGCGCTCAAGGCGCGACTGGCGGCCCGCCGCGACTGATCCAGTCGTCCACAAGATCGCCCAGCACGGCGAGCGGAAGTGCGCCGGCGGCGAGGACGGTGTCATGGAAGGCCTTGATGTCGAACGAGTCGCCGAGGGCGATGGTGGCGCGGGCGCGGAGTTCCTCGATCTCGAGTCGGCCGGTCATGTAGGACAGCGCCTGCGCGGGCATCGCGATGTAGCGATCGACCTCCGCCTCGATGTCGATCGGCGCGACGGGGGTGTTGGCAGCCATGTAGTCGACGGCCTGCTGGCGCGTCCAGCCGAATGCGTGCAGGCCGGTGTCGACGACGAGGCGAGACGCGCGCCACGCGTCGGCCGAGAGCATGCCCAGCCGCTGGATCGGCGAGGAGTACAGGCCCATCTCGTCAGCGAGCCGCTCGGAGTACAGGCCCCAGCCCTCGACATACGCCGTGAAGAAGGACATGCGTCGCAGCAGCGGGAGGTCAGGCGTCTCAAGCGCGATGGAGATCTGGAAGTGATGGCCGGGGACCGCCTCATGGAACGCCGTTGCCTCGAGGTCGAAGGACGTGCGCTCCTCGGGGCGGTTCACGTTGGAGTAGTACGTGCCCGGTCGGGATCCGTCCAGAGCCGGCGGCATGTAGTAGGCAGGGGCCGATCCTTCGGCCTCCAGTTCGGGGATCTCCTCCAGCACGCACACGGCGACCGGGGTGCGGCCGAACCAGTCGACCGACGCCGTCTCGGCGCGCCTTACCGCTGCCTCAGCAGCGTCGATGAGCTGCTGGGCGGACTCCCAGCGGAGTGCTGGATCCTCGTTGAGGCGCTTGAAGATGGCCGCAACATCGCTGATGCCGAACACTTCGAGTCCGAGCTCGACGAACTCCGCGTGGATGCGTTCGATGATGGCCACGCCGACGTCGTGCAGTTCCTCGGGCGTGCGCTCGGTCGTGGTGTGGAAGCGAACGAGGTTCCGGTACCGGGCCAGTCCGTCGGGTAGGTGCACCAGCCCTGCGTGCTCGGGTGACCGGGCTCCTGGCTGCACGACGGAAGCGAGGTGATCGCGATGGGAGGCGAACGCCGGCTTCACCACCGTGGCGATGACGTCGTCCCGGGACGTCGCCCACTCGGCGGCGCCGTCCCAGTCCGCTGGCGCCGCGATCGCCATCGGATTCGGGTCCGCACCGAGGAACATGTCGATCTGATCGATCGCCATGCTCACCAGATGGGCCACGGGTGCCAGGCCCCGCTCGCGCCCTTCAGCCAGCCGCTGCTCGGCCTGCGCGAGGAATCGGGGGATCTCCTTCAGGCGCCGGAGGTAGTCGTGCGCCTGCTCCTCGTTGGTCAGCACGACCATGCGGATGTAGGCCAGTGCGATCGACGACGGCGACACGGGGAATGCGGCGACCGTGAAGTCGACACTCTCCGCCATCCGAAGGTTGTCCAGGTACTCCGACTGCGCGATGACGACGGTGCGCGTGACGCCTTCCTGCGGGTCCAGTCCCGCCGGGTCGATGGCACGGGCCTGCCGGCGGATCTCGGCCGTGTGGTTCGTCAGGCGCACGTCATTCTCCCGCGACAGGTCGGCCAGGTGCGCGTCATAGTCGCGGATGCCGAGCAGGCTCGCCTCGAGCGGGTCGTTCGCCATATACAGTCGAAGGAGTCGGTCGGCGCACTCGTTGATCGCTGAGTCCTGGTCGGTCATCATGGGCACACGCTAGGCCACGCACCTGGCCGAGCCGAGCCCAACGTAGGGGAGGGTAGGGCGCCTAGCGTGAGTGAGTTCGTCCGTCCTTCTGACAACGCCATCGTCCCTGCGGTCGACGCCGTGGCGTGGCAGCGCGACTACGTAGGCGAGGCCGGAGCGGTCGTTGCGGCGCAGATCCTCGACGCGGTGCTGGTCGACCTCGTCGCGGAAGGCCCGTTGTCCGGCACGGTGCCCGCGGAGGTGCGATTCGGTGACCTCGTCCCCCTGCGGATCATGGCTGCGGTCCATCGCCTTGCCATCACGCGCATGGCTCCGTCGGTTGCTCTGCATCTGCCGACGCTGGGCGGCACTCCGCCGAGTATTGGCCAGCGAGCCGACTTCGTCACTGCCGTAGTCGACAGCCTGGTGGCAAACCCTGACGTGCTGCGGGCCAGTCTCGCCCAGACCCCCCAGACGAACGAGGTCGGACGCTCTGCCCTGCTGCGGTGCGCGCTGTCCAGGCTCGATGCACGCCAAGGAGTCCGGCTTCGCGAGATCGGCTGCTCGGCGGGCCTCAACCTCCGGGCTGACCACCTTCCAGGAGTCGCTGCCATCGAGGCTGGTCCGTTGCCCAACGTGATCGATCGCGTGGGCTGCGACCTGAACCCCGTCGACCCGACGACGACCGAGGGCAGGGTCCACCTGACGTCGTACATCTGGGTCGATGACCTGCCTCGATACGAGCGGCTGCGGCACGCACTCGACATCGCCGCCGCGTTTCCTGCCGACGTGGTGCAGCAGGACGCCGCATCCTTCGTCGAGTCGATGTCACTGCTCGACGGAGCCACGACGGTCCTCTGGCACAGCGCGATGTGGCCCTACCTCACTGACGAGCAGCGCCAGCGGATCCTCGCGGGCCTTCACGAACTCGGTGGGGGAGCGACGGCGACGCGCTCCCTCGCACACGTGTCATGGGAGTGGACCGGCCACCCGGTTGACCCAAGGATCTCCTTTGAGCTGGTGCTTCGTCGCTGGCGCGCCGGCGCCGACGATGGTCGGGCGTTCGTCCTCGCGCGCGGCGGCGGCCACGGCAACGAGCCCTTCCTCGTTCCGGGCGCACCGGTCCTGCTCGAATCCGAGCCGCTGCCCGCCGGAGGCTAGGCCGGCGGGGCAATGCCCACGGGTTCGCCTACCTCGTACGCCAGTGTCCTGATCTGTTCGAGCACCGTCGCAGTGCCAGGGATCGGGTCGGCCGCCAGCTGGGACTTGCTCAGCTTCCTGCCCTCGGGATCGGTGACGAGACGATGGTGGATGAACCTGGCGTCCGTGAACGTCGATGCGTTCACGGAGGGTGCGAGGAACAGTTGGGCCGCCGTTGACGCTAGCAGGTCCTCGCCGCGAACGACGTGCGTCACCTTCATATCCCGGTCCTCGATGACACTTGCCAGCTGGAACGAGGGCTGGTCGTCCCTTCGCCAGATCACGAAGTCGCCCATCGCCCGATCAATGTTGATGATGTGGCCGTCGGTCTCCACGGCTGCGCCCGGGGGAACGCGCATGCGAAGTGCCGCCGCTCCGGGCTGCAGGCGGAGATTCCCCTCGCGGCAGTTGCGCACGCAGGTGCGCGAACCGGCGGCCCGAAGCTCGGCCCGCGAGCACGTGCACACGTATGCCAGCCCCGCCTCGTGAAGCGACATTGCCTCGGCACGGTAGTACTGGGTCTTGTCGCGCATCGCATACGACGTCTCGAACTCCGGGCGCGAACGAGGTCCGCCCTGCCACTGGACACCCAGCATGTCGAGCACGCGGAAGATGTCGTCGACGTACTCGGGCCGGTAGCGGTCGGCGTCGATGTCGTCGATCCGAAGGACGACGTGGCCCCCGTGCGAGCGCGCAAGCCAGTCGACGAGCGTGAGGTTGACGCAGTTGCCGATGTGCAGGAAGCCGCTCGGGGTCGGCGCAAGTCGGGTGATCACCCCTGTTGCCCTGCTGCGCGCTTCTTGACGCTTGCAGCCGACTCATCGGTGTACTCCTGACCGCCAAGGGCAAGAAGGGCCTCCCGGATGACTCGGATCATGTCCTCGTCGGATGAGTCGGGATCAAGTGCCAGTCGGGATGAGAGCCGGACGGCGACGTCGTGGCGAAACCTCCCGTCGGAGTACTCGGTGTGGATGGCATGGACGGGCACGTCGGGATGCGCCCTGACCAGGGGGATGAGGATGCGGGGGTGGAGCCGATGGAGTCGGCGTGGGTCCGGCGATCGCGTCCCCTCCGGATAGATCCCGACCTTGTTCCCGTCGGCCAGCGTGACGCCGGCCATCGTGAGGGCCCACTCGGTGACGACCTCGTCACCGCGACGCAGGGGAATCTGCCCCATCAGTCGAAAGAAGATCGCCCCCCGCTTCTGGTAGACCTCCACCTTCGTGAAAGCAGTCACGCGCCACCAGTGGCTCATCACAGTAGCGACGGGATCCATGGCGGAGACGTGGTTGCCGACGAGGATCGCCGCGCCGGGCAGGACGCTCTTGTCGCCCTCGACGCGGACCCGCCACCGTAGGCGAAGGACCCGCATCGCCCCGATGGTCAGCCAGTAGGTGCGCGCCCGCCCCGGCCGACCTATGCGCACTTCCGGAAGGAGTGAACGGCCGACCGCCACAAGTCGTTCATATTCCGTTCGGTTGATCGCCGCCATGGGGCAATCATGAACCATTCGCCGACCGTCAGGACCCCCACTAATGTGACCGGAGCAAACTGCACCAAACAGACGTCGGCCAAGGAGTGCCATGACAACCGCAGAGGGCGATCGACTTGCCGAGGTCCGTGCCGGTGGCGCGGACTGGCGACGATGGGGCACCTACCTGAGCGAGCGTGCCTGGGGCACCGTGCGCGAGGACTACAGCGCCGATGGCGACGCCTGGAACTACTTCCCCTTCGAGCATGCGCACGCCCGTGCCTACCGCTGGAACGAGGACGGACTGGCCGGTTGGTGCGACCGCGACCAGACGCTGTGCATGGGGCTGGCCCTCTGGAACGGCCAGGATGCGATCCTCAAGGAGCGCCCCTACGGACTGGCCAACATGCAGGGCAACCATGGCGAGGATGTCAAGGACTACTGGTTCTACACCGATAACCTACCCACGCACGCCTATGCCTCGTTGACGTACAAGTACCCACACGCGCGGTTCCCGTACGAGAACCTTCGTGACGTCAACGCGCAGCGCGGGCAGGACCAACCGGAGTACAAGCTCTTCGACGCTCTGCAGGACGACTGGCTCGCCAACCGCTACTTCGACGTGACAGTCGAGTACGCCAAGGCTTCACCGGAGGATCTGGTCTGGCGCATCACGGTGGTCAATCGCGGACCAGAGGCGGCGACGATCCACGTCCTGCCGCAACTGTGGTACCGGAACACATGGAGCTGGGACCCCGAGGTGAGTCGACCGGTGATCTCTGCCTCCGGAAACGCAGGCATGCGCACCTCGCACCCGGACCTGGGTGAGCGATGGATGTGGGCGACGACCTCGGACGGAAGCCCGGCCGAATTGCTCTTCTGCGACAACGACACCAACAACGACAAGCTCTTCGGCTCGGCCAATGAGGTGGCGCACCCCAAGGACGGCATCTCCGACTACGTGGTCTCCGGCATCGCGGACGCCGTCAGCAAGGAGAGCGGCAGCAAGGTCGCCGCCCATGCACAGAAGACGCTTGGACCAGGGGAGTCGTTCTCCGTCACGGTGCGTTTCGCCCCCGCTGACCTGAAGCTGCCCTTCGACGACGCGGAAAACGTCCTGACGGCGCGCAAGGCGGAGGCAGACGCGTTCTACGCCGACGTCGCAGCGCCGTCATTGAGCGTCGACGATCGGCTGATCCAGCGACAGGCGCTCGCGGGCCTGCTGTGGTGCAAGCAGTACTACCACTACTCGATCCGCCGATGGCTCGACGGCGACCCGGGGCAGCCGCCGCCTCCTGAACAACGCCGGCACGGGCGGAACGCAGACTGGCAGCACCTGGTCAATCGCGACGTCATCTTGATGCCCGATGCATGGGAGTACCCCTGGTACGCCGCGTGGGACCTGGCCTTCCACTGCGTGACGATGGCGATGATCGACCCCGACTTCGCCAAGGACCAGATCCTGCTCCTCCTCTCGTCCCTGTACCAGCACCCGCATGGTCAGATCCCGGCGTACGAGTGGAGCTTCGGCGACACGAATCCGCCGGTGCACGCCTGGGCCGCCTGGCAGGTGTACCAGCTCGACGCAAGGGAGAAGGGCGTCGGCGACCAGATGTTCCTCGAGGCGGCCTATCGGGCCGTGACCCTCGACGTGATGTGGTGGCTGAACAAGCAGGACGAGAATCAGCGCGGCATCTTCGGTGGCGGGTTCCTCGGCATGGACAACATCGGCGTCTTCGACCGCGACCAGCCGCTTCCGACTGGCGGCATGCTTGCGCAGGTTGATGGAACTTCGTGGGTCGCGGCGCTGGTGATGCAGATGCTGGAGATGACGGTCGAGCTCGCGAAGTTCGAGTCCAACTACGACCGCATGATCGGCCGGTGGGTGTGGGATGGGTGGCTGATCGCGGCAGCCCTGGAGAAGGGGACGGGCGACGTCAGCCTCTGGAACGACCAGACCGGCTTCTACAACGACGTCATCGAACTGCCGGACGGCAGCGCACAGCCGCTTGAGGTCTTCTCGATGCAGTCACTGGTACCGCTCTTTGCCTCGATCGCCGTCCCCGTCACGGCCAAGACGGAATTGACGATCCTGCTGGAGAAGATGCTGGAGTTGAGGGCCGCGTACGACATGCCTACTTCGGAGATCAATCTCCGCGTGGAGGGCGGCGACGGATCGCACGTGATGGTTGCCGTCGTCCGCAATGAGCGCCTTCTGGCCATCCTGCGTCGCGTACTGGACCCTGAGCAGTTCCTGTCCCCGTACGGCATCCGTTCCCTGTCGAAGTACCACCTCGAGCACCCCTACACCTACGGCGTGAATGGCCAGAACTACGAGGTGAAGTACATGCCAGCCGAGTCCTTGAACCGGATGTTCGGCGGCAACTCGAATTGGCGTGGTCCCATCTGGTTCCCGATGAACTTCCTCCTCGTGCAGTCGCTCAACTCCTACGCGCGGTTCTTCGGCGACACCTACTCCGTGAGCGACCCCACTGGCACGGGCAACGACGTCCCGATCGCGGGCGTCGCCGACGACCTGGCCAATCGGTTGTGCTCGATCTTCCGTCGGGACGACAACGGCCGTCGGCCGGTCTTCGGCCAGAACGACTACTTCCAGACCGATCCGTTCTGGAAGGACTTTGTGCCGTTCCACGAGTACTTCGACGGCGACGACGGCCACGGCCTCGGTGCGAGCCACCAGACCGGATGGACCGCGACCGTCGCGCTGCTCCTCCAGTACGGCGGAGCCCTGCGCTTCGGGCACTTCGCCTAGCAGACGATCCTCTAGGGCCTCAGGCCGCTCGGAGGAACCTGTTCGCCGACTGAAGTGCAGCTTCGGCCTCGATCTCCCTGCCCCTACGTTGCGAGGGACATCAATCAAGGGAGTGGAATGACCAAGAACGTGCGCATCGCGATGGCGATCGGAGCCCTCGGACTCACCGCCGGGCTGGCAGCCTGCAGCAGCTCGAGCACGCCGACCAACTCAAGCTCAGCGCCCGCCGCCAGCGTCGCGCCGTCCATCGGCCTGTCCTCGCCGTCCGCGCCGACGAGCGGTGGCGATGAGAACAGCGAGGCTTCGAGCGAGGCTTCCGCTGAGGGCGACAACGGCTGACGCAAGAATGGGCTCATGGAGTCCGCGATCCCGCTGGCATTCACGGCCTCGTGGGCCAGCGGGATCAACCCATACCTGCTCGTCCTGATGATGGGCCTGCTGGGCCGCTTCGCTGACTGGGGCGTTCCCGCCGGGCTCGAACGCACCGACGTTCTCGTCATCTTCGCCGTGCTGGCGGTCGTGGACACGATCGCCGACAAGATCATGCTGGTCGACTCCACCTGGGATGCGATCAACACCGTGATCCGGCCGGTGGCCGGAGCGGTTGTGGCGACGCTCATCGCGTCGCCCACTGTCGACCTGCCCACCGCTGTAATTGCGGCCGGCGGCGGGGTGGTCGCGTTGGTCACCCACCTCGCCAAGGCGACGACCCGAATCGCGGTCAATACCTCGCCGGAACCGGTGAGCAACGTCGCAGTCTCGGTCGCGGAGGACGCTGCGGTCGCAGGTGTCGTGACGATCGCCGTGGTGAACCCTTGGGTGGCGGCTGGCATTGCGCTCGTCCTCCTCGTCGCCGGCGTTGCCATCGCGCTGCTCTTGGTCCGTTTTGCCCGGCGCGGGCTGCGCAGGCTCGGCTACTGGCGCGGGTCCGAGGGCGACACCGCGGCCGAATGACCGGAGGAATCACGTCTTGAACGAGCATGATCCGGTCTCCGACTTCTTCAGCAGCAGTCCACGGCCAGGACTGCAGGATCCGCACCTGGGCAATCGGTGCGGTTCCTCAGGAGCGAACGGTGCTGCACGCGAATGGTCAGGACTTCACCGAGGAGTACTCGACCCAGCCGCAATGGCGGTCGAACTCGGCTATCGCGCAGTAGAGGGCTTCTACCAAGGAGGGGACGGGACACAGTCCCGCTGGCGTATGGTCGCCCGATGAAGTGGATCGGCCGGATCCTGGCCCTGCTGCTGTTCGGCGTCTTCCTGCTGCTCGTCCTCGTCTTCACCGTGCTGTTCTGGTTCAACATCCCGCAGAACGCCGCTGGCATGGCTGCCAAAACCCTCTGTTCGGCCTACTTCGTCGCAGGGCGCACGGAACCGGTCGACGCACTGCTGGCTCAGGACGTCGTTCCCGCGAGCCCGGCCCTGAAAGCAATATCGGCGTCCATCGACACCCAGAGCAAGTCGGTGACGGCGAAGTTCCTCGGGGTCATGTCGCGCCGGGCCGCACTGCTCGACAACCGGGGCTGCGTCCTCGATGCCGAACCACAGCCGGGCGCTACCCCCTACGCGCCCAAACCCCTGCGACCCGAGCCATGGCCGGCCGGAGATGCGGCGGTGGCCCTCGGCGACCTGCCCGATGGCGTTGACGCGACCAGGCTGAAGGCCGCCGTCGATGCCGCCTTCGTGGGGGCGGGAGACCCTGAGGCGGCGAACGCCAGAGGCGTGGCCGTCGTGCAGAACGGTCGACTGCTCGCGGCCAAGGAGGCGGACTCCATTCCGCCCTCGACGGCCCTGCACGGCTGGTCGGCGACCAAGACGGTCGCCGCGATGCTGTTCTACAAGAAGGCTGCCGAGGTCGGGCTGGACATCAGCATGCCGGTGGTGGATGCCTTCCCGCCGGGCCGCGAACCCTCGTGGGTGGCGGACTGGCGCAAGGACCAGCGCAAGGACATCACCGTCGCGGACCTGCTGTACATGCGCGACGGTCTGAAGAATGACGAGGGCTACGACCCGATGGGCTCGGTTGTGCAGATGCTCTACGGGGAGCCGGACATGGCTGGCTGGGCGGCGGAGCACCCGTCCGCGCATCCCGCCGGGACGTCCTGGCAGTACCTCAGTGCCACGGCCAACATCCTGGCCGAAGTCACTCGCGGTCACTTCGCCACCGACGAGGAGTACTGGGAATACTCGAAGACCGCACTCTTCGACCCGATCGGCATCACGTCCGGCACCCTGGAGACCGACACGTCCGGAACGTGGGTGGGATCGTCCTATCAATGGGCCAGCGTGCGGGACTGGGCGCGCCTCGGACAGCTGATGCTCGACGACGGCGTATGGGGCGGGACGCAAGTGGTCCCGCCGGGGTGGCTGAAGACGGCCAGCACGCCCGCCATGCCACAGGGTCCCGGACACGGCTATGGCGCGCAGTCGTGGCTGCTCGGTGACCCGGTGGCGGGGGAGTGCAAGGCGTACCCGGGCGTGCCAGCCGACACGATCGCGATGGAGGGGCATTGGGGACAGCTCGTCGCCATGGTCCCCTCCCGGAGGGCCGTGGTGGTCCGGCTGGGCTGGACGTTCAACAAGGGCCGGTTCGATGGCTGCCAGTTCGTCAGCGACGTCCTTGCCGCGCTCCCGCAGAAGTGACGCGTCCCCCAAAGTGGAGACCCCGGAACGACGCTGCGATGTCTGACAGGCGCATATGTTTGGTGTCGACATCTGGATTCAGGACGTAACAGACAGAAGGGACCGATCATGGGATTGAGGGACCGACGCGGCGGCGCTGACGCAACCCCTGCGGCACCACCGGCGGCGGCGCCGGCGGCCGCACCTGCCGAGGACCTCGGGCGGCGTGGCCAGCGACAGGCCGACCGCAACGAGTTCGGCCGACGAGGGTCCGCGACCACGTACAAGATGCGCGAGAAGCTGGCGTCCTTTGGTGACGACTTCTGGATCGAGGACGACGGCGGCCAGCGCAAGTTCAAGGTCAATGGCAAGGCCCTGCGAGTCCGCGACACGCTTATCTTCGAGGACCTCAACGGAACCGAACTCGTCCATCTGCAGTCCAAGGCGATCGCGATCCGCGACAAGATGAAGATCGAGCGGGTCAACGGATCCAGTGGCGTCCTGACCAAGGATCTCGTCAACGTGATCCGCGACGAGTACACGCTGACGATGGATGACGGAAAGGTTCTGCGACTCAAGGGCAATTTCCTCGACCACGAGTACGAGTTCTACGAGGGCGATAACAAGGTCGGCGAGGTTTCCAAGAAGTGGTTCCGCGTCCGCGACACCTACGGCGTCCAGATCGAGCCCGGCTATGACGACATCCTGCTGCTTGCTGCAACCGTCGCGATGGACCAGGGCAGCCACGACGTCGCCTGAGTTCCCACACGTGATGCGCGGTGGGACACTGAAGGTGCGGAAGGAGGTGGTGGCGATGCCATCGGGATGGATGCCGGATGCGCGGCATGACCTACGTATGCGCCCGGCCTTCGCGCACACTATGCGGGAAGCCGGAATGAGACAGTCCAATCGGTCTGGCGCTCAGCACTGGACACTTCACCGGAAGACTCACCGAACGGCGCGACCGATCAGGGGTGCACACGCCTGATCTGACGGCAACGAATGCGCGATGGCACCGACCAGCAGGTCGGTGCCATCGCTTCGTTTCCGGTGGAACCGGCCGAGGGCCCGTCGCACAGCACTCGTTGGGACGTTTAGGCGGAATACAGTTGTAAGTGTGAGAACTGCGACGCAAGGACGAACGACTCGTTTCGTGTGGCTCCTGATCGCCATGGTCGGGATTCTCGTCGCGCTGCTCATCGCAGCCATGACCTACCTGTGGACCCAGAGCCTCCGCCTCGAGGAGGCGTATGCCAAAGAGACGGCCCTCCATGCACTGAGCGTGGACATGCGAGCCGCCTCCGATCTCCTGACCAGCGAGGCCCGCGAGTACGTCGTCAGCGGCGACACGACCCATCTGGAGAACTACTGGAACGAAGTCGATGTCACCAAGACGTCCGACCTAGTGCTTCGGCGGGCGGCGGAGAACGGTGCCGCCGCTGACGAGATCGGCTTGCTCGAGACGGCGCGGAGGAATCGGGAGGCACTGGCGACCACGGAACTGCGGGCCATGCGCCTGATGCTCGAGTCCCAGGGAGTCCCGGAGGCGCAGATGCCACCGGGCGTGGCCGGTGCCCCCCTGAACTCAGCGGACAGTGCACTCAACGCGGCCGCCAAGGCAAACCTCGCAACCAGCATCCTGAACGATGCCAGCTACTCGGCGGTCCGCAGGACCACGTACGTGCCGATCGTCGAGTTCGGCTCACTTGCCGAGGCGCGCGGCGGCGCAGCCGTCGATACCGCGCTGGGGAACGAGAGGAACGCCTTCTGGATCCTGGTCGGACTGACGCTCCTGGTCCTGGTCGGTATTCCCGCGATGATCATCGCGTACCAGTCGCGGATCAGGTCCTCTCTGCGAGCCACGTCCTTGAACCTGTCGGCGACTGCTCAGGAGATTCTCGCCACCGCCGAGCAGCAGGAACGAACGGCTGCACAGCAGTCAGCCTCGATCGAGGAGACGACGGCGACGATGGCAGAGCTGGACACGTCCACCAGCCAGTCCGCCGCCAATGCGGAGGTCGTCGCTGGCGGCGCCCAGCGGGTTCTCACCGAAGTCGACGGGGGCACCAAGCACGTTGATCGGATGACTGTGGTGGCCGCGGAGCTGCGCGCCCGGTCGGACGAGGTGTCCACACAGATCACGCTCCTCAGCGAGCAGATCGGCCAGATCCAGGGCATCTCCGCAGTCGTTCGCGACTTGGCGGGGCAGACAAACCTCCTGGCCCTCAACGCGGCGGTTGAAGCGGCACGCGCGGGGGAGAGCGGCAAGGGCTTCTCCGTGGTGGCGGCCGAGATCAGGAAGCTCGCCGACGAGAGCGGCGTGTCGGCCGAGCGGATCGGCGTGCTGGTGTCGGAGATCCTCAAGGGAGCGACGCGTGCCGTCGATGCGAGCCGCGCCGGAGCGGCCACGGTTTCGGAGATGCTCGTGCTCTCGGACGACAGCAGTCAGGTGTTCGAGCGCATCGCGCATGCGTCCGGTGAGTCGGCTGACGGTGTGCGGCAGATCCTGTTGAACCTGCGACAGCAGGCGGTGGGAGTCAACGAGGTCGTGACCGCCATGGGGTCCATCCAGTCTGGTGCCCGCGAGACGGTGGCCGGCATCTCACAGGTGCGGGTGGGCGTGCAGAGCATCAATGACTCGGCCGAGGCCATGAGGAAGATGGTCTGAGGCGATTCCGGTGATCCCCCAAGCTGCCAAGAGCATCAACGGCACAGACGTCGGGATCCTTCGCGAGCTGATCCGTGAGCGAACGGGCATCTGGATTCCTGAACGGGATCTTCAGCGGCTGGAGGGGATCGCCTCGGTCTTGATCCCTTCTTCGGGCCTCCAGGGCTGGACCGCGTACCTCGCCAGGTTGGCGGCCGATGAGGACGCGACGGGTCCGCTGTGGCGGGCGCTAATCGGGCATCTCACCGTGCCCGAGACCTTCTTCAGCCGGGACCAGGCCCAACTCGACGCGATCGAGCACCAGATCCTGCCTGAACTCATCGCCAGGAACCGCGATACGCGGGCACTGCGCATCTGGAGCGCCGGATGTGCCACGGGCGAAGAGGCGTATTCCCTGGCCATGGCCGTCCGCCGTCACCTGAAGCCCGACTCCGGGTGGAAGGTCCTCATCCTGGGCACCGACCTCAATGACACTTACCTCGGCCGAGCCCGCAGTGGCGTCTTCACCCAGTGGTCATTTCGCCGGATGTCAGTGGAGGAACGTGCGCTGGACTTCGAGCCGGCCCATGGAGGGTGGCGAATCAGCCCCGAACTACGACGGATGGTCACGTTCCAGCACGGAAACCTCGTTCTCGATCGCTACCCGGACGAGGAAGGTCAACTGCACGACATGGATCTCATCCTCTGCCGGAACGTCTTCATCTACTTCGACCGGTCCGCCACGGCCGATGTTCTGCAGAAGATGACTTCGACCCTGCGGCCCGGCGGCTTCCTCATCACCGGGCACACCGAGCTCGTCGGTCAGGACCTTCAAGGTCTCGAGAACCGCGGATTCCCGGGTGCGATGGCCCATCAACGGGTGCCGGTGCACGTCACCGAGACCGCCTCGCAGGGAGCGTCGGTGGCAGAACCCGAGCCACTTCGAATCAGACGTCAGGCACGGCCGCACCCTCGACCGTCGACCCCAGTCACCTTGGCCGATGGCCTGCCACGCGAGCCGTCCGGGCTCTCCGAACTCCTCATAGCCGGTGAGGCGGCGGCCAATGCCGGTGCCTACGCCGACGCCCGTGCGCTAGCCGAGCGTGCGGTGGCTCTGGACGAGTTCGCCCACGAGCCGTACCTCCTCCTTGCCACCGTTGCCGAACTCGAAGGCGAGACACGCCGGGCGCGTGGCCTTCTCGACCAGGCCCTGTACCTCGAACCCTCGTCGATCCCCGCGTACCTCACGCTTGCCGCCCTCCATCATCAGGAAGGCAATGACGATCGCGCCCGAGTCCTCTGGCATGCGGGGCTCGACCTTCTCAAACGCTTGAACCCCGAGGATCGCATTCCACCGCTCACCGGAACGCCGGCGCGGGTCCTCATGTCTGAGATCACGAGCCTGCTCGGGGTGTCGGCATGATCAGCATCGCAGGTCTGCCCGCCGAAGCAACCGTGGTCACCTTCCAGGTCGGCGACACGCGGTTCGGGTTGGATGTCGCATGCGTGCGTCGCATGGTCCGGCTGCCCGAGTTGTCGGCGACCGAGGAGATGCCGCCGTTTGTCGTCGGCGTGTTCAATCTTCAGGGCGTGGTCGTGCCCGTGGTCGACCTCCGTACGAGGCTGGGACACGACCCGGTGGCATACGGTGTCGAGTCGAGCGTCGTCGTCCTGGAGACCTCCCGCGGCCCGGTGGCGGTCCTTGCTGACTCCCTGAGTGGCGTCAGCTTGGCGCTGCCCCTCGCTGATGCGCGTGAGTCCCAACACGAATTGGTAGCCGGCACGCTCCAGGCCGGTGACGGCCTTCTCGTGTTGCTGGACGCCGAGCAAATCCTCCCGACCCATCTCGCGATGCCCGCCTCTCTAGGAGAGGCGGCGCGGCACGCGGTCCTGCCAGATCCGGACGCGTGGCCGCAACTGCGTGAGCGCGCACGCGGCTACGCGATCACCGAGGACGACAGGGACGTCGGTGAAGCGAGGGGTCTGGCCGTCGTGCAGATCGACGACGAGCTGTTCGGCTTCTCGTTGGAGGGAATCCGAGAGTTCTGCGGTCTGGAGCCCGTCACGCCCATACCCTGCTGCCCACCGCACGTGCGGGGGAGCATGAACCTCCGAGGCGAACTGGTCACGGTGATGGACATTCGACGACCGCTCGGCATCGCCGTCACTCCGGCCAGCATCGACGCAGACCTCATCATCTGCGAAATCGATGATCTGCTTCTTGGCATCTGCGTCAGTGCGGTCATCGACGTTCATGCGCTCGAATCCAGCCAGTTGCTTCCGCCGCCCGCGGCGAGCATGGCGACCGGCGCCCCGTATCTGAAGGGTGAGGTCGCGTTCGAGGGAATGATGTTGACACTCGTCGACCTACCGGCGCTGCTGACCGAGGCCGGTCTCGAAGTAGATGAGGTGGTGCACTGATGAGTGAACCGGGCGCAGCAGGATTCGAGCCAGTCGGCTCGAATCAGACCCTGCCGCGGCGCGTGCTGATCATGGGGACAGCGGCAGTGGGTTCCGTCGTGCTCGTGCTGCTTCTTGCGATGATGATGGACAACTGGCTGATCCCTGTGCTCGTGGCACTCGCCCTGATCGCGATCCTGACCTGGCTCACGATGCGACTTCGCCGTCGCACGGCTGAAGAGCTCGCCGCTTACTCCGATCAACTCGAGGTGATCGTCTCCGAGTTGAAGGCCGTCACGGCGGAGCGCCAGCGAAGTCTCGACGCCGTCGTGATGGCGACCACGACGATGTCGGCCGCGCTGACATCGCTCAGCGCGTCGGCTGCCCGGACACGCGACGAAGCAGTGTGGTCGAGCAGTAGCTCCTCGGGTGTCATCGAGCTCTCCCAGGTGGTCGGAAAGGCGGGCGACGACCTCCAGAAGTCCCTTGTCGACCTGGCTCGCGTCGTCGAACTCATCACCGGGTTGGTCCAGCGCCTGAGCGAACGCACCGCCGAGATTCGCGAGGTCACCGACGTCGTCAGCGAGATAGCCGGCCGCACGAACATGCTGGCACTAAATGCGGCAGTTGAGGCGGCGCGGGCCGGCGAGAACGGCAAGGGCTTTGCGGTTGTCGCCAAGGAGATCCGCAAGCTGGCGACTCAGAGCAAGGCGGAGGCTACGCGCATCACAGGCATGGTGCGAGACATCCAGGGCGTCACCAACTCCATGGTCATGGCCTCGGACGAGGGCGTCCAGGCTTTCGCGGCCACGCACCGCGCGGCCGATTCCGCGTCTGGTGCCTTCGACGACGTATCCGTGGCGTTCGATCAGATCGCCGAGATTCTGGACACGACCACCCATGCTGCGGCCGAACAGGTGGAGCGAGCCGGGACCACCCTGACAGCAGCGCGAAACGCCGAGCGCGATGCGGAGTTCGCGGTGGGCCGGATCACGACAATCAACGACCTCATCGCTCGACTGTCCTCCGTGGCGGACCGGATCGGCGGTGCAATGTGACTCACAGCGCCAACACGGCACGGGAGTCGATCGCGCCATGATCGACGACCCGGAGCTTGCAGCCCTCTTCCGCGACGAGGCGGACGAGCATCTTCGGCTGCTGGAATCCGGGCTCCTGCACCTGGAGGGTGAGCGAGGCGACGCCGACACGCTCGAGGAGGTGCTGAGAGAGGCCCACAGCCTCAAGGGTGCCGCGCGGATGCTGGGCCTGAGCGACGTCGAGTTGCTGTCACATGCTCTCGAGGATCGAGTGCGCTCTGCCACGCATGGGACTGAACCGCTGACCGAAGACGCCTGCGATCGGCTGCTTGCCGGCGTGGACGCCCTCCGGGCGCTGTGCCACGAGGCCCTCGACGACGTCCCCTCCGGTGTGGATGTGATGAGGGCGATTGCGGACCTGAGCGGTGAGTCGACGGCTGGCACTGCGATCGTCGACGTCCTCTCGGAGCAACCCGCCGTTTCGGAGCGCCGTGCCGGCCCGCAGGCACCGGAGCCCGAGCCAGCACAATCTGGCGCGCGAGGACCCACGGCGACGGACTTGCGGATCGACACGATTCGCGTCGCACCCCGGAAGCTCGACGCACTGATGAACCAATCGGGAGAGCTCACGGTAACTCGGACGCGCATCGCTCGCCGACAGGTAGAGGTGGCCGCACTCCTGCGCGAGTGGGATGAGTTGTACCAGCGTCAGCACACGAACCGGCACGAGATGACGTCGACATTGGCCGGCGCCGATCCCGCCATCGCCGCTCGCCTGCGCATCGACTGGGAGAGGGCCGAGAGCAGCCTGCGCGATATCGGCAGTGGACTACGAAGGCTGCTCGACGACATGGGTGCGGACTCCGCGCGACTGGAGAATGTGGCGGGCAAGCTCGACGAAGGTATTCGCGAAGCGCGAATGCTCCCGTTGTCCACCGTCTTCGGGCAGTTTCACCGCATGGTCAGAGACATCGGCCGTAGCGAGGACAAGCAGATAGAACTCGTCGTTGAGGGCGGGGAAACCCTGGTTGACAAGCGGATCGTGGAGGAGATCAAGGATGCGCTGATGCACCTCATGCGCAATGCCATCGACCACGGCATAGAGACCCCTGCCGAGCGCATCGGTGCAGGCAAACTGCCGACAGGAACGATCAGACTGTCAGGTCGACTGGACGGTTCGACGGTCATCATCGAGGTGTCCGACGACGGCCGCGGACTAGACCTCGAACGCATCCGCGCGGCGGCCGTACGCATCGGTTTTGTCACTGAGGTCGAAGCGGCATCCCTGGAGGCCGAACACGTGCGCGACCTCGTCTTCGTCTCCGGACTCAGTACATCGAGCCAGGTGACTGACATGTCGGGTCGCGGGGTCGGCATGGATGTAGTGCGGGCCAATATCGAGGTCCTCAAGGGTCGGATCGAGATCGCGTCCGGGCCTGGCCTCGGCTGCGTAGTCACCTGCCACTTGCCTCAGGCACTGTCCACGACGCGGGTGCTTCTCGTGCGCCTCGGTGGCCACGTCTACGGCCTGCCGCTGGACTCCGTCAGGGTGGTCATGAAGGTTGCGCCCTCGGACATGTACCGGGTCGATGGACGGACTTCCATCACCGTGGAGGGGGAGCCGGTATCTGCGGTCCTGGCAGCGGACTTGCTTCACCTGCCCACGGGTGCCACCGAGGATCCAACCGCACCGGTGCCCGTGGTCGTCCTCGTCCATGCGCAGGAGTACTTGGCGCTCCAAGTCGACGAGATCGTCGAGGAGCAGGAGATCGTTCTCAAACCCATCGGCGCCCTGCTCAAGCACGTTCGCAACGTCATGGGAGCGGGCATCCTGGGAACAGGTGACGTGTGCATAGTCCTGAGCTCCGCCGACCTCGTTCGTTCGGTGCGCTTCGCCGATCGCCCAGTGCAGCCCGCTCCCAGACTGGCAACGTCTCCTCGGCAACTGCGCGTACTCGTCGTGGAGGACTCCGCCACGACTCGAGTTCAGGAGAAGCGCATCCTCGAAGAGGCGGGCTACCAGGTCTGCGCCGCGGTCGACGGCGAGGATGCCTGGACTCTGCTAGGCGAGGTGAGTGTGGACGCCGTCGTCTCGGATGTCCTTATGCCGAACCTCGACGGCTTCGGACTGACCGAGCGGATCCGGGCCTCGGATCGACTGTCGGATCTGCCTGTGGTGCTCGTCACCACGCTCACTTCCGATGCCGACCGACGCAAGGGCCTCAAGGCGGGTGCCAATGCGTACCTGACGAAGGCTGGGTTCGACCAAAGTGCACTGCTTGAGACGCTCGCACGGCTCGTGGGTCCCGGCAGCAAGAGCCCGTCATGACGGGGCCCAACGGGACCATCCGGGTCCTGCTCGTCGACGACAGCCCGTTGGTGCTGGAGTTGATCACGCGCATTCTGGAGGCCGATCCGGACATCCGGGTAGTCGGTACGGCCACCGATGGCAGCGCCGGCCTCAAGGCGGTCGCTGAGCTCGACCCCGACGTCGTCTGCGCCGACCTGCACATGCCCGTGATGAACGGTCTCGAGTTCACCCGTCGAGTCATGCGCACCCACGCCGTACCGGTCCTGGTGGTGAGTGTGTCCGTGCATCCAGACGAGACCGAGAACATCTTCGAGGCGGTTTCGGCCGGTGCGGTCGATGTGTTCCCCAAGCCAACCGGTGGCTTTCGGGTCGATTCGCCAGAGGCGGACGAACTGCGCCGACGCGTGCGCGTCGTTTCTGGGGTGCGGGTGTTCAAGCGTCACACAACGTATTCAGCAGACAAGGACCTGAACACCCCCCGGGATGCCGTTGCGCCCCCGCAGTCGACCGTGACTCCGCTCGGCATCGAACCGTTCCGTGTCATCGGCATCGGCGCATCGACAGGTGGGCCGCGCGGGTTTGCCTCGATCCTGGGTTGCCTCCCCGATGACTTTCCGGTGCCGATTCTTGGCGTGCAACACATCAGCAACGGGTTCACGGACTCGTTCGTCCGGTGGCTCCGAGACGTGACGCCGCTTGCCGTCGAATACGCGGTGTCGGGGGAGAAGCCGCAACCGGGCCATGTCTACTTCGCGCCGGAGGATCAGCACCTGCTGATGGACGCTGGCGGGCGCCTGCGCTGCGCGCTCGAAGCGAACTCAGCGCTAGTGGACTCGACCGGAACCGTTGAGCATCGACCGTCCGTCGACGTGCTCTTCTCCTCCCTGGCCCGGTATGGGCGATCCGCGGCGGTCGGAGTGCTCCTTTCGGGTATGGGTGTCGATGGCGCACAGGGTCTGGCAGAAATCCAGAGCGCCGGAGGTCTCACCGTTGCGCAGGACGAGGCCACATCTGTCGTCTTCGGCATGCCCGGCGAGGCCATCCGGCTCGGCGTCGCCCAGCACATCCTGCCGATCGAGTCGATCGGCCCCTTCTTGTCCCGGATCGGAAGCAAGCAGATCGACCTTCAGGAACGGAGGGCGAACCGATGGATTTAGCCCGCCCAGACACCCCGCCGCGTGAGCAGATGGCTGGCCGCATCGTCGTTGCCGAGGACAGCACCGTCCAGGCCGAGCTCCTTAGGAGACTCCTGACCGAGGCTGGCTACGCCGTGGAGGTGGCTGGAGACGGCATCATCGCCCTCGACGCCATCCGGCGCCTCCATCCGGATCTTGTTCTCAGCGACATCAACATGCCGCGAATGAACGGCATCGCGTTGTGCGGCGAGATCCGAGCGGATGAAGGGATTCGCGACACTCGCGTGATCATGGTGACCACGCTGACCGATCCTGCAGACATCCTTGCGGCGGTAGGCGCTGGTGCTGACGACTACATCGTGAAGCCGTATCGGGACGAGCATGTGCTGGCCAAGGTGTCCGACGCTCTCGCTCATCCGAGGCGACCAACGGAGCAGAACGACGTGGTTGCGGCCGACGTTGTGATCGGCGAGCGCCACTATGCCGTGCAGGCTCCCTTGAGCCAACTCCTGCGACTACTGCTCTCCACGTATGAGAACGCAACGCAGCAGAACAGCGAACTCCTTGATGCGCAGGTGAGCCTTCGGGCGCTGAACCGATCCCTCAAGGAGCGATTGGATGAGCTGAACGAGTCACGTCGAGACCTGCGCACGAGCGAGGAACGATTCCGGGCCATGGTCACGGTGATTCCTGACGTTGTCTACCGAGTGGGGGCGGACGGTCGCTTCCAGTACGTCAACGACGCCGTCCGACTCCTCGGCTGGGAGCCATCGGACCTCCTCGGCCAGCACTTCTCCGTACTTATCGACCCGGTGGATGTCGACCGGGTCAGCAGGATCGATGTGCTCGCCGCGTTCGCGGGGCACCAGACCGGCGACGAGCATGCCCCGAAGCTCTTCGATGAGCGCCGCAGCGGTGCGCGCGCCACTCGCGGCCTTGAGGTGCGCCTTGCTGCGAAGACGGTGAGCGGGAGCACTAGGCCGTTCGTCCTCGGCGAGGTGAGCAGTGCTGGCCTGTACGAACTCGGGCCGGAGTCGGAGTTCCTGGGCAGCATCGGGGCAATCCGTGACATCACCGAACGGCGCCAGCACGAGGACGAGATCAGGCGGCTCAACGACTCGCTGGAGACGCGAATCGAGGAGCGAACGCGTGAACTCGCGATGTCGAATGCGCAACTGGAGGAGGCGCTGGCCGATCTCGATCGGCATCGAGCGGCACTTGAGGACACGGTCGAAGAGCGCACGCACGCCCTGGCACTGTCGAACGCGCAGTTGCGTCAGGCCCGTGACGACGCCGAGGCTGCCACTCAGGCGAAGGCCGCCTTCCTCGCCAACATGAGCCACGAGATCCGGACGCCACTGAACGCCATCCTCGGCCTGACGTACCTGCTGAGTCGGGGGGAGATCACCGGCGAGCAGTCCGAACAGCTCCAGAAGGTTCAGACGGCTGGTACCCATCTGCTCAATCTCGTCAACGACATCCTCGACCTGTCGAAGATCGAGGCCGGGAAGCTGGAACTCGAGCAGCGGGCGATCCGAGTGGATGCAATCCCCGGGAACGTGGCGTCCATCGTCAATGAACTCGCCCGCACAAAGGGCCTTGAACTCCAGCTTGAGACCGAACCGCTCCCCACTCCCTACCGGGCGGACGCCACGCGGTTGAGCCAAGCCCTCATCAACCTAGTGTCCAATGCCGTCAAGTTCACTGAGACCGGGTCAGTACTCGTGCGCACCACGCTCGTCGCCGACAGCGATAGCGAATCCACCCTCCTGTTCGAGGTCATTGACACCGGAATCGGGATTCCGGGGGAGGCGAGGGCGCGACTTTTCCGGGCCTTCGAACAGGCGGACAGCTCCACGACACGCAGGTTCGGCGGCACCGGCCTCGGACTTGCGGTAACGAAGGTCCTGGTGGAGACCATGGGCGGCGAGATCGGCGTCGACAGCGTGGAGGGGGAAGGCAGTCGGTTCTGGTTCACGGTGCGCCTCCCGAAGGCCGATGCCTCGGACGTGGTGGAACTGCCGCACGAGATGGACCGCGATGCGGAGCGCCGTCTTCTGACCGAGCACGAGGGCGCACGAGTGCTTCTCGTCGAGGACGATCCTGTCAATCAGGATGTGGCTGTCGGACTTCTGAAGGCAGTTGGCCTGTCCGTCGACATCGCCGGCGACGGACAGCAGGCGCTGGACATCCTCCGCATGTCCGACTACGACGTGGTCATGATGGACATGCAGATGCCGATCATGGACGGGCTCGAGGCCACTCGGCAGATTCGCCTCCTCCCAGGCCGGGCGTCGACCCCGATCCTGGCGATGTCAGCGAATGCCTTCGCTGAGGACCGTTCTCGATGCATGCAAGCAGGCATGAATGACTTCATCGCCAAGCCGGTTGACCCGTCGATCCTCTATGCGACCCTGCTCGGATGGCTGCCCGCCGGCTCCGCCGCTGAAGTGGGCTTGGCGCGACGATCCGCGGCGGCCGGGACCGCCTCCGAGCCGATGAGCGGCGCAGATACGAGTCGAACGCTCGCAGCCATGCGAGCAGTGCCGGGTCTCGACGTCGACTTCGGACTGCGGCTGCTCGGGGGCAACGCCTCGGAGTACTCGCGCCTGCTTCATGAGTTCGCGGAGCGACACGGCAATGCGGCCGTGGTGTGCCAGAGCCTTCTTGCCAGCAGCCGCAGAGACGAGGCCACGGCGTTGGCTCACACGATCAAGGGATCGGCCGCCACGCTCGGGCTGACCCGAGTGGCCCTTGCGGCCGGACAGCTCAATCAGTCCCTTCGCCATGGGGCAACCGACGCGGAAGTCGCGCCACTTCTCGCCAGTTGGGCCGTCGAGCTGTCAACCGCCATGGCGGCCATCGTGGCGGTGCCGGGACCCGTCGATCTGGTGCCGATCGAGGCGGTTGACGTGGATCCTGAACGCGTCACGTCGCTCCTGGCGAATCTTGCCGCCCTGCTCGAGGTGGGGGACTTCGGCGCCGGAGCTGTTATCGATGGGGAGTTCGCCCTCCTGTCCGCAGCCCTCGGACCTGATGCGACGCGGCTTCGCGACAAGGTCAGGGCGTTCGACTTTGCGGCTGCGTCGAGCATCGTGTCCAAGCACCGTGGGGGGCAATCGTGAGCACCACAGTCGAAGCCCTTGAGCCAGCAACCATCCTTGTGGTGGATGACGAGCCGACGAACATCACGATCCTCGCCCAGTTGCTCGCCCCTGAGTACCACGTCCTCGTGGCGAACAGCGGCGCGCGGGCCCTGGAACTTGTGGAATCGTCGACGCGGCCCGACATCGTCCTCCTCGACGTGATGATGCCGGGGCTCAGCGGCTTCGATGTCTGCGCCCGGCTCAAGACGAATCCACTCACCGCAGATGTCCCGGTGATCTTCGTGACCGCCATGAGCGACGAGCGCAGCGAGGAGAAGGGCTTCCATCTGGGCGCCGTCGACTACATCACCAAGCCGGTTGTTCCTGCCATCGTGATGGCGCGGGTCAAGGCCCAACTCGCCCTGCACAGTCAGACGCGAGCCTTGGAGCAACTCGTCAGCGAGCGAACCCTGGAGCTCAACGACACCCGGCTGAAGGTGATCCAGCGGCTGGGCAGGGCCGCCGAGTATCGCGACAACGAGACGGGGATGCACGTCATCCGAATGGCCAAGTACTCACGCATGCTCGCCGAGCAAGTCGGCATGTCGCCACGCTGGACGGCCCTGCTGTACGACGCGGCGCCCATGCACGACGTCGGCAAGATCGGCATTCCCGACAGCATCCTGCTCAAGCCCGGGAAACTGGACCCGGACGAGTGGGAGATCATGAAGTCGCACACGACGATCGGTGCCCAGATCATCGGCGACCCGGAAGGTTCGGACCTGCTGGCACTCGCGGCCAGCATGGCCCTGCATCATCACGAGAAGTGGGATGGGACGGGGTACCCGCACGGACTGTCAGGCGACGAGATCCCGATCGAGGCGCGCATCATCGCGGTGGCGGACGTGTTCGACGCCCTGTGCTCAGACCGCCCCTACAAGACCGCGTGGACCACGGCAGACGCTATGACATGGATCGGCGATCAAACTGGGGCACACTTCGACCCGCAACTTGCCCAGGCGTTCGTCACCATGTCCGACGGAACGAGCGCGGTCCAGGCGCAGCACGCCGACTAGGCCCGTTTCCCCAACGGCTCGGTGCAGCCACGAGTCCATCCTCTGTACAGAGGCACTCGCCCTGATCCACGATCACTCCGTGCCGCCCGTCAGTCTTGGCCGCCACGGCGTGCGAAACGTGCGAATGGCCATCACCTACCGCAAGAGGCGTGGACATAGATCGCAAAGCGGCCTACCCGTACCAATTTGCCACCCGTCATATCGTGACGAAGGCCGCGAGTCTGGACGGAGGCGTGACACCTCGTGTCTCGGCCCTTCAATAACGTTGGCATTCATGTGGATATTGATGCTCGCTCAGCACGCGCCAAGCGTCTCTCCACCCCTAGCGTTCACGTGTGGCCGCGCGGCCAACCCGAGCGAGGAGACCTGTCACATGCGAAGAATGCGGATCATCACGACTGCAGCAGTGTTTGCTGTGGCCATCACTACATCGGTGACGATGTCGGCAACGGCATCTGTGCAGCCGTCGCAAGTTCGTGCGGGAACCACGAGCCAGTGGGCAACCTCGGCGTCGGCGACTTCGCAGTTCGGGACAACCTCCTGGGCCGCCCACCAGGCCACGGGAGCGCCAAACGTCTCCAGTTGCGGAGACAACGGAAGTGCTTGGGCTTCGGCTAGTTCCACCTCCTACGACAAGCTGAAGGTGTCCTTCGACACCCCGGTGGTTCCCACGCTGGTCAAGATCTATGTCAGTTACAACCCTGGTCAGGTCACGATGGTCCAAGTCATCGACACATCGGGCAAAAGCACGGTGATCTACAGAAAGTCTGCACACAAGATCTCGACCTGCCCGTACGTCATGAAGTTGCCGGTCAAGGGTGTCACTGCTCCGGTCGACGCCGTTCGCATCACCGTGAATCAGTCCGGACTGAAGCTTGGCTGGACCGAGATCGATGCTGTGCAGTTGACCGGAACGGAGTAGCCAGTCGTTGGTTTCGTGACGGGCCCCGTGAATCCGGGGCCCGTCATCTCATCTGCGGGGATGTGCTCGCCGGTGCGGTCGACCGCGCGCTGGTAGCCAGCGCACGCGGCGGCACTTGGAAGGGCTACAGACCAGGTATTGACGGTGAGCCCGCCCGCAATTATATTCAACCAATCAGTTGATTAGTGGGAGGTAGTCATGGCCGTCGACGCGTTGAGCCGCACGTTCGCGGCACTGTCGGACCCGACGCGCCGGGCAATCCTCGATCGACTGGTGGACGGCGACGCCACCGTGAACGAGATCGCCGAGCCCTTCGAGATGTCTCTCCAGGCGGTGTCGAAGCACTTGATGGTCCTTGAATCCGCAGGACTGGTGTCCAAGGGACGGGACGGCCAGCATCGGCGCTGCCACGCCGAGGGCGCCTCGCTCGATCCGGCTATCGACTGGCTTGATGATCGGCGTCAGCAGTGGGAGGACCGACTCGACCGTCTCGGTGACCACCTCAGGCAGATCCAGCGCAGCAACTCCACTTCATCACGGAAGAAGGAATCATGACCACGAGCAACGCAGATCTCGGCGAAGTGATCATCACCCGCATCTACGAGGCTCCACGGGAGCTCGTGTGGTCGTGCATGACCACGCCGGAGCACCTCACGCACTTCTGGGGTCCGCCGGGGATGAGCACGCCCGTCGAGGACATCGTCATCGAACTGCGCGAAGGCGGCCGGTTCGAGACGGTCATGGTCAACGACGCGACGGGGGAGAGGTACCCGACGAGCGGCGTCTATGTAGAGATCGATCCGCCGAGCACCTTGGTGTGGGCGGAGCAGGGGTTCGCGGAGGGAATGACGACGACCTCGACATTCTCCGACCTGGGCAACGGTCGCACCGAGGTCGTCATACACCAACGGAACGTTCCCCCGATGTTCCGCAGCCCCGAGGCCCAAGCCGGCTTCAACGCGAGCCTCGATCGCTTCGAGGCGTACCTACGCGGGCTGGCCAGCTAGCTGACGCCAGCCGTGTCCTTCGCATACCGACGGTAGGAGAACCAGGCGCGTCCGATGGACTCGAGGACCACGATCGACAGCAAGAAGGTGATCAGGAGTGTGAGCGGCCCCACTACCGGTATCCGATGCTGTTCCGCGGCGAATCGCACCAGGATGAGCACGCTCAGCGCAATGTATTCGGCGCGGCTGCGCACGAACACGATGGCCTTGTGCTCCGGCACCGCCCGCACGTACTGGATGCGGAACCGGTAGTGGCCAGCGAACAGGCCCACGACAGCTCCGAGAACGCCCGCCAAGGCGTGCTCCCAGTTCTGCACCAAGTCGCCTCCGAGCACCACGCCGACTGCGAAGAGCTCGATGATGGGGTCAAACGACAGGGTCTTCACCAGGCGCAGCCATTGACCCTGCGGAAGGTTCATCTCCTTGGCGATCCGCTTGCTGTCGCGGATGTACTTGATGTCCACGATGAGCAGGACCGTCAGCAGGATGAGCGAGATCAACGAGACAGCGAGCGAGAATTCCAGCGAGGCCGTCGACTCCGGCGCGGTGGTGGTCGTGGTGGCTGCAAGCATCTCCGACATCCCGCTCTCCGGACTCGGCCAAAACGTCGCAAAGGGCGACGCAAACGGAGCGTAGCAACCCAAATGCAGGCGATGCCGGATCAACAAGGCACCGAAGACAAATACCTCCACCACTCACGAGAAGTTGGGCGAGCCCCATTCTTCGCGCGCCGGCGGACTTGAACGGGCCCGCACGCCTCAAGCTCCAGCTGCCATACCGCCGGCGCCAGCGACGCGCCAACCGAGTCCTGCCTAGACTCCCGAGGGCCCAGGCCCCGTGAGGGATGCCGAAGGATCATCGCCGGACCAGGGATCCTCGCCGAGGGTCTTGTCGAAGGCGCGCAACGGATGTCGGGCCGGATCAAGGCGGCCGGTGTCCCAGGGCTCGAAGGCGTTCTTGACGTTGGCGAGCCCCGTGTTCGCCAGTGCTGGGAAGTTGCGCAGCAGCAGCGATTTCATCGACACGGCGTCGATCCAGTCAAGGCCCTCATGCGTGTAGACCTCCTCGCGGAAGTCGTCGGTGAAGAACCGGTCGCCCAGGAGTCGCCAGCTCGCATTGAGGATGAACACCTGGAAGAGGGTCTCGCCGAAGCCGAACCCGTCGGGACGGTGGCCCTCGCAGAGTGTCCCGACGAGGAGGTCCATGTCATCGATGCGATCACGACCGTCGGCGGTCTGCCCGTACAGGCCGCGAAGCATTTCGGCCACCTCGGGCTCCTCCGTGAGCTCGTCGAAGCTCGGTACGCGATGGAGTCCCAGTTCCTGGCGCAACTGGTTGTACGGCGGAATGCCCCGCTCCCGGTCTCGGAAGAGGTCGAGCGCTCCGAGATCGATCAGCGGCTGTCCCGGGATGCTCATGTCGAGGATCGCCGCTGGGTAGTTGTTGTGAACGAGCGCACCCGGATGCTGGATGCCTAGGGAGAGGGCAAGGCTGTCGATTCCGTGCTCGTCGATGATCCGTGACGACGCGGTATGCCTCGTCTGCAGGAGAGGGACTCGCTCCGATGGCTCGGCCCCTCCGAGATGGAACACCTCGACGGCATCCGGCAGGAGCGAATGCAGGCGGTAGACCGCAGTGAACTCCTCGCTGAGGCCGTACTTCGCGAAGTCCCCTTGCGGATTGCCGACGATTCCGCCGAGCTCGCGATTGCGGATCGGGATCTCCTCGAGGGTGCGCTTGCCCGTGCCTCCGAAGACGGCGGTCAGTGCGCCGTACCAGTTGGCATACATGCCCTCGGTCAGCGTCTGGTTGGGCAGGATCGCCGGGGTCCACTCGACGGTGTGGATCTTCGCCATCACGGCCGCGTTGATGAGGCGGGCGGTCTGGAAGAGCTCTTCGTCGCCCCATTCCGGGTACGCCTCCGCCAGATGCGCACAGATGGCGTTGTGCTCCCGCACGAAGAGCGTATGGATGACGCCGAGAGCCACCCACCAGTTGCGTGAGAACCCGGTCTGCTCAGTGCCGAGGTCCGGGTCAAGGGGCAGCCGCCCGTCATCGGTGACGATGAGTCGGCCACCCTCGAAGGCGCGCACGCGCATCTGCGTCTGTGCGTCGCTGCCGTAGATCTGCGAGGCGTCCCACCAGTGCGTGACCTCGTTGAGATGGGTGGGCGGCATGTCCTCCTCGCCCGGCTGGCGCGTCGGGTCGGCCGGCGTCCGCTGCACAGTGAGGTGATCCGAGCCGTAGTCGCGCAGCGGATCGTCGGCGGCGAGCGGAATGCGCTCGGTCTCGTCGCTGGATCCTGGGCCGTGGCTCACCCAATCGTGAGTCATGAACTGGATCCACACAGCCGCCCACAGGTTGAGGAAGGGCACCAGCGTGCGCTCGCCCTTCGGGGCAAAGACGGTTCGGCTGATCTCCCGGACGCTGACCGGATTCGTCGCCGGGTTTTCCCGCGGGAACACGGCCGCCAGGCCGATGTCCTCGCCGACGTTGCGGAAGAAGCGGGTTCCGGCCGCCCCCACCATGGGGTCGTGCTGGCCGTCGGGATCCTTCAGCAGGTAGTTCCAGCTGCCATCGGGAGTGCGCCAGCGGGTTGCCCACGGCGGCGGGACGCCCGGGTCGGTGACGAAACCGGTCTTCGTTCCCGGGCCGTACGGGCGCACCAGGTTCCGGGCGAATAGCTGCTCGCGCACGTAGGCAAGCTTGAGGATCCGCGCACCGACACCCAGTTCACCGGGCAGGTTCTTCGCAGAGGCGTACCAGTTCGTCCAGACCTCGTCGTTCGTGCCGCTTCGACCGGCCGCCGTCGTGAGGTTCTCGAACACGAACGAGCCCATCGCTCCCGCGACCGTACCGAGATCGTTCCTCAGCTTCCGAACTAGCGCGGACAGGCCATCGCGCGGGACTCCGACGTCGGGTGGCTGAACGTTGACCGTGGGCAGGCGCGGACCGCCCAGCAGATGGTGAAGGGTGAACAGGTCGTCATGGACGGCATCCTCGGCTTCGCGCCCGGCCATGCCGGTGGCGCCGTTCACCTGGGCTCGGGTGTGCAGGCGCGTCGCGGTCGCGTGCCGCTCGACGTCCTGCACACGACTCACGGCTCGGGCGTAGGCGGACTCAGCAGCGTCGAACGAGCTGGTCATGAAGTACGCATCGCCGAGGAGGATGTCTGCCTCGCCGGTCTCGTCATGCGGGGCTATCGGCCCCAGCACGGCCAGGGCCCCGGCGAAGTCACCGGCGGCAAGGTGGGCAGCACCGCGGGCCCGGGCGTCCTCGGTGGCAGTGCCGGCGTCGACGGACTGGCTCATGCGGACCTCCATGCTGGGCGAGATGGCCGAATCTACGCAGTTTCCGGGTGTCGCAAAAGGGACGTCGGGGGACAAAGCGGCTTGCGGCAGGTCCGAGCTTCGGCGTAGGTTCACCGCACACGCCGCCGGAACGCAGGGAGTCTGACCGTGCTGGACTCAGCGCGATTCACGCTGTACCAGGGTCTGATGTCCGCCTTCACGGTGGCGTCGTTCGCCACGCAGAAGGTCGAGCCACTCGAGCCCCCACGGGAGGGTTCGATCGCCTTCGAGCCTTTCTCGCATTCGTTCCCGCAGATGCCGATCTCCGGCGTGATGAATCCCCTCGAGTTCCCCGGCGAGGGTCGACGACTTCGGCGCATCCGCCTCTCGGCGACGCTTCTGAGCGCTGTGTCCAGACTGAGCCCCGCCCGCACGAACCCGATCCCTTCGGAGCACGGGGCCTTCCTCAAGGCGGTCTATCCGCGCCTGATGGCCCGCGCCTGGGCCGATCCGCCCGAGATTCCCGAGCGACTGCGGCAGCTGATGGGTGGGCCCAAGGCGAACCTCATCCCGGAACTGTCGATCGACGGCCCGTTCGGTTCCTACCTTCGAGCTGGCGTGGACGAGGCCGGGCACCCCACCGGCGACTACGTCATGGACGTCGACTGGCTACTCGACTACCGCGCGCGGCCCGGACTCCTTCCTCCGGGCGGCACCGCGGTGCTGCGCATGGTTGATGGGCGGCTGCGGCTCGTGGGCTTGACTCGGGGCGGGGCACACGTGCCTACCGAGGCGTGGCGGGGTCGTCAAGTGGAAGTTGACGCCTTTCTGGCGGGACTCAACGAGGACCTCACAACGATCCGCCACAACGTCTTCGTCCACCTGGCCACGCTGACGCCGTTCGCCATCGCGTGCACCAACCATCTCGGAACCGCGCACCCGGTCCGTCGCCTGCTGCACCACTGCTTCCACACCGTCCTCATCGGGAACCGTGAGCTGGGTCAGCTCCAGCTCGGAGGACCACGTGGCTTTGCCGCCACGATCTTCAGCCACGACCACGTCGAGGTCGCGCGCATGGCCAGTGCACGTCTTCGCAACTACGACTTCTGGGACCTGGAGCCGGACACCCAGTTCCGCCGCAGGGGCACGACGACAACGCCGTTCGCATACCCGTATCGAGAGAACGTCCTCGAATTGTGGGACGTAACGCTGCGCTACGTGCGTCGTTACCTCGCGTTGTACTTCGACGACCAATCGTGGCGCGTCGACGCAGAGCTGTCCGCTTGGCTCGACGGACTGGACTCCCTGCTGGCCAACGGCCTGGGCACGCGTGGCGATGGCCTCGACTGGCTGAGCCGCCTGTGCGCGACCGTCATCCACGTGTCGACGGTCGAGCACGACGTGCTGAATAACGTCACGTGGGACTACTCGACACTGGGCTGGCTCATCCCGACTGTCGCCCCCGAGAACGGCGACCGGATGGACCTGCGTCGAGCGTTCGATCTGATTGCCACGCTCGTCGTGACCTGGAAGCCCTACAACATGCTGCTCACCGCGAACGTGCCCTCGCTGGCACTGGACGAGCGCGGGAGAGCGGCGATGGCGGACTGGATTGCCGAGTTGGCTCGCGTTCAGCAGACCATGGACGCCCGCGGCCGCAGCGCGGCGTTGTCGTATCCGGCCAACCTGAATGTCAGCATCTCGAACTGACCCGCTAGAGCTATCCAGCGTCACCTTTCCCAGGTGGTGGTGAGGCAAAACCATCGATACCCCATCGAAGAATGACGGGACGGCTCGGCTCGGAGTTGTCCACGACCACCGTGGCTCGAGTCTTCGGGTCAGACTCCTCGCGGTAGAGCGCCTGGCCGGGAAGGTATCTGGCCTCGTACCTACTGGTGACTTCTACGGCCGAGCCGAACAGGTCGAGGTCTCTGACGAGCGCACGGTGCAGGGAGACGGCAGGGGGTACATCCACGTAGACAGACAAGTCCCAGAAGCTGCGCGTCTCAGGTCGAAGCAGGAAGACACCGTCGAAGACCAGCACCGCTGACTCGGGAAGGCCATCCACGAACGCTTCCTCGGCTCCCTCAGAGCGGTAGTCGAACTCGTGTAGAAGGATCCGGCGCGCACCTCCTGCAAAGGGACCGAGAAGGTCGGCACAGAGACGTTCGTAGTCGAAGGAGTCCTGGTAAAAGCCCTCTGGTGACAACGGTCCCCGTCGAAGTCGCACATCCCGTGGGTTATGGAACCCGTCGATGGATGCACGGATCGCGGAGTCATCGAGCAGCAATGCGAGGGCATCGGCCATCGTCGTCTTGCCAGCGGCATCAGGGCCGTCGAAGGCGACAATCACACGTGCTTGATTGGCCAGGAACGATCTGACTGAGTCGGCTATTCGTACAAGCAGTGCCTGCTCCGGTGGACAGTCCGACTCGCACATTGGACGCACCTCCCATACGAGCCTAAGGCCAGTCCTGGACGTGGATGCGGAGCGTGGGGCACGCCATCTCACGAAGGCCTGCGCATGAAGAAGGCCCCTTACCGTCGTAAGGGGCCTTCTTCATGCAGATGTCTCAACCTACGTGTCCGAGGGGGGACTTGAACCCCCATTCCCCGTAAAGGGAACTAGCACCTCAAGCTAGCGCGTCTGCCAATTCCGCCACTCGGACGAGGTGTGCTGGAGCACTATACCCATCCCCGTACGTCGCCCTGAAATGCCTCCGGACCCGGGACGCGGTGGCGCAAACGGGGCAGGATGTCGTCCATGACTGAGGCGAACAGCGCGGGCGGCTGGCAGGCACTTGCGGACGCCGAGGCCGACGTGGTCACCCTCACGCAGGAACTCATCCGCATCGACTCGAGCAACTGGGGCGACGCGCCCGAGACGGTGGGCGAGGCCGACGTCGCCGACTACTGCGCGCAGCGACTGCGCGAGGTGGGGCTGGATCCCGAGATCATCTCCACCACGAGCGACGAACGCCGGGCTGTCGTCGTGCGCATCCCTGGCACCGACCCCGCCGCCGGTGCCCTCCTGCTTCACGGTCACATCGACGTCGTTCCTGCGATGGCCGAGGACTGGTCGCATCCGCCCTTCGCGGCCGAGATCGCCGACGGGTTCATCTGGGGACGAGGCGCCGTCGACATGAAGGACATGGACGCGATGATCCTGGCCGTCGTGCGCGGCTGGGCCCGAGCAGGCATTCGTCCGCGCCGTGACGTTGTCGTCCTGTTCCTGCCCGACGAGGAGGCCGGCAGCAAGCACGGCTCCCACTGGCTCGTCGACAATCGGCCCGAACTGTTCACCGGCGTCACGGAGGCCGTCGGAGAGGTCGGTGGCTTCTCGCTCACCGTCCGCGACGACCTCCGGCTGTACCCGATCCAGACGGCGGAGAAGGGCATCCGCTGGATCCGCCTGCGGGCCAAGGACCGTGCCGGTCACGGCTCGATGATTCACCACGACAACGCCGTGACTGCCCTGTGCGAGGCAGTGACGAAGATCGGCCGTCATACATGGCCGGTCCGCCGCACCAAGACTGTCGATAAGTTCCTCGACGAGCTCTCCGCTGCGTACGGCGTGGACCTGAGCAGCGGAGAACTCGACCAGGTGATCGAGCACCTAGGGACACTTGGGCTGCTCGTTGGTGCGACCCTCCAGAACACTGCGAACCCGACAATGCTCAGCGCTGGCTACAAGCACAACGTCGTCCCCGGCGAGGCGACCGCGAGCATCGACGGTCGCGTGCTGCCTGGCTACGAGCTGGAATTCGACGAGACGATCCGTGAGCTCGTCGGTGACGCGATCGCCATCGAGACGGTGAATGAGGACGTGGCGATCGAGGCCCCGTTCGACACCGCAACGGTCGACCTGATGGCCAGCGTCCTGCGCGCTGAGGATCCCGGCGCCCGCGCGATCCCGTACATGATCTCCGGTGGCACCGACGCGAAGGCGTTCACCCGCCTGGGCATCGACTGCTACGGCTTCAGCCCGCTGCAGATGCCCGCGGACGTCGACTACTGGCGGCTGTTCCACGGCGTGGACGAGCGCGTGCCGGTGGCCGGGCTGCAGTTCGGGGTTCGCGTTCTGGACAGGTTCCTGCGCGCCTGCTAGCGAGGAGTGAGCGAAGCGAGCCCCGCAGCTACGGCGCCGACAACACGCGCCTGCGAGCCAACTACGCCGTTCTCAGCATCCGGTAGACCTTGCGGCGCAGCCGGACCTGGCGTCGGCCGTCCGGGCAGATGCGCAGGTAGTCCAGTTCCCAGTGCTCGGTCTCCGCGGCGCCGGTGAGGATCATCCGAGCGGACTCGCGAGAGGTTCCCCGCGGTAGGGACAGGTCTCGGTACTCCCATGTGGCCCGGATCCTGTCCATGCGTCCTCCTAGCGGCGCTGAGCCCAGCCGGACTCGGGGTATCCCAAGGCCGGAGCCGACACGTCATCCAAGGCGATGAGGATCTCCTCGGGCAACTCCAATTCCTCTGAAGCAAGCGCTGCGATCAACTGGTTGTTGGTACGCGCCCCGAGGATCGGGGCGACTACCCCGGGCCGATCCCGCAGCCAGGCCAGCGCGACCTCAGTGGGGGACGCACCGAGTCCCTCGGCGGCCGTGGCCACCGCGTCGATGATCCGCCGGCAGCGTTCGTCGAGATAGACCTGCACCCAGCCCGCGGTCTCGGCGTTGGCCCCACGCGAGTCGATCGGCATGCTGTGCCGGTACTTGCCCGTGAGCACGCCACGCCCGAGCGGGGACCACGGCAGGATGCCCATTCCCACGGCCTGCGCTGCGGGGACGATCTCGCGCTCGATGCCACGCTCCAGCAGTGAGTACTCCATCTGAGCCGTGACGAGGCGCGCCCGGCCGGGCACGGCCTCCTGCCAGGTGGCGGCACGGCTCATCTGCCAGCCGGAGTAGTTGCTGATGCCGACGTAGCGGACCTTGCCGCTTGCAACGGCTGCGTCGATCGCGGCCAGTGTCTCGTCCATCGGCGTCCAGGGGTCCCAGGCGTGCAGCTGCCACAGGTCGACGGTGTCGGTGCGGAGACGGCGAAGGGAGGTCTCCAAAGACCGCAGCAGATGACCGCGGGATCCGTTGAACCGTCGATCCGGGCCTGGCACGGAGACAGCCTTGGTCGCCAGCACCACCTGGTCGCGGACCTCGTACTCCTCGACGAGCTCGCCGACCATCGACTCCGAGACGCCCTCGGCGTAAACGTCCGCGGTGTCGATGAGCGTGCCGCCCGCATCGAGGAACGCCGCCAGCTGATCGCGCGCCTCGTACTCGTCGGTCCCGCGGCCCCAGGTCATCGTGCCGAGCGCGAGGCGGCCCACCCACAGACCGGATCTGCCCAGCGGCCGCAATTCCATGAAGGCACGCTACCTCCATCACCGTGCCCCGCGCCCTAGGCTCGCCTTGAATCGACACTGGAGGAACACGATGCGACTTGGCCTGAATCTCGGATACTGGGGCGCCGGCAACGACGCCGAGAACCTTGCACTGGCACGCGAGGCAGACCGCCTGGGCTACTCGGTCGTTTGGGCGGCCGAGGCCTATGGATCCGACGCCGCGACCGTCCTGGCGTGGATCGCTGCGCAGACCGAGCGGATCGACGTCGGCTCGGCCGTGTTCCAGATTCCCGGTCGCACGCCTGCCAACACCGCGATGACCGCAGCCACGCTCGACACGCTGTCCGGAGGGCGCTTCCGGCTCGGCCTTGGCGTATCCGGACCGCAGGTGTCCGAAGGGTGGCACGGCGTGCGCTTCGACAAGCCACTCGGGCGCACTCGTGAGTACGTCGCCATCGTCCGCAAGGCCCTTGCCCGCGAGAAGGTCTCGTTCCAGGGCGAGTTCTTCACGCTTCCACTGCCCGACGGGCCGGGCAAGGCATTGACCCTGACCGTGCATCCGGTGCGCGAGACGATCCCCGTCTACCTTGCCGCCATCGGCCCGAAGAACCTTGAGCTCACCGGTGAGATCGCCGACGGCTGGCTCGCGATCTTCTTCTCGCCCGAGCAGTCGGGGGAGATCATGGCGCCGTTGCGCGCGGGGCGTGAGTCGGCCGGCAAGTCGATGGAGGGCTTCGACGTCGTACCGACCGTCCCGGTCGTGATCGGCGACGATCCGCAGGCCTGCGCTGACCCGATCCGGGCTTACTCGGCCCTGTACATCGGCGGCATGGGCAGTCGCGACAAGAACTTCTACAACCAGTTGGCCACGCGCATGGGCTACGAGCAGGCCGCCATCGAGATCCAGGACAAGTACCTGGCGCGTGACTACACGGGGGCCGCCGGTGCGGTCCCGTTCGAGTTCATCGACTCGACGTCGCTCATCGGCCCGCCTGACCGGATTCGCGATCGTCTTCACGCGTTCGCTGAGGCTGGCGTGACGACGCTCACGATCGCGACGTACTCAGGGTCCCTTCAGGAGCGCATGGATACCCTCCGCACAATGTCCGAGGTCCTCGACGCATCAGGATTGGCTACGTAGTGTCATGGTTTGAGGCGGTCATCCTCGGCATCGTCCAGGGCCTCACGGAGTTCCTCCCGATCTCATCCAGCGCACATCTGCTCATCCTCAGCCAGGTGTTCGGCTGGGACGATCCTGGCGCGGCGTTCACCGCCGTCACCCAGATCGGCACCGAGATGGCCGTGATCCTCTACTTCCGCCGCGAGATCGGCGCGATCCTGCGTGCCTGGGCCCGTTCGATCACCAATGCTGACGCCCGGCACGATCCCGACGCACGCATGGGTTGGCTCGTCCTGATCGGCACGATCCCGATCGCCGTCCTTGGCGTGCTGTTCAAGGACCAGATCGAGACCATCGCGCGCAACCTGTGGCTGGTCGCCTTCATGCTCATCCTGTTCGGCGTGCTGCTGGGCGTGGCCGACGCACTGGGCGCCCGCGTCAAGACCGAGCGGGAGCTCACCGTTCGTGACGGCATCCTGTTCGGGCTCGCCCAGTCACTGGCCCTCATCCCGGGCGTCTCTCGGTCGGGCGCGACGATCACCGCGGGCCTGACGATGGGGTACACGCGCGCCGCAGCTGCGCGATATGCCTTCCTGCTGGCAGTGCCAGCCGTCCTCGCATCCGGCCTGTTCGAGGCCCGCAAGATAGGTGACGAGACGGTGTCGTGGGGACCCACGCTGCTGGCGACCCTCATAGCGTTCTCGGTCGGCCTGGCGGTCATCGCCTGGCTGATGAAGTGGCTGACAACGCGCAGCTACCTGCCGTTCGTGATCTACCGCGTCTGCCTAGGCCTGCTGGTCATGCTGCTGCTTGCCTTCGGTGTGCTCACCGCCTGATCACAGCCAGCCGGACTTCTTGAAGGCCCGGAAGAGAAGCAGGCAGATGGCGCCCATCACCAGCAGGACGGCCGGGTAGCCCCACGACTCGTGCAGTTCGGGCATGTTGTCGAAGTTCATCCCGTAGATGGCCGCGATCGCGGTGGGCACGGCGGCGATCGCGACCCAGGCGCTGATCTTGCGCATGTCGCGGTTCTGCTTGAGGTCCTGCAACGACGTCGACGCCATCAGCATCGTCATCAGGAGGTTGTCGGCGTTGTCGACGGAGTCGTTCACTCGCAGGACGTGCTCCCCGATGTCGCGGAAGTAGCGGCGCATCCCGTTCGGGATCCCGTCGAAGTCGGAGTTGACGAACATGTGCGCCGGTGCGACCAGCGGCACGATTGCCCGGCGGATCTCCTGGTTCTCGCGCTTGAGGTTGTAGATGCGCTGTGGCGTCAGTCGGCTGGCATCGTCGCTGAAGACCTCGGTCTCCACCGACGCGACGTCCTCGGACACCTCGTCCATGACGATCACGTAGGCGTCCACCGCCGAGTCCATCACCGCGTAGAGCACGCCGTAAGGACCATGGGCGCGCAGGTTGGGGCTGGCAGCAACCCGTGCCCGCACGCCTGCAAGATCGCCGTTCGACCCGTGGCGGACGGTGACCGCATACCAGGTGCCGATGAAGACGGCCACCTGTCCGGTCTCGACGTCGGACGTGCCCTCCACGTAGTCCAGGAGCTTGAGCAGGGCGAACATGGTGTCGTCGTCTCCGAACTCGATCTTCGCCCGCTGCGATGAGTTGGCCGCATCGTCCACGAGCAGGGGATCCAGGTCGAAGGTCTCGGCGACATCGCGGAGCTCGTCCCGGGTCGGCTCGAACAGGCCGATCCAGACGAAGCTGCCGGGCGTCGCCTCGCACCGAGCCCGCAACTCATCGAGCGCGATCGGCACGTGGCCATCGCCCGACGACAGCCCCGAATCGCTGATGTCGACCCCGTCGGCGTGGTACCAGCCCATCCCCTTGATCACGTCCACATTGTGCTGGACAGCCGGCCACTGTCTACGCTGACTCGCATGACGACAGTGCTCCTCATCCGGCACGGCCGCACGAAGGCGAACGCCGACGGGGTCCTGGCCGGGTGGACCCCCGGTGTCGTCCTCGACGAGAAGGGCCAGGAGCAAGCGCGCACCCTGGGCACCCGCATGAGTGCCCTGAAGCTCGCAGCCGTAGTCACGTCACCGCTGGAACGGACCGTCGAGACCGCTGACCTGATGCTCGAATCGGCGGGCCTGAACGTGCCGCGCCACGTCGACGAGCGAGTGGGGGAGTGCCGCTACGGCGACTGGACCGGAGCCTCCCTGAAGACCCTCGCCAAGGACCCGATGTGGAAGGTCGTCCAGGCGCACCCGAGTGCGGCCGTCTTCCCCGGGCCTGAGGGCGAGTCCATGGCGGCCATGCAGGCCCGCGCTGTTGCCGCGGTACGGGACTGGAACGCCCGCCTCGGGGAGGACGCCGTGTACGCCGTGGTCAGCCACGGTGACGTCATCAAGGCGATCCTGGCCGACGCGATGGGCACCCACCTCGACCAGTTCCAGCGCATCGTCGTCGACCCCGCGTCACTGAGCGTGGTCACGTACACACCGACGCGACCCTTCCTCGTCCGCACCAACGACATCGGCGGCGACCTGTCGGGGCTGATCCCCAAGCCGGCCAAGCCGTCGCGCAGACGTCGTGCGCGCTCGAGCGACGCTGCCGTGGGCGGAGGCGCGGGTTCATGAGCCGCCAGGTCTTCGAGTTCCAGGCACCCGACCGCTTCGTGGTCGGCACCGTCGGCATGCCCGGCGAGCGCACGTTCTTCCTGCAGGCCCGTCAAGGCAGCCTGATCGCGAGCGTCGCTCTGGAGAAGGCGCAGGTGTCTGCGCTGGCCGAGCGCGTCGACCAGTTGCTCGACGAGGTCAGTGGCACACGCGCCGAGCCGGAGGAGGTCCCCGAGACAGCGCCTCCCGAGCTGGCGGACTCCCGTCCGCTGGACGTGCCGATCGCGGAGGAGTTCCGCGTCGGCGCCATGGCGCTCGGCTGGGACGACGCCTCGCATCGCGTGGTGATCGAGGCGCATGCCGTAGCCGAGGAGGACGAGGAGATCCCTGACATCGCCGTCGACACCGCCGACGGACCCGACACCCTGCGGGTCTGGATGTCCGCCGGCTACGCGCGCGCCTTCGCCGAGCGCGCCCGCAGTGTCGTCTCCGCTGGCCGGCCGCCCTGCCCGTTCTGCAACCAGCCGCTGGATCCGCAAGGGCATATCTGCCCGCGAGCCAACGGCTTCCATCGACGCTCATGAGCTCGACAGAGTGGCTGGTCGACGACCGGCTGGGCGACCTCCTGCAGAACGGCGAGCTCAGCATCGACGGCCGCCTCGCCGACGCCTCTAACGCGACGCTCCGGTGTGCCATCGCCACATCGGACAGCCGCACGCTCACGTGCGTCTACAAGCCCGTGGCGGGCGAGCGAGCCCTCTGGGATTTCCCCGAATGGACTCTCACGCATCGCGAGATGGCCGCATTCGCCGTCTCCGAGGCCGCCGGCTGGGATCTCGTACCGCCGACGGTCTGGCGTGATGACGGTCCCGTCGGGGCAGGGATGTGCCAACTGTGGATCGACGAGGACGCGAGCGCGGGGAAGGTGACGGTCACGCGCGCCCGCCGAGCACCGCAGGGCTGGCTGCACGTTCTCGACGCGGAGGACGGCGCAGGACGTGACGTGCAGCTCGTGCACGCGCCCGACAAGGTTATCGAGACCATGACGGTCTTCGACGCCGTCGTCAACAACGCCGATCGCAAGGGCGGACACGTGATCACCGACTTCGAAGGTCGCACGTGGGGCATCGACCATGGTGTCTCGTTCGCCGTCGAGGAGAAGCTCCGCACCGTGCTCTGGGGCTGGTCAGGGGAGCAGATCCCGGAGCGGCTGCTGCGGGACCTCGAAGGGCTCGAGCAGACGCTGGGCACGTCGTACGATCCCGTCGATCGCTGGCTTGCCGACGACGAGCGCGACATGCTTCGCCACCGCATCCGACGACTCCTGGCCAGCCAGAAGTACCCGCTCCCGCCGTCGCGATGGCCGGCAGTTCCCTGGCCGGTCTTCTAGCTCAGCACCATGGCTAGGCTGACCGCGTGAAGTCGTGGCCCACGCCGTATGTCCCCGAGCTCCCAGGCAGCGGCCTTCCGCTCCAGCTGTTCGACACCTCGACCGGTCGCGTCCGGCCGACCGAGCCCGGGCCGACCGCACGCATGTACGTCTGCGGCATCACGCCCTACGACGCGACGCACATGGGACATGCCTTCACCTACGTCGTCTTCGACCTGATCCACCGCGCCTGGCTGGATGCCGGCCACGAGGTTCACTACGTGCAGAACGTGACCGACATCGACGATCCGCTCCTGGAGCGGGCCGTGGCCACGGGCCAGGACTGGCAGGAGATCGCACTCCGGGAGACGGCGCTCTTCCGCGAGGACATGACCGATCTCAACGTCATCCCACCCCGGGACTACATCGGGGCGGTGGAGTCGATCCCGTCGGTGGCCCAGCACGTCGAGACCCTGCGGGGCAAGGGTGCCGTCTATGACGTCGATGGCGACCTGTACTTCCGGGTCAACAGCGATCCCGAGTTCGGCCACGTGGCACACCTCGACCTTGAGTCGATGAAGACGATCTTCGCCGAGCGCGGCGGGGACCCGGACCGACCCGGCAAGGAGCATCCGCTGGACTGCCTGGTGTGGCAGGGCGCCCGCCCCGACGAGCCCGCGTGGGACACCCCGCTCGGGCATGGACGCCCCGGCTGGCACATCGAGTGCGCCGCGATCGCCCTGGACCACCTCGGGATGACGATCGACGTGCAGGGCGGCGGCACCGACCTCTCCTTCCCGCACCATGAGATGAGCGCATCCGAGGCCCAAGTGCTCACGGACCAGTGGCCCTTCGCTCGGCACTACGTGCACTCGGCGATGGTGGCGTGGCAGGGCGAGAAGATGTCGAAGTCGCGCGGGAACCTGGTGTTCGTCTCGGCACTGAGGCGTTCCGGCGTCGATCCCAACGCGATCCGGCTTGCCCTGCTCGGACACCACTACCGATCCGACTGGGCGTGGACCGATCACGGACTCGAGGGCGCCGTCTTCCGTCTCGACAACTGGCGCAACGCCGTCGACGGCTCGGTGGGCCCGCCCGCCGAGGCCACGCTGCTCCGCGTTCGCGAGGCGCTTGCGAACGACCTACGGACGCCGGAGGCCCTCGACGCCATCGACGACTGGGTGCGCGCAGAGCAGTCAGGCGTCGGCGACGACCCGACCGCGCCCGACCTGATCCGGCGCACGGCGGACGCCTTGCTGGGCATCCGCATCTAGCCTTTCGCGATAGCGCCTACTTCGCCTTCTCGTCGTGCCCGCCGAACTCCTTGCGCATGGCGCTGAGGATCTTGTCGGCGAACATGCCGGCGCCCTGCGACTCGAAGCGCTCGAAGAGCGAGGCGGTGAGCACGGGGCTCGGCACGCCCTCCTCGATGGCCGCGATCGATGTCCAGCGACCTTCGCCCGAGTCGGACACGCGCCCGCTGAACTCGTCCAGCTCGGGTGACTTGTTGAGCGCGATCGCGGTCAGGTCGAGCAGCCACGAGCCCACGACGCTGCCCCGGCGCCAGACCTCCGCGATATCGGGCAGGTCAAGGTCGTACTGGTAGTACTGCGGGTCGGACAGTGGGGCCGTCTCGGCATCTGCGTCGCGGGCGACCTTCCCAGCGTTCGCGTGCTTGAGGATGTTCAGGCCCTCCGCGTACGCCGCCATCAGGCCGTACTCGATGCCGTTGTGGACCATCTTGACGAAGTGGCCGGCGCCGCTGGGGCCGCAGTGCAGCCAACCGCGCTCCGCGGGGGTGGGATCGCCTTCGCGGCCTAGCGTCCTGTCGGCTGACTCGAAGCCCGGAGCGATCGTGTCCCAGAGCCCGCTGAGGCGGTCGACCGCACGATCGGGGCCGCCGATCATCAGGCAGAAGCCGCGCTCGCGTCCCCAGACGCCGCCGGAGGTGCCCACGTCGAGGTAGTCGATTCCCTTGGCGGTCGCGGTTTCGCCGCGTCGGATGTCGTCGCGGTAATAGGAGTTGCCGCCGTCGATGAGGCAGTCACCGGAGTCCAAGAGCGCGGTCAACTGGGCGACGACGTCCTCGGTGATGTGTCCGGCGGGCACCATGACCCACACCGCGCGCGGCGCGGGGAGCGCCGCAACCAGGTCCGCGAGGCTCGAGGTTCCCGCTGCTCCCTCGGCGACGAGGGCCTCGACAGCGGCCTGCTGCGGGTCGTACACCACGGCGGAGTGGCCGTCGGCCATCGCCCGTCGAACGAGGTTGGCGCCCATGCGTCCCAGCCCCACCATTCCAAGCGTGACGCGCGCTGCCTGCTCGGACACTATGGACTCCTTCTGTTCAGGGACTCACACGCTAGTGGAAGGCTGTGGCCATGACGACGCAACTTCCTCCAGAGGATCCCACTCTCACCGAGGCGTGGGCGGCCCTGAGCTCGGCAGCAGAGGCGCTCCTCGGTGTGACGATCCGCCAGTTGTGCGACGCCGATCCGAGCCGTCCGTCGGTCCTCACCTTCGAGGCGGCGGGCGTGCACCTGGACCTGTCCCGGCAACGGTTGACCGCCGATGTGATGAAGTCGCTGCTCCAGCTCGCCGACGAGCGCGGCGTGCTGATCTGGCGCGACCGCATGCTGAGCGGCGCACACGTCAACCTGACCGAGGATCGTCCCGCGCTCCACACGGCCCTTCGCCTTCCTCCGGGCACGCCGCTGTCCGTGGATGGGCAGGACGTGTCCGCCGACGTTCAGACAGTCCTCGATCGCATGTCGGTCTTCGCAGACGGTGTGCGCTCGGGAGCCTGGCTCGGCGCGACGGGCGAGAGGATCCGCGCGGTCGTCAACATCGGCATCGGGGGCTCGGATCTCGGTCCGGCCATGGCCTACGAAGCCCTGCGCCACCACAGCGACCGCGACATGACCTTCCGCTTCGTCTCCAACGTTGACCCCACGGACCTCTCCGAGGCCATCCGGGATCTCGATCCGGCCACGACCATGTTCATCGTGGCATCGAAGACCTTCACGACTCTCGAGACCATCTCGAACGCCCACGCTGCCCGCGCGTGGCTCGTCGATGCGCTCGGCGAGGACGCGGTCAGGCGGCACTTCGTCGCGCTCTCCACCAACGAGAAGAAGGTGGCGGAGTTCGGGATCGACGTCGCCAACATGTTCGGCTTCTGGGACTGGGTCGGCGGTCGGTTCTCGATGGACTCGGCCATCGGGCTGAGCACCATGATCGCCATCGGCAGCGAGGGGTTCCGCTCACTGCTCGCCGGCTTCCTCGCGATGGACGTGCACTTCGCCACCGCAGAGCCGCAGCGCAATGTGCCACTGCTGATGGGCCTCATCGCGGTGTGGAACCGCAACTTCCTGGACATCAACACCACGGCCGTGCTGCCGTACTCGCAGTACCTGTCGCGTTTCCCTGCCTACCTGCAGCAGCTGACGATGGAGAGCAACGGCAAGGGCGTCCGGCTCGACGGCACGACCGTCGACTACGAAACGGGGGCCATCTTCTGGGGCGAGCCCGGCACCAATGGTCAGCACTCGTTCTACCAACTCCTGCATCAGGGCACCACCACGGTGGCATGCGACCTGATCGTCGTCGCGCAAAGTGACAACCCGCTGGGGGAGCAGCAGGAGATGCTCGTCGCGAATGCGCTCGCGCAGGCGTCCGTACTCGCCCGTGGCCGCTCCGAGGAGGAGGTCGCCGCGGACGGCACGCCCCCCGAGCTCGTCGCGCACAAGGTCATGCCGGGCAATCGTCCGGTCTCACTCCTGACGGTGGCGCGCGTTGATCCGTTCACCCTGGGTGCGCTGGTGGCGCTCTACGAGCACAGCGTCTTCGTGCAGGGCGCGATCTGGGGCATCGACTCCTTCGACCAGTGGGGCGTGGAACTGGGCAAGAAGGTGGCCATGGGCATCCTCGGCGTGCTGGACGGGTCGAGCACCGCGTCCTTCGATCCCGAGACTGACGCGTCCATCGCGCTCTACCAACGCCTGAAGGCTTAGCCCTTCCGGCCGACGGAGGTCCCACCCCACCGATGGGTTAGCGGTCGTCGGCTCCGCGGCGGCGCAGGTAGCGCTCGAACTCGCGGGCGATGGCCTCGCCGCTGGCCTCGGGCAGGTCTGCCGCATCGCGGGCTTCCTCGAGCTGCTTGACGTACTCAGCCACCTCGTCGTCATCGGCGGCAAGCTCGTCGACGCCGGCCTCCCACGCGCGGGCCTCCTCGACGAGCTCCCCGAGCGGCACCGGCACGTCGAGGATGTCCTCGATCCTGCGAACGAGAGCCAGCGTCGCCTTCGGGCACGGCGGCTGGGCGACGTAGTGCGGTACCGCTGCCCACAGCGACACCGACGACATCCCGAACCGGCCGCACGCGTCCTGGATCACTCCGACGATGCCGGTCGGGCCCTCGTACGTCGAAGGCTCCAGACCGAGGTCTGCCTCGAGGGCCGCGTCGGACGTAGTTCCCGTGACGGGCACGGGTCGGGTGTGCGGGATGTCCGATAGGAGCGCGCCGAGCGTCACGATCATCGACACGTCAAGCTCCGCGGCGAGGCCGAGGATCTCCCGGACAAACTGCTGCCACTTCATATTGGGCTCGATGCCCTGCACCAGAACGATGTCGCGGGGGAACAGCGGCACCCGCGCGACATAGATGCGGGTCGCGGGCCAGGTGAGGCTGCGAATGCCCGTCTCGTCGACGCTGATGTGGGGGCGGTTCACCTGGTAGTCGTAGTACTCCTCGGAGTCGAGGTCGGCCAGCGGTTGTGCGTCCCATACCTCCCTGAGGTGCGCAACGGCGCCGGACGCGGCATCACCGGCGTCGTTCCAACCCTCGAATGCGGCCACGAGCACGGGGTCGACCAGGGTCGGGAACTCGTCGAACTCGATCATGCCGCGCCTCCCGCCTTCGTCCCGTCGACACGTGCCGTTGCCACGACCGTATCGATGAAGCCCGCCACCAAGTCCGGCCACTGCAAGGGTACGTCGTGGATCGCGCCCGCCCACCGGTGAACGATCAAGTTCGAATGCTGCGCAGCCGCCCGCAACGACGCCGACTTCAGCGAGTTCCACGGATCGGCGGCACCGTCGTCCGCCCGCCGCGGGTCGCAGATGGCCGCCCACAACGGGGTCTGCGCCGCCTCGCACGCGGCGAGGTCGCCAGCAGGGTCGGTGTCGAGCAGTCCATCGAGAACTGCGAGGTGCCGGGTGAGCCCGAGTCGTGAGTGCAGGCGCCCTTCGTCGTCGGCGACGAACGTCGGCGCGAGTGCGGCTTCGGTCTCGTCCGACCAAGCGCGCCCGAGTTCACTTGATCGGATCATCGACCACAGTTGCTCCGGTGGCAGTCCGAGGGCCGGGGGAGTGAGCCGGGCGCGCACCTCTTCGCGCGGCCCCATGCCGGCCGGGGACCACAGGCCACCGTCGATCAGCGCAGCAGCCGACACGCGTTCGGGATTGGTCGCGGCGGCCCGCAGCGCAACCGAGCCGCCCCACGAGTGTCCGGCGACGACGGCGCGCGACCAGCCCAGTGCGTCAAGGCACGCGATGACATCGGCGGCGCAGGCAGCGATCGAGAAGTCGGCGTCGGCCGGGGTGTCGGACTCGCCGTGCCCCCGCTGGTCCAGGCTCGCCACGGGGGCCGAGCGCAGCCGCGAGATCACCGGCCCCCAGAACAATCGCTGCTGGCTCAGCCCGTGCAGGAGCAGGACCGGCAGGCCGGTCGCATCCGCACGCCACGACGACACCGTCAGTTCGGCCCCGTCGGCGCCGGGGAAACGGGTGTCCTGGCGCCCGGTCGACATGTGGTCACCGTAGTGCGTGCTAGCGCTTGCATCGTCGGTCGGTAGGCTTCGGTCAATGTCTGGTTCCCCCAACGCGACCCCGCATCCCACGCGTGGGCGCGGGTCCCTGCGCGACGCCCTGTCCAAGCGGGTTGTCGTGGCCGACGGAGCGATGGGCACCATGCTCCAGGCCGCGGATCCGTCCCTTGACGACTTCCAGGGCTACGAGGGCTGCAACGAGATCCTCAACGTCACGCGTCCCGAGCTCGTGGCCAGCGTCCACGACGCGTACTTCGCGGTCGGCGTGGACTGCGTCGAGACCAACACCTTCGGGGCCAACCTCGCCAACCTCGGCGAGTACGACATCCCCGAGCGCATCTTCGAGCTTGCCCAGGCCGGCGCGGCGATCGCACGCCAGGTAGCCGACGACTGGACGGCGCCCGGGCATCCACGGTGGGTCCTCGGCTCCGTCGGCCCCGGCACGAAGCTGCCCAGCCTCGGACACTCGCCGTACGCCGTCCTCCGCGACGCGTACCAGCAGCAGGTCGCCGGACTCGTCGCAGGCGGAGCCGATGCGATCCTCATCGAAACCTCGCAGGACCTGCTCCAGGCGAAGGCGGCCATCATCGGCGCCCGACGCGCGCTGCGCGAGGCCGGCGCGGACCTGCCGGTGTTCGCCCAGGTCACCGTCGAGACCACCGGGACGATGCTGCTCGGAACGGAGATCGGCGCCGCCCTCACTGCGCTCGAGCCGCTGGGCATCGACCTGATCGGTCTCAACTGCGCCACGGGCCCGAGCGAGATGAGCGAGCACCTGCGCACCCTCAGCAAGACCGCGATAGTCGGCATCTCCTGCATGCCGAACGCCGGACTGCCGGTGCTGACGTCGGCCGGCGCGCACTACCCGCTCAGCCCCGCCGAGCTCGCCGATGCCCATGACACCTTCACGCGCGACTTCGGCCTGAGCCTCGTCGGCGGCTGCTGCGGAACGACCCCTGAGCACCTCAAGCACGTCGTGGATCGTGTCCGCGGGCGCGACATCACGCCGCGCCGACCGCACCACGAGGCTGCCGCAGCGTCGCTGTACCAAGCAGTACCGTTCCGTCAGGACACCGCCTACCTGTCGATCGGCGAGCGCACCAACGCCAACGGGTCCAAGGCGTTCCGCGACGCGATGCTGGCCGAGAAGTGGGACGACTGCATCGAGATCGCACGGGACCAGATCCGCGACGGGGCCCACCTCCTCGATCTCTGCGTCGACTACGTCGGTCGCGACGGCGTCGCGGACATGCGCGAACTGGCCGGCCGACTCGCGACCGCGTCCACCCTGCCGATCGTGCTGGACTCGACTGAGCCCAACGTGCTCGTCGCCGGGCTGGAGATGCTCGGCGGCCGGGCCGTCATCAACTCGGTCAACTACGAGGACGGCGACGGCCCCGACTCCCGCATGAGCCGGATCATGCCCATCGTCATGGAGCACGGCGCCGGCGTCGTCGCCCTGACCATCGACGAGGAGGGCCAGGCCCGGACCACCGAGTGGAAGGTCCGCGTCGCGGACCGCCTGATCAGGGACCTGCGCGATCGGTGGGGCATGTCGGTCGGCGACATCCTCGTCGACACGCTCACCTTCCCCATCGCCACCGGCCAGGAGGAGACGCGCCGCGACGGCATCGAGACCCTCGAGGCGATCAAGCAGCTCAAGACCCTCTACCCCGACGTCCAGACCACGCTCGGCGTCTCGAACGTCTCGTTCGGTCTGAATCCGGCTGCCCGACAGGTCCTCAACTCGGTCTTCCTCCACGAGGCGATCAACGCCGGCCTCGACTCGGCCATCGTTCATGCCTCGAAGATCCTCCCGATGTCGAAGATCCAGGACGAGCAGCGTCATGTCGCACTTGATCTCGTCTACGACCGACGGACCTTCGACGACGACGGCAACTGCACGTACGACCCGCTGCAGGTGTTCCTCGGGCTCTTCGATGGTGTCGAGGCGCGTTCGCTCAACGCCTCGAAGGCCGAGGAGCTCGCTGCTCTTCCGCTCTTCGAGCGCCTGCAGCGCCGCATCGTCGACGGCGAGAAGCAGGGCCTCGAGGCCGATCTCGATGCCGCGCTCGCTGACCGACCGGCCCTCGAGATCATCAACGACACCCTGCTCGCCGGCATGAAGGTCGTGGGCGAGCTCTTCGCGTCCGGCGAGATGCAGCTGCCGTTCGTGCTCCAGAGCGCCGAGGTCATGAAGACCGCCGTGGCGTACCTCGAGCCGCACATGGAGAAGACCGACGAGGCCGGCAAGGGCACCATCGTCCTGGCCACGGTCAAGGGCGACGTGCATGACATCGGCAAGAACCTCGTCGACATCATCCTGAGCAACAACGGCTACACCGTCGTGAACATCGGCATCAAGCAGCCGATCAGTGCCATCCTCGAGGCCGCCGAGACCAGCAACGCGGACGTCATCGGGATGAGCGGACTCCTGGTCAAGAGCACCGTCATCATGCGCGAGAACCTCCAGGAGATGAACTCCCGCAAGGTGTCGGCCAGGCTCCCCGTGGTGCTGGGCGGAGCAGCCCTCACCAGGTCCTTCGTCGAGCAGGACCTCGCCGACATCTACGAGGGCGAAGTCCGCTACGCCCGCGACGCCTTCGAGGGCCTGCGCCTGATGGACGCCTACATGGCCGTCAAGCGCGGCGTGCCGGGCGCAGTCCTGCCCGAACGCCGGGTGCGACGCGTCACCACCGCTGCCCGTCCCACCATGACCGACGAGGCCGACATGCCGTCCCGGTCCGACGTCGCCATCGACGTCCAGATCCCCACCCCGCCGTTCTGGGGCGACCGCATCGTCAAGGGCGTCTCACTCGCGGAGTACGTGCCATTCCTGGACGAGCGCGCCCTGTTCCTCGGCCAGTGGGGCCTCAAGGCCGCCAGGGGCGACGGACCGTCATACGAGGAGCTCGTCGAGACGGAGGGCCGACCGCGACTGCGTCACTGGCTCGACCGCATCCAGACCGAGGGCATGATCGAGCCGGCGGTCGTCTACGGCTACTTCCCCTGCTACTCCGAGGGCAACGACCTTGTCATCGTGAACGGCGTCGACGACCCCAGCGAGCGCGTCCGCTTTCCCTTCCCGCGACAGCGTCGTGATCGGCATCTGTGCCTGTCGGACTTCTTCCGGCCCAAGGAGTCCGGCGAGCTCGACGTCGTCGCCTTCCACATCGTCACGATGGGCCAAGCGGCATCCAAAGCCACGGCTGAGCTCTTCGCGGCGGACTCCTACCGCGACTACCTTGAGCTCCACGGCCTGTCGGTGCAGCTGACCGAGGCGCTGGCCGAGTACTGGCACGCGCGGGTTCGCGAGGAGCTCGGGCTCGCCGCCATGGACAGCACCGACATGGACTACCTCATCGCGAAGCAGGGCTACCGCGGGTCGCGCTACTCGTTCGGGTACCCGGCTTGCCCGGACCTCGAGCAGCAGGTCCAGCTCATGGAGCTTCTCGACCCCGGACGCATCGACGTCACCTTGTCCGAGGAGTTCCAGCTCCACCCGGAGCAGTCGACGAGCGCGATCATCGCTCACCATCCTGAAGCCAAGTACTTCAACGCCACGTGATCTGACGTGACCTCCTCGCCCGCCGCGATCCTCTTCGACATGGACGGCACCCTCATCGACAGCGAGGGCCTCTGGCTGAAGGCCGAGATCACGGTGATGTCCGAGCTGGGCGCCACCTGGACCGACGAAGACCAGGCCTACTGCCTGGGCGGACCGTTGGAGCGGGTCGTTGACTACATGCTCCAGCGGAGCGCGAGCCTGGAGCCGCCATCCTTCGTGATGGACCGCCTTCTTGACACCATGGAGGAGTACTTCCGGCAGAGCCCGCTTTCCTGGCGTCCGGGCGCCCGCGGACTGCTCGCCGAGGCACGTCATCGCGGCGTGCCCACAGCATTGGTCTCGGCATCCTGGAACCGCCTGATCGACGCGGTCAGCGCCAAGATCGACGACGATCTCGGAATGCGGGCGTTCGACGTCGTCGTCGCCGGGGACGACGTCGCCAACAGCAAACCGCACCCGGAGCCGTACCTGACCGCCGCCGAGCTGCTCGGTGTCTTGCCGCGTGAATGCCTGGCCCTGGAGGACTCGCCCACGGGGGTCGAGTCGGCGATGGCCGCCGGCTGCCGGGTCATTGCGATCCCGCACATCGCCGATGTCGACGCCCGCCGAGCCCTGGTCGTCGACACGCTCGAGGGCTGGTCGGTCGACGAACTCTGGGCCGCGGCTCCCGCCTGACGGACTAGTCGACGGGCTGTGCCTCGACACGTGAACTGGTGGGCCAGTCCTGCCGCGCAGGCAGCGGTGGGGGAGTGCCGCCCCAGGCCGGGCACAGCGCCCGGTGGCTGCACCAATCGCACAGCCGCGAGGGCGACGGGTCGAACGCCGACGCGTCGGCCGCGCGCGAGATGGCATCGCGGAGGGCGAGCACCTTGCGCTCGGTCGATCGCAGGTCGTCGGCGTCCGGCTCGTAGCGCAGCACCTCCGAGTTGCCCAGGTACATCAACTGCAGGAGCCGCGGGACGTCGCCGGTCATGCGCCACCACACCAGCGCGTAGAAGCGCATCTGGAACATGGCCTTGGTCTCGAAGCCCGGACCGGGTGAGCGTCCGGTCTTGTAGTCGACGATGCGCACATCGCCGCCGGGGGACAGGTCCACCCGGTCGATGAAGCCGCGCGCCTCGAACGACGGTTCGAGCTGCACGGACACGCCGAGCTCACGTGCATGCGGCTCGAGCCGGCGAGGGTCCTCGAGGCCGAAGTACGAGTCGATCAGTGCGGCCACCTCGGGTCCGCCGACCTGCTCGCGCACAATGTCGGCCGACTCGGCCGAGTCGCGCTCCAGCTCGCTGAAGGCGCGTCCGACGAGCGTCGCGACGGCGGCGGGCGTGCGCTCGCTGGCGGGCAGGTCATACAGGGTCTCGAGGGCGCGATGGATCAAAGAGCCGCGAATCGCAGCGACGGACGGCTCCTCGGGCAGTCGGTCGATCGACCGGAAGCGGAAGAGCAGCGGACACGTCATGAAGTCCGAGGCGCGCGACGGCGACAGCGAGGATGGGAACGGAAGATCCAGCGCTGACATGCCCGCAGCCTATTCACCGGGGCTGACGGATAGCCTTCGATCGTGACAGCCGACGAAGAGCCGAACCCTGCCATCTGGCGGCGAACCGGCCCCTTCGTCGAGGGCGACCACGTCCAGTTGACCGACGCCAAGGGCCGAATGCACACGATCAGGCTGCAGTCGGGGCAGATCTTCCACACCAATCGCGGCGGATTCCCTCACGACGACGTCATCGGCCTGCCCCAGGGCAGTGTCGTCCGGTCGGCCAACGGGACGCCGTACATCGCGCTACGACCCCTCCTCGATGACTTCGTCCTGTCGATGCCACGTGGGGCGCAGGTGATCTACCCCAAGGACGCGGCGCGCATCGTCGGTCTCCTGAGCCTTGGCCCGGGGGCGCGGGTCGCTGAGGCCGGCGTGGGCTCTGGTGCGATGACCTGCTCCCTCCTGCGCGCGGTAGGCCCGACGGGGCACGTCTACAGCTACGAGCTGCGCGAGGAGTTCGCCGAGGTGGCCGAGAAGAACGTCGACAAGTGGTTCGGCTCCCGGCCGGACTCCTGGACGCTCCGCCACGGCGACATGGGCACGGACCTTGCCGAGCGGGACCTGGACGGGGTCGTCCTCGACATGCTCGCCCCGTGGGACTGCGTCGACTCGGTCGGGACGGCCCTCGCGCCCGGAGGGGTGCTGGTCGGGTACGTCGCCACGACGACCCAGCTGTCGCGACTGGTCGAGACCCTCCGCGTGGCCGGCGGCTGGACCGAGCCCCGTGCCGAGGAGTCCTTGATGCGGACCTGGCACCTCGAGGGCCTGTCGGTCCGCCCGGACCACAAGATGAACGGGCACACCGCCTTCCTCGTCACGGCGCGCCGACTGGCGCCGGGCGTGAACGTGCCCCCGCGCCGGCGCCGGCCCGCCAAGGAGGCCTACGGCGACGACTACACCGGCCCTCGACCCCCTGATGAGGCCTTCGAGCCCGACGAGTGATCCGTGTCCGGACGGCATAACGCCGCGACCGGGTTAAGGTGGCGACGAGCACTCACCAGGAGGCGAGATGTCCGAATCGGAAGGCCTGCTGTCGCGGGTCCACACGCTGGAGTCCGCCCTCAGCGAGGTGCGCGGCGAACTGGCCGCCCAGAAGGACCACAACCAGCGCCTCATCAGCACCCTGCGCGATGCCCGCGAGCAGATCGTCACCCTCAAGGCCGAGGTCGACCGCCTGGCCGAGCCGCCGAGCGGCTTCGGCACCTTCCTCGAGGCGCACGATGACGGCACCGCCGACATCGTCTCCGCCGGTCGCAAGCTGCGCGTCGCCGTCAGTCCGACCATCGATGCCGACGACCTGCGCCCGGGACGCGAGGTCATGCTCAACGAGTCGATGAATGTGATCTCGGTTCGCGCCTTCGAGGACATCGGCGAGATCGTGACGTTCAAGGAGTTCCTCGACGACGGGTCCCGAGCGCTGGTGCTCGGCCACACCGACGAGGAGCGCGTGGTTCGCGTGGCACAGCCGCTGCGCGAGATGCGCGTCCGAGCAGGCGACTCACTGCTGTGCGACGTCCGCGCCGGCTACGTCTACGAGCGGATCCCGAAGTCCGAGGTGGAGGAGCTCGTCCTCGAGGAGGTCCCGGACATCCGCTACGAGGACATCGGCGGCCTCGGTGAGCAGATCGAGGCGATCCGCGATGCCGTCGAACTGCCCTTCATGCACCCCGAGCTGTACGCCGAGCACGAGTTGAAGGCACCCAAGGGGATCCTGCTGTACGGGCCGCCCGGCTGCGGCAAGACGCTGATCGCGAAGGCCGTGGCGAACTCCCTGGCGAAGAAGGTGGCCGAGCGCACCGGTCGCGAGGAGGGCAAGTCGTACTTCCTCAACATCAAGGGCCCGGAGCTTCTGAACAAGTACGTGGGCGAGACCGAGCGCCACATCCGTCTGGTGTTCCAGCGGGCCCGTGAGAAGGCATCCGAGGGCATGCCCGTCATCGTGTTCTTCGACGAGATGGACTCGCTGTTCCGCACCCGTGGCAGCGGTGTCTCCTCCGACGTCGAGAACACGATCGTCCCGCAGCTGCTCAGCGAGATCGACGGCGTCGAGCGCCTCGAGAACGTCATCGTGATCGGGGCGTCGAACCGCGAGGACATGATCGATCCGGCGATCCTGCGACCCGGCCGCCTGGACGTGAAGATCAAGATCGAACGGCCGGACGCCGAGGCCGCGCGAGACATCTTCACCAAGTACCTCGTCGCCACGTTGCCCCTGCATCGCGACGATCTCGCCGAGTACGGGGAGGACCCCGAGGCGGCATGCCGGGCGATGATCCTGCGCGCCGTGGAGCGCATGTACGCGGAGACCGAGGAGAACCAGTTCCTCGAGGTGACGTACGCCAACGGCGACAAGGAGATCCTCTACTTCAAGGACTTCAACTCCGGCGCCATGATCGAGAACATCGTCGCCCGTGCGAAGAAGAGCGCCATCAAGGACTTCCTCGACACAGGTCAAAAGGGCATCCGTGTCCAGCACGTCCTCTCCGCGTGCATCGATGAGTTCCGCGAGAACGAGGACCTCCCGAACACCACCAACCCCGACGACTGGGCGCGCATCTCTGGCAAGAAGGGTGAGCGCATCGTCTTCATCCGCACCCTGATCCAGGGCAAGAAGGGCTCCGAGCCGGGCCGCTCGATCGAGAACGTGGCCAACACCGGCCAGTACCTCTAGTGCGGCCCGGTCCCAGTCAGCGCGAAATGACCCGCACGTGAGCGTTCACCGCGTGATGGGGATCGAGACCGAGTACGGCATCTCAGTGCCTGGGCATCCGACCATGAACGCGATGGTCGCAAGCTCCCAGATCGTCAACGCCTACGGGCAGTGGGCACTTCGCGGGGCACGTCGGCGCACCAACTGGGACTACGACGTCGAGACCCCGCTTCGGGACGCCCGCGGCTTCGACATGTCGCGAGCCGAGGCTGATCCGAGCCAACTGACCGACGACGACCTCGGGATGGCCAACGTCATCCTCACCAACGGGGCGCGACTGTATGTCGACCACGCGCATCCGGAGTACTCCACGCCTGAGGTCACTAATCCCCGCGACGCCGTCCTGTGGGATCGGGCCGGCGTCCAGATCATGCGGGAGGCCATGCGGCGCGCGGCAGGCATCCCCGAGGCGAGCCCGATCCTGCTCTACAAGAACAACACCGACAACAAGGGTGCCTCCTACGGCTGTCACGAGAACTACCTCATGCGGCGGGCCACGCCTTTCGCCGACATCGTGCGTCACCTGACCCCGTTCTTCATCTCCCGCCAGGTGTTCACCGGCGCAGGGCGCCTCGGGGTGGGGCAGGAGGGCCGCAAAGTCGCGTACCAGCTCACGCAGCGGGCGGACTTCTTCGAGGTGGAGGTCGGCCTGGAGACCACCCTGAAACGTCCGATCATCAACACGCGCGACGAGCCGCACGCGGACCCCGAGCGGTTCCGTCGCCTCCACGTCATCGTTGGCGACGCCAACCTCAGCGACACGGCGACCTACCTGAAGATGGGGACCACCGCGATCGTCCTGGCGATGATCGAGGAGGAGGCGCTCACGGGTGTCGACTGGTGGCCGGAGAAGGCAGTCGCCGAGATGCACGCGGTGTCGCACGACACGACGCTGCGGCACATCATCACCCTGCACAGCGGCCGTCGCCTGTCTGCGCTGCAGCTTCAGGGGGAGATCCTCGAGCGGGCGAGGCGGTTCTGCCAGGCCGAACGGCACGCCCCGTTCGACGACGAGACCCGGCACGTGCTCGACGAGTGGGAGCGCGTCCTGACGGCGCTGGAGACCGACCCCGCGCTGCTCGTGACCGAGTTGGACTGGGTCGCCAAGCAAGCCCTCATGGACGGGTTCGTCAAGCGCGACGGCCTGGACTGGGAGAGCCCGCGGCTCCAGCTCATCGACCTCCAGTACTCCGACATCCGTCCCGAGAAGGGACTGGCGGCCCGCCTTGAGGAGCGGGGCCGCCTCACCCGGATGTTCACCGACGAACAGGTCGCCCACGCCGTGGGCCGGCCGCCGGAGGACACCCGGGCGTACTTCCGAGGGGAGTGCATCCGCCGCTATCCGGACGCGATTGCCGCCGCCTCCTGGGACTCCGTCGTGTTCGACGTGCCCGGAACCGAGGCGCTCATGCGGGTCCCGACCCTCGAGCCGCTCCGCGGGACGCGCGCCCACGTCGAGGGCCTGCTCGATGCCGCGCCGGACGTAACGGCCCTGATCGACCAACTCACGTCGGGCAACGGGAGATAGCCTTCCCCCATGCCGCAACGTGAGTCCGCAGACCATCGCAAGGTCGAGCGCGAGGTTGAGGTCGAGGAGGAGACGGCCGCCATCGTCGACTCGACGCCATCCGAGCTCGACTCCGACGTCGACTCCATCCTCGACGAGATCGACAGTGTCCTCGAGGAGAACGCTGAGGACTTCGTGAAGTCCTTCGTCCAGAAGGGCGGCCAGTGAGCTCACCCCTCGGCCTGCCGGACCCCTATCGCGCGACCGGGACGGCTTCCTTCGTTGACTTCCTCGCCGCCCTGCATCCGGAGCGCCTGCCTAGGCTCGACGCATCGCCGTCCACGCCGCTCGCGCCGCATGGCACGACGATCGTCGCCCTGCGCACGGCCGACGGGGCCGTCATGGCAGGGGACCGGCGCGCGACCATGGGGAACCTCATCGCGCAGAACGACATCGAGAAGGTCTTCGCCGCCGATGAGTACTCGGTCATCGGCATCGCTGGAACCGCCGGCCTGGCGGTCGAGCTGGTCCGGATCTTCCAGGTGGAACTCGAGCATTACGAGAAGATCGAGGGTGTCTCGCTGTCGATCGAGGGCAAGGCCAACCGGCTGGCGACGATGCTGCGTGGCAATCTGGGCCTGGCCATGCAGGGCCTGGCAGTCGTGCCCTTGTTCGCCGGCTACGACGAGTCCCGCGACACCGGGCGGATCTTCTCCTACGACGTCACCGGCGGCCGGTACGAGGAGCACGACTTCTACGCGGTTGGATCAGGATCCAGCTTCGCGCGCGGATCACTGAAGAAGCTGTTCAGCCGCGATGCGTCCGCGGCCGACGCCGTGCGTGTCGCGGTCGAGGCCCTGTACGACGCCGCCGACGACGACAGCGCGACCGGCGGTCCCGACATGGCGCGTGGGATCTACCCCGTGGTCGCGGTCGTCGACTCCAGCGGAGTCCGGATCCTGTCCGACGACGAGCTCGCGCCGGTCGTGCGCACGATGGTCGATGCCCGGGTTGGCCGGCCGGACGGCCCCAGGGCCATGCCTGCGGGGGAGGCCTCATGAGCGTGCCGTTCTATGTCTCGCCCGAGCAGATCATGCGCGACAAGGCGGACTTCGCCCGCAAGGGCATCGCCCGCGGCCGCAGCGTGGTGGTGATGCAGTACGACGGCGGCATCGCCTTCGTCGCCGAGAACCCCTCCCGCGCACTCCACAAGATCAGCGAGCTGTACGACCGCATCGGGTTCGCCGCCGTGGGCAAGTACAACGAGTTCGAGTCGCTGCGGGTGGCCGGGGTACGCCTCGCTGACATGCGCGGCTACTCCTACGACCGCAGCGACGTGACGGGCCGCAGCCTTGCGAATGCCTACGCACAGACTCTCGGCACCATCTTCACCGAGACGGCGAAGCCCTTCGAGGTCGAGATCGTGGTGGCCGAGGTGGGCGCGAGCCCTGCCGACGACCAGCTCTACCGGCTGATGTTCGACGGCTCCGTCGCCGATGAGCACGGCTTCGTCGCGATGGGCGGCCAGGCTGAGCCGATCACCACCGGGATGCAGGAGGGCTGGCACGACGGCCTCCATCTCGATCAGGCCGTCAAGCTCGCGCACGGGCTCCTGGAGCAGCACGGTGACGACGGGACTCGCACCCTGACCGCCGACCACCTGGAGGTGGCGATCCTCGACCGCGCCCGCGCGCGTCGCACCTTCCAGCGCGTCAACAGCGGTCGGCTTGCGGAGCTGCTGGCCGAGTAAGGCCCTTCAGTCCACGGCGTAGTGAAGCAGGGTCACGCCACTGCCGAAGCTGCGCGTGCCCACCAGCCTCAACCTGAGATCGCCGCCTGAGTCGGAGAACAGGTGCCGTCCGGCCCCGAGCACGACCGGGTGCACGTAGAGGCGGAGTTCGTCGACCAGACCGAGCCGCAGGAAGGTGGCAGCCAGGTCGGCACCGCCCACGGCGAGGTCGCCGCTGGCGCGCGCACGCAGTTCCTCGACATCCTCGGGCAGCACCTCCCTGACGAGTTCGGCGTGCCACGCCACCGAGTCCAGTGTCCGCGAGTAGACCACCTTGGGCATGTCGCGCCAGATCCCGGCGAAGTCGACCTCGGCCGGTGTCGCCGTCGGGTCGGCGTCGGCCGTCGGCCAGTAGCCGGCCATCAGCTCGTACGTCAGGCGCCCGTCAAGGAACGCGCCCATCGGCCGGAGCACGTCGTTGAAGTGCTGGTGCAGCTCCTCGTCGATGGTCTGCCAGGAAAGGGAGCCATCCGGTCCCTCGAACCGGCCGTCCAGCGACACCGATGCCATGAGGATGATTCGGTTCACCAAGTCGCCCTTCTGCGCGCATAACGGATATCGCCGTACTGTAGAGCCGTGGACCGCAGGATCTTCGGCATCGAGACGGAGTATGGGGTCACCTGCACCTTCAACGGCCAGCGCCGCCTGAGTCCGGACGAGGTGGCCCGCTACCTCTTTCGCCGGGTCGTGGCGTGGGGCCGCAGCAGCAACGTCTTCCTCACCAACGGCTCGCGGCTGTACCTGGACGTGGGCAGCCACCCCGAGTACGCCACAGCCGAGTGCGATCAGATCCCGCAGCTGGTCACTCACGACAAGGCAGGGGAGCGGATCCTCGAGGGCCTGGTCACCGATGCCGAGATGCGATTGCGCGAGGAGGGCATCTTCGGGGACATCTACCTGTTCAAGAACAACACCGACTCGGCCGGCAACTCCTACGGCTGCCATGAGAACTTCCTTGTGGACCGGCGTGGCGAGTTCGCCCGACTGGCCGAGCGGTTCATCCCGTTCCTGATCTCGCGTCAGCTCATCGCCGGCGCGGGCAAGGTGATGCAGACGCCGCGGGGCGCCGTGTACTGCCTGAGCCAGCGGGCCGACCACATGTGGGAAGGCGTCTCCAGCGCGACGACGCGATCGCGTCCGATCATCAACACACGCGACGAGCCCCATGCCGATGCCGACCTCTACCGCCGACTGCACGTCATCGTTGGTGACAGCAACATGAGCGAGACCACCACACTGCTCAAGGTCGGTTCCGCGGATCTCGTGCTGCGCATGCTCGAAGCGGGCGTGGTGATGCGCGACATGTCGCTGGAGAACCCCATCCGCGCCATCCGGGAGATGAGTCACGACATCACCGGCAAGCGGCCGGTGAAGCTCACGACCGGTCGCGAACTCTCAGCGCTTGCGATGCAGTGGGAGTACTTCGAGAAGGCTGCCGATTTCGCCGAGCGGCGCGGCCTCGTCGACGAGCCGACTGGGGTGACGCGGCGTGTTCTGGAGCTGTGGGGCCGTACGCTGAAGGCCGTCGAGGCCGAGGACACGTCGTTGATCGATCGCGAGATCGACTGGGCGATCAAGCGTCGCCTGCTGCAGCGATACATGGACAAGCACGACCTGGGCCTCGACTCGGCGCGCATCGCCCAGCTCGATTTGGCGTACCACGACATCAACCGCCACCGCGGCCTGTACTACATGCTCGAACGCCGTGGCATGGTCGAACGGGTCACAAACGACCTGTCCATCTTCGAGGCGAAGTCGGTGCCGCCGCAGACCACGCGAGCCAAGCTGCGCGGCGACTTCGTCAGGCGCGCGCAGGAGCGCCGCCGCGACTTCACGGTCGACTGGGTGCACCTGAAGCTCAACGACCAGGCCCAGCGGACCGTGCTCTGCAAGGACCCATTCGCGAGCGTCGACGAACGCGTCGAACGGCTCATCGCGAGCATGTGACCATCAGTTAGGCTAGCCGGGTGAAGAAGCCCCTGCTCGCGGCCACGGCCGTCGTCCTGATCCTCTCCGTCGCCGCCTGCGGCAAGCAGACCGACGATCGCGTGTCGGGATCCTCGGCTCCCGCGGCGTCGGCCCCCGCGGCGTCGGCTCCGGCCGCGTCGGCTCCGGCCGCGTCGGCCCCCGCGGCCTCCGCGCCTGCTGCCTCAGCGAACCCATCGGCTGTCCAGTCGTCCCTGGCGGCGCTCGCGCCCTTCGTGACCGTGGACTGCACCAGTGGCCAGGTGAGCCCGACCGACCAGCCGTCGCCCAACGGGACCACCATCGGCTCGGTCACCGGCGTGATCCAGCCCAACGGGGCCCCGGCAATCACCGTCGCCACCGACGCGGTTCCCGCGACCGAGCTGGGCGTGGCCGACATGACGGAGGGCAGTGGCGCGGCCGTCAAGGCGGGCGACACCCTCACCGTGAACTACTGCGGCGTAGGCCTCGGTGGCAAGGCCCTCTTCGACTCCTCGTACAGCCGCGGCACGCCTGCCACCTTCCCGCTCGACGGCGTCATCGCCGGCTGGCAGCAGGGCCTGGTGGGCATGAAGGAGGGCGGCACCCGCCTCCTGGTCATCCCGGGCGCACTGGCCTACGGCGCCAACCCGCCCGGCGGCAGCGGCATCCAGCCCGACGAGACGCTGATCTTCATCGTCGAGCTCGCCAAGATCGGCTAGACACCTCGCACGGACCGCAGTTCCCTTCGCTCGTCCACGTCCACTCCCAGGGAGACCGCATGGCAGCCAAGCCGGAGATCGACTTCATCGAGGGTCCCGCCCCCGACGAGCTGGTCATCACCGATCTCATCGTCGGTGACGGCGCCGAGGCGGTGCCCGGCGGTCGAGTCGAGGTGCACTACGTGGGCGTCGAGTTCGAGACCGGCGAGCAGTTCGACGCGTCGTGGGATCGCGGCGAGTCGATTACCTTCCCCCTCAACGGGCTCATCGCAGGTTGGCAGGAGGGCATCCCCGGCATGCGCGTCGGCGGCCGTCGCCAGCTGGTCATCCCCCCGGCACTGGCCTACGGCGAGGCCGGCGGCGGTCACCGGCTGAGCGGACGCACATTGGTCTTCGTGATCGACCTACTCAACGTCGGATAGTCAACAGATGACCGAGCGGGTCGATCGCACCGAGCGGCTCCTCAACCTCGTCATCTGCCTGATGGCCACGCACGGGACCGTCTCCCGCAGCGACATCCAGCGGCAGATTCCCGGCTACGGCGAATCGGCGTCTCCGACGGCCTTCGAGCGCATGTTCGAGCGCGACAAGGACGAACTGAGGTCGATGGGCATTCCCATCGAGACCGTGACGGACGCCTCAGGCGAGGTCCAGGGCTACCGCATCCCGCGGGACTCCTACGTGCTGGAGAACCTCGACTTCACCTTCGAGGAGCGTGCCGCGATCGCGGTTGCGGCACAAGTGTGGGGGACTGCGGCGATCGGCCCTGTCGCTGGTACAGCGGTGCGCAAGCTCGAGGCCGTGGACTCCGACGGCTGGTCGCCAGCCGCCCTCGCGGGCTCGGTCCAGGTGACCTCGTCCGATGCCGCCCTGCTGCCGTTGATGAGCGCCATCCGTGCGGACCGCATCGTGACCTTCGCCTACCGCACCCCCGCCGACCCGGAGGCCCGACAGCGTGAGGTCTCGCCATGGGGACTGCGAGCCTCGTCCGGTCGATGGTTCCTCGTCGGCTTCGACGAGCAGCGTGACGCAGTCCGCACCTTTCGGCTGTCGAGGATCGCCGGCCCCGTCACCGTGACGGCCCGGACGAGAACCCATCCGCCCGCGCCGGACTTCGACATCGCCACCGTCAATCGACCTGATGACGAGCCCACTGTGACCGCGACCGTCCGTGTTGCGCCCGGCAGGGTCGCCTCACTCCGACGGATGGCTGCTCCTGGCCCCGAAGGTGCTCCCGCGGATGAGCTCACGATCCAGGCCTCGTCTCGTGACGGCCTCATCTCCCTCATCTGTGCGGCGGGTGCAGATGCAGTGGCCTTGGCTCCCCAGGAACTCGTGGCCGACGTGGTCGCCTCGCTGGCGGCCGTTCGAGACGCCCATTCGTCAGGCGCTGCGGACGGGAGAGTCTCATGACGGCGGCCGACCGGCTAGCCAGGCTCCTGGCCCTCGTGCCCTGGCTGATGGCCCACGACGGGGTCAGCATCACCGACTGCGCCGAGCACTTCGGGGTGAGCGAGCAGCAGCTCGAAGTGGACCTGTGGCTGCTGGTCGTCTGCGGCCTGCCCGGATACGGGCCCGACCAACTCGTCGATATCGACTTCTGGGAAGACGGCCGCATCCACGTGCTCGATCCGCAGACTCTGGCGCGGCCGCTGCGACTGACGAGCGAGGAGGCGACGACGCTGCTGATCGCCCTTCGGATGCTGGCGCAGCTGCCGGGAGTGCAGGATCGCGCAGCCGTCCTGTCCGCCGCCGCGAAGCTCGAGGAGGCCGCGAACCTCGCTGCGGCCGGTCGGTACGTCGCCATCGACGTCGGGGTGGCACCCGAGGTGCGCGAGGCCGTCGACGCCGCCCTGCGCGACCATCGCCAGATCACGATCGAATACGCAGCTGCCACCCGCGACGAGGTGACCACCCGGACCGTCGAGCCGCGCCGGCTGTTCACGGTCGACGGCGTGAGCTACCTCGAGGCCCACTGCCTGTCAGCCGGAGCCCTACGGACGTTCCGGCTCGATCGAGTCGTTCAGGCCGTCGTCGGCGAGGCCTTCGAGCCTGCCCCAACGGAGCCGGGCCCTAAGTCGGACTCAGGTGAACCTCAGGGACCGCGGCCACCGGCGCGAACGGCCACGCTGCTTCTGGAGCCCTCGGCCCGATGGATCATCGACGTTCACCAGGCCGCCGAGGACCCCGCCCCACGGCCAGATGAGCGCACACAGGTGACTTTGCCCCTGCATTCGGACGACTGGGCGGTCCGGCTGGTGCTGTCCCTTCGCGGGGCGGCCACCGTCATCGAGCCGCCGGAACTGCGGGCGGCCGTGCAGGAGGCGTCCACGCGGGCTTGGGCGGCGTACCCTTAACCCCTAAGGTAAGCGGACCCGGTTTTCCGGGCCGGGGACAAACGAGGGAGATCGACCATGTTGGGTCAACTGCGGGGCTGGGAATGGCTCATCATTGTCGCCTTGATTCTGCTCCTTTTCGGGGCGAAGCGACTTCCCGATGCGGCGCGCGGCCTAGGCCGTTCGATGCGCATCTTCAAGGCTGAGACCAAGGGCCTCATGGAGGACGGCACAACCGCCCCGGCTGAGACGCCTGACGCGGCCGCACCGGCCGCGCCCGCGGTCCAGGCCGCACCGGCGGCACCCGCTGTCCAGGCCGCTCCCGCTGCGCCCGCTGAGCTGCCGCCCGCGGCCCAGGCTCCGGCAGCGCCGCCCGCCGCTCAGCCCGCACCGGTCGAGCAGCCGGAGCGGACCGAAGGCTGATCCGGCCGCTGAATGGCCCTCAAGGAATCCGGAGCTAAGGAAAGCGGTACGGCCCGACCGGGCGCGATGCCGCTGACCGAGCATCTGCGCGAACTCAGGAACAGGCTCGTCAAGGCGGGTCTGGCCATCGCCGTAGGCATGGTCGTCGGCTGGATCTATTACCCGCAGATTTTCGCGTGGCTCAGTGCGCCGTTCGACGCCGTGGTGACCCAGGCGAGAGCTGAGGGACGCACTGTCACGCTGGCACTGACGGGCGTGGCCGACCCCTTCGTGCTGCAGATGCAGATGGCGGCGGTCTTCGGACTCATCCTTTCCTCGCCGGTGTGGCTGTACCAACTGTGGCGGTTCGTGACCCCGGGGCTGCACCGCCATGAGCGGCGCTGGGCCCTCGGCTTCGTAGCCGTGGCCGTCCCGCTGTTCGGCGCCGGCGTGGCGCTGGCCTATACGATCCTGCCCCTGGGTCTGCAAGTCCTCTTCGGCTTCACCCCCGAGGGGGTCGAGAACATCGTCGCGGTGGACCGCTACCTGTCGTTCTTCCTTCGGATGATCCTGGTATTCGGCATCGGCTTCCTTGTGCCATTGATGCTCGTGCTCTTGAACTTTGCCGGGGTCCTTCCCGGGCAGCGTCTCCTGTCGTGGTGGCGCTGGATCATCGTCTCCGTCCTGGTTTTCGCCGCCGTCGCTACTCCCACCGGTGACCCGATCAACCTCATGCTGCTGGCCGGGCCGATCCTCGCCCTCGTGATGCTCGCTGTCCTCATCGCGGTCCTCAACGACAAACGCCGGGCCCGCCGTCGCCGCTTGGCGGGGGAGCCGGACTACGAGGAACTCGACGACGACGAGATCTCACCCCTGGACGTGAACCCCACGCCCATTGACGACTCTCCGCCCCTGAATGAGACCCCCTAGAAGGCTGCCCGAAAAGTCTCCATCCCGTCCACATGCCTTAGATAATCGCCAATGAGGCAGGGTTAAGGGGATTCCTCATGGGGCAGCGAGTGGAGCGGGTCGACGTGGGCGGGGTCACAGCGGACCTTGCCGATGTCCGTCTACGCGCGACGTTGGACTCACTGCTCGACCCCCATGTGATCCTCACGGCCATCCGCGCCGCCGATGGGCACATCGTCGACTTCCGGTACGACGACGTCAACGAGGCTGCGTGCGAGGACGTCCACATCGCTCGCGAGGACTTCCTTGGCCAGACCCTGCTCGACCTGTTCCCGAACGCTGCGGACGGGCTCTTCGGTCTTTTGGCAGATGTCGTCGAAACCGGAATTCCTGTGGTCCTGGACGCCGCACCCTTCGAGAACAATCAACTCGGGCAGTGGCGCTTCTATGACGTCCGCGGCGTTCGCCTCGACGACAGCGTGGTCGTCACGATGCGCGATGTCACCGACAGGCACGAAGCAAGTCGCCAACTTGCCCAATCCGAGGAGCGATACCGACTTCTTGCCGAGAACGCCTGGGACTGCATCTGGACGATGGAAATCGACGGGACCATCTCGTACATCAGTCCATCGGTCGAGCGGATGCGTGGGATCACGCCGGCTGAGGCTGCGGTCCAGACTCTGGACCAGATCCACACCCCGGATTCGGCGGCACAGGTCGGTCAGTACTTCGCCGACCTGTACGCCGCGATGGCAGCGGGAACCGTGCCCCCGATCTATCACGGGGAGCGCGAGTACTACCGCAAGGATGGGTCGATCATGTTCGGCGAACTGCAGGTTATCCCTCAGGTCGACGCTGACGGTCGCGTCGTGCGCATTCTCGGCGTCACACGCGACATCAGCGAGCGCAGGAGCTACGAGGAGCAACTCGCCCGACTGGCGATTACCGATCCCCTCACAGGAGTTCTGAACCGCCGACACGGCGAGCAGATCTTCACCGCTGACCTCGCTGAAGCGCGGCGGTACGGACCACCGCTGACGATGCTCATGGTCGACATCGACCACTTCAAGGCGGTGAATGACACGCACGGGCATCAAGTCGGCGACGAGGTCCTGACGGAGTTGACGCGTCGGCTGACCGCAAACCTGCGACCATCAGATGTACTGGCGCGATGGGGTGGAGACGAATTCGTCATCGTGATGCGCCATTGCGCCATCGCCGATGGATTGATCGTTGCCGAGAAGCTCCGCGACCTCGTCGCCGGTGCGCCCTTCGACAACGTGGGCCAGGCAACTGTGAGCATCGGCGCCGCCGAACTCAAGGCGGACGATGACCTCGCATCGTGGCTCGCCCGTACCGACGCCGCGATGTATACGGCCAAGTCCACCGGACGAAACGCCGTGAGCGCCGGCGTCGCCTGACCCTTCCCGTTACGGCGGTTCGGGCCCGATCCGCGAGTAGTGTGACGCCACCACGTGTTCGTCAATCACGCTGCTGCTCGCTGCCCGGGTTCCTGGAGGTCCGATGCCCACGCAGGACGGTGGGGTCGTTTGGGTGATCGCCAACCCGATCGCCGGCTCCGGGCGTGGGTCGCGCCATGCGAGCGTGGTCATCAACGCGCTCCACTCCGCCGGAATAGCCTGCCGGCTGGTCACTCCGTCCTCCGTCGAGGCCACCCACAACGCCACGGCCCAGGCAGTGGCCTCCGATGCCCGAGCAGTCCTCGCCTGTGGGGGCGACGGCACCGTGCACGTTGTCCTCCAGGAGATCGTGCACACGACCATCCCGTTCGGGATCGTCGCGGGCGGCTCCGGCGACGACATCGCCGCAAGCCTCGGCTTCCCAGTCCACGGTGGGCCAGCGATCGCCGAGCACGTTGTGAACGCCATCTCGCTGGGACGGACCCGACAGGTCGACGTCGGCACCGTCACCTGTGCCGACGGGTCGACCGAGTACTTCGTCGGAGTGCTGTCGACGGGCTTCGACTCGGCCGTCAACGAGCGGGCTAACCGCATGGCGCGCCTGGGCGGCCAGCGCTACAACGTTGCGATCCTGCGGGAGTTGGCGTCCTTCAAGCCGGTTGCCTACGACGTCGTCATCGACGGGGAGCGCATTCAGGGCGAGGGGATGCTCGTCGCGATCGGCAACGGGCACCGCTACGGGGGCGGGATGCTCGTCTGCCCCTCCGCCAAACCCGATGACGGGATTCTTGACGTGACCTGGCTCGGCGCCGTTTCAACGCCGACCTTCCTGCGGGCACTTCCCTCGGTCTACAAGGGCACGCACGTGACGAAGTCGTTCGTCACGACGTACCGCGGCCGAAGCCTCACCATCGACGCAGCTGCGCAGATCGCCTACGCCGACGGCGAACGCGTGGGGCCACTGCCCATCGCCGTCGAGGCGCTGCCCGGCGTGCTCCGCGTGCTGGGCGGCTGAGCCCGGCCGAAGGCCGTAACCTGCTGTCATGCCCTCCGCCGCCGAACGCTACGCGTCCGCGATGGCCAGGGGGAGGGACGAGCGCACCCGGCTGGGCGCCTTTTCCCGGGAGTACCTGTTCGGACTGGACGACTTCCAGTTCCGCGCCTGCCGGGCCCTCGAGGACGGCAAGGGCGTCCTGGTAGCAGCGCCGACCGGGTCGGGCAAGACGGTGGTGGGGGAGTTCGCGATCCACCTGGCCCTGGCCGAGGGGCGCAAGTGCTTCTACACGACGCCCATCAAGGCGCTCTCGAATCAGAAGTACAACGACCTCGTCGAGCGTCATGGTCCTGCGAGCGTCGGACTCCTGACCGGCGACAACAGCATCAACGGTGAGGCACCCATCGTCGTCATGACGACCGAGGTGCTGCGCAACATGCTCTATGCGGGGTCCTCCACGCTGCACGGACTGGGCTACGTCGTGATGGACGAGGTCCACTACCTCGCCGACCGGTTCCGCGGGGCCGTGTGGGAGGAGGTCATCATCCACCTGCCGGAGCCCGTCACCGTGGTGGCGCTCTCGGCGACCGTCAGCAACGCAGAGGAGTTCGGCGCGTGGCTAGCGACGGTCCGCGGCGAGACCGCGATCGTTGTCGAGGAGCATCGACCGGTGCCGCTGTGGCAGCACGTCATGGCAGGGAACCGGATGTACGACCTGTTCGTCGACGATGAGCAGCGCGTGGTCAACCCCGAGCTGGTGCGCTTCGCACGCGACGAGGAACGTCACGAGCGTCCGGGACGTCGAGGCCGCACGTATGCGGACCGGTCGCGATCACGAGGCCCCAAGACACCCTGGCGCAGTGAGGTCGCCGAGCGCCTCGACCGCGAGGGCCTGCTCCCGGCGATCTACTTCCTGTTCAGCCGCGCCGGATGCGACGAGGCGGTTCGGCAGTGCCTGCACGCCGGCCTTCGCCTGACCACTGCAGATGAGCGCCGCGAGATCAGGTCGGCCGTCCTCGCCGCAACCCTGGAACTGCCCGATGAGGACCTCGCCGCGCTCGGCTTCGACGAGTGGCTCGAATCCCTTGAGCGTGGCCTTGCCTCCCACCACGCGGGGCTGCTCCCGGTGTTCAAGGAGATCGTGGAGGGCCTCTTCCAACGCGGGCTGATCAAGGTGGTGTTCGCCACCGAGACGCTGGCACTCGGCATCAACATGCCGGCGAAGTCGGTCGTCCTTGAGCGCCTCGTGAAGTGGAATGGGGAGACTCACGTCGACCTGACACCGGGCGAATACACGCAGCTCACCGGACGCGCAGGTCGGCGCGGCATCGACGTGGAAGGGCACGCGGTCGTGCTCTGGCAGCCCACGCTCGATCCGCGGCAGTTGGCCGGCCTCGCATCGACCCGTACGTATCCACTTCGCTCGTCGTTCCAGCCGTCGTACAACATGGCCGTGAACCTCGTGTCACGCATGGGACGGCATGCCGCGCGCGAAGTGCTCGAGACGTCGTTCGCACAGTTCCAGGCCGACCGAAGTGTCGTCGGACTGGCGACCGAACTGCGGAAGGTCGAGGAGGCGCGCGACGGATATCGCGATGCCATGGAGTGCCATCTGGGCGACTTCTATGAGTACTCCGAACTGCGGGAGTCGATCGGCCGGCGCGAGAAGGACCTCAGCCGTCGGGCCGCGGCCGAGCGGCGCGATGCGGCCGAGGAGTCGTGGCAGGCGCTTCGGCAGGGCGATGTCTTCATGATCCCGACCGGCCGTCGAGCCGGTCCGGCGGTGGTGCTCGACAGCCGTCGGCATCGCAGTCCGCGCGAGGTGAACCGGCCCATGGTGCTCACGGCCGACGGCCAGGTGCGCCGAATGTCCAATGCGGACACAAGCCAGCCGGTGCAGGCGTTCACGCACATCGCCGTCCCCAAGGGCTTCGTGGCGAAGGACGCGCGCGCACGGCGGGACCTCCTGTCGACGCTGAAGTCCGCAGTGGCCGACGTGCCGCACGACCAACGGCGCAAGCGATCCTCCACGTCCGACGACGACGAGATCCAGCGACTGCGGGCGGAACTGAGGGCGCATCCGTGTCATGGCTGCTCCGATCGCGAGGTGCATGCGCGCTGGGCCGAGCGCTACCACCGGACCGCCCGGCAGATCCGCGAGATCGAGCGCAAGGTCGATGGCCGGACCAATTCGATCGCCAAGCGGTTCGACCGCGTATGCGAGGTGCTCACCGAACTGGGCTATCTGACGTCGTCGGGCGACTCGGCGCAGGTCACCGATCCGGGTCGCATGCTCATGCGTCTGTACACCGAGTCCGACCTGCTGGCCGCCCAGTCGCTCCTCGACGGGCATTGGTCCGCGCTGACGTCAGCGGAGCTCGCGGCCGTCGCCTCCGCGGTGGTATTCGAGTCACGCGGACCAGAGGACGAGCAGCCCGTGCCGTCGCCGACGCAGGGCATTCGACTCTCGGTCGATCGGCTTGTGCACCTGTGGGGAGACCTCCACGAGCTTGAGGGCCGCCATGGGCTGGAGATCACTCGACGGCCCGACCCCGGCCTGGTGGACGCCACCTACCGATGGGCGACGGGCGCGAACCTGCTCCAGGTCCTCACGCATGGCGACATCACTGCTGGCGATTTCGTGCGCTGGTGCCGACAGGTCATCGACCTGCTCGGGCAGATCGCGCAGGCGCTGGAGCCCGGCGATCCGCTGCGCTCACGTGCCAACGAGGCAGCGGATCTGGTCAACCGCGGCGTGGTCGCCTACTCGTCGGCGGTCTGACGATCAAGGGCTGCACGAAGGGCGTCTGCCTGTCTCGCGACACCCCAGTCCGCGGCGATCTGCTCGAAGACCTCCGGTGTTGCCGGTGGCCGTGCTGAGCCGACGTCGAGGTCGGTCACTGCCAGGGCAACCGTCCGTGCCCGCAGGACGGCGTCCGGGTCGGCGAGGAGCGACGCCGCAAGCCGCGGCGTCATCGGACGCATGACTGGGTCGGCAGCGGCCGCCGCAAGGATGCCGTCGATTCCGCCGAAAGCCGCAACCAGCGCAACGGCGGTCTTCGCACCGATGCCGGCCACGCCGGGCAGTCCGTCGGACGGATCGCCGCGAAGCACGGCAAGATCCACGTAGTTCGACGGTTCCACTCCGAACCGCTCGATCACCGACGGCGGATCGAGAACGGGCCACTTGTCCATGCCGCCGTTGACGGTCAGAAGCAGGGACACGCGCTCGTTGACGACCTGCACCAGGTCGCGGTCACCGGACACCGCGAGGACCGGCCTTGCCTCCTGCGCGGCGACCGAAGCGATCACGTCATCGGCCTCGAACCCGGGTCGGCCCAGCGGTGCGATCCCGACCGCTGTGAGCAGCTCGGCGATCGCCTCCGCCTGAGCGCCCAGCGATTCCGGTTCGAGCTCCGCGTCGACCTCATCACCGTCGCCTTCCTCCGCCACTCGGTGCGCCTTGTAGGTGGGGATGAGGTCGACCCGCCACTGCGGCCGCCAGTCCGCGTCCCAGCAGGGCACGACGTCGACAGGTCGGTACTGGTCCACCAGCCGGGTCACGGTCGACAGGAAGCCGCGAACCGCGTTGTGCGGTCGGCCGTCCGGAGCCGTCATCGACTCGGGCAGGGCATGGAAGGCCCGGTAGTACAAAGAGGCTGAGTCGAGGACGAGAACTGGTCGCGATCCGGCAGGCATCACGGCAGTCTGGCAGACGGATCCTCGCAAGGGCAGCGCATAGACTCCCAGCACGAGAGGGGGGACCCATGCAGGGGAGCGACTTCGGCGGCCGGCTGGCGGCGGTGGCCCACGAGGCAGCGGCAGGCGGCATCGACGCCGTGCTGGTCACCCCTGGCCCGGATCTGCAGTACCTGGTCGGCTACGAGGCCATTCCGCTGGAACGCCTGACCTGCCTGGTCGTACCCGCTGTCGGTGATCCGTCGCTCGTCGTCCCCCGTTTGGAGATGCTCGCCGCGCAGGCCAGCCCTGCGCAGGCACTGGGCTTGGCGATGCACCCCTGGGGCGAGACCGATGACCCCTTCGCACTCGTCGCAGGCCTTGTTCCGTCCGCGACCACGGTCGCACTCGACAACCACATGTGGGCCGAGAAGGTGCTGCGGCTCCGCACCGCCATGCCCATCGCCACGCAGGTGCTCGCGGGCGACACCATCGCGCGCCTGCGCATGCGCAAGGACGACGGCGAGGTGACCGCCCTGATGCGAGCCGGAGCCGCGATCGACGCCGTGCACGCGCAGGTGGCCGGCCTCCTGCGTCCCGGCCGCACGGAGCGTGAGGTCGGAGCGGATATCTCCACCGCGATCACCGAGGCTGGGCATGTCCGCGTGGACTTCATCATCGTGGCGAGCGGACCGAACAGCGCGAGCCCGCACCACGAGGTCTCCGATCGAGTCCTTGAGCACGGCGACGTGGTGGTCGTCGACATCGGCGGCACCATGGCCGACGGGTATCGCAGCGACTGCACGAGGACGTACGCCGTGGGTGAGGCGCCACCCGGCTTCGTCGAGGCCTACGCGGCGCTCCAACAGGCTCAGGCCGCTGCTGTTGCTCACGCACGTGCCGGAGTGTCCTGCGAGAGCGTGGACTCCGCGGCGCGCGACGTCCTCACCGAAGCAGGCCTCGGCGAACTGTTCATCCACCGGACCGGCCACGGCATCGGGCTGGAGACGCACGAGGAGCCTTACATCGTGTCGGGGAACACCCTCGTCCTCGAACCTGGAATGGCGTTCAGCATCGAGCCGGGCTTCTACCGGGAGGGAGTGTTCGGTGCGCGAATCGAGGACATCGTCATCGCCACCACCGATGGCGTGCTCGTGGCCAACAACCAGCCGAGAGATCTGGTGATCGTATGACGTTCCCCTGGAAGGGCGCGGCCGTCACGCGCCTCATGCCCACGCCGGAGTCCGTCGACCTGATGGCCATGGTCGAGGAGTTCGCGGCCGCGGAACTCGCGCCGCACGCCGCGCAGGCCGAGGAGGACTCGGTCTTCCCGCGCGAGGCCTTCGTCACCATGGGCGAGCTCGGCCTGCTCTCGCTGCCGTTCGACGAGGAGTACGGAGGCGGCGGGCAGGCCTACGAGGTCGTCCTGCAGTCCCTCGAAGAGGTTGCGCGGGCGTGGCTGAGCGTGGGCGTGAGCCTGAGCGTGCACTACCTTTCGTGCTTCGCCCTGGCCAACTACGGCTCGGCCGAGCAGCGGGCGCGTTGGCTCCCCGACATGATCGGCGGCAGCCTCCTGGGCGCCTACTGCCTGTCGGAGTCGCACTCGGGCTCGGACGCGGCAGCCCTCGCGACGCGAGCCGAGCAGGTGGACGGCGGCTTCCGGGTCAACGGCACCAAGGCCTGGATCACCCACGGCGGCCGCGCCGACTTCTACTCCGCGATGGTCCGCACCTCGGACGACGGCGCGCGCGGCATCAGCTGCCTACTGGTCGACGGCACCAGCCCGGGCCTGTCCTCCGCACCCCCCGAGCGCAAGATGGGCGCGACCTCCTCGCCCACGGCGCAGGTGGTGTTCGAGGACGTCTTCGTGGAGTCCGATCGACTGATGGGCCCCCTCGGTGGCGGCTTCCCGGTCGCCCTGGCCGCGCTCGACGCCGGCCGGCTCGGGATAGCGGCGTGTGCCGTCGGACTCGGGCAGGCGGCGCTCGATGCGGCAGTCGCCTATGCACGCGAGCGGCAGCAGTTCGGGCACTCGATCGGTGACTTCCAGGGCATCGCCTTCATGCTCGCCGACATGGCCACGTCAGTCGCCACGGCGCGAGCGCAATACCTCCACGCGGCACGACTCAAGGATGCCGGCCTGCCGTTCGGCACCCAGGCGGCAATGGCCAAGCTCGCGGCCACCGATGCCGCCATGAAGGTCACGACGGACGCCATCCAGGTGCTTGGCGGCGCCGGCTACACGCGGGACTTCCCGGTGGAGCGGTACTTCCGCGAGGCGAAGGCACTGCAGATCGTCGAGGGCACCAACCAGATCCAGCGCATGGTGATCGGCCGAGCACTGCAGAGTGGTTCCGGGCGTTGACCTCACCCACCTGGTCCGGCAACGAGCGTGTCCTCCTGCACGGCGGCACCATCTACTCACCTGTGAGTCCGTTTGCCACGGCGATGCTCATTGACGGCGACGCCGTCGCATGGCTGGGGGAGGACTCGGCGGCCGATGCCCATCGCGATTCCGCCGACGTCGTGGTGGACCTGCACGGCGCACTGGTGGCGCCAGGGTTCGTCGACGCGCACGTGCACACCACCAGCACCGGCCTGACGCTGACCGGCCTGGACCTTGCGAGCACCAACTCCCTTCAGGAGGTTCTCGAACTGCTCGAACGCCATGCGCGCAGCCTCAGCAGCGGAGTGATCCTCGGCCACGGCTGGGACGAGACCCGCTGGAGCCAGGCACGGTTGCCGTCGCGAGGCGAACTCGACCGCGCGGCACCGGGAAGAGTCGTCTACCTCTCACGCATCGACGTCCACTCGGCAGCCGTGTCGAGTGCGCTCCTCGACGCGGTCCCAGGCGTCCGTGACCTTGGCGGCTTCCACCCGGACCTGCCGCTGACGCAGCAGGCGCACCACGCCGTTCGCGAAGCCGCCTTGGCGTCCGTCAGGCCCAGCCAGCGTCGAGAGGCGCAGCGAACAGCCCGCCGTCATGCGGCGAGCCTCGGGATCGTGGCCATGCACGAGATGGCTGGACCGAGCATCTCGGGCCTAGACGACCTCTCGGATCTCACCACGTTGTCCTCGACCGAGCTGGGTCCGGCCGTGTTCGGCTACTGGGGCGAGCTCGCACAGGAGGGGGGCATCGATCGCGCCCGCGAGTGCGGCGCGTATGCGGTCGGCGGCGACCTTTCCGTCGACGGAGCGCTCGGCTCGCGCACCGCATGCCTGTCTTCGCCGTACGCCGACGCTCCGGACTCCAACGGCGCCCGCTACCTCACGTCCGAGGCCATCGCCGAGCACATCCTGCTGACCACCGACGCAGGGTTCCAGTCCGCCTTCCATTGCATCGGTGACGCCGCGTGCCAGTCGGCGGTCGATGGCTACGTGTCCGCCGCAAGAACGCTTGGCGCCGATCGCGTTCGGCAACTCGGGCATCGACTGGAGCACGCGGAGATGGTCTCTGACGACTCGATCGCGGCCATGGCCGACTTGGGGATCATCGCCAGCATGCAGCCCATGTTCGACGCGCTGTGGGGCAATCGGGGCGGGATGTATGAGCAGCGTCTGGGACGCACCCGCGCCACTTCGATGAACCGGATCGCAGACCTCACGGCGGCGGGCGTCGTCGTCGCACTCGGCTCGGACTCACCGGTGACGGCTCTCGGTCCGTGGGAGGCCGTTCGCGCGGCGATGCTGCACCACAATCCGGCTCAGCGAGTGTCGGCCCGATCGGCCTTCTCGGCGCACACCCGCGGGGGATGGCGCGCGGTGGGGCGCACCGACGCCGGTGTTCTCGCTCCGGGCGCGCCGGCTCACTACGCCCTGTGGGACGTCGCCGATGTCGTCGTCCAAGCCCCTGACGAACGGCTCGCCGCGTGGTCGACCGACCCGCGCAGTGGCACGCCGGGACTTCCGGCGATGAGCACCGACGGCGTCGTGCCCCAGTGCCTGCGCACCGTCGCCTTCGGCCGCACCATCCACGACACACTCGAGGCCTAGCCATGCCACCGCTCATGACGCTCCCGCGCGCGACGGCGCTTGCGGTGCTGTCCGGCGTCGTGATGTGGCTGGCCTTCCCGCCGGTGGCGTTCGGGCCCTACGCGATCGCGGCGGTCGCCCTGCTCACCACGGCGCTCTGGCGGTCGTCCCTGCGCCGCGGGCTCGGCTTGGGATTCCTCTCCGGAATGGTGTACTTCCTGCTCCTGCTGGGCTGGATGCGGGTGATCGGCTGGGACGCGTGGATCCTGCTCACACTGCTGTGCGCCTGCTGGTTCGCCCTTGCGGGACTGGGGACGGCGCTCGTCAGCCGCCTCCCTGGCGCTCCGGTCTGGATCGGAGCGGTGTGGGTCTTGTCTGAGGTGCTGCGCGGTCGGGTGCCGTTCGGCGGCTTCCCCTGGGGGAACCTCTCGTTCGCGCAGCCAGGCGGTCCGATGGTGGCGCTCGCGCCGTGGGGCGGATCCTCGCTGGTCTCCTTCGCCGTGGCGTTCATCGGCGCAGCGATCGTCACGATCGCCCTGGACTATCGCGCGGGCCGACGAAACTGGTCGGCGGCGTGGCTCGTGTCGTGCGCACTTCTGGTCTTCGTGCCGGCCGTCCTCGGGGTGCCGAGTACCGGCGACACCAACGGCGGCCCAGCGACCGCGACCATCGCCATCGTGCAGGGAGGAACACCCGAGGTCGGCCTTGGCGCGATGGACGTCCGACGGGCCGTTCTCGACAACCACGTAGCCCAGACGCTCGACCTCGCCAAAGCCATCGACGCAGGCAAGGCCAGGCGTCCGGCCTTCGTCCTATGGCCGGAGAACTCTTCCGACATCGACCCGTTCACCGACGCCGATGCGGCCGCCGCGATCTCCGCGGCGGCACGAGCGGTGCAGGCGCCGATCCTCGTCGGCGCAGTCATCTCGGTCCCGGACAACCCGAACGGCGTATGGAACGTCGGCATCGTCTGGGACCCGGTCGCCGGACCGCAGGAGATGTACGTGAAGAACCACCCGGTCCCGTTCGGCGAGTACATCCCCTTCCGCGACTTCCTCGCCCAGCACATCGCGCGCTTCGACCGGATCCCCAGGGACTTCATCCCAGGGACCAAGCCCGGCAACCTCACGATCGGCGGTGTGCCGGTCGGCAACGTCATCTGCTTCGAAGTCGCCTACCGCGACGTCGTGCACGCGGTCGTCGACGGGGGAGCGAGGGTCCTCACAGTTCAGACGAACAACGCCACGTACGGCGGCACCGCCCAGCCTGAGCAGCAATTGGCCATCGAGCGCCTTCGTGCGATCGAGTTCGGCCGCTCCGTCGTCGTCGCCGCGACTAGCGGCATCTCCGCCGTGGTCGCACCCGACGGCTCCTTCCTGGACCGCATCGACGAGGGCGATGTCGGCTGGCGGGTTGCTGACGTCCCCTTGCGCGGGCAGACCACCTGGGCCACCGCACTGGGCCACGGCGTAGAGGTTGTGCTGTCCTTGATCGCCCTGGCAGCCATGACTGTGGCGGTGCTGTGGTCGGCTCGTGGGCGGCGTCGGCCCATCGCCTAAGGTGACATGGTGACGTCTGCCACCTTCGCCGACCTCGGCCGCATCCTCGTGATCATCCCCACGTTCAACGAGCTCACGACGATCACGCCGATCGTCGCGCGGGTCCGCTCGTCGGTGCCTGAGGCGCACATCCTGATCGCCGACGACAACTCCCCTGACGGCACGGGACGGGTCGCCGACGAGATCGCCGCAGATGACCCGAACGTCCAGGTCATGCACCGACTGGGCAAAGAAGGCCTTGGCGCTGCGTACCTGGCCGGCTTCGCATGGGCCCTCCAGGAGGGCTACGAGGTGGTCGTCGAGATGGATGCCGACGGCTCGCACCAGCCCGAGCAGCTCCCTCGCCTGCTCGACGCCCTCCGGACGGCAGACCTCGTTCTCGGATCGCGCTGGGTGCCCGGTGGCAGGACCGAGAACTGGCCCAAGACACGGCAGTTCATCTCCCGCAGCGGGAGCGCGTACACGCGCGTGATGCTGGGCGTTCCGATCCACGACGCGACCGGCGGCTACCGCGCCTTCCGCGCCGACACGCTGCGCAAGCTGGACCTGCATGAGGTCGCATCCCAGGGCTACTGCTTCCAGATCGATCTCGCGTGGCGGGCAATCCAGCGCGGCCTGACGGTACGCGAGGTGCCCATCACCTTCGTCGAGCGCACCTCGGGCTCGAGCAAGATGAGCCGGAAGATCGTCGTCGAGGCCCTGTGGCGGGTCTCGGCGTGGGGCGTCGATGACAAGGTCACCCGCATCAGGCGGCGCGCCCATGCCAAGCGGGCCCAAGAGTGAGCGGGTTTCGCCGCAGGCTCCTGCTGATCGGCTACCCGCTCCTGGAGTGCGTGACGATCTACCTGGTTGCGCAGTGGATCGGCTGGGGCTGGACCTTCCTGCTTCTCCTTGCCGGGATTCCCGTCGGCTTCGCCTTCATGCGCAATGCTGGCGATGCGGCGATGCGCGACATCGTGGTCGCCTCCAATGAAGGCACCCAGGTCGATGCCAGCCGCCACACGCTTTCGTTCGTCGGCGGCCTGCTGGTGGCGATCCCCGGATTCTGGTCCGACCTCCTGGGGCTTCTTCTCGTGTTCCCCCCGACACAGCGGCTCTTCCGGTCGCGGGCCAGGTCGTGGGTCTCAGCGCGCTTCACGACCGTGCGCGTCCCAGGCGTCCACAACCCCGGGGGAGACGTCATCCAGGGTGCCGTCATCCACAGCACCGTGGTCCCAGACGACGAAGCGGGCCCCCCGTCACCGGGGAGCCCGCCGCAGATCGAGCGCTAGGTCAGGCCGACTTACGCAGGGCCGGGCGGCTCTTCGTCGCGCCCTCGAGCCCGTGCAGGAGGTCCAGGCGCTCCTGAAGCAGCACCTCAAGGTCGGCGATAGTGCGCCGCTCGAGAAGCATGTCCCAATGGGTCCTTACGTGCTTGGTTGGCTTCTCCTCGGGCATTTCAGCGTCCGGTCGGGTTGAGGATCGGCCGCAGCGGCAAGACCAATCGAACGGAATCTCCTCAGCCTCGACGGAGAACGGCACCAGCGTCTCGTGGCCTTCTGGGCACAGGTAGGCGATGACAAGTCGATCGGCCGGTGCCACGTGGGCGTCGGTCTCGTAGCTCAGGGCACCCAACCGGCTGCCGCGCATGGACTCACTCATGGTCTTTCCCTCTCCGTGCCGGGCCGTCCATGCTGGACGACCCTTCGTGTTGACACATATGACGCGCTTGTTATTCCCCTGGTTCCCCCTCGTCAAACCTCCGTGAGGGAATCCGCGGCCACGGAAGTTCTCGGCTTCCCACGGGGGCCGGGGGAGCCGAATGTCCGTTTTGTCAGGTTAAGCCTGGGTAAGACCTGGGCCGGCGACCGCTGTGCGTCTGGGCGGTCGACGATTGCCATGCATGATGCAGCAGTGACACCGCGCACCACGACCCATCGGTTCGCTCGGAGGGCTGCGTCCCTGCTGGCGCTGATCGGCGTGCTCCTGGGCGGGGCTTCCGGGCTGGCCGGGCCCGCCCGGGCGGCTACGGCAGGTCCTTCACCCGTGATCCACGTCCAATCGGACCGGACGGTGCGGGCCCACAGGCCCGTTCACGTATCCGTGCTCAGGTTGAGCAGCGGCAGGTCCGTCACGGTCGCCTGGGGGGATGGGGCCAGCACCAAGGTCGCCAGCCGCTGCACGGCCGTCTCGGCCCGTAGGCATCCGATGCGGTGTTCAGCGAACGTGAAGCACGCCTACGCCGAACCGGGCGCATTCACGATCGTGGTCTCAGGGGCCTCACGTACCGTCCTCCGCGCGGTCATGCGCGTGTCGGCCGCAAGTCCCACAGCCGGCACCGACGCGGCGCCGCGCACGGCAACGTCAGTTCCCGCCGACACATCGTGGCAGGACCAGATGCTCGCGCGCATCAACGACCTGCGCTCTGCTGTCGGCGCCCCGCCGCTCGCGCTGTGCGCGCGACTGACCAAGACGGCCCAGGACTACGCGACGCTCATGGCCTCGACGGGGCACTACGGCCATGTGGGGCCGGATGGAAGCGAGCCGTGGGATCGAATGTCGGCACACGGATATCACTGGAGCAAGGCCGCCGAGAACATCGCAGCTGGATACGACGGCGTCGACAGCGTCATGACGGGGTGGCGCAATTCACCCGGCCACTACGCCAACATCATCGACGCATCCTTAGAGCATGTGGGCTTCGGCACGGCGACCAACACATCAAGCCAGTACGGGACCTACTGGGTCCAGAACTTCGGACAGGGCGGCACCTGCTCGTGACCGGGCCGACTCACAGCCAGTCGCGACGCTTGAACACGGTGTACAGCGAGATACAGACGGCCGCCATCATCCCCAGCGCAAGGGGATAGCCCCACACCTTGTCGAGCTCGGGCATGAACTGGAAGTTCATTCCGTAGATCGTCCCGATAAGTGTTGGTGCGAAAAGGATTGCGGCCCATGCGGAGATCTTCTTGACCTCGACGTTCTGCTCGTTGCTTGCGATCGTCAGTGCTCGCATCTCCTCGTTCTGCTGCTGCGCGACCATGGTCGCGTTGACGGTGAGCATGTCGCGGAGCAGCAGTTGGAAGCCCTCTACGCGTTCGGTGACCTGGATGTTGTGGTCCGCAACGTCGCGCAGCGAGCGCTGCAGTTCCTCGCCCACGCCGTACTTGTCGAAGCCGCCCTCGAGTGCCTCGAAGATGCCGATGAGGGGGAGGGTCGCTCGCTTGAACTCGATGACCTCGCGCGAGAGCTCGTAGATGCGACGTGACACCTCCGGGTCTCCGGAGAAGACCTCGCTCTCGATCTCGTCGATGTCGTTCTCCAGGCCAGTCACGACTGGCAGGTAGCCATCGACGACCCGGTCGAGCATTGCGTACAGGACGGCCTCCGGTCCCAGCGCCAGGAGCTCGGGATCCTCCTCGAGTCCAGACCGTACGCCGGACAGGTCCGGCGACTCGCTGTGCCGCATGCTGATGACGAAGTTGGGACCGACGAAGACGTGCAGTTCGCCGAACTCCACCTCCTCGACGTCGTCGAGATAGCGGGCGGCGCTGAGGACCACGAAGAGGGTGTCGCCGTAGCGCTCCAGCTTCGGTCGCTGATGCGCGACGATCGCATCCTCAACGGCCAGCTCGTGGAGCGAGAACTCCTCCGCGAGCGAGATGACCTCCTCCGGGCTCGGCCGGTAGAGGCCGATCCAGGCGAAGGCGTTCTCGTCCTCGTGCAGGTCCTCGTACACCTCGGCGAGGGTCTTGGGCTCGGCGACCCGGACGCCGTCGCGATAGACCGCAAGATTGACAACGCTTGTGTTGGGGGAGAAGGCGACTGCCGGCGACAGGACCGGGCGGCTGGGCTCAAGGGTGGCGTGACGACGACGCCCCCGCGCTCCGCGCAGGCTAGACAGCATTCGATCGCGCATCTTCACCCCTCCCGAGCCAAGTACATCACCCCTGAGAGATCGGGGTCAGTCCGTTCCGGCCTCCATCATGGCGCGGTCGAGGAGCTGTGCCTCACCCTCCTCGAGAAGGGTCTCCGCCGGAGCGGCCGCGATCGCTGCAGCACCACCCGCACGCAGTTCACCGATGAGTTGCGCCTGGCCTGCCAGCAACTGACCCTGGCTGGCGTACAGCTCCAGCTTGGCGCGCGAGTCGGCGATGTCGAGGTTGCGCATCGTCAACTGACCGATGCGGTCGACCGGCCCGAAGGCGGCGTCCTCGGTCCGCTCCATCGAGAGCTTGTCCGGGTGGTAGCTGAAGGCGGGACCGCGGGTGTCGATGATCGAGTAGTCGTCTCCGCGACGCAGCCGAAGCGTGACCTCGCCAGTGACCGCTGAGGCAACCCAGCGCTGCAGTGACTCGCGCAGCATGAGCGCCTGCGGGTCCAGCCAGCGGCCTTCATAGAGCAGGCGACCAAGCCGACGTCCCTCGGCGTGATAGTTCGCGATCGTGTCCTCGTTGTGGATCGCACTCAGCAGCCGTTCGTAGGCGATGAACAGCAGCGCCATCCCCGGAGCCTCGTAGATGCCGCGGCTCTTGGCCTCGATGATCCGGTTCTCGATCTGGTCGGCCATTCCGAGCCCGTGCCGCCCGCCGATGGCGTTCGCCTCGTGCACGAGGGCGACGGCCGAGGTGAAGCCCTTGCCGTCGATCTCCACCGGGCGGCCCTGCTCGAACCGCACCGTCACGTCCTCGGCTGGGATCGAGATGGATTGATCCCAGAATCGCACGCCCATGATCGGCTCGACGATCTCGATCGAGGTGTCGAGGTGCTCGAGCGTCTTCGCCTCGTGGGTGGCGCCCCAGATGTTGGCGTCAGTGGAGTACGCCTTCTCGACGCTGTCGCGATACGGCAGGTCGTGAGCAACCAGCCACTCGGACATCTCCTTGCGCCCACCGAGCTCGTTGACGAAGTCTGCGTCGAGCCATGGCTTGTAGATCCGCAGGTTCGGGTTGGCCAGGAGTCCGTAGCGATAGAAGCGCTCGATGTCATTGCCCTTGAAGGTCGATCCGTCACCCCAGATGTCGACCGAGTCCTCGTGCATCGCGCGAACCAGAAGAGTGCCGGTGACTGCCCGACCCAGGGGAGTGGTGTTGAAGTACTGCCGACCGCCCGAGCGGATGTGGAACGCCCCACAGGCGAGCGCAGCCAGTCCCTCATCGACGAGCGCGGCCTTGCAGTCGACGAGCCGGGACAGTTCCGCCCCGTACTGCAGAGCGCGACCAGGCACGGAGTCGATGTCCGGCTCGTCGTACTGGCCGATGTCAGCGGTGTAGGTACAGGGGGTGGCCCCCTTGTCGCGCATCCAGGCCACGGCCACGGAGGTGTCCAGGCCGCCGGAGAAGGCGATGCCGACGCGCTCGCCCACGGGAAGGGAGGTCAGTACTTTCGACACACGCTAAACCTAGGGGCCGATGCCTGCGGAGTGACGACCGCCCCGCAGGCATGCGCAGTCGCTAGTTGGTGTCGCAGGCGTTGGCCCAGATGCCGGCAGGCACCGGGGAGTCAGCCGGCCGCTGGTCCGGATGCCCGCTGACCGGTGTGCCGCACACCTGGCTGCGGTTCTTGGGAATCCAGAACTGGCCTTCCGCCTCGAAGACGTCGGTCACGCCGATGTCGTGGCCCTTGCCGTCACCGATTGTCGCGAAGGCGTACGCCCAGCCGCTGTCGCATTGGAACTTGTCGACCGAGACGAGGACCTCAGCCTTGGGCAGCCCGGCCGCGATGACGTCGCTGAAGCCCGTCTGCGTGCAGGTAGCGGTGCCGCCGATCACCGAGGGGGCCGCAACGGGCTTCATCGACTTCGCGACCTTCAGCAGCGCCGCGAAGCTCAACGGCTTCGACCCGAACGTCTGCAGTACGACATCGGTCGAGCGCAGCTTGCCGTAGGCAGGCAGGCGCACGGACAGGGCGCCGCCGTACTTGGCCATGTCATTGCGCGAGCAGTTCTTCGACTGGGTCGCATTCGACAGGTCGCAGAAGACCGTGACGTGCGCCTTGGCGCCGAGCACCGAGACCGTGCCCAACGACTTCCCCGCGCCCACCGGATCGCTGCAGATGGGCCGGCCCTCGACGATGTCCAGAGGCGTGGTCCGCTGCCTGCCGTAGGCAGCGACCATGTTCTGCTCCGTGCCGACCGGGCATGCGGACTGGCTTCCGGTTCGGGTCAGCTTGAGCCCGGCGGTGTACAGCGGTTGATAGACCGTGTAGGTGACGCCCACCTGGAGATCCTCATACGGGTTGCCAGAGCCCATGGCGTGCGCCGGTGCGCCCGGCACCAAGCCGATCGATGAACCAAGGACCACTGCCATTGCCAGCCGCAGAATGGTGCGCATCAGACCTCCAGAATCGTCCCCCTGCGGGAATGCTCGCATGGCTGCGCGGGGGAGTCGCGCTGTTGGTCGGGCCTATTCCGACGGTGGAACGGCGGGCCTAAGCCAAGCCATGCCCACCGCGAAGGCGCCCACGACGATGGCGGGGAACACCACCCCGGCCAGGAGGAGCGCGGACGCTCCCGCCGCCAGCGCAATGCTCGCCGGTCGGCTCACTCGGGCGAGGTTCACGGGGAGATTGTGTCGGACCGGTGTGACAGGCGCCGGAAATCTGGACAGAACGGACCCAGACGTCAGAATTCCGCACTTCCGGCTGACCTTTCGTACACTGCCAGCATGAGCAACGCAAAGACCCGACTCCGCGTCCTGGCCTCCGCAGCCTCCATCGCCGCCGCAGCCACACTCGTGGCACCGAGCGCCGCCCGTGCGGAGACCGTGTACACCTTCGCCGACGTACAGAAGCACGCGACACAGCAGGACTGCTGGTCGATCGTCAATGGCGGCGTCTACAACCTGACGAACTTCATCCCGCGGCACGAGGGTGGATCCAAAGTGATCATCGCCATGTGCGGCATCGACGGCAGCTCGTCCTACAACGGTCGGCACGGCCGCAGCCAAGGCGAGGAGAACGAACCCGCGCGGGCGTTGGCGCAATACCGGATCGGCGTGCTGGACCCGAGTTCCGTCCCGTCCGCCACGACGAACTACACGATGACGCAGGTCGCCGCCCACAACTCCGCTGGCGACTGCTGGTCGGTTGTCAGCGGCAAGGTCTACAACCTGACCGCCTGGATTCCCAAGCATATTGGTGGGCCCGGTGTGATCACGTCCATGTGCGGCATCGACGGCACGAGCCTGTACAACAGCAAGCATCAGGGCTCTGCGAGCGCCGCCGGTGCGCTTGCCAACTACGTGATCGGAACCCTCAGCGGTTCGTCGACGGCGACCCCGTCCACCCCCACCGCCCCCAAGAAGACCTACACGATGAAGCAGGTCAAGAAGCACCGCTCGGCGACCGACTGCTGGACCGTCGTCAACAAGGGCGTCTACAACGTGACCGCGTGGATCCCCAAGCACCCGGGCGGCTCAGCAGTGGTCGTCTCCATGTGCGGCAAGAAGGCAACGGCCCTGTACAAGACCCAACATGCGGGGGATGCCGCCGCGGCGAGCGTTCTCAAGGGCTACCGGATCGGACGAATCGCCTAATTGGCCTAGCGTTACAACATATGCAGGATCGTCTGGTTTGATCTGCCCGTGAACACCACAGCCACGATCGTGACCTCCGTCCTTGCAGACAACCCGTTCTTCCTGATCACCGGGCTGCCGGTGCACACGCTCATCGTGCACTTCGCGGTGTCGATGATTCCGCTGTCGGCCATCGCGCTGATCGCGATCGTCCTGGTCCCGAAGTGGCGCGGGGCCTTCTTGTGGGCCACGCTCATCGGCCTCACCATCGGGACCGGGGCGGCCTTCATCTCCAAGCTGTCCGGACAGGCACTAGCTGCCGTGGTCGGTGTTTCCCAGACGCATTCCAAGTGGGGCGACATCCTGCCTTGGCTCTCGCTGCTCTTGCTCGTCGTCGCGCTCATGTGGGCATGGGTCTCGCGGCATGCCGCGAAGCAGGATCCCGCACCGACGATCTCGCTGGGCAAAGGCCCGCAGCTGGCCTTGGGGCTCATCGCCATCGTGCTTTCCGTCGCAGCATTCGCACTGACGGTCGTCGTCGGCCACACCGGCGCAGGCGCCGTCTGGGAGTCGCGCAGCCTCGACACCGAGAACACCGAGGACACCTCCACCGCACCCTCGTCGAGCGCCGTTCCGGCGCCCTCGTCCTCCGCCGGCGCGGCTGGCGGCCTCACCCTGGCGGACGTGAAGGCGCACTCGACTCCGCAGGACTGCTGGAGCCTGGTCAGCGGCCAGGTCTACGACCTCACCTCATGGATCTCCCAGCACCCGGGCGGCCCCGGCGTCATCGAGGCCATGTGCGGCAAGGACGGCACGGCGGCGTACGAGGGCAAGCACGGCGGCTCGGCCAGCGCCGGCGCCGCTCTCGCCGGGCTGGCGGTCACCCCGGCTGGTGGGGGAGCGGCCTCGGCTGCCCCGGCCAGCTCGGCCGCCGCGGTCGCCTCAACGGCGCCGGCAGCCTCTGCTGCTGCCACGGGTGCCGCTGCCGCGATCACGATTGCCGAAGTGGAGAAGCACGCCACACCGCAGGACTGCTGGTCGGTTGTCGACGGCTTGGTCTACGACCTCACCCCGTGGATCCCGCAGCATCCGGGCGGCCCCGGCGTCATCGAGGCCATGTGCGGCGTCGACGGAACCTCCCTGTACAACAGTCAGCACGGCGGCTCGCCGCAGGTCGCGAGCCTCCTGCCGACGTTCGAGGTCGGAACCCTCGGCTGAGCCCGGTGGATCGGCGCGGTCCACTACGCCCTACCGGAAACCGGCATTGGGGATGTACCGGGATATTCCCCTCAGGAATCTCTGCATACCGGGCATACGATTTACCGGAATCTTGGATTCCTCAGACATCGCCCTTGGGCGCCCCTACCTAGGTTGACGGGGACTGATGTTGTCCGTCGTTCGCTCGCGCGCCTGCGGGGGAGCGGGCGGATCGGGTCACGAGGCTAGGGGCGCAATGAATCTGTTCCAGACGGGGTTGGGGCGCGTTGTCATGGGTGCGGCGCTGCCGCTGGCCGTGATCGCTGGGGTCATGACCGCATCCGCATCGTCGGCCGCGACGCCGACGCTCTCGGCACCCAAACCGACCATTGCGCGTTCGGCCGTGGGAAGCTACACCCTGGCGCAGGTGGCCCAGCACGGCACTGAGCGCGACTGCTGGTCGGCCATCAACGGCAGCGTCTACAACCTCACCGCGTTCATTGCTCGGCACGAGGGTGGTGCAGCGCCCATCATCGGGCTGTGTGGAATCGACGGCTCGGGCATGTTCAACGGCCAGCATGGCAGCCAAAGCCTGCCGAACTCGACCCTCACGCAGTACCGAATCGGCGCCCTGAACGCGACGCTGCCGCCGGTACCGGCAACCACCTACACGTTCGCCCAGGTCCAGACGCACAGCACCGCGGCGAGCTGTTGGTCAGTGGTCGGGACGACCGTCTACGACCTCACCTCGTGGATTCCCAAGCATCCCGGCGGCACTGCGGTGATCACCGCGATGTGCGGCAACGACGGCTCTGCCAGCTTCAACGGCAAGCACGGCAGCACGTCGGCTGCACCCTCAACGTCGGCGCAGAACCAGTTGGCGCAGTTCTCCATCGGCAGCCTCAGTGGCACGACCGGTGGCGGCACCGCGGGCGGAGGAACCACACCGACTCCGAACACCACCGCGACGTACACGTTCGCGCAGGTTCAAGGACACGCGACGTCAGCCAGTTGCTGGACCGTGATCGGCACGAAGGTCTACGACCTCACACTGTGGATTCCGAAGCATCCCGGCGGAACTACCCAGATCGTTGCACTGTGCGGGCTCGATGGGTCCGCCAGCTTCAACGGCAAGCACGGCAGTGCCTCACCCACTCCGTCTGCGACGGCCCAGGCCGCCTTGGTCCCGCACCAGATCGGCGTACTTACCGGCACCACGGCGCCGGCCGCCACAGGCACATACACACTCGTGCAGGTCAAGACGCACAACACTCAGTCCAACTGCTGGTCAGCAATCCTTGGCAGCGTGTACAACCTGACGACGTGGATCCCACAGCACCCGGGTGGCACCTCGCAGATCATCGCGCTCTGCGGCACCGAAGGATCCGTAGCCTTCTGGGGCAAGCACGGTGCCAGCAGCACAGCGCAAGCCGCTCTCGCAGGTTTCAAGATCGGCACCCAGAGCGACTACGTGCCCGTGGCACTACCCACGCCCGCTGTGACACCGTCCGTTCCTGCGATCACCATCCACGGTGACTACACGATGGAAGAGGTGTCGAAGCACAGCACGGCCGCGGACTGCTGGTCCGTGATCAGTGGTGGCATTTACGGCCTCAGCACGTGGATTCCCGTCCACCCCGGCGGCGCGGGCGTCATCACCCCGATGTGCGGACAGGACGGCTCGGCGGCCTACAACGGCAAGCATGGATCCGACGGTGTAGCAGGCTCGCAGCTGGCCAAGCTCCGCATCGGCAGCGTCGTCGGGGCCACCGGTGTCGTCCTGAAGAACTTCACGATCGAAGACGTTGCAGCGCACAAGTCGCCCACCGACTGCTGGTCGGCTGTAAACGATGGCGTCTTCGACCTCACCAAGTGGATCCCGCAGCATCCTGGTGGTCCCGCGGTGATCCAGGCGATGTGCGGCATCGACGGCTCTGCCGCCTTCACCGCCAAGCACGGCGGCAACGCTGGTGCGGCCGCGGCGCTCAAGTCGTACCGGATCGGCACCCTCGTGGTGAAGCAGCAGGCCGCGACTCCGGCGAGCACCAAGTCGGGCAAGGTGTACACCGTCAAGCAGGTCCGCCGCAACCACTTCGCCACCCGGTGCCTGACAGTTGCCAACCGGAACGTGTACAACCTGACCCACTGGACCGTCCGGCACCGGACGCACGTGGCGTTCATCAGGTCCGTGTGCGGCCGGAACAGCACCCGTATGTACAACAAACTCTCGGGAGGACCGGCCAAGACGACGGCGAAGCTGAAGCCGTTCTGGGTCGGAACGATGGTCTCCGCGACGGCGCCAGCGGCAGTTGCCCCGGCCCCCGCTGCAGCTCCCGCCCCGAGCACCAATGCCAAGTACACGGCGGCGCAGGTGAAGGGACATTCTGCCCCGACCGACTGCTGGTCGATCGTCAGCGGCGGCGTCTACAACCTCACCGCCTGGGTGGGCGTCCATCCGGGCGGCCCGGCCGTCATCAGATCCATGTGCGGCAGCGACGGCACCGCGGCCTTCACCAGCATGCATTCGGCCAGCGCCTCTGCCAAGGCTGCCCTCGCCACGATGCAGATTGGCGTGGTCGGTTAGCCCTGAACGGTCCCGACGCAGTCCTGCCGGGCCGATAACACCAGATGAACAGGGGAGCAGGCCTGCCCGTGGGCATGTGAACCTTGGACCGACGAGAGCGACGGCACGCCAGTGCCGCCGCCGAAGACACGACGAAAGTGAGAGCACATGAGCTCGCGCAAGACAGTGACCCGAATCCTCGCGACGGGTGCGGCCCTGCCGATCGCCCTCGCCGCCGTTCTCGCCGCGCCTGCCGCGAGTGCCGCGACTGACACCAGCAAGCCCTCCGCCAAGTACACGATGGCGCAGGTCAAGAAGCACAACAAGGCCACTGACTGCTGGTCGGTCGTCGGCAAGAACGTGTACAAGATCACCGCATGGATCCCCAAGCACCCGGGCGGCCCCGCCCTGGTCGTCTCCATGTGCGGCAAGAACGGCACCGCGCTGTACAACAGCAAGCATGGTGCCGACCCGATCTCCAAGGGCATCCTCGCCAAGTACAAGATCGGCACCCTCTAGACAACAGCCGATGGGCCGGGCACCGCACACGCGGGCCCGGCCCATCGCCGTCTCCGCTCCCATGACGCCAGCCGAACCCATCTAGGCTTCCCACATGACGATTCCGAGCCTGAAAGACCGATGGGGGAGCAGCCCCGCTCTCGGCGCCTGGATGTTCCTGCGTGAGCCCATGACGGCCGAGGCTGCAGCCCGGGCGGGCTACGACTACGTCGTTGTCGACATGCAGCACGGGATCGCCTCGGAGTCGGAGATGCTGGCGATGATCCAGGCCGTCGAGGCGGCCGGTTCCATCCCTGTGGTGCGCGTGGCACACAACGACGCGACCTCGATCGGGCGGGCCCTCGACGCCGGCGCACTGGCGGTCATCGTCCCGATGGTCAACGACGCCGAGTCGGCCGCTCGGGCAGTGGCCGCCTGCCGCTACGCACCCGAGGGATCACGCAGTTACGGGCCGGTCGCGGCCATTAGTCGCTACAGCGATGACTACGCGCGCGTCGCCAACCAGACGGTCGCCTGCATCGTCATGATCGAGACCAAGGAGGCCGTCGAGGACATCGAGGACATCCTCGCCGTTCCGGGCATCGACGGCGTCTATGTGGGGCCTGTCGATCTGTCCTTGACTCTGGGGCTGCCCCCTGGCACCGACCACGACGATGCCCGATTCATTGACGCCATCCGACGCATCGTCGAGGCCTGCGGGCGCCACGGCATCGTGCCCGGCATCCACGCCGATGCCAGCCTCGCCGCCAAGTGGCGTGCTGCCGGGTTCCGACTGATCACCGTCGGGTACGACCAATTCGCCGTGCTCAGCGGCCTGCGAGCAGACCTGGCCCAGGCACGAAATCCCTAGGCAACTTGCATTCCCTTAACCTTCCGCTAATCTTCGCGGGTGCTTGGGGAACACAACACGGGGTGGCTGCGGCTTGTGCGCGGCCTGGTATTGGGGATGTGCGTACTCGCCATCTCCGTCGCCGGTCATGCTGCCGGCGGGCAGGGGAGCCTTCCTGACATCGTCTCCCTGCTCGTCCTGCTCCCGATCGCCATCGCCCTGAGCGTGACCTTGACCGACCGCCGCAGGGGAGTGGCCTGGCTGCTGGGCTACCTGCTCGCGGTGCAGGCCCTCTTCCACGTCCTGCTCACCCTGTCCACCGGCCACGCGGGTGCGCATCAAGGCTTCACCCCGACCATGTCCATGCTCGCGCTGCATCTTCTGGCGACCTTGGCGTCTGCCGTCGTACTGACCCGCGGTGATGCCCACCTCGTTGCCTGGCTTCGGTTCCTCAACAGCCTTGGCCGCAGCTATGCCGTCGAAGTCTGGACGCCGAAGTGGGTCACTGTCGCGGTGGCGATCGCCGACCAGGCGCCACGGATGCGGCGCGTCGCGACCCAGCCGTGGCAGCACCGGGGACCACCCGCACTGTCGATCTGATTCTCGCCGCCATCGGCGGCCCCTCTCCTGCGTCCTGAAGACGCGGAATCCGACGCCCACTGGCGTCTCAGACGACAACTCACATTCCAACGAAAGGCTTCATCATGCATGCATTCACGAATGTCCTGATCCGCTCGGTTCTCGCCGGTGCCGTCGCCACCGCGGGCGCCGTCGCCATCGCCGCCCCGGCCAGCGCGCACGTCGGAGTCGATCTCCACGGCGCCACCGCGACCGCCGGCAGCAGCACGGCCGTATTCCTGCGGCCAGGACACGGCTGCGACGGGGACGCCACGAACGCCGTCACCGTCACCATTCCCGATGGCGCCACCAACGCCAAGGCCCAGCCGAAGGCCGGCTGGAAGCTCACCTCCGATGGCAAGACGATCACCTGGTCAGGCGGCAGCCTGCCCGATGATCAGTTCGACGACTTCGGCATTCGACTGTCGTGGCCGAAGGCCGCCGTCGGCTCGGCTCCGCAGAAGTACTACTTCAAGACCGTCCAGACCTGCAACGCCGAGATCAAGGTCACCCGGAAGGGCGCGAACGCGACGGTGACCGGCTACCTGCCGGCGTACGCCGGCCAGCAGGTGTCGCTCGACGTCAACGACATCCCGTTGACGGCACGGCCGGTGACGGTCGGGGAGACCGGCTCCATCCTTGTGGATACCACGTCGGCGAAGGTGCCCGCGGACGCGGACGTGACCGCACGCGTCGGGACGCGGACCGTGGGCAACTCCGTTGCCGCCGTGGAGGCCTGGGTCAACGTGCCGGGAGACGGATCTGACCAGCAGAGCCCGGCTCCGTCGGTGACCGTCGTCGCCCCGACAGCTGGCTGATGATCAAACGGGCCTTCGCGGTCGCGGTGCTGGGCTCACTGATCCTCCTGGTGAGCCCAGCGCCGGCGTTCGCGCACGCAGAACTCCTGCGCAGCAACCCGCGGAACGGATCCGTCGTGGCCGCCTCGCCGAGGACGATCACCCTGACGTTCGGCGAGGGCGTCACGATGGCCCAGACGGCACCACAGCTCACCGATGCCTCGGGTGCGGTCATACCCGTCGCGGCCGACCTGCGTGGGCCCAGCCTGGACATCACGCCGTCCCGGACCCTGCGTCGCGGACCTGCCACGGTGACCTACCACGTGCTCTCCGAAGACGGGCACGAAGTCGCGGGGGCCGTGACCTTCGTCGTGCGAGACGCTGGGCCACGCGGATCTGCCGTAGCGATCTCGACCACCCCAGCGGTACCCACGACGCTCAACGGTCGACGACCGGGCCAGTTGACGGTCTCACTGGCGAGACCGTCAACCTCCGGGCAGGTGGTCTGGACGTCAACGAACCTCGCCGAGCCGATCACGTGGCGCGTGACCTCGGACGGCAACTCGTCGGTCGCCACCGGGGTGCTGCCGCGCTCTGGGCCGTGGCAGATGGCTGCGACCCTGCAGGGCAAGGGCTTCACGGTGCTCGTGGTCCGCGGAAGCGTCACCTTGAGCCCCTGAAGCCCGCGCCATCGATGGGGCACTCTAACGCCGATAATGCACATTATGACAAACGAGAGATCAGCTCACGCTCTTCCTGCCATGTGAGGCCCGCCTGCCTGGGTCGGTCCAGTCCCCTCGATCGCTCGTCGGCAAGGACATCTGCGATGGTCTCGTGCAACGGGCGCCGCACCAGTCCGGCCACGACAGCGCGTTCGTCGCTCGTCCCGCCGAAGAACTCGGCGTCCGCCTCCGGCAGCCACAGCGGCAGCGACCGTGGCCCGGCCCACGGCTCGACGCGCTCGGCGACGAGAGATTCCTCACTGGCGACCGCTTGGGCGCCGGTGAAGCCGGCGGCGTCCGCACAGGCGGCCAGTACCTCCCCGAACGGCACCGTGGCTCCCACGACGTTCACGGCGCCGCTGACGTGGGGTCCGGCCGCGACGAGCAGCCATGCCGCGGCGTCGCGGACGTCGACCACCTGTGTGCGATGCTGCGCCGCATCCGGGACCAACACCGATCGTTCGCCAGCGAGAGCGAACCTGGCGACCCAGTAGCCGAACCGATCCGACGGATCCCCTGGGCCTGCGATCAGGCCCAGTCGGGCGACGACGCTCCGCTCCCCCAGCACATTACGGACAATTGCCTCACACGCCGATTTGGCAGGTCCATACTCGGCCATCGTCGCCACGTCATGGGGCCAGGGATCGTGCACGGCGGCGTCCTCGACCTGGGCATCGGGCGTCTCGCCCGCGTACGCCGAGATCGACGACACGTAGACCCACCGCGCGGCCCGCTCCCCCAGCGCGCCGACCGCCGAGCGGGCCATCCCCGGCTGCCAGGTCACGTCCACGACCGCGTCCCAGTCCTGCTGCGCCACCTCGTCGTAGGCGTGCGGGCTGCTGCGATCCGCGCGGATCAGCCGTACCCCTTCGGGTACCGGCCCGGACTCCCCTCGCGCCAGGCAGGTCACCGCCCATCCCGAGGCCGCTGCCTGTCGCGCCAGCTCGCTGCCCAGCCAGGCGGTGCCGCCGAGAACGAGGATGGACCCTTCGCCGGATTGCGCCATGCGTCATCCTTGCACCGCTGTCGACTTCGGCACGGTCGTCAGGCACCACGAAGGCCCCACACCCAATGGGTGCGGGGCCCTCGAGGTTGCTGGTGAGAACTACTACGCGAGGGCCTTGGCCTTCAGCGAGTCGAACTCCTGCTGGCTGATCGTGCCGGCGTCCAGGAGGGACTTGGCAGACGCGATCTGGTCGGCGGGCGAGACGCTGCCGACGGCCGACTGGATGTATGCCTTCTGCGCCTCGTTGGCAGCCTTCGCAGACGCGATGCGGCGCTCCTGCATGCTCTTGCCGCGGGCGATCAGGTAGATCAGCGTGGCGATCGGCGGGACGATGATCAAGAAGATGATCCAGATCGCCTTGGCGAAGCCACCCATGGTGTGGTCGCTGAACAGGTCCATGATGACCATGAACCAGATGAAGATGAACATGATGATCAGCCAGATCCACAGGAGCTGGATGATGAAAGTGCCGAAGTCCGAAGCCATGCGAATTACTCCTCGTTGGTGGATGCAGTCGGCACAGGCTACCGGAAAGTGGGATCAGAACAATTCGGCCCGGTAGCCGAGTCCTGTCACTCGTTCCACGACACTCGGGTCGTCATCCACGATCAGGACCACCTCATCCGGGCTCCCCACCCCGACGAGGAGGTCCGCCTTGAGGTCCGCGGCCGGCCGCCGGTCGTGGTCGGGGCGCAGGACGACCCTCGGCCGGCCCATCCCGCCACGCTCGAGCCAGGCCTCGGTGTCCGCTCGGGTGCGTTCGGGCCGTCCCGAAACGACCACGATCTCGTGCTCCCCGGCGGCCTCGAGCAGCCTCGCCCGCCCCGCCTCGATGACGGGGTCCTCCCCGACCGCAGCGAAGAAGGCGTCCCAGTCCTTGGGCCTGGACTCCACATGGTGCTGTCGATGGGTCGCATCGGCCAGGACCCCATCGATGTCGAACACGGCGATCATCGTGCACGCCCTGTCATGACGTGGCGAACTCCTCGACCGGCGGGCACGAGCAGACCAGGTTGCGGTCCCCGTACGCGCCGTCGATCCGACGCACCGGCGGCCAGTACTTGTCCTGCCTGAGGCCCTCGACGGGGAAGGCCGCCAGTCGAGCCGGGTACGGATGATCCCAGTCGCCGATCAGGCAGTCGGCGGTGTGCGGTGCATTGCGCAGCGGACTGTCGTCGACCGGCCAGACGCCCGCAGCCACTTGGTCGATCTCGTGCTTGATGGCGATCATCGCGTCGCAGAAGCGATCGATTTCGTACAGCGTCTCGCTCTCGGTCGGCTCGACCATGAGGGTGCCGGCGACGGGGAACGACATTGTCGGTGCGTGGAAGCCGTAGTCGATCAATCGCTTCGCGATGTCGTCGACGGTGACACCTGTCGCCGCTGTGATCGGTCGCACGTCCAGGATGCACTCGTGCGCGACGAGGCCGTTCTCCCCTGAATAGAGCACCGGGTAGTGCTGATTGAGCCGTGCGGCGATGTAGTTCGCCGACAGGATCGCGGCTTGCGTCGCCCTCAGCAGGCCGTCGGGTCCCATCATCCGGATGTACGCCCACGGGATCGGCAGGATTCCCGCGCTGCCCCAGGGTGCCCCGCTTACCGGCCCCACTCCCCCGTCGACATGCCCGCGACCGAGTGGTCCGGCCTCGGGACGCAGCGGATGCGACGGCAGGTACGGCGCGAGGTGCTCGCGGACGGCGACCGGACCGACGCCCGGCCCGCCACCGCCGTGCGGGATGCAGAACGTCTTGTGCAGGTTCAGGTGGGAGACGTCGGCGCCGAACTTGCCCGGCTTCGCCAGTCCGACGAGCGCGTTCAGGTTTGCGCCGTCGACGTAGACCTGGCCGCCGGCATCGTGCACCATCCCGCAGATCTCGGCGACCGCCGTCTCGAACACCCCATGGGTGGAGGGATAGGTGATCATCAGTGCAGCCAGATCATCCGCGTGCGTGGCCACCTTCGCCCGCAGGTCGTCGAGGTCGACGTTGCCCATCTCATCGCACTTGACCACGACAACGCGCATGCCTGCCATCACCGCACTGGCCGCGTTCGTGCCGTGTGCGCTGCTCGGGATCAGGCAGACATCCCGGTCGGCCTGCCCGGATGCCACGAGGTACGCGCGGATCGCCAGCAGGCCGGCGAACTCGCCCTGGGAGCCGGCGTTCGGCTGGAGCGACACCGCGTCATATCCGGTGATCTCGACCAGCCAGGACTCCAGCGAGGTGATGAGTTCGACGTAGCCCTGCGCCTGATCGAGCGGCGCGAACGGATGGATGCCCGCGAACTCGTCCCACGTGATCGCCTCCATCTCGGTGGTGGCGTTGAGCTTCATGGTGCACGAGCCGAGCGGGATCATCGCCCGGTCCAGCGCGATGTCGCGGTCGCCGAGGCGGCGGATGTAGCGCAGCATGGATGTCTCGCTCCGATGCGTGTTGAACACCGGATGCGTGAGGAACGGGGAGGTGCGCACGAGCCGTGCCGGCACTCCCCACGCCGGGTCGGCAACGACGGCCGCGTACTGCTGGGCGGTCCCGCCGACGACGACCTCGTAGGCGAGCCAGAGCGCCTCCACGTCCTCCTCCGTGGTGACTTCATCCGTCGTCGCGGACACGGTGTCGGCATCGACGCGGCGGATGTTGATGCCCTCGTCGAGCGCAGCGTGCACCATCTCATCGGCCAGGCCGGGGAGCTTCCAGCCGACGGTGTCGAAGAACTCGGAGGTGACCAGGCTGGCGCCCATGGCCGCGAGTCCCGCCGCCAGCGTCCGCGCCCTCTCGTGAGCGCGCTCCGCGATCATGTGGAGTCCGTCAGGCCCGTGGTAGGCCGCATACATGGACGACATGACGGCCAGCAGCACCTGCGCCGTGCAGATGTTGCTGGTCGCCTTCTCTCGTCGGATGTGCTGCTCACGCGTCTGCAGCGCGAGCCGGTAGGCGGGATTGCCGTCTGCGTCGACGCTGACTCCGACCAGTCGTCCGGGCATGCTGCGCTCGAGCCCAGCCCGCACCGACATGAAGCCCGCGTGCGGCCCGCCGAATCCGAACGGCACCCCGAACCGCTGCGCGGAGCCCACGACCACGTCCGCACCGAGCTCGCCTGGGGGCGTGAGCATCGTCAGCGCGAGCAGGTCGGCCGCCACGATCGCCAGCGCGCCCCGATCGTGGGCAGCCTGAATCGCCCCGGAGATGTCACGGATCCGTCCGGACGACCCCGGGTAGCTGACGAGGACGCCAGCCACCGCACCATCGGGGATGCCCTGCGAAAGGTCCGCGACCACGAGGTCCACGCCGAGCGGCTTCGCACGCGTATGCAGGACCGCGATCGTCTGCGGATGGGTGTCGAGGTCGACGACGAAGGTGTTGGCCCCCTTCGGTCCACTGCGCATCGCCAGGGTCATCGACTCCGCGGCGGCCGTCGGCTCGTCGAGCAGCGACGAGCCCGCGACGGGCAGAGCCGTGAGGTCCTCGATCATCGTCTGGAAGTTGAGCAGCGCCTCCAGTCGGCCCTGCGAGATCTCCGGCTGGTAGGGCGTGTACGCGGTGTACCAGGCCGGGTTCTCAAGGATGTTGCGCAGGATGACGCCGGGCGTGTACGTCCCGGCGTAGCCCAGACCGATCATGCTGCGGACGACGACGTTGAGGTCCGCCATCTCCCGCAGTTCCGCGAGAGTCTCCGGCTCCCCGGCCGCCGCGGGCAGACGCAGTGCCTCCTGCCAGCGAATCACCGCCGGCACAACCTTGGCGGTGAACGACTCCATGTCGTCGTATCCGAGCAGGCGCAGCATCTGCTCCTGCTGGTCAGGGCGCGGGCCAATGTGCCGCTGGGAGAACGAAGTCGATGTCATGCGTCACCTTGACCGATCAGGCATGCCGGCGGCATACAGGGCTGACGGCCACGGTCGTGGCCGCCTCCCCCTCTGTTGCCCACGCATCCGCGCGACCTGAGAGCTTCACCGAGCGCCTGCCGGCACTCGGCTTTCACCGTCGGTAGGGACCGGGGTCCCGCTTTCCAGAGGTGCCTCTCCCGAGCGGTCCTGTTGCCTGAGAGGTTGTCGGGGAGATTGCTCCTTCGGCGCCTGGTTTGCCAGGTCTCTCCCGCCCGGGATCAGTCAGCGACGCCATGCTAGCCGCTATCGGCGGATGTGCCGCGTACGGTGCTAGACGGCCTGTCGGCGCGCCCTGCGCGCGGAGAGCTCGTCATACCCGCCGCGAGCCTCGACGATCGTCCCACCGGGCTCCTCGCCGGGCAGGGTCGCCAAAGTTCCCTCGACCTCGCGCCAGACGCTGCCGACGGCGATCCCGAAGACGCCCTGCCCACCGCGAACGAGATCGACGACCTCGTCAGCGCTGCGGCACTCGTAGATGCTGGCCCCGTCGCTCATGATCGTCAGGCTGGCGAGGTCGGCACCCGTGCGCTCGGCGAGGTGATCGACGGCGGCGCGGATGTTCGGAAGGGAGACACCCGTGTCGATGAGCCGCTTGACGATCCGGAGGACGAGGATGTCGCGGAAGCCGTAGAGCCGCTGGGTGCCGGAACCGGCAGCGCCGCGCACCGACGGGACGACGAGCCCGGTGCGCGCCCAGTAGTCGAGCTGGCGGTAGGTGATCCCGGCGGCCGCGCACGCGACCGGCCCGCGGTATCCGATGTTGGCGGGCAGCGGGCGAAGGCTCTCATCGTCGAACAGGACGCCTTGCGGGTCGACCGTCTCCGAAAGCTCGCGCGTGGATGCGGTCTTCGGGGTCACGCCCTCTGTCGCCACTGTCGCCTCCCCTTGCTCGTGCGCCGCCCCACCGGTCCGAGCTCCTTCGCACAGGGTAGCGAAGGCTCAAGGGCCTTGACGGTGCTGACGTTTCCGTCCTCACTTAGTGGTCTTGACGGTAGGAGGGTGCGCGCTGTCGGTCAAACCACGTGCGCGGCGTGTCGCGGACCAAAGTCTCAACCTCCCGCTGAGGTTGCGGTGGCGGCCTCACGCGGCACTGCAGGGTTCAGCCGAAGTCCTCCGGGGACACCTGGTCGAGGAATTCGCGGAACTTCTCCACCTGGTCCTCGTCGGGCGGCTCGTCGTCGTCCGGGAGCTCGATACCCGCCGCTTCCATGACCTCTTCGGCACCCCGGATGGGTGCGTCGACCCGCAGGGCGAGGGCGATCGCGTCGGAGGGGCGGGCACTCACCTCGACCCCGTTGCTGAAGACGAGGAGGGCGTAGAACACGCCCTCCTGAAGCGACGTGATCCGCACCTCGGCCAACGTGACGCCGAGTGCCTCGAGGATGTCTCGGAGGAGGTCATGGGTGAGGGGCCGCGGTGGCACGATCCCCTGCTGCGCGTAGGCGATGGCAGTGGCCTCGACTGCTCCGACCCAGATGGGCAGGTAGCGCCCTGACTCGCGGTCGCGAAGGAGGACGATCGGATTGTTCGAGGGCATCTCAACCCTGACGCCGACGACTTCGAGATCCTGCACGCCGACAGCCTAACCCGGCTCAGGTCAGCGCGTCGGTTTCAGGCTCGACCGCCTCGGATCAGTTCAGCGCGAAGCAGCGCAGCGTGCAACTGTACGAACAACGAGGCCAGCTCCCGGATGGTCTCCTGCTCACGTGCCCGTCCGTCGCGATCCCGAGGCTGCGAGTAGGGCGTGGCGATCTGCTCGACCAGGCCACTCTCCCGGTCCGTGACGACGCGGAACGACCGCAGGTGCCGGGCCTCGACCCCGAAGGCCGACAGCCGCGCCACGACGGAGGCGATGGCGAGGGCGTCCTCGTCGTAGTGGCCGGCGGGCGATGCCCAGATCAGGCCGATCCCCTCGAGCTGCGCGATGAACGCCTCGCTGAGATCACTGGCCGAGCCGAGCTCCTCGCGGGTCATCCGAACACGCCCGGCACCGGGCCTGAAGTCGTCTGGTCGCATGCCCGTTCCGGCCAGCGGCGCCTTCGCGGGCGCATCCGGATCCGGCAGTCCGTCGCCCAGCGAGTCGCGGATCACCTTCAGCGGCAGGTACTGATCACGCTGCATGGTGAGCACCGATCGCAGTTGCTGAACGTCGTGCTCGTTGAAGCGTCGGTAACCGGAGGCGGTGCGCTCCGGAGACACCAGGCCCTCGGACTCCAGGAACCTGATCTTGCTGATCGTGACGTCCGGGAACTCCTTCTTGAGCAGGCTCAGCACCTCGCCGATGCTGATCGTGCCGCTTACGACGGGGCGCCGGGTATCGTCAACGCCCTCACTCATGACGGGGCATCTAGTCCGAGCAGGAAGACGAACCGGAACTTGCCGATCTGCACCTCGTCGCCGCCGCCTAGATGCTGATCCTCCACGCGGATGCGGTTGACGTAGGTCCCATTCAGGCTGCCGGTGTCTCGAACGCTCCAGCCCTCGGCCCCGTGCCGGAGCTCAGCATGATGGCGACTGACCGTGACATCGTCGAGGAAGATCCCCGCCTCGGGCGCACGGCCAACCGTGACGACCTGAGCCGCCGGGTCAAGCACGAACTCGGTCCCCTCCCCCGGTCCACGGTGCACGACGAGAAGCGCGCTGCCGCTGGGCAGCTCGAACTGGCGTCCGCTGCCGACGGGGCTCATGGCGCCCGAGCCCGTGCCGGGTCCGGTGAGGATGGATGTGATCGAGCCGGTGTGCTCGAGGATCTCGAAGGCCTCGGCGGACAAGGGAGCGCCGCACGCGGCGCAGAACCGGTCCTCGGCAGCGGACACGTGGCCGCAGGCGGGGCAGGTCGTCACGGACTAGCCCTTCTCGACCAGTGCCTGGTAGTCGGCGGCGCTCAGGAGGCCCTCGAGTGCGGCCGGGTCCGCCGGGCGGACCTCCACCATCCATCCACCCTGGTACGGATCGGAGTTGACGGTCTCGGGGCTGGCGTCCAACGCCTCGTTGCGGGCGACGACCTCGCCGGCGACGGGCGCGTAGAGGTCGCTCACACTCTTGGTCGACTCGACCTCGCCGCAGGCGTCTCCCGCACTGAGGGAAGCGCCCAGTTCAGGGAGCGATACGTAGACGATGTCGCCCAGTGCGTCCTGCGCGTACTCGGTGATCCCGAACACGACGGTTCCGCTTTCCGTGCCGCGCACCCACTCGTGCTCGGCGGTGTAGCGCAACTCCTCTGGGTACATGCGTCCTCCTAGTCTGCTGTGCTGGGAACTGTAACCGAGATGGCCATCGACTGAGCGGTTGTGGTGTCAAAACCGGCCCCGCGCGTGCGGACCGTGTCGGCCAGGCCGCCCGGGATGCTCATCGCTGCCTTCATCGTGTCCGGGTCCCCTATCGCCCGGATTACGAGCGGTTGAGGAATGGGGTTTCCGTCGACGAGCGTGCCCCGCGGGCCATCGGCGAACCACGTGTTCACCACCACCCGCGTGTCGCCCACCTGGATGGCCTCCGCCCCCGCATCCCGGAGTTCTTGAACCGCGTCCAGCAGCAACGGGGAGTCCACAGCGCCCTTCGAGTCGGCGATGGAGATGGTCAGCCCGGGCCCGGTCACGGGGGTGGTTCCGGCCAGGACCTGAAGTGCCACGACCCTGCGTTGCGCCTCGGCCAGGGCCTCGGCGGTGGAGCCGCGCTCGAGATCGGCCTGCAGGGTGGCAAGTCGCGCTGACTCTGCGAGGAGACGCTGCTGCCGGGCGTCGAGACCGTCGAGGATCTGGACGAGGTCCTCGGTCCGGGCGTTCTGCCAGGGCGACGTCCCATCCGGACGGATGACGGCGACGGTCACGAGCAGCCCCAGCACCAAGAACAGCAGTCCGATCGCGAAGTGCGGCCGCCGCGGCTCGAACGCGAGCTGCCGGAGAAGGGCCGCCGGCGACTCCTCGACTGGCGTGACGCCGGGCGGCTGCGCATCGGCCATGCTCACGCCCGGAAGAGGATTCGGCGGATGGCGGCCGCGTTGGCGAAGATCCGCATGGCGAGCACGACGACGACGCCCGTCGACATCTGGGCCCCGACGCCGAGCTGGTCGCCGAGGAACACCAGGAACGATGCGATCACGACGTTGGACAGGAAGCTGACGATGAAGATGCGGTCGTCAAAGCGTCTCTCCATCAGTGCGCGGAACCCTCCGAACACCGCATCCAGCGCCGCAACGATCGCGATCGGCAGGTACGGCTGAAGGGCGATGGGCACGACTGGGTGCCACACGATCCCCACTGCCACGCCGATGAGAAGCCCGATGATCGCGATCACGAGACCCCTCCAGACGCGGGAGCCGGACTCGGCATTGCGAAGCGTGGCTGGTGCAGCTCCCCCGCCGGCAACGCTACGTCACGCGCCTTGGTCTCGGCGACCAGTCCGTAGTCGCTGCCGAGGTGCGCGAGCAGTCGGCCGACACCGGATGACGACTGCACGGCTGCTCCCGCCCCGACTGCCTCAACGCGATAAGGCCTGGCAAGCGGCTCGTAGTTCACGACAATCGCCTCGCCGGCCGAACGGATGGCCGTGGTGGAGATCAGCCGATGGCCATTGATGGCGATCCCGGTGGCACCTTCGCGCCACAGGGCGTTCGCGATGTCCTGAAGGTCCCGGTCGAGCACCTGGTTCAGAGAGTTCGCCGTCGCATCCGGCGCGTCGTCGACGGTGATCTCAACTCCCGCGCCCGTTAGGGGCAGGGTGCCCGACGTTGCCGCCAACGCATCTGCCTGCTCCCGAATCCCTGGCGTCACGTCGCCGTCAGCGAGAACCTGCCGCTCAAGGTCGGACACGTGTGCCTGCTTCGCATTCACCAAGGATTGACGCTCGGCGACTGTGGCTGTCGCGGTCGTCACGCGGTCTGCCAGCGCACCACGCGTTCGCTCGCGCTGCTCGTTCGCCCCCAGGTTGCTGATGAGCACCGACGTGATCAAGAGCCCGATGGCTGCGGCAGCAACGAGCGCAAGGGCGCTGACGAAGACGGGTCCTCGCCGTGCGGATTCCACGGGTGGTGCAACGTCGGCGTAGTCGTCCGCAAGCGCCGCGGACATGAATGACTCGAGCAGTCCTGAGGCGTGCGGTGCGGCTTCGGTCACGAGGCTCCCTCGACCGCGGCCTGCCAGCGGTCGAGCAGCACGGCAGCGCCCTTGGCATCGCCCGCCTCGGCGTACAGAACGAAGCTGGCCTGATCGTCCTCGGGAAGAACGAGGCACCAGCTGCCGTCCTCCTCGATGAGGCGGATGCCGTCGAGGGTGTCCATGCGGTCGCCGTCGGCCAGTTGGCGGACGCTGCGCATGGCCGCCCCCCGGCGATGCCATGCCACCGGCACTCGCCGGGACAGGACCGTCGTCGCGGGGATACGGGCGTTCAGCTGGCTCAGTGTGAGCTCGGTGTCGGACATCAGCGCGAGCAGCATCATCAGCGCCGACACCGCGTCTGGACCTGGTCCCAGCGCCGGCAGGACGAAGCGCCCGCGTCCGTCCCCGCCGAGGATGACGTCCTTGGCCTCTGCGGCGGCAGCCAGCGCGGCCGACCCCGCACCGATGCGACGGATGGCGACACCGTGGTACTCGGCCACCTGCTCGGCCAGCCGACTCGTCGTGACCGGCACGGCCACGCAGCCATGGTGCCGTGCGGCGGCCATCAGGTCCAGCATGATGAGCAGCATCCGGCCGTCGTCGATGACGTTGCCCAGTTCGTCGACGATGCTGAGCCGCTCTCCCGTCGGGCCGAGTCGAGCCCCGAGTCGAGCCCCTGACGAGATCACCAGGCCGCTGAGTCGGCGAAGGGCGGCCTCGCGGTGCGGAGCGGGATCGGCGGCGGCCTCCTCCTCCAGCGCAACGCCGACGGTCAGGGCGTCGAGCCCCAGTCGTCCCATGATCATCGAGAGCACGCCGATCGACGGCCCGCCGCCGGCATCGATCACCAGACGAGGACTGGCCCGTCGGATGGCGTCCATGTTGATCTCAGCCTCGACGTCATTGGCATAGTCGTCGAGGATCCGGTGCGGTGTCCGGATGTCACCGATGTCACTGGGCAGCGGGCGGCGGAACTCCTTGCGGGTGAAGATCCGCTCGATCGCCTCGCGCTGATGGCTGCTGATCTCCCCGCCCTGCGGGTTCAGGAACTGCACGTCGAGGCTGTCCGGACGTCCCGGAGTCGTGCGCAGGATGACGCCACCATCGGAGTAGCGCGCCGTGTCGTTGCGGATCAGTGCTGAGGTCACCGCGCGAAGGTCCCGCAGGTTGATGCCAGCCGCCGTCAGGGCACCCGCGAGCGCCCGGTTGAGAGCTCGTGCGGCCTTGCTGTGGTCGCGCCCGACGCTGACGGTGGCGCCCTTCGGCAGCGTCGTGGCGAATGCCGCCGCGAGCCGCACGATTCGCTCGGGCGTCATGTCGACGTTCACGATCCCGCGAACCCCGATGTCACTGAAGACCTGCCTCTGCGACGGCGACTCCCACACCACGGACTCGTCGACGACCGTGCCCTCGTCGATGGTCTTCCCCGGGTAGATCAGTACGTCCGTGCCGATCACGGCGCCGTCCATGATCGTGCAGTTGTCGGCGATGACGGCGCCCTCGAGGATCCGTGCGCCGTGCCGGATCTCTGACGCCCGTCCGATGACACAGCCACGAAGGTCAGCGTCGTTGCCGACGAACACGTTGGGATGCAGGATCGAGTGGTCGACGATCGCCCGCGCACGGATCAAAGTGTTCGTGCCGATGACGCTGAACGGGCCGACGACCACGTCGGCCTCGATCTTCGCGAACGGGCCGATGTACACCGGCGGGATGACCGTGGCCTCCGGCGACAGTTCCGCTCCGGTCGCAACCAGGACGCCCGGAGCCACCTCGAACGCCTCGATCGAGCTGTTCACAAGGCCGTCGAGGACGTCGCGCTGCGCCTTGGCATAGCTGGCAAAGCTGCCGACGTCCTCCCAGTAGCCCTCCATCACCTCGCCGTACACGGGCGCCCCGCGAGCGAGCAGCTCCGGGATCACGTCGTTGGCCCAGTCCCGCGGCTCGTTCAGGGGGATCTCGGCGAGCACGCGCGGGCTGACTACGTAGACCCCCGTGTTGACGGTGTCGTCGGCCACCTCGCTCCAGCTCGGCTTCTCGATCATGTTGCGGACGCGGCCACTCCCATCGATCGTGACGACGCCGTAGTTGCGGGGGTCGCTTCTCCGGGCGAGTGCGATCGTCAGGTCTGCGTCGGTCTCGCGATGCCGGAACATCAGTGCCCGCAGGTCGATGTCCGTCAGGCAGTCACCGGAGATGACGAGGATGTCGTCGTCGTCGAGCCAGTTCTGCGCGTAGCGGACGCTGCCGGCGGTGCCGAGCGGTCGGGGCTCGGTCAGGAAGCGGAGGTCGATGTCGAGTACGCGGTCGCTGCTGAAGTACTTCAGCACGATGCTCGCCTGATGCTGGAGCGTCACGACCACGCGTTCGACACCGTGATCGGCAAGCAGGTGCACGACCCGCGCGAGCATCGGCTCCCCGACGATCGGCAGGAGTGCCTTCGGCGTTGCCGTCGTCAGGGGGCGCAGGCGCGTGCCCGCTCCTCCCGCCATGACGACCGCCTGCATGCACCTCTCCTCACACCTGGGCGCGCAACTGCCATGCCTTCTGGGCGTAGCGTATTCCGGCCCACCAGTAGAGCACCGTGCCCCACAGCGCGAAAGCCCATCCGGCGGCCTGTGCGACCTCTCCGACCCACGAGTCGATGCCGCTGAGCAAGAACAGCGGGAAGCCCCAGAACAGGCAGAAGGTCGCGGTCTTGCCGACGTAGGTCACCGGGAGCGTCGTCCGGCCGGACTTGCGCAGGATCGGCACGAGCGCCAGCAGGAACAGCTCGCGAGCGACCAGGATCCCCACCAGCCACCACGGGATCAAGCCGCGCAGAGCGAGGCCGAGGAGAGTCGCCGCGATGTACAGGCGGTCGGCCAGCGGGTCGAGGAGGATTCCCAGGTTGCTCCGCTGGTTCAGGGCGCGTGCCAGGTAGCCGTCGAGCCAGTCGGAGACGCCGGCCAGCGCCAGCACGACGAACGCCCAGATGTCGGCCTGCGGCACCAGCACCAGCCACAAGAACACGGGCACGCCCAGCAGCCGGGCGAAGCTGAGAACGTTCGGAACCGTGAGGATGCGATCCGACGGCGGCTCGAGTTCAGCCATCGATGGGCTGGTCCTCGGTCGGCAGATCGCCTTGATGGCGTCCCTTGCGACCGCGCATCCGGAACAGCACGACGAGGGCGAGGATCCCGAGCAGCAGAAGGATGCCGGAGGCGATGGCCAGGCCGGTGATCCACTGAGACGCATTGCGCACGGTGAAGTCGATGCTCAGCGTGACCGGCCCGGACGGGATGGCCGACGGGTGCATGACGACGAGGGTCAACGGCCGCTGGTCGGGTACGACGATCGAGGGACGAGCGCCCACGGCCTGTACGTCCCAGAAGGTCTGCGTGCGCGGCAGCGCGGGCTGCCCTGTTCCGGGCACGTCGCGCGTGGTCCACTCGGACCCGTCGCGAATGGCGACGGCGTACGGCGTCCCCTTGACGTAGCCGTCGACCGCCTCGGTCTTCGCGGCACCGATGAACAGCGTCTGCGTCGAATCCCCGGGCTCGTCGGACGTGACCGACAGCGTGGTGGTGCCGTAGGCGCCGATGTAGGGCACGGTGGCGCCGAACTTGTCGATGTCGAGGATCGTCGATTTGGCGGTCGAGCCGGGCGCGATGGTCCCGGCATCGAAGCTCATGAGCCCGTTCATCCCGAAAGTGGAGTAGGCCCAGATTGCGGCAGCGGCGGCGGCGCCGCCGGCCAGGAGCAGCACAGCGGCCAGCAACCCGACCAGGATCCTCTTGATCACGACGGCTGGCATCCCCTTCCTAAGGCGCGCCGGTGCGCGTCCTGCCCCACGCTACAAGTGACGGGCCCAACTACAGGTGAACCACGAGGTACAGCGTGGCTCCCACGCCGATCGCGACGACCATCGCCCGCAGCGCGTAGTTCGGGAGGCGGCGGGCCAGGCGGCCTCCCACGTAACCCCCGGGGATCGCCCCGATAGCGACCGCGAGGGCCGCTGCCCACACGACCTTGCCACTCAGTGCGAAGACCACGGCGGCGGTGACGTTCGCACTGGCCGCGAGGAGGTTCTTCGCCCCGTTGGCCCGCTGCGTGCTCGGGTCGTAGCGCAGTCCGAGCACGGCCATGAGCATCACGCCCTGCGCCGCGCCGAAGTACCCGCCGTAGACCCCGACCGCCCCTGTCCACGGCCACAGGACGTGCTCGCCGGGGGCGCGATTCGCCTTGGCCCAGCGCGAGACCAGCGGCTGCACCGCGATGAGGACCGTGGCCAAGGCGACCAGCCAGGGCACGATGGAGGTGAAGACGCGCTCCGGCAGTGCCACGACGAGCAGCGCTCCAACCGCTGAGCCCACGACGGTCGCAGCGAGCGGCTTGGCCAGGACCTTCAGCCGATCGGCCAACTCCTGTCGGTAGGCCCAGGCAGCGAAGAACGACCCGGGTGCGAGGCCGGTCGTGTTCGTCCCGTTGGCCGCCACCGGAGGTATTCCGGCGGCGAGCAGGGCCGGGTAGACGAGCAGCGTTCCGGACCCCACCGCGGCATTGATGGCCCCGCCAGCGAAGCCGGCGAGCGCGAGCAGTCCCAACGATCCAGCGGTGAGATCCATCACCCCTGCGATCGCCTCGCGTACCACCGACCGCCGTCGTGCTGCACATCGAGTTGGAGGCCAAACGTCGCCGACAGGTGCTCGTCGGTCAGCACGTCTGTCAGAGGTCCAGCAACAACAACGCGTCCGCCGCGCAGAAGCAGCGCGTGCGTGAAGCCGTCAGGGATCTCCTCGACGTGATGGGTCACCACGACCTGCGTGGGTGCAAGCGGATCGACTGCCAGCAGGTGCATCCGCTCGACGAGGTCCTCTCGCCCGCCCAGATCGAGTCCGGCGCCGGGCTCGTCCAGCAGGAGCAGTTCGGGATCGGACATGAGTGAGCGGGCGATGAGGGCTCGCTTGCGCTCGCCCTCGGACAGCGTTCCGAACGTGCGGTTGGCGAGGGACTCCAGGCCCCACGCTCGCATGAGTGCTTCGGCCCGCTCGTGGTCCATGCCCTCGTAATGCTCACGCCACCTGCCGGTGACGGCGTACGCGCCCGTCATGACGACGTCGAGGACGGACTCGCCCCGCGGGATGTCGTTGGCGATGGCGCTGCTGGCCCAGCCGACCCGTGGCTTCACCTCGTTCATGTCGACCGCGCCCATCAGCTCGCCGAGGACCTCGACCTCACCCGCCGTCGGGAACAACCGGCCGGACGCGATCAGCATCAGCGTGGTCTTGCCGGCTCCGTTCGGGCCGAGCACGACCCAGCGCTCGCCCTCACCGATCTCGAGGTCCACATCGGACAGGAGAAAGGCCGAGCCGCGGCGGACGGACACCGCTCTCATGACCACGACACTGGACACGGCCCAACCCTAGGCCGTCGGTCCGAGGGCAGCGCACTAGCGTTGGAGCGCTATGACCGAGAACCCAGGCACCAAGGGGCGAACCCTCCTCATCACGCTGTCGGGCAACGATCGACCGGGGGTCACCCGTGGCCTCTTCTCCACGCTCGCCCAGCACCCGGTCGAGGTCCTCGACGTCGAGCAGCTCGTCGTGCGCAGTCGCCTCGTGCTGGCGGTCCTCGTCCAGGTGTCCGGCGGCGAGCCGGAGATGTCGGCCACGCGCACAGCGGTGCGCCACGTGGCAGCCGACCTCGACATGGACGTCGAGACGGTGCCGGGTGCAGCCGAGGACGACGAGCGGCGGCACAACCGCATCCACGTCACCATGATGGGCGCGCCCCTCCTGCCCGATGCCGTCGCGAATGTGGCCGGCGAGATCGCCAGCCGCGGCGGCAACATCGACCGCATCCGCCGGATCGCGAACTACCCGGTCACCGCGATCGTCTTCGAGGGGTCCGGCGTCTCAGTGGAGGAGCTGAGACGTCCGCTCGCCACGACGGCGGCGGCCCACGGCGCCGACATCGCCGTGCAGGAGGCCGGGCTCGACCGCCGAGGCCAATACCTGGTCGTCATGGATGTGGACTCCACCTTCATCCAGAACGAGGTCATCGACCTGCTGGCCGACGAGGCTCATGTGATGCCGCAGGTAGCCGACATCACCGAGCGGGCCATGGCGGGCGAGCTGGACTTCGAGGAGTCACTGCGAGCGCGCGCCGCCCTCTTGGCCGGACTTCCCATCACCGCGCTCGACCGCGTCCGAGATCGCATCTCGCTCACTCCTGGAGCACGGACCCTCTGCCGCACGCTGCACCGACTCGGCTACCGCGTGGCGCTCGTGTCCGGTGGATTCACCGAGGTGATCGCGCCGCTGGCGACCGAACTCGGGGTGAGCGACATCCGCGCGAACACCCTCGAGGTCAAGGACGGCCTGCTGACCGGCCAGGTCATCGGCCCGATCATCGATCGCCTCGGCAAGCGCACCGCGCTGGAGGAGATCGCCCGCGAGCACGACATCCCGGCGCGCCGGACGATCGCCATCGGCGACGGCGCCAACGACGTCGACATGCTGGCCGCCGCCGGCCTCGGGATCGCCTTCAATGCCAAGGCGGCTGCGCGGGCAGCGGCCGACACATCCCTCAATCAGCCGTATCTGGACTCGGTGCTCTACCTCATCGGCGTCACGCGCGAGGAGATCGAGACGGCGGACGCTCGCGAGGGCCTTGAGACCCCCGCTCCCCCGGTTCGCCCCTGAGCCTCAGCCGCGCGGCACTGTGAACGCGGACACCCTGAAGCCACGCACCGACCAGGGCGCGTCGGCCCACGCCAGGCCGGTCTCCAGGACGGCAACCGAGCTCGTGGGGAACTTGGCGGTCGCCTCCAGCTGAAGTGCAACCTCGACGCAGGTCCTCGCGACGAAGTCGCACAGCGTCGGGTTGTGGCCGACGATGACGGCGGTGCTCACGTCCTCAGGGAGCGCACCCACGATGTCGAGAAGGGTGGTCAGCCCCGCCTCGTAGATCCGCGGCTCGGTGCGAACATCAGCGTCCAGCCAACCGTCAGCAAGTCCGTTCGTGGCCCGGGCCCACGTCAACTGCGCGCGATTGGCACTCGACACGAGGATCAGAGGTCGTTCGCCCGAGGCAAGGGTGACGTTCTTCGCGATCCACGAACCGATGAACGGAGCATCGCGGCGTCCGCGCTCATTGAGCGGACGGTCGTGATCAGCGACCCCAAGCGGGTAGTCGCTCTTGGCGTGGCGAACCAGCAGCAACCGGTGCCCAGACGCGTCGTTCATCAGCAGGCCCTAGTTCATCTGGGCGTGGATGCCGCCGTCGACGTGGACGATCTCGCCAGTGGTCGCGGGGAACCAGTCCGAGAGGAGCGCGACGCAGCCCTGTGCGGCCGGAACGGGATCCTCGAGGTCCCAGACCAACGGCGCGCGCCCATTCCACATGTGCTCGAACTCCTCGAAGCCGGGAATGCTCTTCGCAGCGATCGTCTTCACCGGCCCCGCGGCGATCAGGTTGACGCGGATGCCGTCCGGTCCCAGATAGCGCGCGAGGTAGCGCGACGTGCTCTCGAAAGCCGCCTTGGCCACGCCCATCCAGTCGTACTTCGGCCACGACACGGTAGCGTCGAAGTCCAGGCCCACGATGGCCGATCCGGGGCCCATGAGCGGCTTGGCTGCGACGGCCAGTGCCTTCAGCGAGTACGCCGACACGTGGACTGCGGTCGCGACGTCGGGCCACTCCGTGTTGAGGAAGTTGCCGCCCAGAGCTGTCTCGGGGGCGAAGCCGATCGAGTGCAGGACGCCGTCGATACCGTCCACGTGCTCGCGGACGCGGTCGGCGAGGGCGTCGAGGTCCTCCTGGTTCGTCACGTCGAGTTCCACGACAGGGGCCACCTGGGGCAGGCGGCCGGCAGAGCGCTTGGTCAGGCCCATGGCGCGTCCGAACGACGTGAGCACCACGGTCGCGCCCTCCTCCTGCGCGAGCCGTGCGACGTGGAAGGCGATCGACTGGTCGGTGAGGACACCAGTGACCAGAATCCGCTTGCCCTCAAGAATGCCCATTGCCTCGCTCCGCTCGTCGCTCAGTGACCCATGCCGAGGCCGCCATCGATCGGGATGACCGCGCCGGTGATGTAGCCGGCCTCGTCGGATGCCAGGAACTGCACGAGGGCCGCCACTTCGTCCGGCTGAGCATAACGACCGAGCGGGACGGCACCGAGGATGTCCTTCTTGCGGTCCTCGTCGAGCGTGCCCGTCATGTCGGTCTCGACGAATCCGGGCGCGATGACGTTGACCGTGATGCCCCGTGAGCCCACCTCGCGAGCGAGGGAGCGGGCCGCTCCGATCAGGCCCGACTTCGCCGCGGCGTAGTTGACCTGACCTGCCGAGCCGAGCATTCCCACGACGGACGACATGAGGATGATTCGCCCCTGGCGAGCCTTGATCATTCCGCGCAGCGACCTGCGGGCCACGCGGATCGCGCCGGCCAGGTTCGTCGTCAGGACCACGTCGATGTCCTCGTCGGGCATCCGCATGAGCAGGCCGTCGCGAGTGATTCCCGCATTCGCGACGACGATGCCGATCGGGCCGTACTCCTTCTCGATCTGGTCGAAGCCGGCGTCGATCGACGCCGAGTCGGCGACGTCCATCACCACGGCCGGCAGCCCGTCGGGTGCCGACCCGGAACGGCAGGCAACCACGACGGGGATCCCGGCGTCCCTCAGTCGCGTGGCGATGGCCAGGCCGATACCGCGATTGCCTCCGGTGACGACGGCGATTCCAGACATCAGTTCTCCTCAGCTGCGTGGTTGCTATTCGTTGACTGCGCGTCCGCTGCAGCCGCATCCTCCCGTGCCGGCCGCAGCCAGATCGAGAGGGGGATGATCAAAAGCGCGAGCCAGCTGGCGATGTTGCCCCAGCGCAGCGAGACCACGCCGATGAACAGGAAGCACAGGGCAAAGGCGGGACCGCGCAGGCGTGACCTCGCGTCGTTGGCGATTGCGCCCTCGCCGATGGCCGCCATCTCCGGATGGCGGCGGATGTGGCGTCCCATGAGGCTCGCGAGCACGCTGATGAAGGCGAGCAGGACCCAGTACGCGAACACCGCTCCCCCGACGGATCCCGAGCCGCTGTCGCGCATCGCCGTCAGCCACGGCAGCAGCACGATCGCGGCCAGCCACGTGGTGTTCAGCCAGAAGATCGAGGCGTCGTAGCCGGAGATCACGTTGAGGATGCGGTTGTGGGCAGTCCACATGATCGCGACCACATAGAACGTGAACAGGAACGTGACGAGCTGCGGCCAGTGGTCGTTCATGATCGTGAGGATTGTCTGATCGCCCTCGGGCCCGGCGATATCGGTGAGTGGGAGGACCATCAACGTGATCGCCACCGCGACCACGGCGTCGCTGAAGTTGATGAGGCGGTCGACCGCCCGACCGGTGCTGATGGACGGAGTCGCCGGCCGGCCGGCCATCAGACGTCCTCGAGACGCGATCCCACCTTGAGCGTCACCTGGAAGTGATCGACCTCGCCGTTGCGGATGTACCCACGGACCTGGGTGACTTCGAACCAGTCCAGATGATCGATGCTCTTGTGCGCCCGAGCGATGGCTCCCCTGATGGCCTCGTCGATGCCTGCCTTCGACGTCCCGACGAACTCGGTCAATGTGTACGTGCGATCCGCCACGGACCCTCCCTCAGCGCTGGGCGCAGCCGGATGAGCGCCCTGCCACATCTTGGCCTACCGTGGTGGCATGGCGAAGGGCGAACCGGTCTACACGATCACCGGGGCCCAGCGCGCGCTCAGCGACGAGCAGACCGGCCGCACGCAGCGCTACCTCATCTCCATGAGCATCCGCACGGCCTGCTTCATCGCGGCAGTCATCGTGCCGGGCTGGCCCCGTTGGATTCTTGTCGCCGGCGCCCTCGTCCTTCCCTACCTGGCCGTCGTGGTGGCCAATGCCGGTCGCGAGAACGACGAGCCAGGCGAGGCGCATGTTGCCGCTCTCGACCGCAACGCCCTGCCGGGCTCCAGAACGGCGCTCGAGGACGGCGGCGACCCGCACTTCGCGGCCTGAGCGAGACGTCCGAAATCGGCCGGCGCATAGGATCACAGCGTGCTGGGACTCCTGCGGACCAAGCGCTGGGCGGGATTCACCGTCACGGTGATCGTCGCCATCATCGCGTTCGGCCTGTTGAGCATGTGGCAGTGGCATCGCGCTGACCAGAAGCGCGCCCAGCGGGTGGAACTCCAGACCGCGATCGCCGCACCGCCGGTGCCGATCGCTGCCGTGGCCCTGCCCGCCGGCGGCGGCATCACGGCTGTCGACGAGTGGCGGCACGTCTTCGTCACGGGCACGTACGACCCCGCCAGCCAGGTGCTCGTGCGCAAGCGGCCCCTCGACGCGCGGAACGGCTTCTGGGTGATGGCCGCGCTTCGCGAGGACTCCGGTCGCACGGTGTGGATCAACCGCGGCTGGCTCGCCGCCTCGGGCGACGCCCTCTCCACCCCGACCACCCCGAAGCCACTCGCCGGCCAGGTCTCGGTGTCCGGCTTCCTACGGCCGTTCGAGGCCGCTGATGCGCGTTCCAACGAAGGCCTGCCCGCCGGCCAGATCGCCGCCGCCGGACCTGGTGCCCTGCCGGCTGCAAGCCTTGAATTCCCCGGGTACGTCCAGCTCGAGACATCGACGCCTGCGCAGGACGGACTCGTTCCCCTGCCGCTCCCGACAGTCGACGAGAGCCGGAACGTCTCCTACGCGGTGCAGTGGCTCCTGTTCGCCGCTGTGGCGATCGGCGGCTGGTTCTTCTTCCTGCGCCGAGAGGCCAAGGAGGACGCCGCGGCCGCTGGAGCGACGCGAGCCGATGTGACGCCCAGCCCTGCGGCCTAGGCCTCGGCGCTGACGGGAGACTCCACGTCGAACTGCGTCTGGTACAGGTCGCGATAGACACCGCCTGCCGCCAGCAGTTCCTCGTGCGTTCCCCGTTCGACGATCCGCCCGCCATCGACGACGAGGATCTGGTCGGCGCGTCGCACCGTGCTCAGCCGATGTGCGATGACCACCGACGTGCGCCCTTCGAGTGCGTTGTCAAGGGCCCGGGACACTGCAGCCTCGCTCTCGCTGTCGAGATGGGCGGTGGCCTCGTCGAGTACGACGACGCGTGGACCCTTCAGCAGAAGGCGGGCCAGCGCGATCCGCTGCTTCTCGCCTCCCGAGAGCCGATGCCCGCGGTCACCGACCACGGTGTCGAGGCCGTCAGGAAGCGCAGCGATCAATCCACCGATCTGCGCCGCGTCGCACGCAGCGAGGAGGTCGGCCTCGGTCGCGTCAGGCTGCGCGTAGACGAGGTTCGCACGGATCGTGTCATGGAACAGGTGCGCGTCCTGGGTGACGATGCCGATGCCTTCGCGCAGCGATGCCAGCGTCACCTCGCGCACGTCGAGTCCACCCACCTTGATCGCACCGCCCGTGACGTCATAGAGCCGCGTCAGGAGCGCCGTGGTGGTGGTCTTGCCAGCACCGGACGGGCCGACGAGAGCGGTCATCGTGCCGACGGGCGCGAAGAAGGTCATGCCCTGCAGCACATCGCCGCCCTGGGCGCGCGAGTCCTCCCGTGCGACCGACTCCAGGGAGGCCAACGACACTTCATCGGCGGTCGGGTAGCGGAAGGCGACGTCCTCGAACTCGACCGAGAGCGGCCCCTCGGGCAGTGGCCGGGCGTCGCTCGCCTCCGTGACCATCGGCATGAGGTCGAGCACCTCGAACACGCGCTCGAAGCTCACCAGCGCCGTCATCACGTCGACTCGCACGTTGGACAGCGACGTCAACGGGCCGTAGAGCTGCGCGAGCAGGCCCACCAGCGCGAGGAGTGTGCCAAGGGTGAGGGTGCCGCTGATGACGAGGTTGCCACCGAGTCCGTAGACGATCGCCGTTGCCAGCGCCGCAACGAGCGTCAGCGCGGAGAAGAACCAGCGATTGGCCATCGCCATGCGCACGCCGATGTCGCGCACCCGGGCGGCCTTGGACGAGAAACTCTGGGCCTCGTCCTCCGGACGCCCGAACAGCTTCACGAGCAGTGCACCGGCCACATTGAAGCGCTCCGTCATCTGCGTGCTCATGTCGGCGTTGAGGCTCATCTGCTCACGCGTCATCCCCTGCAGTCGACGCCCCATCCACCGCGCGGGCAGCAGGAACAGTGGAACCAGCAACAACGAGACCACGGTCACCTGCCACGACAGGATGAACATTGCCGTGAGCACGATGGCCAGGGAGATGACGTTCCCGAGCACACCCCCGAGAGTTGAGGTGAAGGCCTGCTGCGCCCCGATGACATCACTGTTGAGCCGGGAGATCAGGGCTCCGGTCTGGGCTCGCGTGAAGAACGCGACCGACTGGCGCTGCACGTGGTCGTAGACCTCGGTGCGAAGGTCGTAGATCAAGCCCTCGCCGATCCTGGACGAGAACCAGCGGCCGACAAGGCCAAGGGCCGCATCCAGCACGGCGAGCAGCGCGATCAGCAGTGCCATGACGGTGACGACCTGACGATTGCCCTGCTGAATGCCGTCGTCGACCAGGCGCGGGATCATCAGCGGCTGCGCCACGCTCAGCAGCGAGACGAACACCAACGTGATGAGGAAGAAGATGATCAGCGTCCGGTACTTGCGGGCGTAGCCGAAGATGCGTCGCACGAGCGCCCGGTTGACCGTCTTCGACGACACCGACCGGTCGCGAGTCATCGACCGGTAGGTCTGCCAGGTGTTGTGGTCCGCCACGTCACGCGCCCATCATGCGGCGCAGCTCTGCAAGTCGCCGCATCTGCGCGGCCCGTTCGCGCGCCGTCTGGTCGATGCCGGTGTCGGCTCCATCGAGCAGTGCCTTCAACTCGGCCACGGCACCCGGCATGGCGGCGAGCATCGGCGCCAGCAGGGCTGCAGCCTGCTCCTCGAGCTGGTCGGCGGGCGCCGCTGCCAGGGCAATGCCCAGTCGCACGGCCTCGTCGGCCTCGACGAACCGCCCGCTCGCACAGATCTCCAGTGCCCGGCTGTAGCCGACCCGCTCGACGAGCGGAGCAGTTCCGCCAAGATCCGGCACGAGGCCGAGCGACGTCTCGCGCATGGCGAGTTTGACGTTGTCCGCCACGAGCATGAAATCGCAGGCCAGGGCGAGCTGGAGGCCGGCACCGATCGCATGTCCCTGCACCAGTGCAACCGTCAGTTGGGGAACCTGATGCCACCAGGTGAAGGCCGCCTGAGCCGCCCGGATGAAGGCGTCCATCTGGTCGTCAGGGTAGGCGGAGAGCGTCAAGAGCGACTCCTCGCCGGGCACCCCCTCCGGTGTGAGCATGCGCCGATCCAGGCCAGCCGAGAAGCTCACGCCCTCCCCGGTGAGGAGCACCGCGCGGACATCTGGCGTGAGCAGATCGGGGATGCTGGCCAGCCGTCGCCAGGTCGCCGGAGTCTGGGCATTGCGCGACTCGGGGTTGCTCAGGGTGACGCGCACGATCTCGCCGTCCTGCTCCACCCGGACGTTGTCGTGCAGTCCGAACTCGGTCATGCGTACTCCTTCGTCGGGCGCGGGCACATCACGCCAGTTCAACCAGATCGGCGTAGCCCTCATTCCAGAGGTCCTCATCGCCGTCCGGCAGGATCAGGACCCGCTCGGGGCTGAGGGCCGCGACAGCGCCTGGATCGTGGGTAACGAGGACCACGGCCCCCTCGTACCGGGCAAGCGCGTCCAGGACCTCGTGCCGGCTGGCAGGGTCGAGGTTGTTCGTGGGCTCGTCAAGCAGCAGCACGTTCGCACCCGAGACCACCAGGCACGCGAGTGCGAGCCGGGTCTTCTCCCCGCCCGAGAGCACGCCGGTCGGCTTGCTCACCGCATCTCCCTCGAACAGGAACGAGCCGAGGACCGTGCGCTGCCGGGTGTCGTCGAGGTGCGAGCCGGCCGTCCGCATGGTCTCGAGGACGGTCGCGGACGGATCGAGGGTCTCGTGCTCCTGCGCGTAGTAGCCGATGACGGCGCCGTGTCCGGGCTCGACCTTTCCGGTGTCGGGGGCGTCCACGCCGGCGAGGATCCGCAGCAGCGTCGTCTTGCCGGCACCGTTGAGCCCCAGGATGACGACGCGGCTGCCCCGGTCGATAGCCAGGTCGACGTCGGTGAAGACCTCGAGGGAACCGTATGAGCGCGACAGCCCGCTTGCCATGAGCGGAACCCGGCCGCAGGGCTTCGGCTCGGGGAACCTGAGTGCGGCCACCTTGTCGGACCGCCGGACCTCGTCACTGCTGGCGAGGATCTTGTCTGCCCGCTTGAGCATCGACTGGGCTGCCTTCGCCTTCGTGGCCTTGGCGCGCATGCGCTCGGCCTGGTGCCGCAGGGCGTCGGCCTGCTGCTCGGCGTTGCGACGCTCGCGCCGGCGACGCCGCTCGTCGGCCTCGCGCGCCGTCAGGTAGGCCTTCCAGCCCATCGAGTAATGGTCGATCTCCTGGCGGTTCGCGTCCAGATGCCACACCTTGTTGACGGTGTCCTGGAGCAGGTCGGTGTCGTGGCTGATGACGATGAAGCCGCCCTCGTACGAGCCGAGGAACTTCCGCAGCCACCGCACCGAGTCGGCGTCGAGGTGGTTGGTGGGCTCGTCGAGAAGCAGGATGTCGCAGCCGCTGAACAGGATGCGGGCCAGTTCAACGCGGCGGCGCTGCCCGCCGGACAAAGTGCCGAGCGGCTGCCCGAGGATCCGCTCGGTCAGGCCGACGCTGGCAGCGATCGCCGCCGCCTGCGACTCGACGGCGTATCCGCCCAGCGCCTCGAACTCGGCCTCGGCCCGCGCGTACCGGGCGATCAACCGCTCGCGCTCGTCCTCGTCGGTGGTGCCCATGCCCAGGCTGGCCTCGGTCATCCGGCGCACGACGGCATGCAGGCCCCGAGCAGAGAGAATCCGGTCCTTCGCGATCTCCTCAGGATCGCCCGAGCGAGGGTCCTGGGGCAGGTAGCCCACGGTCCCGGTGACCGAGACGGTGCCGGACGCAGGCATCGACTCACCCGCGAGGATCTTCGTCAGCGTGGTCTTGCCCGCGCCGTTGCGGCCGACCAGGCCGATGCGGTCCCCCTTGCCCACGCGCAGATTGGCCTGGTCGAGCAGCAGGGCGGAGCCGGCCCGAACCTCAAGGCCGGTGGTGGAGATCATGGTTGCCTCAGTCTAGATCGCTCTCGTCGACTGCAGCACCACGCGTCGCTCCGGCATCCGCAGCCGACGCGTGGGGCTGCAGTCGACGTCAGACGTTGAAGCCGAGGGCGCGGAGCATCTCCCGGCCGTCGTCAGTGATCTTGTCCGGACCCCACGGCGGCATCCAGACCCAGTTGATCCGGAAGTCATCGACGACGCCCGAGAGCGCTGCCCTGGTCTGGTCCTCGATCACGTCGGTAAGTGGGCACGCAGCAGACGTCAAAGTCATGTCGACCGTGGCGATATTGCCGTCGTCCACGGCCACGCCGTAGACCAAGCCCAGGTCAACGACGTTGATGCCCAGTTCGGGATCGACCACGTCCATCATCGCCTCGAGGACCTGGTCCTCCGTCGCCATTGTCATGCCCGTGCCATCCCGTCCTCGGTTCCGTCAACGACTATGCCTGCCCGCGCCTCGGCATCCTGCAGCGCCATCCACGGAAGCAGAGCGCACTTGATGCGCGCTGGGTACTTGGCCACGCCTACGAAGGCGATGCCATCGCCGAGGAGCTCCTCGTCCGGCTCGGCCTCGCCCTTGCTGTGCATCATCTGGACGAAGCCCGCGCGCACCTCGTCGGCCCGGCGCGGCCCCTCGCCCTCGAGCATCTCGGACATGACACTCGCGCTCGCCTGCGAGATCGAGCAGCCCTGCCCCTCGTAGCCGATCACGAGGTTCCCGTCTGCATCGAGCGACACTTGCACCGTGACCTCGTCGCCACAGGTCGGGTTGACCTGGTGGGACTCCCCCGCCGGCGACTGGAGCAGATGTCGTCCGCGCGGGTGCTTGTAGTGGTCCAGGATGATGTCCTGGTACAGGGCCTCGACGTTCACGTCACACTCCGAAGAAGTTCTGTGCGGCAAGGATTCCCTTGACGGCGATATCGATGTCCGACGTGTCGTTGTAGATGTACGGAGAGATCCTCGTCGTGGCGGGGACGCCGAAGCGCCGGCAGGTCGGCCACGCACAGTGATGCCCGACGCGGACGGCGACACCACGGTCGTCGAGGAACTGGCCGACGTCGTGGGGGTGGAGTCCTTCGACCACGAACGACACCGCGCTGCCTCGGTCCACGTTGTCGAGGGGGCCGATGACCCGAACGCCACGCATCTCGGTGAGACGCTCGAGCACGTACCCAGCGAGGTCGTGCTCATGCGCTGCGACGTTGTCCATTCCCAGATCGTCGAGATAGTCGACTGCCGCGGCGAGCCCGACCGCCTGCGCGACCATCGGCGTACCAGCCTCGAAGCGCTTCGGCGGGGCGGCATAGGTGCTGTGCTCCATGAAGACCGTCTCGATCATCGACCCGCCGCTGATGAACGGCGGCATGGCCCCAAGTACCTCGGCCCTACCCCAGAGAACGCCGATGCCGGTCGGTCCCAGCATCTTGTGCCCGGTCCAGGCGACCAGATCAGCCCCGAGGTCGGTGACATCGACTGGCATGTGCGGAACGGACTGCGAGGCATCCACGACACCGATCGCGCCCACCGCATGCGCACGGCCCATGACGTCCGCAACCGGGTTCACCGTGCCGAGGATGTTGGACTGATGGACCACGGACACGACTCGGGTGCTCGCGTCGATGATGCGATCGAGGTCGGTCAGGTCCAGTCGGCCCTCGTCGGTAAGCCCGATCCAACGCAGCTCGGCACCCGTCTTGGCGCAGACCTCCTGCCAAGGAACGAGGTTGGCGTGGTGCTCCATCTGCGTGACGACGATCGAGTCGCCCTCTGCCAGCACGAAGCGAGGATCCATCTCAGTTCCGTGCACGGCCTTCGCCGTCGCGTTGGAAAACGCGTACGCCGCGAGGTTGAGGCTCTCGGTCGAGTTCTTGGTGAACACGATGTCGTCGGCCGAAGCGCCGACGAACTGTGCCACCCGACGGCGGGCGCCCTCGTATGCCTCAGTCGCCTCCTCGGCGAGCTGGTGCGCACCACGATGGACACCGGCGTTGCTGGTCTCGTAGAACGCGCGCTCGGCATCCAGCACGGATGTGGGCTTCTGGCTCGTGGCGCTGCTGTCGAGGTACACGAGAGGTCGCTCGCCGCGCACAGTGCGGCTCAGGATCGGGAAGTCCTTCCGGATCCTGGCGACGTCGAGTGGATGGGTCACGATGCTCCTAGGCCGTGGCGGCCGCGACGTAGCGCTCGTAGCCCTCGGACTCCAGCACGTCGGCCAGCTCCGGGCCGCCGGTCTCGACGATACGGCCATCAACGAACACGTAGACGACATCGGGCTTGATGTAGCGCAGGATCCGCGTGTAGTGGGTGATGAGCAGGACGCCGCCGTCGGACGCCTCCTGGTAGGCGTTGACGCCCTCAGACACGATGCGCAGCGCATCGACGTCGAGGCCGGAGTCGGTCTCGTCAAGGATCGCGATCTTGGGCTTGAGCAAGGACAGCTGAAGGATCTCGTGACGCTTCTTCTCGCCGCCGGAGAAGCCCTCGTTGACGTTGCGCTCCGCGAATGCCGGGTCCATCTGCAGCGCAGCCATGGACTCCTTCATCTCCTTGATCCACAGCCGTAGCTTCGGGGCCTCACCGCGAACCGCGGTGGCCGAGGTGCGCAGGAAGTTGGACACCGAGACGCCGGGAACCTCGACCGGGTACTGCATGGCGAGGAAGAGTCCCGCGCGCGCCCGCTCGTCAACCGACATCGCCAGCACGTCCTCGCCGTCGAGCGTGACCGTCCCGGATGTGACCGTGTACTTGGGGTGACCGGCGATGACGTAGGCAAGGGTGGATTTTCCGGAGCCGTTGGGACCCATGACCGCAGCGGTCTTGCCCGACTCGACAGTCAGCGTGACGCCACGCAGGATCTCACGCGGTCCGCCCTCTGTGGTGACGGACGCGTGCAGGTCGGTGATGACAAGCGAGCTCATGATTCCTCTGTTCGGTGGTTGGTCGTCACTGACCGGGGGCGGACATACGGGCGCGTACAGGAGTGGGGTCGATCTCGATGACAGCGTCGTCGCCCTCGCCGACGACCCGCAGGTGGTAGGTCGGGACGGGCTCGATGGCGGGCAGGCTCAGGGGAACGCCGGTGCGGAGGTCGAACGCCGAGCCGTGAAGCCAGCACTCGATGGCGCAGCCGTCAACCTCACCCTCGGCGAGGGAGACGTCGGCATGAGAGCAGCGATCGTTGATGGCGAAGAAACCCTCATCAGCATGGACCACGGCGACCGCCGTGCCATCGACGAGCACTCGCTTGGCTCCGTTCAGCGGCACGTCGCCCACCAGGCAGGCAGCCACGAATTCGCTCATTCGTCGTCTCCAGCCTCGCTGACAGCCTCCATGCCGAGTCTGTTCCCGATACGACCGAGCATCCGCGTGCGCCATTCCGGCGACGGGATCCGCGCGAGCACGTCGACGAAGAAGCCGCGCACCACCAGCTGCCGGGCCGCGTGCTCGGGGATCCCCCGCGACTGCAGGTAGAACAACTGCTCGTCGTCGAAGCGACCGGTGGCGGATGCATGACCCGCACTGACGATGTCGCCGGTCTCGAGTTCGAGGTTGGGCACGGAGTCGGCACGGGGTCCGTCGTTGAGAAGGAGGTTGCGGTTCATCTCGTATGTGTCGGTGCCGGTCGCGGACGGCCGGACGAGGACATCGCCGATCCAGACCGTGTGTGCACCTTCGCCGCTGAGCGCACCCTTGTAGACGACGTTGCTCCTGCAGTGCGGCAGCACATGCTCGACGAAGATGCGGTGCTCTAAGTACTGGTCGTCCTCCGCCAGGAAGGCTCCGAGCAGGTCCGCACTCGCACCGGGACCGGTGTAGGACACCGAGGGCATCATTCGAACAATGCGGCCGCCCAGGGTGGCGAGCGCACCGACGAACCGGGCGTCCCGCTCGACATCGGTGTGCCACTGCCACAGATGGGTCCGGGTGGCCGGGCCGTCGAGGACGGAGACCACCGTCAGATCGGAGTCCACGCCAGCCACGGTGAGGATGACTCCGCTCACATCGACCGACGCGTCGTGGACGAGGACCACCGTGGCCCGCGAGTGATGGCCCGAGCGGACGTCGACCAGTCCGTAGCACCGCTCGGACGATCCCGTCAGATCGACGACGATGGGCTCATCGACGATCTCCTCGTCCGCGATGCGAACCTGCACGGCCGACGTGACGCCCGCCATGGCGATCACCGACGGACGGTCGGTGGGCAGCCACGACGTGGGCTCGAGGTCGGCCGGTCCGACGACACTCACGTGCGCCGTCTCGCGGGCGCTCAGTGCGCCAGCGGCCGGATCGGGCTCCATGAACCACGCCAGCTCGGAGACGGGCGCGAAGCGCCACTCCTCCTCGCGGCCGGTCGGGACGGCGAAGTCGTCGATCCTCGCGGACGCCACGCGCGGCGCGTGGTCGATCGGAGGGGCTTCCAGGACGGTCAACCCACTGCACCTTCCATCTGGAGCTCGATGAGGCGGTTGAGCTCGAGGGCGTACTCCATCGGCAGCTCACGCGCAATCGGCTCGATGAAGCCACGCACGATCATCGCCATGGCCTCCTCCTCCGAAAGCCCACGCGACATGAGGTAGAACAACTGGTCCTCGCTGATCTTCGAGACTGTCGCCTCATGCCCCATCGACACGTCGTCCTCACGGACGTCGATATACGGGTACGTGTCGGAGCGGGAGATGTCATCGACGAGGAGGGCGTCGCATCGCACGGTACTGCGCGAGTTGTGCGCCCCTTCGAGGATCTGCACCAGACCTCGGTAGGACGTGCGGCCACCGCCACGGGCAACGGACTTGGAGATGATGTTGGACGACGTGTTCGGCGCCGCGTGCACCATCTTCGAGCCCGCGTCCTGGTGCTGCCCCTCGCCCGCGAAGGCGATCGAGAGCGTCTCGCCCTTCGCGTGCTCGCCGGTAAGCCACACCGCGGGGTACTTCATGGTGACCTTGGAGCCAAGGTTGCCGTCGATCCACTCCATCGTCGCCCCCGCATGGGCGACCGCGCGCTTGGTGACGAGGTTGTAGACGTTGTTGGACCAGTTCTGGATGGTCGTGTAGCGGCACCGTGCACCCTTGCGGACGATGATCTCGACGACGGCCGAGTGCAGCGAGTCACTGGAGTAGATGGGCGCCGTGCAGCCCTCCACGTAATGAACGTACGCGTCCTCGTCGACGATGATCAGGGTGCGCTCGAACTGGCCCATGTTCTCGGTGTTGATGCGGAAGTAGGCCTGGAGAGGGATCTCCACCTTGACGCCCTTGGGCACGTAGATGAACGACCCGCCAGACCAGACTGCGGTGTTCAGCGCCGCGAACTTGTTGTCGCCGGGCGGGATGACCGATCCGAAGAACTCCTTGAAGACGTCCTCGTGCTCGCGCAGCGCGGTGTCGGTGTCGAGGAAGAGGACGCCCTGCTCCTCGAGGTCCTCGCGGATCTTGTGGTAGACGACCTCGGACTCGTACTGGGCCGCGACGCCGGCGACGAGGCGCTGCTTCTCGGCCTCCGGGATGCCCAGGCGGTCGTACGTGTTCTTGATGTCGTCCGGGAGGTCCTCCCAACTGTCGGCCTGCTTCTCGGTCGACCGAACGAAGTACTTGATGTTGTCGAAGTCGATCCCATTGAGGTCGGAACCCCAGGTGGGCATGGGCTTCTTGAAGAACAGGCGGAGCGCCTTCAGGCGCATCTGCAGCATCCAGTCCGGCTCGTTCTTCTTCGCCGAGATGTCACGCACGACGTCCTCGTTGAGGCCACGACGGGCATTGGCGCCCGCATCGTTGGCGTCGCTCCAGCCGTACTCGTAGCGGCCGATGTCCTCGATGGACGCGGCCGTCTCCTGCGCAGCACTGCTCATGCCGACACCTTTCCGAAAGCGCCGCCTGGGGCAGCTGCGTGGTTTGACTCGTTCGGGATGACTGCGGTGCACACCTCGTCGCCATGGGCGAGCGTTGCCAGCCGCGTGACGTGACGGCCCATGACCCGGCTGAGGGCCTCGGTCTCGGCCTCGCAGAGGATAGGGAACTCCCGAGCCGCGTCGACCACTGGGCAGTTGTGCTGGCACAGCTGCACGGCGACAGCGCCGAGTGGCTCGATCTGAGCGGCATAGCCAGCGCGCGTCAGGGCTGCTGCGACATCGGTCGGCGATGCGTGCCCGTGGAGCCGCGGGCCGATGGCGGCGGCCAGCTGGTCAGCGCGATCCGACGCGAAGGCATGCACGGCGTCCGGCCCGTACTCCTGGGACATGAACCGAAGTGCCGAGAGGGCGAGGTCGTCGTATGCCTGGTCGCAGGCCGCGCGTCCTTCGGGCGTCAACGAGAACACCACCCCCGGCCGGCCGCGTCCCCGCTTGGGGGTGGGGCCGTAGGGGGCACGCTCGTGACCGACGACCAGTCCCGCATCGACCAGGGCGTTCAGGTGCCTGCGGACGCCGGTGGTGGTCAGGCCGAGAGTCTCGGCGAGATCCGACGCGGTCGACGATCCCGCCTGCAGGAGGGCGCGCGCGACCCGCTCGGCGGCCTCTCCGGGGAATTTCACAACTGTATTGTTGCGTAATTCCAGACGAGCGCAACCCGCGGGGTCGATCTGAGGTGTCCGGCCTATGCTCCGGACGTGCCCGCCCCCGCGTTGACGATCGACGACCTGGTCGTGCGATACGGGTCGACCACGGCCGTCTCGGGGCTTTCCATGACCGCGCAGGCAGGTCAGGTGACCGCCCTCATCGGGCCGAACGGCGCCGGCAAGACGTCCACCGTGGAGGCCTGCGTGGGCATGCTCCGGCCGAGCTCAGGCACCATCTCGCTGCTGGGCGAGGCCGTCTCCACGCGCGACGGCGGCCGGCTCCGTGACCGCGTCGCCGTCATGCTGCAGGACGGTGGCCTGTATCCCACGGCCACGCCGCTGGAGTTCGTTCGCTACATGGCGACGCTCTACGCAGATCCCGACGACCCGGTCCGACTGCTCGGCGACCTGGGCCTGGACCCGGGTGTGCGCACTCCCATCCGGCGCCTGTCCGGCGGCGAGCAGCAGCGGGTCAAGTGCGCCGCAGCGCTCGTCGGCCGCCCCGAGCTGGTGTTCCTCGACGAGCCCACCGCCGGTCTCGATCCGCTGGCCAGGCGCAGCATCCACGACCTGGTGCGCGCACTGACCGGGCGTGGCACCACGGTGATCCTCACCACACACCTGATGGACGACGTCGAGCGCCTCGCCGACCACGTCGTCGTCATGACGCGGGGCCGCGCGGTGCGCTCGGGCACGGTGGCCGAACTCGTAGGTGCAGACGACAGCATCACCTTCCGCGGGCCGCTGCACGTCGACTTGCGGGACCTGCGCGCCGCGCTCCCCGCCCAGTGCACGATCACGGAGGAGCATCCGGGCCACTACCGGGTAACCGGATCCACCGATCCGATGGCGCTGTCCGCCATCGCGTCCTGGTCGGCGCAGCACGGCGCCACCACAGCGGACCTCTCGGTCGGGCGACGATCGCTCGAGGACGTCATCGTCGAGCTCATCGGGGAGCGGCCATGACGAACGCCACCGCTGTCCGGCCGTCTCCACTCGCCCGGTCGCTCGCGCATGCGAGCTGGGAGACGCGGCTCCTGCTGCGCAACGGGGAGCAACTGCTGCTCACCTTCGCGATCCCGATCGGCCTCCTGCTGGCCCTGTCGCTGACGACGCTGTTCTCGACGACGTCCGGCCCGCAGCGCGTCCCGAGCGCTCTCGCGACGGTGCTTGCGGTGTCCGTCATCAGCGCGGCCTTCACATCCCTGGCCATCGCCACCGGGTTCGAGCGACGGTCGGGCGCGCTTCGCTACCTGTCGACCACGCCGCTCACCCGCAGGGAACTGCTCGCCGGCAAGTTCGGGGCGACAGCGCTGGTCACCGTGCTGTCCTGCGTCGCGGTGAGCATCGTCGCCGTTCTCCTGGGGTGGCGGCCGACCGCCTCCGCCGGGTGGATCCTGCCGATTCTCATCCTCGGCACCGCAGCATTCGCCGCCTGGGGCATGGCCCTGGCCGGCCTGCTCCGCGCCGAAGCGGTCCTTGCGATCGCCAACGGGCTGTTCCTCGTTCTCGTCATGTTCGGCGGCGTCATCATCCCGCCGTCCTCCCTGCCGGGACCCCTCGCGGCCATCACTCCCCTGCTGCCCTCGGGCGCACTCGCGGACGCCTTCCGCGCCTGCCTCGTCGACCAGCAGGCGCCGAGCCTGACGTCCGTTTCGGTACTGGTGATCTGGCTCGCAGTCGGGACGTTCGTCGCTGGTCGCACCTTCCGCTGGTCATAGGGTGAGGACGTGAGCACCACTACCGGCGCATGCACGCCGGGCGTCAGGGGCATCTTCGTCGCGAACCTGGTCGCCCAGACCGCGATCCTCGTGACCGGAGCGGTGGTCCGGCTCACGGGATCCGGCCTCGGCTGTCCGACGTGGCCGCAGTGCGTTGAGGGCTCGTACGTCCCCACTGGGCGTCAGCCGCAGGAGTGGCACAAGTACGTGGAGTTCGGCAACCGAATGCTGACGTTCGTCCTCGTCGGGCTGGCCATCGCCTCGGTGGTGGCGGCCTGGTGGGATCGTCGATCCCGCGCGCGTTCGGGCCGACCACAGCGTCCGGTCATCTTCCTGCTGGCCCTGATCCCGATCGTCGGCACCGTGGCGCAGGCGGTGCTGGGCGGCATCACGGTCCTGGCGGGTCTTAGCCCAGTGACCGTCTCCAGCCACTTCCTGCTCTCGATGGTCATCGTCGCGGGCTGCGTCGCGCTGGTGGTGCGTGCTGGCGATCCCGGAGACCAGCCGATCACCTATCTCGTGCCGCCGCTCGTGCGCGGCCTGGCATGGGCGCTCGTAGCCGTCAGCGCCGTCCTCGTGCTGTTGGGCGTGCTCACCACGGGTTCTGGACCGCACAGCGGCGATGCCGCCGCGGAGAACCGGTTCTCATTCGATCCGCGAACGATCTCGTGGATCCACGCCGACGTCGTCCTGCTCTTCCTCGGCCTGACGATCGGCCTGCTCATCGTCCTGCTCGTGATCCGAGCGCCGCACCGCGCGGTGTTCCACACAGCGCTCCTGCTGGGGATCGCGACCGCTCAGGGCCTGCTGGGCTATGTGCAGTACTTCGCCGGACTGCCCATCGTGCTCGTGACGTTGCACGTGCTCGGGTCCGGACTGGTGTGGATCCTTGTGCTGTTCATCCCCTCGACTCTGCGCGAGCGCGGCGTCGTCACGATGGAGACCTTCAGGGAGGAACTAGTGCAGGAACGGGTCGAGCGCGACTAGCAGGAAGAGCAGCGCGAGATAGGTGATCGAGCCGTGGAACAGGCGCATCGCCAGCTGCGTGACGTCCGTCGCACCGATCGCCACATGCCGGCGCAGGCGGTAGGCCTCCCACAGGAACCCGGCTCCGAGGATCGTTGCTCCGACCGCGTACAGCCAGCCCATCGGCGCAACAGGCACCAGCACCAGCGATGTCGCGACCATCACCCAGGTGTAGACGATGATGCTGCGGGCGACCACATCGCTTGATCGCACGACCGGGAGCATAGGAATGCCGGCGGCCGCGTAGTCGTCGCGGAACTTCATCGCCAACGGCCAATAGTGCGGCGGCGTCCAGAAGAAGATGATGAGGAACAGCACGACCGGCGTCCACGTCAGCGAGCCGGTGATCGCCGCCCAGGCGATGAGCACGGGCATGCAGCCCGCCGCACCGCCCCAGACGATGTTCTGCGATGTGCGACGCTTGAGCAGCATCGTGTAGACGACGGCGTAGAAGCCGATCGCGATCAGTGCCAACGCCGAGGCGAGCGGATTGGCCAGTGCGAGCAGAACCGCCGCACTCAGCAGCGACAGGACGATGCCCTGCACGATGCCGGCGCCCGGCGAGACGACGCCCATGGCCGCGGGTCGATGGAGCGTGCGACCCATCTGGGCATCGATGTCGCGGTCGTAGACGCTGTTGAACGTGTTCGCGGCACCGGCGGCGAGGGTGCCGCCGACGAGAACGCCGATGGTCGGTCCCAGGGGCGGCAGCCCGCCGGCAGCGAGGAAGGCCGTGGGCAGTGCGGTCGCGAGGAGCAGTTCGACGATGCGCGGCTTCGTCAACGCGACGTGGGCGCGGACCCGATCGGCGGCGCTCACGGTGCCGTCGGCGGCCATCGCGAATCCCACCCAATCTCCCCATCGGCAAACGGCGCCTGAACCGGCGCGCAACTTCCGTTTACTGTACCGGGGACGACGGGAATCGATGGCCACGGGACTGCGGTGCCACCCGCCCGAGTTGGCTAAGGTCCAGACATGGCCTCATCCTCCCCCGCACCGCTTGAATGGTCCGCCGACGACGACCGCGCCGTCGCCTACCTGCGCGCCCTGGCGGCTGACGCCGTCCAGCGGGTCGGCAACGGCCACCCGGGGACCGCCATGAGCCTCGCGCCGGTGGCCTATCTGCTCTTCCAGAAGGTCATGCGGCACGACCCGAAGGACCCCACATGGCTCGGCCGCGACCGATTCGTCCTGTCGCCGGGTCACTCCAGCCTGACGCTCTACAGCCAGTTGTTCCTCAGCGACTACGGGCTGTCCATGACCGACCTCGAGTCCTTCCGCACCTGGGGCAGCCGCACGCCCGGGCACCCCGAGTTCGGCCACACCGCGGGGGTCGAGACCACCACCGGCCCGCTCGGCCAGGGCCTGGCCACAGCGGTGGGCATGGCCTACTCGGCGCGGTACGAGCGTGGCCTGTTCGATCCCGACGCCGCCGACGGCGCGAGTCCGTTCGACCACCGGGTGTGGGTCATCGCCGGCGACGGCGACCTTGAGGAAGGCGTCACCTCGGAGGCCTCCTCCCTCGCCGGCCTGCAGAAGCTCAACCGGCTGTGCGTCATTTACGACGACAACCACATCTCTATCGAGGGCGACACGGCCGTCGCGTTCCACGAGGACGTCTGCCAGCGCTATGCGGCCTACGGCTGGGCCACTCACCAGGTCGGGATGAACGAGGATGGCTCGATCGACGTACCCGCCCTGTACGAGGCGATCACCGCGGCGACCGCCGAGACCGACCGGCCCACCTTCATCCAGGTGCGATCGATCATCGCGTGGCCGGCGCCGACGCTGCGCAACACCGGCAAGGCCCACGGCTCCGCGCTGGGCGAGCCTGAGATTCGCGCGACCAAGGAGCTGCTCGGCCTCGACCCTGACGCGCATTTCGCCTTCGACCCGGACCTGCTCGCCCGCATCCGGGCGAACCTGCGCCACCGCGTCGACTCGGCCCGGGGCACATGGGACGCGTCCTTCGCCGACTGGCGCTCCGCGAACGCCGCCAATGCGGCACTCCTCGACCGACTCCTGTCCCATGCCCTTCCGGACGGCCTCGAGGCGGCCTTCCCGCAGTTCGCGGCGGGGACGAGCATCGCGACCCGCAAGGCGTCCGGCGACGTCATCAATGCCATCGCGGGCGTCATGCCTGAACTGTGGGGAGGGTCGGCGGACCTGGCCGAGTCCAACAACACCACGATCGAAGCGGCCCCGAGCTTCCTGCCGCCGGGCAATCCCGTCGCGAACGGATCCCCGTACGGCCGGGTCCTGCACTTCGGCATCCGCGAGCACGCGATGGGCTCGATCCTCAACGGCATCGCCCTCGACGGCCTGACCCGTCCGTTCGGCGGCACCTTCCTGGTGTTCTCCGACTACATGCGCGGAGCAGTGCGGTTGTCCGCATTGATGCAGACCGACGTGACGTACGTCTGGACGCACGACTCCATCGGCCTCGGCGAGGACGGCCCGACCCATCAGCCCGTCGAACACCTGTGGGCCTTGCGGGCCATCCCCGGACTGGCCATCGTGCGGCCCGCCGACGCGAACGAGACGTCCGCCGCCTGGCGGGCGATCCTCCACCAACGCGGCCCGGCGGGCCTGATCCTCACCCGCCAGAACCTGCCGACGCCGGAGGCCGACGCAGAGGCCGTACGCGAGGGCGTCGCGCGCGGTGCCTACGTCGTCGTGGACTCCGACCAGCCACAGGTGCAGGTGCTGGCCACCGGATCGGAAGTCGCGCTCGCCCGCGAGGCCGCAGCACAGCTGGAGGCTGCCGGGATCGGCACCCGGGTCATCTCGATGCCCTGCCTGGAGTGGTTCGACGCGCAGGAGCAGGCCTACCGGGACAGCGTCCTGCTCCCGTCGGTCCGAGCCCGTGTCGCGGTCGAGGCCGGCAGCACCCTCGGCTGGTACAGGTATGTCGGCGACAGCGGCCGCATAGTCGGTCTCGACCACTTCGGCGCCAGCGCCGATCAGTCCACCCTCTTCCGGGAGTTCGGCATCACGGTCGACAACGTGGTGGCCGCTGCTCGGGCCAGCATCACCTCCGCCGGTCGCGACTAGATCCAAGGACAGGAGTCCACGATGAGCACGAACCCCAGGCTCCAGCAGCTCACTGATGCTGGCGTTTCCATCTGGCTCGACGATCTCGACCGCGACCTCATCGAGTCCGGCGACCTCACGCAGCTGATCGACACCCAGTGCGTGCGCGGCGTCACCACGAACCCGAGCATCTTCGAGAAGGCGATCTCGCAGGGCGCGGAGGCGTACGCCGACCAGATCGACATGCTCGCCAGGGAGGGCTGCGACGTCGACGCCATCATCCGGGCGTTGACCACGGACGACGTCCGCTCGGCCTGCGACCTCTTCCGTCACCTGTACCACGAGAGCGGCGGCGAGGACGGCCGCGTGTCCATCGAGGTCGACCCACGGCTGGCGCATCGCACTGAGACCACGATCGAGCAGGCGCACCAGCTCTGGGACACCGTTGGGCGACCCAACGCCCTGATCAAGATTCCCGCGACCCTCGAAGGCCTGCCCGCGATCAGGGCCGTCATCGGCTCGGGCATCAGCGTGAACGTCACCCTCATCTTCTCGGTGGACCGCTACTGCGCCGTCGTCGACGCCTACCTCACGGGCCTCGAGGAGGCCGCCGAGAACGGCCACGACCTGTCGACCATCCGCTCGGTTGCCAGCTTCTTCGTCAGCCGCATCGACAGTGAGGTCGACAAGCGCCTGCGGGCCGACGGTTCGGATTCCGCGACGGCACTGCTCGGCAAGGCAGCCCTGGCCAGCGCCCGGCTGGCGTGGGCGGCGCACCAGGAGGTGCTGGCGAGCGACCGGTGGCAGGCACTGGCAGCCAAGGGAGCCCACCCGCAGCGGCCACTGTGGGCATCGACCGGCGTGAAGGACCCTGCCTACGACCCCACGACCTATGTGGTCGACCTCGTGGTGCGGGGCTGCGTGAACACGATGCCGGAGCCGACGCTCGAAGTCGTCGCGGCCGACGGCGTCATTCCCGCGGACTCGATCACGGGCACGGCCGCCTCGTCGGCCGAGGTGTGGGCGGGGCTCGAGCAGCTCGGCATCGGCAACGCCAACGTGTGCACTGTCCTGGAGACCGAGGGCGTGGAGAAGTTCATCGCGTCGTGGGAGCAGTTGCGCTCCACGGTCGCGACGGCTGCCGGAATCGAGGCGTAACCATGCCCGACGAGGACGTGGTACGGCCGATCAACCCGCTTCGCGACCCGCTGGACCAACGGCTCCCGCGTGTCGCCGGTCCCTGCGGCATGGTGCTGTTCGGCGTGACAGGCGACCTGTCCCGCAAGAAGGTCATGCCCGCCATCTACGACCTCGCCAATCGCGGGCTGCTTCCGCCGGGCTTCAGCCTCGTCGGATTCGCCCGCCGCGACTGGGCCGACCAGGACTTCGCCCAGATCGTGCACGACTCGGTGCGCGAGCACGCACGCACCCCATTCCGTGAGGAGACCTGGCGACAACTGTCGGAGGGCATTCGCTTCGTCGCCGGCGACCTCGGCGACCCGGAGGCATACCTCGCGCTCAAGGGTGTCGTGGAGGAACTCGACAAGACCAGGGGAACCGGCGGAAACCACGCCTTCTACCTGTCCATCCCCCCTGGCCTGTTTCCGGTCGTCCTCGAGCACTTGAAGACGTCCGGGCTGGCCGAGGACCGACCCGAGGCATGGCGTCGCGTCGTCATCGAGAAGCCGTTCGGACACGACCTCGCCAGCGCCGAGGAGTTGAACCGCATCGTCGGCGAGGTCTTCGCGTCAGGTTCGGTGTTCCGCATCGACCACTACCTCGGCAAGGAGACGGTCCAGAACATCCTGGCCGTTCGGTTCGCCAACACGATGTTCGAGCCGCTGTGGAACAGCCACTTCGTCGACAACGTCCAGATCACCATGGCCGAGGACATCGGCATCGGCGGTCGAGCCGGCTACTACGACGGCATCGGCGCCGCTCGCGACGTCATCCAGAACCACCTCCTGCAACTCCTCGCGCTCACGGCGATGGAGGAGCCGCTGTCCTTCGCGCCCGACGACGTCCGTGCCGAGAAGGAGAAGGTGCTCCGCGCCGTCACCCTCCCCCGCGAGCTCGACAAGCACACGTGCCGCGGTCAGTACGCGACCGGCTGGCAGGGCGGAATCCCCGTCAAGGGGTATCTCGAAGAGGACGGCATCTCGCCGGAGAGCACCACCGAGACCTACGCCGCCGTACGGGTCGACGTCGACAACCGTCGCTGGGCTGGCGTCCCGTTCTACCTGCGCACCGGCAAGCGCCTCGGTCGACGCGTCACCGAGGTCGCCGTGGTGTTCAAGCGCGCCCCGCACCTGCCGTTCGCGAAGACGGCCGTTCAGGAACTCAGCAACAACGCCTTCGTCTTTCGCATCCAGCCCGACGAGGGCATCACCGTCCGCTTCGGATCCAAGGTGCCCAACACGTCGTCGGTGCAGGTGCGCGACGTGACGATGGACTTCCAGTACGGCGAGTCCTTCGTCGACTCCAGCCCGGAGGCCTACGAACGGCTCATCCTCGACGTGCTCCTCGGCGACCCGCCGCTGTTCCCCCGGCACGAAGAGGTCGAGCTCGGCTGGCGAATCCTCGACCCGGTGCTCGACTTCTGGGCGAACCACGGCAAGCCCGAGCAGTACGTCTCAGGCGGGTGGGGACCGCATTCCAGCTACGACATGATCGGTCGCGACGGGCGCGCATGGAGACGGCCATGAACAGCCGTCGGCCAGTGGAAGGAAGACGGCCATGATCCGGCTCGAGGACACCAGCGGCGGAGCGGTCGCGGCGGCCATCGCATCCGAGCGCCATCGCATGGGCTCATCTGCCACCGGGATGGTGCTCACCCTCCTCATTCTCAGCGACGAGGAGTCGCAGGCTGATGCCACTGCGGCGGCGGTGAGTGCTGCCCGACAGCACCCGATGCGGATCGTGACGTTGATCCCTCGGCCCGGCAAGGACACCCGACTCGATGCCGACATCTCCGTCGGCGGCGACGACGGTCCTGGCGAGGTCGCAGTCCTTCGACTCCGCGGCAAGCTCGCCGAGCACGCGAATTCCGTCGCGGTGCCGCTGCTTCTGAGCGACACTCCCGTCGTCGCCTACTGGCCGGCACACTCACCGGACATTCCCGACGACGATCCGATCGGGCGACACGCGCAGCGCCGGATCACCGACTGCGCTGCGGCACTCGACATCACCCGTGAACTCGCGGACCGCAAGGCCGGCTACCGTCCAGGCGACACGGACCTCAGCTGGACCCGCCTGACCCCGTGGCGGTCGGTGCTGGCATCCGCGCTGGACCAGCCAGCCGGCAAGATCTCTCACGTCACGATCGAGGCCGAGGACAACAACCCGAGCGCGCTCCTGCTGACCACGTGGCTCGGTCGTCGCCTGCACTGCCCGGTCGAGTTGAAGACGAGCGGAGGCCCCGGCATCACGCAGGTACGCCTCGTCTCGGCGAGCGGGGACATCACTGTCAGCAGGACCGACGGCGTCAACGCGGTCCTGTCCCGCCCGGACACTCCGGACTCGCGCGTCGCCCTGCCGAGACGGGACCTCGCCGAACTGCTTTCCGAGGAACTGCGCCGACTCGACCCTGACGAGGTCTACGGCGAGGTCATCACCCACGAGGGTGGCCAGTGAGCCCAGTCGAGGTCCTGCGGCATCCGGACGCCGCCGACCTCGCGGAGGCTGCCGCCGCACGCCTGATCACGACGATCGTCGAGCGGCAGTCGGCCGCCGGAAGCGCTTCGATCTGCCTGACCGGTGGACGGATCGGCACCGCGGTCCTCGCCGCCGTTGCCGGCAGCCCCGCGTGCGATGCCGTCGACTGGTCGGCCGTCGACATCTGGTGGGGCGACGAGCGGTACCTGCCCTCCGGCGACCCTGAACGCAATGAGACTGGCGCTCGAACCGACCTCCTCGACCTGGTCGACGTCGATCCGGCCCGCGTGCACCCGATGCCGACGCCAGACCAGTCCGGCGGAGATGTCGACCGGGCCGCGGAGATGTACGCGCAGGACCTGGCCCGCGCGACCCATCCTGACGACCACGGGGCGGCGCCGTCGTTCGACATCCTCATGCTCGGCATCGGGCCCGATGGGCACGTGGCCTCGCTGTTCCCCGAGCAGCCCGCACTCCACGACACCCGCTCGTGCACGGCCGTGCGCGGAGCCCCCAAGCCGCCGCCCGTGCGCATCTCGTTGACGTTCCCCTCCATCGAGGGCGCCAAGGAGGTCTGGATCCTGGCCAGCGGCGAGGAGAAGGCCAGCGCGGTACGCCTGGCCCTGACCGCGGAGGCCGGAAGGTTCCAGGTACCGGCCGCCGGGGCCCGCGGCCGCGAGCGCACCCTGTTCCTGCTCGACGAGTCGGCCGCGAGCAAGCTGCCGTCGACGATGGGACGGCCCAGCGCATAGCACGACCCCGGACCGATCGGCCCGGGGTCGTCTTGTGTTCGGTGCCGCCTAGACGCCGCGAAGCTTCTGCAGTGCCTCTTCGAGGATGGCCGCGCCGTCCTTGTCGGACCTGCGCTCCTTCACATACGCGAGGTGCGTCTTGTAGGGCTCGATCTTCGGCGGGGCCGGCGGGTTCTCCTTGTCCGGACCGGCCGGCAGGCCGCAGCGCGGGCAGTCCCACTCTTCCGGGATGGCCGCGTCGACCGCAAAGCTCGGCTTGGACTCATGCCCGCGCGAGCACCAGAACGACACCCACATGCGTGGGGCGGCCTCGCCGCGCTCGGCCTCGCCCATGGGGCCAGCACCGACACGGCTGCCGCGGATTGCGCTTCCTCCGGCCATTCTTGTGGGTCTCCTCGTGCTAGGCCGCGGCGCTGACGAGCAGCCCTACGGCGACGATGCAGGCGGCCCAGATCAAGGCCAGACCCACCGTGAGTCGATCAAGGTTCTTCTCGGCGACCGAAGAGCCGCCGATCGATGAGCTCACGCCGCCGCCGAAGAGGTCGGACAGGCCGCCGCCCTTGCCGCGGTGGAGCAGAATCAAGACCACGAGCAGGACGCTGGTGATCACGAGGATGACGGCGAGCGCGATCGTCAGCGCGGTGATCATTCACTTACTCCCATGGTGTGCTGCCCGGGTGCGGGCCGGTCAAGTCGGTCCGGCTGTGCGCCAGGACTCCTAGAGGATAGACGCAAGGTCCGCTAGGAGACCAACTCGGGCGGGTGAAGGCGGAATCGCACGATACCCACGAACTCGTCGGGGTCCAGGCTCGCCCCGCCGATGAGGGCCCCGTCGACGTCCGGCTTGGCCATGATGCTGGCCACGTTGGATGACTTCACCGAGCCGCCGTAGAGGATCCGGACGGTCGCGGCAGCGTCCGCCCCGAAACTCTCCTTGACCCGTGCCCGGATCGCTCCGCAGACCTCCTGGGCGTCCTCGGGGGTCGCCACCTCGCCGGTGCCGATGGCCCACACCGGCTCGTAGGCGATGACCAGCCCGGCCACCTGCTCGGCCGTGAGGCCCTCGAGGTCGGCGTCGAGCTGGGCCAGCACGTGCGCGACGTGCGTGCCCGCCTGGCGGATCGGCAGCTCCTCGCCCATGCAGACGATCGGCACGAGCTCGTTGCGCAGGGCGGCCTTGGTCTTCGCGTTGACGACCTCGTCGGTCTCGGCGTTGTACTGACGGCGCTCGCTGTGCCCGACGGCCACGTAGGTGCAGCCGAGCTTGGCAAGCATCGGCCCGCTGACCTGACCGGTGTAGGCACCGGAGTCATTGATCGACAGGTCCTGCGCGCCGTACTGGATGTCGTACTTGTCGCCGTCGACCAGTGTCTGCACCGAGCGGATGTCCGTGAACGGCGGCAGCACGGCGACGTCGACCGTCGCGTAGTCGTCGTCCGTGAGCGCGAAGGCGAGCTTCTGGACAAGAGCGATGGCCTCGAGGTGATTGAGGTTCATCTTCCAGTTGCCGGCCATGAGCGGGGTGCGGGTCGTTGCCATCAGGCGTTCTCCTCCAGGACTGCGAGTCCGGGCAGGGTCTTGCCCTCCAGGAACTCAAGGCTCGCACCGCCACCGGTGCTGATGTGGGTGAACTTGTCCTCATCGACGTCGAGGATGCGAACCGCCGCGGCAGAGTCGCCGCCACCGATCACGGTGATGGCCGACGAGTCGGCCATCGCGCGGGCCACGGCAAGCGTGCCACCAGCGAACGGCTCCATCTCGAACACGCCCATTGGCCCGTTCCAGACGACGGTCCCTGCGTCGGCGATCTTGCTGGCGAACAGCTCGCGCGTGCGCGGGCCGATGTCGAGTCCCATCCAGCCATCGGGAATGGCGTCGGCCGCGACGACCTCCGTGTTCGCATCCGCCGCGAAGGCGTCAGCGATCACGAAGTCGACCGGCAGCAGCAGCTCGACGCCCTTGGCCTTGGCCTGATCGATGAAGCCCCTGACGACGTCGATCTGATCCGCCTCGAGCAGCGAGTTGCCGACACCGTGGCCCTGGGCCGCGAGGAAGGTGTAGGCCATGCCGCCCCCGATGAGGAGTCGGTCGACTCGCGTGATGAGGCTGCCGATCACGCCCAGCTTGTCGCTGACCTTCGAACCACCGAGCACGACCACGAACGGGCGAGCCGGATCGGCCATGATCTTGCCGAAGACCGACGCCTCCTTGTGCACCAGGCGGCCTGCGGCGTTGGGCAGGAGCCGGGCGACGTCGGTGACCGACGCCTGGTTGCGATGCACGACGCCGAAGCCGTCGGACACGTACACGTCACCCAAGGCGGCCAGGTCCGCCGCGAGCGCCTCGCGCTCCTCCGCGACCTTGCTGGTCTCCCGAGCGTCGAACCGGATGTTCTCCAGCAGCAGGACGTCACCGGACTCCAGGGCCGCCACCATCGCGCGGGCATGCGGACCGGTGATGTCGTCGGCGACCTCCACATCGGCGTCGAGCAGTTCGCTGAGCCGATCGGCGATCGGTTGCAGAGTCAGGCCCTCGACCCGCTCGCCCTTGGCTCGGCCAAGGTGCGCGATCAGGACGACCTTGGCCCCTTGGTCACGCAAGTACGTGATCGTCGGCAGCGCCGCACGAATGCGGCCGTCGTCGGTGATCACCTTCATGTCGTCCGGACCGTCCGGGCCATCGGCCAACGGGACGTTGAAGTCCGCGCGGACCAGCACCGTACGCCCGGCGACCTCAAGGTCGTCGAGTGACTTCATCTCAGATCCTCAGAGCTTCGAGCCGACGAGGCCGACGAGGTCAACCAGGCGGTTGCTGTAGCCCCACTCGTTGTCGTACCAGCCGACGACCTTCGCCATGTTGCCGTTCACGTAGGTCAGGCCCGAGTCGAAGATGCACGACGACGGATCGGTGACGATGTCGGTCGAGACGATCGGGTCCTCGGTGTACTGCAGGTAGCCCTTGAGCGGGCCTTCGGCCGCAGCCTTGATCGCCGCGTTGATCTCTTCCTTCGTCGCCGCGGTCTTGAGCTCCACGGTGAGGTCGGTTGCCGAGCCGGTCGGGACCGGAACGCGCATCGCGTAGCCGTCGAGCTTGCCCTTGAGCTGCGGCATGACGAGGGCGATGGCCTTCGCGGCGCCCGTGGTCGTCGGGATCATGTTGAGGGCTGCCGCACGCGCGCGACGCAGGTCCTTGTGCGGGTAGTCAAGGACGTTCTGGTCGTTGGTGTACGCGTGGATCGTGGTCATGAGGCCGCGCTCGATGCCGAATGCGTCGTCGATGACCTTGGCCATCGGCGCGAGGCAGTTGGTGGTGCAGGAGGCGTTCGAGATGACGACGTCCGTGGCGGGGTTGTAGTCCTTGTCGTTCACGCCCATGACGATCGTGATGTCCTCGCCCGTTGCCGGCGCGGAGATGATGACCTTCTTGGCACCGGCGGTGACGTGCTTCTTCGCATCCTCGGCCTTGGTGAAGAAGCCGGTGGATTCGATCACGATGTCCGCGCCGACCTTGGCCCACGGAAGGGCAGCCGGGTCGCGCTCGGCGAAGACCGGAATGGACTTGCCGTCGATGACGATCTCGCCTTCGCCAGCTACGACGTCCTTGCCGAGGCGGCCGAGGATGCTGTCGTACTTCAGCAGGTGGGCGAGGGTCTTGGTGTCAGTCAGATCGTTGATGCCCACGATCTCGATGTCGGCGCCGCTGGTCAGCACGGCCCGGTAGAAGTTGCGACCGATACGGCCAAATCCATTGATGCCGACCTTGACTGTCACTGTCTACTCCTTGACGAAAGGACTTCCGCCTCGTGGGCGGGTACCGGGCAGGTCGCCCGCAAACGCTTCCACCCTATCGAAGCCCGTTACCGAAGTGTTACCGGCCAGCGAACAGGCGTCGACCTTTGGACGACGACCCGGCCCAGCCCGGTAGCCCAGGTCAGGGCAGGAGCATGTCGGCACCGAGTGCGGACTCGGTACCGGGGATGCCGAGCTCGCTCGCGCGCTTGTCGGCAAGGGCAAGCAGGCGACGGATGCGACCGGCGATGGCATCCTTGGTCATCGGCGGATCGGCGAGGGCTCCGAGCTCCTCCAGGCTGGCCTGCTGATGCTCGAGGCGAAGTCGCCCGGCAACGACCAGATGGTCGGGGACATCGTCGCCGAGGATCTCCATGGCACGCTGCACCCGTGCTCCCGCCGCCACGGCTGCTCGCGCGGACCGGCGCAGGTTGGCGTCGTCGAAGTTCGCGAGCCGGTTCGCGGTGGCCCGGACCTCGCGTCGCATCCGCCGCTCCTCCCAGGCGAGAACCGACTCGTGAGCGCCCAGGCGAGTCAGCATCGCGCCGATGGCGTCCCCGTCGCGGATCACCACGCGGTCGACGCCCCGGACCTCGCGGGATTTTGCCGAGATGCCCAGGCGCCGGGCGGCACCCACCAGTGCCAGCGCGGCCTCGGGTCCGGGGCAGGTGATCTCCATCGATGACGATCGGCCCGGCTCGGTGAGGGAGCCGTGCGCGAGGAATGCACCCCGCCACGCGGACTCGCAGTCGCACAGACCGCCGGACACGATCGCCGGCGGAAGGCCACGCACGGGGCGGCCGCTGCCGTCGACGATGCCCGTCTGTCGCGCGAGCGCCTCTCCTCCGTCCACGACCCTGACGAGGTAGCGCGTGCCCTTGCGCAGTCCGCCGGACTGCACCATGGCGAGGTCGCTCTCGTGACCATAGATGTCGAAGATGTCCTTGCGCAGACGACGAGCCGTGGCGCCGGTGTCGAGGTCCGCCTCGATCACGATGTGACCCGAGACGATGTGCAGGCCGCCTGCGAACCTCAGGATCGTGGAGACCTCGGCCTTGCGGCAGCACACCTTGGTGATCTCCACCCGGCTCAGTTCGTCCTTGACCGCGGCCGTCATCGCCATTGCACTGCCACGCTCCAGTCCCCCCTCAGCGGCGCGCACGGAACCCGGCGCGCCTCACACCTAGGCGAGCACCGTATCGAATGCGACCGCCAGCCGCTGCGGGTCGTGCTGTCCGGCGGCCTGTGGGTCGGTCTTGGCCACGTCGGTGAGGAACAGGTCCGCCCCCAGATCCGACGCCGACCGCTCCAGCGCCTCGCGGTCCTCCACGTGATGGCGATCGGCGATCACGGTGTCGATCCGGAGGTCCGGCAGGAAGTTGTAGAGCACGTCGAGGTACGTGTGCGCGTGGAAGTCGGACGTCTCGCCCACCTGCGGATTGAGGTTGAGCACCACGATTCGCTTGGCCTGGCTGGCGGTGATCGCCTTCGCGAGCTCGGGGATGACAAGGTGCGGAATGACCGATGTGTACCAGGAGCCCGGGCCGAGGACCAGCGCGTCAGCGTCGCCCACGGCCTCCAGCGCCTCGTGACAGGCGGGCGGCTCAGGCGGGTCAAGTGAGATGTCGAGCACCGTTCCCGGAGTCGTGGCCACCTCGACCTGCCCCCGAACAACGGTGACTTCGTCGGGTCGGGCCGGGTCATGACCCATAACCTCGGCGACGATGGTGAGCGGAACCGTCGTGCACGGCAGCACCCGCCCGTGCGCCTCGAGAAGAGAGCCGACCCAGTCGAGCCCGGTCACCGCATCGCCGCTCTGCTCCCACAGCGCCGTGATGAGGAGGTTTCCCACACTGTGGCCGGCGAGCTCACCCTCGCCGCCGAAACGATGCTGGATGACCTGCTGCCATGTGCGTCCCCACGAGTCGTCGCCGCAGAGCGCGGCCAGAGCCATGCGAAGGTCGCCGGGCGGGATGATGCCGAACTCCTCGCGAAGGCGGCCGCTGGAGCCGCCGTCGTCGGCTACGCCGACCACCGCGGTCAGGGAGTCCGTCACGCGCCGCAGTCCTTGCAGCGATGCGGCCAGACCGTGTCCGCCGCCGAGCGCCACCACGCGGCGCCGGGAGCGACGCCCAAGGGACGAACCCAGATGTGCGCCGCGCCGATTGGTCATTCGCGACCCAGGTCGCGGTGCGTGCACGTCGTGCGAACACCGCCGGCGTTGAGCTTCGCGGCGAGCGCCTCCGACATCGCCACACTGCGGTGCTTGCCACCCGTGCAGCCGATCGCCACCGTGACATACCGCTTGCCCTCGCGGATGTAGCCGTCGGCGACGATGCGCACCAGGCGTGTGTACGTGTCGAGGAACTCCTCGGCTCCCGGGCGCCCGAGGACGTCGACAGCGACCGGATCATCGAGACCCGTCAGCGGGCGCAGCCGCTCGTCCCAGAACGGGTTCGGCAGGAACCGCACGTCCGCGACCATGTCGGAGTCCACCGGGATGCCGTACTTGAAGCCGAACGAGACCACTGTGCAGGTGAGGACGATCGGCCCCGTCTCACCGAAGGCCTGCTCGATGCGCCGGCGCAGCTCGTGGACGTTGATGGACGTCGTATCGATGACGAGGTCGGCCTTCGAGCGAAGCTCTCCGAGCAGTTCACGCTCCGCCTGAAGTCCGTCGAGGATGCGCGCTCCGTGCTGGAGCGGGTGAGGTCGACGCGAGCTCTCGAATCGACGCACGAGCGACTCGTCGGACGCCTCCAGGAAGACAACCCGCACGTCGACACCGTCGCGCGGGAGGGTGCGGACGATCTCGTCGATCCGGCTGAAGAACGAACCGCTTCGCGCGTCGAGGACGACAGCGACGCGCTCCACGTCGGGCGTGTGCCGGGCGAGGTCGATCGCCGACTCCAGCAGTGACGGGGGCATGTTGTCGATGACGAACCAGCCGAGGTCCTCCAGCGCACGTGCTGCCGTGGACCGGCCGGCGCCGGACATGCCGGTGAGGAGGACCAGCCTCAGCGCGTGCTCGGGCTCCTGCGTCTCGTCCACGATGGTCCCTTCGACGAAGCCCATCATCCCCGCCCGACCGCGGATTCGCCGGTTGACGCGTCGTGCAGTGCCGCGAACACCGACGCCGCGAGCACCGGCCCGACGCCCGGCACCTCCACGAGCTCCACCTCGCCTGCTTCCTTGAGTCGCTTCACCGAGCCGAAGTGGCGCAGCAGGGCCTTCGCCTTGGCCGGCCCCAGCCCGGGGATATCGTCGAGGACACTGGCGGTGGCCCGCTTGCCCCGTCGCTTGCGGTGCAGCGAGATCGCGGTGCGGTGCGCCTCGTCGCGCACCCGCTGCAGCAGGTACAACGCCTCGCTGGTGCGCGGGAGGATCACCGGGTCTGCCTCGTCCGGCAGCCACACCTCCTCAAGGCGCTTGGCCAGGCCGATGACGGGCAGGTCGTTGACCCCGACCGACATGAGCGCGTCTTGAGCGGCGCGCACCTGGGGGGCTCCGCCATCGACCACGAGCAGTGCCGGCGGGTACGCGAACCGCTCCGGCGCCGGCTTGGCGCCGGCATCGACGGGCAGCGGTGCGGCGTCCTGGCCAGCGTCCTGCCCGACAGCCACCTCGACGATCGGCTCGGCCGCGCGGTCCCGATCGCGGAATCGCCGCGTGACCACCTCGGCCATGGCTGCCAGGTCGTCTGCGTGCGGTGTGCGGATGACGAACGAGCGGTAGTCGCGCTTGCGCGGCAGTCCGTCCTCGAACACGACCAGCGATGCCACGGTGTCCTGTCCCTGCAACGTGGAGATGTCGATGCATTCGATGCGCAGCGGCGGCTCCGGTAGTGCGAGGTAGTCCTGAAGCTCCTTGAGCGCCTGGCTTCGCGTCGTCAGGTCGCTGGAGCGCTTGGTCGTGTGGAGCCGCAGTGTGCCTTCGGCATTCGCGAGTGCAGTCGCCATGAGTGCGCGCTTGTCGCCACGTTGGGGCGTGCGCACGGCGACGCGTGAGCCGCGCAATTGGCTGAGCCATTCGTTCCACGGGCCGGAGTCGTCGAGCGGGCTGGAGACGAGCACCTCTTTCGGCGGATCGGCCACAACTGTGTCGGCGTAGAGGCGCTGCATGACGCGCTCGAGGTAACCCGAGGTGCTCAGGTCTTCGGCCTTCTCCACGACGAATCCGCGCTCGCCGCGGATGCGTCCGCCGCGGACATGGAAGACCTGCACCCCCATCTGCAGGTCGTCCTCGACCACCGCGATGAGGTCGGCATCGGTGCTGTCGTCGAACACGACCGCGTTGCGCTCCATCGCACGGCGCAGCGCACCGAGCCGATCGCGCAGTCGGGCCGCCTCCTCGTACTCCTGGCGCGAGGACGCCAGCAGCATCCGGCTCTCGAGTTCGCGTACGAACGGATCGGTCTGACCTGACATGAAGCTGCAGAAGTCGTCGACCAGGGCCCGATAGTCAGCGGGCTCGATGCGGCCCACGCAGGGCGCGCTGCACTTCTCGATGTAGCCGAGCAGGCAGGGCCGGCCGACCTGCTTGGCGCGCCGGAAGACGCCGTCGCGACAGGTGCGGATCGGGAACACCCTGACGAGTTGGTCGAGCGTGTCGCGGATGGCCCACGCATGGCCGTAGGGACCGAAGTAGCGGGTCCCTTTGCGCTTGGCCTCGCGCACGACGGCGGCCCGCGGGAACTCCTCTGATGTCGTCACCGCGAGGTAGGGGTAGCTCTTGTCGTCGCGGTACTTGACGTTGAACCGCGGGTCGTACTCCTTGATCCATGAGTACTCGAGTGCGAGGGCCTCGACCTCGTTGGCCACGGTCACCCAGTCCACGGACGCCGCGGTGGTGACCATGGATCGCGTCCGAGGATGCAGGCTGCCCAGATCCGCGAAGTAGGAGTTCAGCCGCGAACGCAGGTTCCTGGCCTTGCCCACGTAGACGACGCGACCGTGTGCGTCTCGGAAGCGGTAGACGCCCGGGTCGGTCGGGATCTCACCCGTCGCCGGGCGGTACGAGGCCGGGTCCGCCATGTCCCCAGCCTAGGAGCGAGTACTGACGGCGCAGCGCGCGCGCCTCGTCGGGTCAGCCTGTGAGGACGACATTCCCGCCGTTCACCGCGATGGCAGCCGCCGCCAGCGGCTGCGTCGCCGGGCCGGTGATGACCGAGCCGTCAGTGCCGGAGAACTTTGATCCGTGGCACGGGCAGATGATCTCGTTGTCGACCACGGATCCCACCAGGCAGCCCTGATGGGTGCAGATGGCTGAGAAGGCCTTGATCGAGCCCTCGGTCGGCTGGGTCACCACGACCGCAGAGTCCGGGAGGATCACGCCGCCACCCACGGGCACGTCGGCCACCGGCGTGAGCGTGACAGATCCGGCGGAGCCGCTGGCCACTGCGGATGCGGGTGTTGAGGCAGCCGGAGCGCTTGATGCCGCTGGCGTCGAGCTCGAGCCTGACGAGCAGGCTGCCACAACGCCCCCGACGGCCACCAGGCCGCCCACCTGCAGCACCGATCGACGATCGACGTCCATGCCCCGACCTCCTGTAACCCCTCCGGACCCCGCGCCCGGCAGGGTTACCCTACGGGCCACCGCGCGTCCCCGTGCACGCGGCGGCCCGCAAGACTATGCGTTCAAGCCGACGTTGCCGCCCAGGACGCAGATGGCTTCCGGAGCCAGCGGCGAGCCCACGGCAGATCCATGACTTCCCACCACTTGAACGTAGGCGTCAACGTAGGTCAGCGCGCGGCAGGCGCACGACCCCCAGCCGCGGTGGATCCGGCTCTACTTTTCGGGGTCCTCGCCGAGTTGCGGGACGACTTCCGGGGGGTTACAAGGCGGCCCAGGAACTCCCCGGTATGGCTTCCCGGGACGCCGGCCACCTCCTCGGGCGTTCCGGTGGCGACGACCGTGCCGCCGCCAGAACCGCCCTCCGGCCCCATGTCGATGACCCAGTCGGCGGTCTTGATGACGTCGAGGTTGTGCTCGATGACGATGACGGTGTTGCCCTTGTCCACCAGGCTCTGCAGGACGCCGAGCAGCTTGCGGATGTCCTCGAAATGCAGCCCGGTCGTCGGCTCGTCCAGCACGTAGACGGTGCGACCCGTCGAACGCTTCTGCAGCTCAGCCGCGAGCTTCACCCGCTGCGCCTCGCCGCCACTGAGCGTCGGCGCCGGCTGGCCCATGCGCACATACCCGAGCCCGACATCGACCAGGGTCGACAGGTGGCGTGCGATCGCGGGCACCGCGGAGAAGAACTCCAGGGCCTCCTCGATCGGCATGTCGAGCACCTCGGCGATCGTGCGCCCCTTGTAGTGGACCTCGAGAGTCTCCCGGTTGTACCGCGCGCCGTGGCACACCTCGCACGGTACGTAGACGTCGGGCAGGAAGTTCATCTCGATCTTGATCGTGCCGTCGCCCGAGCAGGACTCGCAGCGCCCGCCCTTGACGTTGAAGGAGAAGCGGCCCTGCAGGTAGCCGCGGATCTTGGCCTCGGTGGTCTCGGCGAAGAGCTTGCGGATGTTGTCGAACACGCCAGTGTAGGTGGCCGGGTTGCTGCGCGGCGTGCGACCGATCGGGCTCTGGTCGACGTGCACGACCTTGTCAACGAGCTCCAGACCGCTGACCTTCTTGTGCCGACCCGGCACCGTGCGCGACCCGTTCAGGTCGCGGCTGAGCACGTTGAACAGCACGTCGTTGACGAGCGTGGACTTGCCGGATCCACTGACGCCTGTGATCGCAACGAAGTTCCCGAGCGGGAACGCGACCGTGACGTCCTTGAGGTTGTGCTCGGACGCCGAGTGCACCGTGATGACGCGGCCGTCCTGGGGCCGTCGGATCGCCGGCACCTCGATCGACCGGCGACCGCTGAGGTACTGGCCGGTGATCGAGTCAGGGCTCGCCAGCAAATCGGCCACCGGACCGCTGACGACGACCTGGCCGCCGTGCTCGCCAGCCCCCGGTCCGATGTCGACGACCCAGTCGGCCGCCTTGATCGTGTCCTCGTCGTGCTCGACGACGATCAACGTGTTGCCGAGGTCGCGAAGTCGAACGAGCGTCTCGATGAGGCGGTGGTTATCGCGCTGGTGCAGTCCGATGCTCGGCTCGTCGAGGACGTACAGCACCCCCACGAGCCCCGAGCCGATCTGCGTGGCCAGGCGGATGCGCTGCGCCTCGCCGCCGGCAAGGGTGCCGGCCGAGCGGTCGAGCGACAGGTAGTGCAGTCCGACGTCCTTGAGGAACCGCAGCCGCTCGTTGACCTCCTTGACGACGCGGGCCGCGATCGCCGCGTCGCGGTCGCTCAGATTCAGCCCGGCCAGCAGGTCCGCCGCGTCACCAATGGGCAGCGCCGCGATGTCGGCGATCGAGTGGTCCTCGATCGTGACACCGAGCGACAGCGGCTTCAGGCGCGCTCCCCCGCAGGCGCCGCACGGCACCTCGCGCATGAAGCCCTCGAACCGCTCGCGGCTGGCATCGGAGTCCGCCTCCGCATGGCGACGCTGCACGAACGGAATGACGCCTTCGTACGACGTGTAGTACGACCGCTGCCGTCCGTATCGGTTCTTGTACTTGACGTGGATCTCAACCGGATGCCCGTACAGGAGCGACTGCCGCGCCTTCGCCGGGAGCTTCTTCCACGGCGTGTCCATCGACAAGCCCAACTCGTCAGCCATCGCCTCGAGCAGCCGCTTGAAGTAGTCGCTGACCTGTCCGCGTGACCACGGCGCGAGGGCACCCTCGGCGAGACTCAGGTCGTCGTCCGGGACGATCAGTTCAGGATCGACCTCACGCCGCGTGCCCAGGCCCGTGCACTCCGGGCAGGCACCGAACGGCGAGTTGAACGAGAACGATCTCGGCTCGAGCTCCTCGAAGGAGAGCCCGTCGTTCGTGCAGGCAAGGTGCTCGCTGAACGTGCGCTCCCGATGCGGGTCCTTGTCGTCGAGATCGACGAACTCGAGGATCACCAGTCCACCGGCCAGGCGTAGTGCAGTCTCGACGGAGTCGGTGAGGCGTCGCCGGGAGTCGGCCTTGACCGTGAGCCGGTCGACGACCACCTCGATGGTGTGCTTCTCCTGCTTCTTCAGCGTCGGGACGTCGTCGAGGCCGACGACCACGCCGTCAACGCGGACGCGTGAGTACCCCTGCGTCTGCAACTGCCGGAACAGGTCGGCGTATTCGCCCTTGCGCTCTCGGATGACCGGTGCGAGGACCTGGAAGCGGGTGCCCTGCTCGAGGGCCAGCACCTGGTCCACGATCTGCTGCGGTGTCTGGCGGGCGATCACCGAGCCGCACACCGGGCAGTGCGGAACGCCGATGCGCGCGAACAGCAGGCGGAGGTAGTCGTAGACCTCCGTGATGGTGCCGACGGTTGACCTCGGGTTGCGGGACGTCGACTTCTGGTCGATCGACACGGCCGGCGACAGGCCCTCGATGAAGTCGACGTCAGGCTTGTCCATCTGACCGAGGAACTGACGCGCGTAGGACGACAGGCTCTCGACGTAGCGACGCTGGCCTTCGGCGAAGATCGTGTCGAAGGCGAGGCTCGACTTCCCCGAGCCCGACAGTCCCGTGAAGACGATGAGGGCATCACGCGGCAGCTCGAGCGAGACGTCCTTCAGATTGTGCTCGCGCGCACCCCGAACGATCAGTTGCTCGCCCACGGGGTCCCTTTCAACCGGATACAGTGCGTCCGTCGTCTTCGGTGCAGTCGTCTACGGAGTGGAGAGACGAATGTATAACGGGCGTGTGACAGTCGCCGGACCGGCAGACGTCCATGAGCTCGGGGACCTGGTCATCAGCAAGCTGGCCGTGGGGCCCTACAACAACAACACCTACCTGCTCCGCTGCCGTTCAGACGGCCGGCAGGTCCTCATCGACGCCGCCGCCGAACCCGAACGCATCCTCGACCTCATCGGCGCTGACGGGATCGACCTGATTGTCACGACCCACCGGCACCCGGACCACTGGCAGGCACTCGAGGCCGTCCAACGGGCCACGGGAGCCCCCACCGTCGCACATGTCGCAGACGCCCCAGGAATCCCGGTCGCTACCGACCTGCTGCTCAACGACGGCGACCGTGTCTTCGTCGGCTCGTGCTACCTCGAGGCGATCCACCTGGTCGGGCACACGCCCGGCTCCATCGCCCTGCTCTACGACGACCCCGAGGGACCGCCGCACCTGTTCACTGGGGACTGCCTGTTCCCCGGGGGTGTCGGGAAGACCAACTCCCCCGAGGACTTCGACTCGCTGTACCTCGGAGTCAAGGCCAGGGTGTTCGACGCACTGCCGGACGAGACCTGGGTCTACCCCGGCCACGGCTGGGACACGACGGTCGGCGCCGAGCGCCCGCACCTCGCGGAGTGGTTCGACCGGAAGTGGTGAACACTGTGGCCAGTAACGCCCAGCCATCAGTGCCCAACCTGGAGACACCATGACCGACCTGCAGACCGCACTCGCCATCCCGGTTTCGACCACTCCCGACATCCCTGGTCGCACCCTTGCCTCCTACGTCGGACCAGCGTTCGGACTGATCGTTCGGTCGACCGGCGCGGGCGGGAACCTCAAGGGCACCTTCCGTGGAATGAAGCAGGGCGAGGTCGTCGAGTTCAGCGCCTCACTTGAGGAGGCTCGTCACGTCGCCCTGGAGCGCCTCGTGGAGCACGCCGTGGCCCAAGGCGCCAACGCCGTCGTCGGCTTGCGCTTCGACTCCACCGACATGGGCTCGACGCAGGGCATGGCCGAGATACCTGCCTACGGCACGGCGGTCGTCCTCGCCTAGCCAGCCGGCGGCCGGCCTGGATCGCCGATCCCGGCCAGGACACTAGGTTGGGGGCAGAAGGCACTGAACTGGCCGAATGGAAGGAACACCCATGGTGAGCGAGAGCGCCCGGACCCTCGACCTGCTCAGGCAGCGGGACCGGCAGAAGCGCACCATGCAGGTGTGGGTCGGCCTCCTGGTCGTGTGGGGCGTCCTCGTCGGCTGGCTTGCCTTCCTCATCGTCGACTCGATGACCGGTGGAACGAAGTCCGCCGCTGCCTGGCTGACCTACCTGATCCCGTTGGCGGCAATCGCCATGGTGCTCTTCTTGCACTGGCAGCGACTGCGCACCATCGACGCGGACCTGCTGGCGGCCACCGAAGCGGACATGAAGCGGGGCTAGTCGGTCACCGCTCGCAGCACGCAGAACTCGTTCCCCTCCGGATCGGCCAGGACCACCCACGTCGGCTCACCCTGGCCGATGTCGACCCGCTGTGCGCCCAGCGACAGGAGTCGTTCCACTTCTGCCCCCTGATCAGCGGGCCGGAAGTCCAGGTGAAGGCGGTTCTTGCCCGCCTTGCCCTCGGCAACAGGGACGAAGAGGAGGCCGGGCAAGGACTCCGGGGTGGGTCGAATCTCGAACTCGTCATGCGCCTCGAACGTCACGACCCATCCGAGGGCCTCGGCCCACCATCGGCCCAGTCCGGACGGATCCACCGCGTCGACGACGACCTGCTCCCAGAGAAGTCCCATGCCTACCCTTCCTGAGCCTCCGCGTCGTCGTCCTGCTCGCGGCCGGTCAGTCGTCCCGCATGCGCGCGTGCCTCGGGGGACTTTCGCACCTTGAGCCACGACGCCACCCCGACGACGACCAGCACGACGAGGATGAAGACGAGGCTCTGCGCCGTCGAGATGTGCGGGATCGCTGGGTTGACCTCGTGAAGGTAGGTGAGGATGAGCTTGATCCCGATGAACACCAGGATGACGGACAGTCCCGTCGACAGGTAGACGAGCTTGTCGAGCAGGCCCCTCAGCAGGAAGTACAGCGCGCGAAGGCCCAGCAGTGCGAACGCGTTCGCCGCGAAGACGAGGTAGGGAATCTGCGTCACGCCGAAGGTGGCCGGGATCGAGTCGAGGGCGAAGAGCAGGTCCGTGGACCCGATCGCGATGACGACCAGGAGCATCGGGGTCGCGATGCGCCGGCCATCGACGTGGGTGAACAAGCGCGACCCGTCGAACCCGTCCGACAGGTGGATGCGCCTCCTGGCGAATCGCACGACCGCGTTGTCCTTGGGCTCTGGGTCCTCGTTTCGGTGCCGCGCCAGTTGAACGCCCGTCCAGATGAGGATCGCCCCGAAGATGACGAAGGTGAACGCGAACGCCGACAGTGCGGCAGCCCCGACGGCGATGAAGGCCGCGCGCAGGATCAGCGCCAGCACGACCCCGATCAGGAGGACTCGCTGGTGCAGTTCCAGCGGGACGGCGAACTGGGTGAGAATGATGATGAACACGAACAGGTTGTCGATGCTCAGCGACTTCTCGACCAAGTAGGCGGCGAAGTACTGCGAGCCGACATCGCCCCCCTGCCACACGAGCATCGCGACGCCGAAGAGGACAGCGATGCCGATGTAGAAGATCGACCAGAGCAGTGCTTCCTTGAACTTGACCTCGTGCGGCTTGTTGCTCACGGCGACGAAGTCCAGGACGATCAGCCCGACGATGCCTGCAATCGTCACGGCCCAGAGGGCCAGTGACACCTCCATCAGTCGGTCCCTTCCTCGCCCTCGTCTCGTGTCTCATAGAGACTAATGGCCGCGGTCGCGCCCAGCACAACGACGATGACCAGCAGCGACAGCCAGATCGGAACGGAGGGCACCTCGAGGCTGGTCGTGGCGTTCAGCGCGTCGAGGATCAGCTTCACACCGATGAAGGCCAAAATCACCGCGAGCCCACGGTTCAGATACCGCAGCCGGCCTAGAACCCCGCGCAGCAGGAAGTACAGCTGCCGCAGGCCCATCAGGGCGAAGGCGTTCACGGTGAAGACCAGATACGTCTCCGACGTGATGCCGAACACCGCCGGGATGCTGTCGATCGCGAAGAGCAGGTCGGTGGTCCCGATGGCGAGCATCACCAGCGCCATCGGCGTGAGCGCACGCTGGCCGGCAACCCGAGTGAAGAAGTGGGAGCCGTTGTACTGAGTGCTCGTCGGCACGTGCGAGCCCACCCATCGGACCAGAGCGTTGCCCTCCGGGTCGGGCTCGGACCCCTCGGAAGCCCACACTTTCCAGGCCGTGAAGAGCAGGAACAGGCCGAACACGTAGAAGGTGGCCTCGAACCGCTCGATGAGCTCGGCGCCCAGGACGATGAGCATGCCGCGAAGGATCAGTGCAATGACGATGCCGACGAGGAGGACCCGGTGCTGAAGCATCGCAGGCACCGCGAACGACGACATGATGATCATGAAGACGAACAGGTTGTCGACGCTGAGGGAGTACTCGGTGAGATATCCCGCCACGAACTGGCCCGCGTACGCCGCCCCGAACTGGACTGCGATGAACACCGCGAAGGCGGCCGCGAAACCGACGTAGAAGATGACCCAGTGCAGCGCGTTCCGGCTGGTGAAGGGCGTCTTGCGACGCTCGACGATGATCAGGTCGAGCGCGATCACCCCGACGAGGATGAACAGCGTCGCCGCCCACAGTCCCGCGGAGACGATCACCCCCCGATCATGCCGTGCCGGCCTCCCGCATGCCGCGCAGCTCGCGCTTCAGGTCGCTGACCTCGTCGCGCAACCGGGCTGCCAGCTCGAAGTGGAGTTCGGCCGCCGCCTGGTGCATCTGCGCCGTGAGGTCCTCGATCAGGGTGGTCAGCTCGTCCGCCGCCAGCGACCGGCCGGACCGCTTGCCCGCCTTGCCGGCCTTCGCCCGCTCCTGCAGGAGCTCCTGCGTGTCGGCGTCCTCACGCGCCAGCAGGTCCGTGATGTCAGCGATCTTCTTGCGGAGGGGCTGCGGGTCAAGGCCGCGCTCCTCGTTGTAGGCGACCTGCTTGGCCCGGCGGCGGGTGGTCTCGTCGATTGCCCTGCTCATCGACGGCGTGATGCTGTCGGCGTACATGTGCACCTGACCCGACACGTTGCGGGCCGCCCGGCCGATGGTCTGGATCAGCGACGTCTCCGACCGCAGGAAGCCCTCCTTGTCGGCGTCCAGGATGGCGACCAGGGAGACTTCAGGGAGGTCGAGTCCCTCGCGCAGCAGGTTGATGCCCACCAGGACGTCGAAGACGCCCATCCGCAGTTCGCGCAGCAGCTCCACGCGGCGCAGGGTGTCGACTTCCGAGTGGAGGTACTGCACGCGCACGCCGTGCTCGAGCAGGTAGTCGGTGAGGTCCTCGGCCATCCGCTTGGTGAGCGTCGTGACGAGTACCCGTTCGCCGATCTCGGCCCGGGACTTGATCTCGCCCATCAGGTCGTCGATCTGCCCCTTGGTCGGCTTGATGATGACCTCGGGGTCGACCAGCCCGGTGGGCCTGATCACCTGCTCGACGACATCGCCCTGAACCCTGCCGAGTTCATAGGAGCCGGGTGTGGCCGACAGGTAGATCGTCTGGCCGATCCGCTCGACGAACTCGTCCCATCGCAGTGGCCGGTTGTCCATGGCACTTGGAAGCCGGAACCCATGGTCGACGAGGTTGCGCTTGCGACTCATGTCACCTTCGTACATGGCCCCGATCTGCGGCACGGTCACGTGCGACTCATCGATGACCATGAGGAAGTCCTCGGGGAAGTAGTCGATCAGGCAGTTCGGGGGGCTGCCGGCTTCGCGTCCGTCGATGTGCCGGGAGTAGTTCTCGATGCCCGCGCACGAGCCGATCTGCCGCATCATCTCGACGTCGTAGGTGGTGCGCATGCGCAGGCGCTGCGCCTCCAACAGCTTGCCCTGGCGCTCGAACTCGGCGAGTCGTTCCTCGAGCTCCACCTCGATCCCGGCGATCGCGCGATCCATGCGCTCGGGTCCGGCCACGTAGTGCGATGCGGGGAACACGTAGACCTCGGTGTCCTCGGTGAGGATCTCCCCCGTGATCGGATGCAGCGTCATCAGCCGCTCGATCTCGTCGCCGAACATCTCGACGCGCACCGGATGCTGCTCGTACACCGGGAAGATCTCCACCGTGTCGCCACGCACCCGGAAGGTGCCGCGCTGGAAGGACACGTCGTTGCGCGTGTACTGGATGTCGACGAAGGCGCGGAGCATCGAGTCGCGATGGAACTCATCTCCGACGCGCAGGCGCACCATCCGGTCGACGTACTCCTGCGGAGTGCCGAGACCGTAGATCGCCGAGACGGTCGCCACGACGATGACATCGCGTCGCGTGAGCAGGCTGTTGGTGGCCGAGTGCCGGAGCCGCTCGACCTCCTCGTTGATCGAGGAGTCCTTCTCGATGTAGGTATCGCTCTGCGGGATGTACGCCTCGGGCTGGTAGTAGTCGTAGTAGGAGACGAAGTACTCCACGGCGTTGTCGGGCAGCAGTTCCTTGAACTCGCTGGTGAGCTGCGCCGCGAGCGTCTTGTTGGGTGCCATGACCAGCGTGGGTCGCTGCAACTCCTCCACCAGCCACGCCGTGGTCGCGCTCTTGCCCGTGCCGGTCGCGCCCAGCAGGACGACGTCCTGCTCGCCCTCGCGGATCCGCCTGGCGATGTCGGCGATGGCCTCGGGCTGGTCTCCGGAGGGCTCGAATGGGGCACGAACGGTGAACGGGGCGACCCTGCGCTGCAGGTCGGTGATCGGGCGCGTCATCCGCTCACCGTAGGGGCGGGGTCTGACAGTCCCCCACTCACGAGCCATGCCCACAGCTCGTCCACTGCCGCGGCGGTCTCCTCCACGGTGCCGCTGTTGTCGATGACGGCGTCAGCCGCGGCGACACGGTCCTCCCGCGCGGCCTGGACCTCCATGCGTCGACGCACGTCGGCCTCGTCGAGGCCGCGCAGCCGCACCGCCCGGTCGACCTGCATCTCCTCCGGGACGTCGACGACGATCACGACGTCCACGAGGTCCGACTGGCCGGTCTCCACGAGGAGGGGCATGTCGTAGACGATCACGGGGGCCTCAGGGGTGTCGGCCAGTTGGCGGGCCGCCTCGGCCCTGATCAGCGGATGCATGATCTCGTTGAGACGCTCGGTTGCGCGGGGGTCGCTGAACGCCATCGCCGCCAGTTCGGCCCTACTCAGCGAGCCATCCCCTTGAAGGATCCGCGGGCCGAATTCGGTCACCAGTTCGGCCAGGGCCGCTCCGCCGGGCTCGACGAGTTGCCGGGCGATCTGGTCGGCGTCGATGATCGGGGCGCCCTTGGCCTCAAGCATCCTCGCGACGGTGGACTTGCCCGAACCGATCCCGCCTGTCAGGCCCACGCGCGTCATATTCCGACCCTAGCGCCCGGTCCTCCCCCCGCCACCCCCTCGTCGAGTGGCGGGTCGTGGCCGCCTCGGGGGCGCCGAACCGGCCACAACCCGCCAGTCGGCGGAACGGAAGAAGGGGCCGCGGGTTTCCCCACGACCCCTCCTTCGACGTGCGTCGTGCCTACTCGCCCGTGAGCTTGTCGCGCAGGGCCTGCAGAGCCTCGTCCGAGGCGAGCGTGCCCTCGGCGTCCGGGGTCTCCGACGAGTAGTTGGACACGGCGTCGCCGGACTCCAGCGCGGCGGCCTGGTCGGCGGCGCGGGCGTCGTCGACCTGCTTGCGGTGGGCCTCCCAGCGGGCGTGGGCCTCGGCGTACTGCCGCTCCCACTCCGAGCGCTGGTCCTCCGAGCCGGCCTTCCACTCGCCCGTCTCCGGGTCGAAGCCGTCGGGGCCGATGTAGTCGCCGGCCTCGTTGAACGCCGGCGCCATGCCGTACAGGTACGGGTCGAACTCCTCGCCCGACGCACCGTCGGCCGAGTCGTTGGCCTGCTTGAGCGACAAGGAGATGCGACGACGCTCGAGGTCGATGTCAATGACGCGGACGAAGATGTCGTCGTTGACCTGGACGATCTGCTCGGGCAGCTCGATGTGACGCTCGGCGAGCTCGGAGATGTGCACGAGGCCCTCGATGCCCTCCTCGACGCGCACGAACGCGCCGAAGGGAACGAGCTTGGTGACCTTGCCGGGCACGACCTGGCCGATCTGGTGGGTCCGGGCGAAGTGCTGCCACGGATCCTCCTGCGTCGCCTTCAGCGACAGCGAGACGCGCTCGCGGTCCATGTCGACGTCGAGAACCTCGACGGTGACCTCCTGGCCCACCTCGACGACCTCGGACGGGTGGTCGATGTGCTTCCAGGACAGCTCGGAGACGTGCACGAGACCGTCCACGCCGCCGAGGTCGACGAACGCACCGAAGTTGACGATCGACGAGACGACGCCGTTGCGGATCTGGCCCTTCTGCAGCTGAGTGAGGAACGTCTGGCGGACCTCGCTCTGCGTCTGCTCGAGCCACGCACGACGCGAGAGCACGACGTTGTTGCGGTTCTTGTCGAGCTCGATGATCTTCGCCTCGAGGGTCTTGCCGACGTAGGGCTGGAGGTCGCGCACGCGACGCATCTCGACCAGCGATGCGGGCAGGAAGCCGCGCAGGCCGATGTCGATGATGAGTCCGCCCTTGACGACCTCGATGACCTGGCCTTCTACGACCCCGTCCTCTTCCTTGATGCGCTCGATCGTGCCCCAGGCGCGCTCGTACTGCGCACGCTTCTTGGACAGGATGAGACGGCCTTCCTTGTCCTCCTTGGTGAGGACGAGCGCCTCGACGTGGTCGCCCACGGAGACGACCTGGCTGGGGTCGACATCGTGCTTGATGCTCAGTTCGCGGGAGGGGATGACGCCCTCGGTCTTGTAGCCGATGTCGAGAAGGACCTCGTCGCGGTCAACCTTGACCACGGTGCCTTCGACGATGTCGCCGTCGTTGAAGTACTTGATCGTCGCGTCGATCGCGGCCATGAAGTCCTCGGCGGAGCCGATGTCATTGATGGCGACCTGGGCGGGTGCTGCGCTTGTGGAAATCGTCATTGAGTAGGGACCTTGGATAGATGGAATGTCTCGCGGGCGCGAAACCACACAAGGCTACCGGGAGGCTCCACCCGGGTCGAACCCGCCCAACCGGTCCCGCTCCGCGGGACGCTAGTGGGCGGCCTCCTGCCAGCTGGCCCCGAAGCCCACTGACACGTCCAGCGGCACGGACAGATCCGCCGCGCCCGCCATCGCGGTGCGGACGAGGGCCTCCAGGGCGTCCTTCTCCCCCGGGTACACCTCGAGTACCAGCTCGTCGTGAACCTGCAGGAGCAGTCGGCTGCGCATCCCGGCGTCGGCGAGGGCTGCCTGGACGTTCAGCATGGACACCTTGACGATGTCGGCGGCGGATCCCTGTATCGGCGCATTGAGCGCCATCCGCTCGGCCATCTCCCGGCGCTGGCGGTTCTCGCTGTTGAGGTCGGGCAGGTGCCTGCGCCGACCGAGCATGGTCTCGGTGTAGCCGTGCGCCCGGGCCCGCTCCACGACTTCCGCCAGGTAGTCGCGCACTCCCCCGAACCGCTCGAAGTACTCATCCATCAGGCGCCTGGCCTCGTCGGCCGAGATCCCCAGCTGCTGGGACAGCCCGTAGGGCGACAGCCCGTACGCCAGGCCGTAGGACATGGCCTTGATGCGGCGGCGCATCTCGGCATCCACGTCACCCGGCTTGACGCCGAAGACGCGACTGGCGACGGTGGTGTGCAGGTCCTCGCCGCTGCGGAACGCGTCGATCAGCCCGGCGTCCTCGGACAGGTGGGCCATGATCCGCATCTCGATCTGGCTGTAGTCGGCCGTGAGCAGGGTCTCGTAGCCGGCTCCGACGACGAAGCAGCCGCGGATACGGCGGCCGGCCTCGGTGCGGATCGGGATGTTCTGCAGGTTCGGGTCCTGGCTCGAGAGCCGACCCGTTGCCGCCACCATCTGGTTGAACGTCGTGTGGATCCGCTGCTCGGCATCGGCGAGCGGGATCAGGCCGTCCACCGTCTGTCGCAGCTTCGAGCGGTCACGCCACCCGAGCAGCTGTTCGAGCAGGGGGTCCTCGGTCTGCGCGTAGAGCTGCTGCAGCGCCTCGGCGTCGGTGGTGTAGCCGGTCTTGATCTTCTTCGTCTTGGGAAGGTTGCGCTCCCCGAAGAGGATCTCCTGGAGCTGCTTGGGCGAGCCCAGGTTGAACGAGCGGCCGACCAGCCGGTGCGCCTCCTCCTCCGACCGTCGCATATCCGCGCCGAACTCGTCGGACAGTGCCGTCAAACCGGCCACGTCGACGGCGATGCCGGCGTGCTCCATCAGGGCAAGGACGGGGACCAACGGGACCTCGACAGCGAACAGCAGGTCCGAGGCCCCCTGCCCGACCAGCCGCTTCTCGAGCTCGATCGCCAGAGCGCGGATCGCCGAGGCCTGGGCCGCCAGGGCCGCGCTGGTGTCCTCGCCGGTGTCGAGCATCAGCTGGTCGGAGCCGGACTCGGTGTCGAGCGTCAGCCCGAGGACTCGGTGGCACACCTCTGCCAGTCCGAAGCCGCGCTGACCGGGGCTGTCGAGATAAGCCGCGAGCGCGGTGTCGATGTGGAGTCCGCCCAGTTCTCGTCCGGACGCCAGCAGTGCGAGGGCCGGACCCTTGGCGTCGTGGAAGTCCTTCGCGACCGCGGGATCGGCGAGCCAGTGGAGTGCGATCTCTGCTTGGGCCGCTGCCTCGCAGGCGAGCACGCCGACCTCTCCACGTTCGTCGAGAACGGCGATCGCGTCGATGACACCCGTGCCCTTGCCGAAGCGACCGGAAACCGCGACGGACGCGGTGCCACTGACACCGGCCAGCCACGCCGACGCCGTCGCCGACGTCAGGTCTACGACCGACGCACCCTCGTCCGCAGCCGCCTGCGCTGCTGCCTGCTCGTCCTCTCCCGAGGATGGCCGAACCTTGTCGAGCCGCTCGCGCAGGGCGCGGAACTGCAGGGTGTCGAACAACTGGTCGACGGCGGCCCGGTCCCAGGGCTCGAGGGCGAAGGTGTCGAGGTCGATGTCGAGGGGCACGTCGTCGACGAGCTGCGTGAGGTGGCGGTTGACGAGCACCTGGGGCAGCGCCGCGCGCAATGCGTCACCGACCTTGCCACCCACCTCATCGACGCGGTCGACCAGCGCACCGAGCGATCCGTACTCGCGCAGCCACTTCGCCGCCGTCTTCTCCCCCACGCCCGGAATGCCGGGCAGGTTGTCGGACGGGTCTCCGCGAAGTGCCGCATAGTCCGGGTACTGCTCCGGCGTGAGCCCGTACTTCTCCTCCACCGCCGCAGGCGTCATACGCGCCAGTTCGCTCACGCCCTTCTTCGGGTACAGCACCGTGACGCGGTCGTCGACGAGCTGGAAGGAGTCACGATCACCGGTGACGATGTCGACCTGCCAGTCGACGTCCTTGGTGCGGCGCACCAGCGTGGCGATGACGTCGTCGGCCTCGAAGCCGTCAGCAGTGATGACGGGGATCCGCAGGGCGTCGAGAACCTCACGGATGAGGTCGACCTGCCCTTTGAACTCCGCCGGCGACGCTGCCCTGTTCGCCTTGTACTCGGGGAAGGACTCCGTGCGGAACGTCTGCCGCGACACGTCGAAGGCTGCGACGACATGCGTTGGCTTCTCGTCGCGCAGCACGTTGATGAGCATCGAGGTGAAGCCGAAGACCGCGTTGGTGGGCTGCCCGGTCGTCGTCGAGAAGTTCTCGACCGGCAGCGCATAGAACGCCCGATACGCAAGGGAGTGGCCATCCAGCAGGAGAAGCCGCGACGTCGCCACGCAGTGATCCTATTCTGGCGCCATGACTTCCACTCCGGACTCGAGCGCTCCCGACTTCATGACCATGAGTCTCGGCACGCTGGCGGATCGAATGGGCGTCCGACTTAGCGAGGCACGGTCTGGCAGAGTCGCGGCCACGATGCCCGTCGAGGGCAACACCCAGCCGTACGGCCTGCTGAACGGCGGTGCAAGCGCGGTGCTGGCCGAGACACTGGGGTCGATCGCCGGAGCCATCCACGCCGGACCCGACCACGCGGTCGTGGGCCTCGACATCAACTGCACGCATCACCGGGGCGTGCGCGAGGGCGTGGTGACCGCGGTGGCCACCCCGATCAGCGAGGGCCGCACCATCGCGTCCTACGAGATCCGTATCACCGACGAGGACGGTCGACCCGTCGCCACCGCACGCCTGACCTGCCTCATCCGTCGGCTGCCGAACGCGTGAGGCCTGGAAGAATCCCCCTGAAGTTCCGGTAATGACACGGTTACGTCGTTGCCACCCGCACGTGACCTCGACGGCGTTATGCTCCCCACGCTGACCGACGTCAGCCGTGCGCGGGGACGGCCTGGACCGGCTCGCGAGCGGTCACTGGGAGGAGCGCATCGCGTGCAACGACGCATCATGGCCGCCATCGGCGCCGCCTTCGTCGCACTCGTGGCCCTGTTCGCCTTTGCGCAGCCCGCGGCTGCCGACGGGGAGCAGGTTGTCGGTCGACTGGAGAACCGCGTGGACGGAAAGAAGACACCGGTTCCCGGCGTCGTCATCACCGTCAAGGGCAGCGGATTCGAGGGCAAGGCCACCTCGGGCCCCGACGGCAAGTGGGTCGTCAAGCTTCCGAGCCAGGGCAACTTCGCCGTGACCCTTGATACGTCCACACTGCCCAAGGGTGTCGAACTGACCGACCCGTCCAAGGGCACAGTGAACACCACGGTCGAGCCGCCGTCCCTGACCCGCGTGGTCATCTTCCCGCTGGGCCAGAGCAACACGAAGACGACGTCGGTGTGGGGTCAGGCCGCCCAGTTGACCGTCTCCGGCATCGAGTTCGGTCTCCTCATCGCCCTGGGTGCGCTGGGCCTGTCGCTGATCTACGGCACGACGGGCCTGACGAACTTCGCGCACGGCGAGATCATCACGTTCGGCGCGCTCGCCGCCTGGACTCTCAACGCCGGCATGCACATACCGCTGATCCCCGCCGGAATCCTCGCGGTGATCCTCTCCGGCGCCTTCGGCTGGCTCAACAACGCAGCACTGTGGAAACCCCTGCGCAGGCGCGGAACGGGCCTGATCGCGATGATGATCGTGTCGATCGGCCTGGCGCTGTTCCTCCGCAATGTCTACCTGTTCTTCTACGGCGGCGACAAGCGCGCTTATGCCGAGTTCGCTGGCCTGGCAGGACTGGAATTCGGACCCGTCAGCCTGACCCCCACGGACCTAGCGGCCATGTTCATCGCGATCGTTGCGCTGGCTGTCGTGGTCATCGCGGTCCAGCGGACCCGTATGGGCAAGGCGACCCGAGCCGTGGCCGACAACCCAGCCCTCGCGTCCAGCGCCGGCATCAACGTGGAGCGCGTCATCACCGTCGTGTGGGTGGTGGGTGCCGCGCTTGCGGGGCTCGGCGGCATCCTGCTCGGCTTCAGCCAGCAGGTCTCCTTCCAGATGGGCTTCCAGATCCTCCTGCTGATCTTCGCGGCGGTCACCCTCGGTGGCCTCGGCACGATCTGGGGGGCGATTCTCGGCTCCATGGTCGTCGGGCTGTTCCTGCAGCTGACCACGCTGATCATCCCGACAGAGCTCAAGAGCGTGGGAGCCCTGCTCGTCCTGATCGTGATCCTCCTTGTCCGTCCATACGGCCTCCTCGGCCGACGAGAGCGCATTGGTTAGGAGGGAGGGACCATGGACTGGGGCTACATCTTCTCCGTGATGATCTCCTCGGCGTTCGGCGTCGAGGCCATCGTCTTCGGCCTTGCGGCCATCGGCATCAACATGCAATTCGGCTACACCGGCCTGCTGAACTTCGGCCAGTCGGCCTTCATGGCCATCGGCGGCTACTCCATCGCCGTGACCGTGGTGCAACTGGGCCTGAGCTTCTGGTGGGGCATCATCTTCGGGTTCATCGGCTCGGTCCTGCTGGCGCTGCTGCTGGGCATCCCGACCCTGCGCCTGCGGGCCGACTACCTGGCCATCGTCACGATTGCCGCGTCGGAGATCGTCCGCCTGCTCGTGCGGTCGGTCACCTTGAAGGGCATCTTCGGCGGCTCCGACGGCCTGCAGAGCTTCAGCAACGGCTTCTTCGCCCTCAACCCCATCCCCGAGGGCGACTACAACATGGGGCCGGTCAACTTCTCGAATCGCGAGCTGTTCGTCCTTCTGGTCGGCTGGTCGCTCATCGCCCTTGCCTGCCTCGTCACCTGGCTGCTCGTCCGCTCGCCGTGGGGTCGTGTACTGAAGGGCATCCGCGAGGACGAGGACGCCGTGCGCAGCCTCGGCAAGAACGTCTACCTCTACAAGATGCAGTCGCTGATCATCGGCGGCATGATCGGCACGGTTGCCGGCTTCGTCTTCGCGGTCGGCAACGAGGCGGTGAGCCCGGACTTCTTCGGCACCGACACCACCTTCTTCGCCTACGCCATCTTGATCCTCGGTGGCGCTGCGCGGGTTCTCGGGCCGGTGCTCGGCACGGTCATCTTCTGGGCCATCATCCAGGGCACGGACGTGTTCCTGCGGTCTGGCATCGACGTCGGCCTGCCCGTCATCTCGCTCATGACCGGCTCTCAGGCCGCCGTCATCCGCTTCATCCTCGTCGGACTGGGGATCATGCTCCTCATGATCTTCCGACCACAGGGAATTCTCGGCGATCGAAAGGAGCTGGCGCTCGATGCCCGATAACGAAGCAGCGCCCGGCAGCCGCAAGGAGGCCGCCGTCCGCGCCCTCGCCGACGTGCCTCGGTCACCCGGCTCGGCGAAGCCTGACCCGATCCTGGTCGCCGACAACGTGGTGCGCCGCTTCGGCGGACTCACCGCCGTCGAGGTCGATCACGTCGAGATCCAGCGCGGCGCCATCACCGCACTGATCGGTCCCAACGGAGCCGGCAAGACCACCTTCTTCAATCTGCTGACCGGGTTCGATGTGCCGGACTCGGGCAGCTGGCTCTTCAACGGCAAGGACCTCGCCGGCGTCCCCGCCTACAAGGTCGCCCGGCTGGGAATGATCCGCACGTTCCAGCTGACGAAGGCGCTCTCGCGCATGACGGTGCTGGAGAACATGCGGCTGGGTGCGACGGGCCAGAAGGGCGAGAAGATCCTGTCGTCCATGTTCAAGTTCACGTGGGGCAAGCAAGAAAGGGGCATCACCGATCGCGCCGACGAGCTCCTCAAGCGATTCAACATGTACGAGAAGCGCGGCGACTTCGCCGGCTCGCTCTCCGGCGGCCAGCGCAAGCTCCTGGAGATGGCGCGGGCACTGATGACGCAGCCCGAGATGGTCATGCTCGACGAGCCCATGGCAGGCGTGAACCCCGCGCTCACCCAGTCCCTGCTCGGCCACATCAAGGACCTTCGGGAGCAGGGCATGACCGTTCTGTTCGTCGAGCACGACATGGACATGGTCCGCGACATCAGCGACTGGGTCATCGTCATGGCTCAAGGCCGCGTGATCGCCGAGGGCCCGCCCGAAGAGGTCATGCAGAACGAGGCCGTCATCGTCGCGTACCTCGGCGGGCACCACGACAAGGCGCTGACAACTTCCGGCGTCTCCTTCACCGATGAGGCCCAGCCATGAGCGATCAGCTGCCCGGCGACCAGCCGCAGTACGTCTCCCCCCACCAGCGCGAGGTCCAACTCGACCTAGACGCCTCGCAGCGGGACGAGCCGACGACCCTCAGCGGCTCGGAGATCCAGGACCGCAACGCGCACATCGAGGGGGCCCGCGACGCGCTCGTGGTGGCTGACGACGTCATTGCCGGCTACATCCCGGGCGTGAACATCCTCAACGGGTCGGACCTCTACGCGAAGTCCGGCGAGCTCGTCGGCATCATCGGCCCGAACGGAGCAGGCAAGTCGACGCTCCTGAAGGCCATGTTCGGCCTCGTGCGCGTGCGATCGGGGCGGGTGACGCTGGCCGACCAGGACATCACCAACGTCCGTGCCGACCAACTCGTGAACCTGGGCATCGGCTTCGTCCCCCAGTCGAACAACGTGTTCCCGTCCCTGACCATCCAGGAGAACCTCGAGATGGGCTGCTACCAGGCGCCCAAGAAGTTCCCCGAGCGGTTCGAGTTCGTCTGCGACCTGTTCCCCGCGCTCGGGGAGCGTCGCGCGCAGCGCGCTGGGCAGCTGTCCGGCGGTGAGCGGCAGATGGTCGCCATGGGCCGGGCCCTGATGATGGATCCGTCGGTTCTGCTCCTCGACGAGCCCTCCGCCGGCCTGTCTCCCGCCTTGACCGACGAGGTCTTCGTGCGCGTCAAGGAGATCAACGCAACGGGCGTGACGGTCATCATGGTCGAGCAGAACGCGATGCGCTGCCTGCAGATCGTCGACCGTGGCTACGTGCTCGACCAGGGCCGCAATGCCTACACCGGCACAGGCCGCAGCCTCGCGACCGACCCCAAGGTCGTGCAGCTCTACCTGGGCACCCTGGCCAAGGCCTAACCCCCTCCGCCGAGAGGCAGGCACTGGTCGTCAAACCGCCCTCTTGGCGGGTCAAGGGCAACCACAACCTGGCTGTCGGCGGGTTGTGGACAGCTGCTTGATCGGCACAGGTAGGCGGGCGACGCTCCACACGTGCCAGATCCGCAACGCATTGCCGCTACAGCGCACGCCGTCTCCTTGCTCCCCCTGCCGGCCAGCCAGGCCGATCTTGCCGCCGTCGGTGTGGCACGGGGTCGGATTCGAGCCGCCCGCGATGCCGGTGAGCTGACGCCGGTGCGCCGGGGATTCTGGGTCCCGACGTCTGTGTGGCTCGCGGCGACGGCCGCAGACCGGCACGAACTCGAGCTGAGGGCGGCCCTTCGTGCCTTTCCCGGGGCCTGGGCCAGCAGGTCGTCCGCCGCCCGACGCCTGGGACTGCCCACGTTCGACGAACCTTCACCGGTCGGTGACCAGCCACATGTGCACCTCAGCCGCGCCGGGACCACGTGGCGCGAGCCCGGTCTGACCGTGCACGGAAACGAGGTCCCAGAGGCCTTCATCGAGCCCATCGGCAGGCTCCTCAGCACGAATCTCGTGCGCACAGCGATCGAGACCGCCGCGGTTCCGTCGCCGCGTCGGGCCCTGGCCGTCATCGACGCCGCCATGCGGCTGCACGTCGGCAAGGATGCTCCAGATGTGCGGTGGGCGGTCCGCGATCCCAGCTGCCGAGACAGGGCGTGCGCGCTGTTCGATGCCGCCGTGGCGCCGTTCTCACGGCACCGTTGGGTGACCACGGTGCGCGAAGCGATTCAGCTGGCCGACCCTGCCGCGGAGTCCGTGCTGGAGTCGATGTCGCGCTGGTCGATCATGGCCGCGGAACTTCCGGCTCCCCAGTGCGGGGTGCCCCTGCTGGGCGACGACGGGGTCGTCTATTGGGTTGACCTGCTGTGGGAGGACCGAAGACTCATCGGCGAGGCCGACGGTCGCGCCAAGTACACGTCAGTCGACGATCTGGTCGCCGAGAAGCGTCGGCAGGAGGCGCTGAGCGGCGCGGGCTACCAGATTGTCCGCTGGGGCTGGGACGAAGGCGTGACGCGCCCAGAGATCATGATCGAACGCCTCCGGCGCGCCCTGCGGTCTTGACGGCCGACAGCAAGGCTGTGGTCGTGAATCCCCCCAGAAAGAGCCCGGATCACGACCGCAGCCTGGCTCTCGGCGGGAGGGGGGAACATGACTGTGGGGGCCGCCCCGAAGGACGACCCCCACAGACGCGAACTACTGTCAGCCAGCCGAGTTCGGGCCGATGCCCTGCTTGACCAGCTCCTGGATGATCTGAGCCGACTCATCGAAGCCGATGAGCACGATCGCCTCAGCACCGGCAGCCTTGACCTTCGCGACGTCAGCCGAGAAGTCCGTGGCCTTCGGGTCGTAGACGACCTTGGAGACAACCTCTCCGCCGCCCTCGGTGACCGACTTCTCGACGTTGGCCGCGAGGCCGTCGCCGTAGGAGTCCTGGAGCTGCATGATGGCGACCTTGGTGTAGCCATCCGACAGGACCAGCGAGCCGACGAACGCGCCCTGAAGCACGTCAGACGGAGCGGTACGCCAGTACAGGCCGTGGTCCGGAGCCGTCGTCAGAGCGGGCGAGGTGTTGGCGGGCGAGATCATCAGGACACCAGCGTTGGTGACCTGATCGAGCACGGCCAGCGTGGAGCTGGACGAGGCTGCACCGATCAGCACATCGGGGTTGAGCGGCAGCAGACGCTTGACGGTCTGCGGGCCGGTCTGCGTCGACGTGTCGCCGGAGTCGCCCTCCTGGAGCACGACCTTGTCGGCAGTCGCAACGCCCGGGATACCGCCAGCGGCCTTGATGTCGTTGATGGCGAGCTTGACGCCAGCAACCTCGGGTGGGCCGAGGAAGGCAAGCGAACCGGTGACCGGCAGGAAGGTGCCGACCGTCCAGGTGCCGTCATTGGCACCCTTTTGGGCGACGCCGTCGATGGCGTTGGCCGTTCCCTCGGGCTTGATGTCGCCCTTCTGGAACTGCACCGTGTCGGTCAGCGTGTTTTCCGGGCCGAACTGGTAGACGCCGATGGTGGCCGTCGTCGGGTCACCGGCATCCCAGAAGTTCATGTTGCCGGACTTGCCGTTGTAGTGGATCTTCTTGCCGGCCGCGATGGCGTCCAGGCACTCTTTGTACGTGGCGCAGTTGTCCGGGCCATTGGTGATGGCGACCAGCTGCTTGGCCACGTCGACGCCCGCATCGGACTTCGCCTGGGCAGCGCCAAGGGCGGCCACCATGACGGCGTCGTACGACTCAGGACCGTACGCGAAGTCCTTCAGGTTCGGGTCGACCTCGAGCATGGCCGCCTTGAAGTCGGCAGTCTGCTCGGCGCCCGGGATGGTGCCCTTGACGCCGTTGAGGGTGCCCGCCGGGAGCTTCTCGCCCAGGGCATTGCCCGTGTTGCCGTCAACCAGGTAAAGCGGCGTGCCGGTACTGGCCGGTGCTGCGCTGCTCGCGGGAGCAGCGCTGCTGGCCGGTGCTGCACTGCTGGCAGCCGCTGCCGCGCTGCTCGCCGGCGCTGCGCTGGAGCTGGACTCGCTGGATGAGCTACTACCGCCGCAGGCGGCAAGAGCCAGCGAGGCAACACCGAGCACAGCGGCCGACGTAAAGACCGTGGTGCGCTTCATGCAGTCTCCTTGACAAATGACAAGCGACGGCGGCTACCGTCGCGTGGCGATACCTTACGTGCCCCCTATTACCGTCACGTAACCAGTGGTGACATTGATGCGGCATCGTGACCTTGCCGAGGACCATTCACATCAACTCTGTGGGGAAATCCCGACAATTCGCACAGCCGCCTCGGCCAGAGTGATCCGGCCATCCATGGCCGCCTTCCGCAGGAAGGCGAACGCCTCAGGCTCGCTCATCCCCTCGGTCGTCTCCAGGTGCCGCTTGGCCCGATCGACCACTTCGCGGGCCGCCTGACGATCCCGGAGCGTGGCGATCTGGGCGTCCAGGTCGCGCATCTGCTCCCAGCGCGCGACCGCGACCTCGATCGCGGGGCCGAGGTCCGCCTTGCCGAATGGCTTCACCAGGTAGCCGAGCACCCCCGCATTGGCGGCCCGCTCGACGGTCTCGCGCTGGCTGAAGGCGGTGACCATCACGACCGGCGCCAGCCCGTCAGCGATGATCTCCTCGGCGGCCGACAGCCCGTCCCGTCGCGGCATCGCCACGTCCATGAAGACGACGTCCGGGCGCAGGGATCGGGTGAGGTCGACGGCCGCCTGCCCGTCGCCGGCCTGGCCGACGACGTGGTAGCCGCACTCCCCCAGCAACTCGACCAGATCCATCCGGATGAGCGCCTCATCCTCGGCCACGAGCACGGTCACTGCCATGGTCGAGAGCCTAGGCCCGGGCGGTAACCTTGCTGCCGCGCCCCGGTATCCCAACCGGCAGAGGAAGCGGTCTCAAACACCGTCCAGTGTGGGTTCAAATCCCACCCGGGGCACGCACTGGCGGCCGTTCAGCCGCCATGCAGTTGGACGGGTCAGGCTGGTGCCCACGCCTACTGGGAGTCGCGCTCCTGCCGAGTCTGCTCAAGTTCCCCGCGGACCGCCGCCAACTGGCTCAAGACGACTTCGTACTGGTTCAACGCCGCAGCGGACTCCCGGGAGTATCGCTCGAGGTCCGCCAGGGCCGCGTCACGTTCCCGCCGCACCTGCCCGAGAGCGGCCGCGGCTCTAGCCTGCTCGGTCTGGGCACGGGCCTGCACGTCGTCGCGCTGCGCTCGGATCGTCTCCCGGTCGGCCAGCACCGCCTCGCGGTCTTGGAGGACGGCTTCGCGGTCGCCCAGAACGGCTTCACGATCGGCCCGGACCGCATCGCGATCGGCCACCACGGCGTCCATGTGTCCACGCAGAGAGTCGAGTTCGGCGCGCAGGGTGTGGAGTTCGGCGATCGCATTGTCCCGCTCGTCAGTTGAGGCCGGTTCCGGAGCCGCCGCCTGGACGAGGCTCGGCCGACCCCATGAGGTAACGCTCCATTGACGGAAGGCAACGAGCCGTCGGTGAGCCTCGCCGGGATCGAGGACCTGGATCGAGTGCTCCCACGTGAGGACAAGCGGTCGGAAGCCCTGCATGGCGACTGCGGCGACGAAGCGGTCGTGCGCCCATGCCGGCACGTAGGCATCGATCACCGGTGTCGCATCACCCAAGTTCGCAAACGCTAGGTCGAGCAGCTCCCCGTCGAGTCCCTGCCGAAAGATCGCCTCGTAGGCGACGTCGAGAGAACGGTCCGTTACGCCCGCGAGGACCTGAGCGAGGGCCGCCGACGCCAAGGTCGGTCCTCGCTTGACGGCCTTCAGCACGCGATCGAGGCCGACGTAGACCGTGCCGCGCATCTGGAGAAGCTGGTTGGCTTTGAACGTCTTGCCGAACGAGCCAGGCTGGATGAGAAGGTACGCATCGCGGACTGCCCGGCCGAGGTGATAGACCACGCGGGTCGTCGCCTCGCCATCGTCCTTCGCGCCCTTGGCGATCAGCCGGTAGGCGAACCCGTCGAGGACGCATAGCTCGCGGATGGCTCTGTCCTCCGGAAGGCGGACGACCTCGCCGTCAGGAAGGGCGAACTCACGGAAGGCCTTGCCCCGCGTCTGCATCAGCACCGGCGTGGACAGGACCAGAACGCCGTCGTCGGACAGGCAGCCGACCAGGTGCTCGATGAGTTCTGCCTGCCGCTCCACGTGCTCGAACCCCGACTCGAGGAGGATCACGTCGAAGGACTCGGCCCATGGTCGGTCCAGCGGGCCCTCGACGAAACTGGCCGCCGGAACCAGAATGCGCGCCCGCTCGAGGGCCCCCTCGTCGAGGTCCACCCCCACCACGCGATGCGCACCCGCCCAGAGCGCGAAGCCGCAATGGAAGCCCGCGCCGCAACCGACGTGCAGGAAGCGACGCCCGGCGAGCGAGGGCAGGTTCAACGAGGCAAGCGCCTCCCAGGTCGCCTCATCAGCCAGGCTCGGCGGCATGGCCGCCGCAGGCACCCCGGTGAACTCCTCCTCGACCACGCGCGAAGTCTAGGCGGGCGGCGTTCAACGTCGCCTCCCCCGCCAGTCCGCCGTAGGCTGACAAGACGACCAAAGGGGGCTATTCCATGAATCGTCGCGCACTCTCACTGGCATTCGTCGCCATGATCGCACTCGGTGTCCCACTGCTCGCGGGTTGCGGCGGTGTCCAGGGGGCCGTCGAAAAGGCAGCCGGCGACGCGATCGGCGGCAACGTCGACATCAACAGCAAGGGACTGTCGATCACGGACAGCAACGGCAACCAGGTGCAGCTCGGTGAGGACGTGACCATGCCCGGGAACTGGCCGGCAGCGGTGCCGCAACTCGAAGGCGGAAAGCTCGTCTCGGTGATGGTTGCTGGGGACGGCGCCAGTGCCAATGCGATGTGGACCACGGACGCTGCAGTTGCCGATGCCGCGAAGTCCTACTCGGATGCGTTGATCGGCGCCGGCTTCACTGCGGACCAGAACGCCAACGCCGCGGGGGCCGAAACCGGCCAGTTCTCGGGCAACGGCTACACGGTCAACATGGTCGTCAGTGGGTCGGGCGATACGACCAGCGTGCTGGTCAACGCCGAGAAGTCCGGGGCTTCGGCATCCGCCTCGTAACGGACGGCCCGGCTACTTCTCGATGACAAGGCGCGGCTTCAGTTCGGCCAGTCGCGCAAGCAGCCCGTTGACGAAGGAAGCCGACTCGTCCGTCGACAGGTCCTGGGCGAGGTTGACTGCCTCGGAGATCGCCACCGCATCCGGCACCTCGTCGCGCCACAGCAGCTCATAGGCACCGATGCGCAGGATCGCCCGGTCGACGGTGGGCATCCGGTCAAGGGACCAGCCCATCGAGTAGCTGCCGAGGAGTTCGTCGATGTAGCCCTGATGCGCGAGCACGCCCTCGACGAGCTCGTTCACGTAGTCGTTCAGGGCCGACTGGCCCTCGTCGGACCTCCGCGACACGGTCGCCGCCATGATCTCCGTGGACGGGACGCCGCGGATGTCCGCCTCGTAGAGGACGTCGAGCGCGCGCTTGCGCGCCTTGCTGCGAGCGGACATGGGTTCAGCTGCTCGTTCCGGGTCAGTCGTTCACGCGGCCGAGGTACGACCCGTCGCGCGTGTCGACCTTGACCTTGGTATCCGACTCCAGGAAGAGCGGGACCTGGATCTCCGCGCCGGTCTCGAGGGTCGCCGGCTTGGTGCCGCCCGTGGAGCGATCGCCCTGAAGGCCAGGCTCGGTGTAGGTGATCATCAGCTCGACCGACGCGGGCAGCTCGATGTAGATCGGCACGCCGACGTGGGTGGCCACCGTGGCGGTCTGGTTCTCGAGCAGGTACCTGGACATCTCGCCCACGACCGCGGACGGCACGTTCACCTGGTCGTAGGTCTGGGTGTCCATGAAGACCCAGTCCTCGCCGTCCTTGTAGAGGTACTGCATCTCGCGCTTGTCGACCGTCGCGGTCTCGATCTTCAGGCCGGCGTTGAACGTCTTGTCGACGACCTTCCCCGTCAGGACGTTCTTGAGCTTGGTGCGCACGAAGGCGCCGCCCTTGCCGGGCTTGACGTGCTGGAACTCGACGACGGTCCAGAGGACGCCGTCCATGTTCAGGACAAGGCCGTTCTTCAGGTCATTGGTGGTGGCCACGCGAGTAACTCCTGTGCGGTCGCCCGTCAGCCCACGACGAGCAGGTCGCGAGGAGCCTCGGTGAGGATCCGTGGACCGGCGTCGGTGACGACGAGGGTGTCTTCGATGCGAACTCCCCCGCGCACGGTGAGGTAAACCCCCGGCTCGACGGTGATCGCCATGTTGGCGTCGATCGTACCCGTCGATCGGGGCCCGATCATCGGCGCCTCATGGATGTCCAGGCCCACCCCGTGCCCGAGGCCATGCGTGTAGTCGTCGCCGAATCCGGCAGCGGTGATCGGCTCGCGGGCCGCGCCATCGATGTTCAGCCGTGCCGCGCCCGGCACGTAGTGCCTCGTGGCGGCAGCCTGCGCGTCGCGAACGACCTCGTGGACACGAACTTGCCACGGCTCGGGATCGGCCCCCACGACGAACGTGCGGGTCATGTCCGCGTGGTACCCGTCCACACGGGCGCCGGCATCGATCACGAGGAGATCACCGCGCTCGAGGGCCCTGCGGCCAGGCTCGTGGTGCGGGATGGCCGAGTGCGCTCCGGCCGCCACGATCGAGTCGAACGCACGATCCTCAGCCCCGAACTCCCCGAACAGCTGCTCCAGCCGTCGGGCGAGGGCGACCTCGACAGCGCCCACCTCGATCTCCGCGGCCAGAGCGCTGAATGCCGCAACCGTGATCGCGCAGGCCGTGCCCAGCGCCGCAAGCTCCTGCTCGTCCTTGACCGCGCGCAGCCGCTCCACGAGGGGGTCCCCGACCGAAACAGACAGTCCGGTATCGCGCAGGCCGTTGAACTCAGCGACCCCGAGGCCCGGCTCCACGAGTACCGGTCGGCGCGCAACCGTACGAGCCACCGCCTCGAGGGTGTCGCGATCGACCACCACGGGCAGGTCGGGGGTCTGCTCGGCCACCTGGTCCTGGTAGCGGCCGTCGGTGCCGATGACGTCGTCGGACGGGTCCGTGCCGACGACGAGGACGGCGTTGCTGCCCGAGAACCCGGTCAGGTACCGAACGTTGGAGAGGTTGGTAACGATCATGAGCCGGCCGACGTCCTGGTCGGACAGCAGCGCCCGCAGCCGGTTGCGCCGCTCCGCGTGACCGTTCGCTGCCGTCATTCGGAGATCAGCGTGGCCACCGCGCGCAGTGCCAGTCGGTAGGAGTCGATGCCGAATCCCGCAATCGTGCCGGTCGCGACGCCGGAGACCACCGACGTGTGGCGGAACTCCTCGCGAGCCGCCGGGTTGGAGATGTGCACCTCCACCAGTGGCGTGGTGACGAGGGCGCATGCATCACGCAGGGCGTACGAGTAGTGCGTGAACGCCGCAGGGTTGATGACGACGGCGGCGCCTTCGTCCTGGGCCCGGTGCAGCCAGCCGATGAGCTCAGCCTCGTCGTTGGTCTGCAGCACCGTTGCGGTGAGGCCAAGCTCCTCGGCCGTCCGCACGCACTCTTCGGCGAGGTCCGCGAAGGTCGTGTGGCCGTAGATCTCGGGCTCACGGGTGCCGAGGCGGTTCAGGTTCGGTCCGTTGAGGACGTAGACGTGCGACATGCCGCGAACTCTACGCGGCAGGGTCGCTGATCGACGCGTACGCAGCCGCGAGCAGGGCCGGGTCAGGACCCTCCCAGATTGCGGGGTGTCCGATTCCCTGGAGCACCACGAAGCGGAGCAGGGATCCACGCGCCTTCTTGTCGATGGCCATCGCCGAGTAGAGCGCGTCCCACTGACCCGCTGCATAGGTGGTGGGAAGTCCCAGTGACGTCAGGACTTCTCGATGCCGGTCAACCTCGGCCGGGGATAGTCGCCCGCCAAGCGCCGCGAGCTCAGCGACGTACATCATCCCGACGGACACGGCCGCGCCGTGGCGCCAGCGGTAGCGCTCGCGCTTCTCGACCGCGTGCCCGAAGGTGTGCCCGTAGTTGAGGACCTCACGTCCGATGCTGCCGTCTCCGAGGGTCGCCGAAGTCTCGCGGAAGTCGGCACCGACGACGTCCGCCTTCACCTGCACGGCACGCCTGACGAGGTCCGGCAGGAGGTCTCCGACCACGTCGGTTGATCCGAAGGGGTCGCGTTCGACGTCGTCGAGGATCGTGGGGTCGGAGGTGAAGCCGACCTTGACGACCTCCGCCATGCCCGCCAGCAGGTCGTTGCGCGGCAGGGTCTCCAACGCGTTGACGTCGCAGATCACCCCGGCCGGACTCCAGAACGAGCCGACGAGGTTCTTGCCCGCCGCGGTGTTGATGCCGGTCTTGCCACCGACGGCTGCGTCGACCATGCCCAGAAGGGTGGTGGGCACCTGAACGACGCGGATGCCGCGCAGCCAGGTGGCAGCGACGAATCCAGCGAGGTCCGTCGTCGCGCCGCCGCCGAGGCCCACGACCGCGTCACTTCGCGTGAAGCCAGCGCTGCCGAGCACCGACCAGCAGAAGGCGGCAACCTCCGCCGTCTTCGCGTCCTCTGCCTCGGGCACCTCGATGAGGGTGACCTCGAACCCAGCCTCCTGGAGGTCGCTGCGGACGGCCTCGGCTGACGTCAGGAGGGCGCCGGGGTGGATCACGGCAACCCGCTGGGCACCCGCCAGCATGGACGGCAGGTGGGCGAGCAGGCCACGTCCGATCACCACGTCGTAGTCGCGCTCGGCGCGGACGCGGATGACGGTGTCAGTCACGGCGCACCGCCTTCACGACCTCGTCGGCGACCTGCTTGACGCTGCGCCCGGAGGTCTCGACCACGTCGGTCGCGACCGCGCTGTAGATCGGCTCGCGCCTCTCCAGCAGGGTCGCCAACGTGCCGCGCACGTTGCCGAGCAGCAGCGGTCGGGCCTGATTCAGGCCCACGCGCTGCGCGGCATCGTGGAGGCTGACCTTCAGCCACACGACCCGATGGCCGGCGAGTCGTTCCTGGGTCTCGGGGCGGAGAACGGCACCACCACCGAGCGCGAGCACCGCATCGTCGACAGCCAGACAGCGGGCAACAGCATCGGCCTCGAGATCGCGGAACGCGCCCTCGCCGCGGTCGACGAAGAAGTCGGCGATCGTCATGCCTGTCTCGTCCTCGATGACGCGGTCAGAGTCAACGAATGGCACCTTGAGCGTGCCCGCGACGCGCTTTCCGACCGAGCTCTTGCCGGCACCCGGAGACCCGATGAGGACCACGACGGGAGGCATCAGCGAACGGAGAGGTTGTCGAGGTAACCCTGCAGGTTCCGACGCACCTCATCGACGGTGTCGCCACCGAACTTCTCGAGCATCGCGTCGGCGAGGACCAGCAGGACCATGGCCTCCGCGACGACGCCGGCGGCCGGGACCGCACAGACATCGGAGCGCTGGTTGATCGCGGGAGCCGCCTCACCCGTCACGACGTCGACCGTGCGAAGGGCCTTGGGGATCGTCGAGATGGGCTTCATCGCCGCGCGCACCCGGAGCACCTCGCCCGTCGACATCCCGCCCTCGGTGCCACCTGACTTGCCCGAGGTGCGCTCGATGCCCTCGGCGCCAGCCACGATCTCGTCCTGGGCCAGCGACCCTCGGATCTCGGCGAGGTGGAAGCCGTCGCCGAACTCGACGCCCTTGATCGCCTGGATGCCCATCAGGGCGCCGGCAATCCGCGAGTCGAGACGACGATCCCAGTGCACGTGACTGCCCAGCCCCGGCGGCAGTCCGTAGACGACGACCTCGACGACTCCTCCGAGGGTGTCACCGTCGCGGTGGGCGGCAGCGATCTGTTCCTCCATGGCGGCGGCGGCCTGCGGCTCAAAGCACCGCACGGGACTCTCGTCGATGGCCTGCAGATCCCCGGGGAGCGGAAGCGGCGCAGTGTCCGAGACGGCTGCGGGCCCGATGCGTACGACGTGACTGAGCACCTCGATGCCGCCCGCCTGCCGCAGGAACGCGCGAGCGACCGCCGCAAGGGCGACCCGAGCTGCCGTCTCGCGGGCGCTGGCCCGCTCGAGGATGGGTCGGGCGTCGGTGAAGCCGTACTTCTGCATTCCGGCAAGGTCGGCGTGGCCGGGGCGGGGGCGGGTCAGCGGCGCGTTGCGCCCAAGCTCGGCGATCACGTCGGCATCGACGGGATCAGGAGACATCACCAGCTCCCACTTGGCCCACTCGGAGTTGCCGACCTCGATCGCCACCGGCCCGCCGAGGGTGAAGCCGTGCCGCACCCCGCCGAGTACCCGCACCTGATCGCGCTCGAACTTCATGCGGGCGCCGCGACCGGCTCCGAGCCGTCGACGTGCGAGATCCACATCGATGTCTGCGGTCGTGACGGCGATGCCGGCCGGCAGGCCCTCGGCGATCGTCACGAGGGCAGGACCGTGCGACTCCCCTGCCGTCAGCCAGCGCACCATGACGCTGATCCTTCCAGATGGGCCGACCGTCGCCGCACGCAGGAACCGTGACGTCAGGCGGGCAGCGCGGCCCGCATCACCTCGGGGGACGGCTCCCGGCCGGTCATCAGGCGCACCTGCTCCATTGCCTGCCACAGCAGCATGTCGCGCCCGCTCGCCACCACCGGGCCTCCCCACGCGCCCGCCAGGGCGGACGGCCAGGGGTGGTAGGACGCGTCGAGTAGTGCACCTGTGGCCATCGGACCCACCACCGCCCAGGTCGCGGCCGCGTCGCCAGGCAGCGTTGAGACGACGACATCGGAATCGACGAGCTCGACAGAGGGTGCGATTCCGGACGTCGTCATCCGCATGCCGAGTCGGGTCCCGAGGGCGGCCGCCTCCATTGCCGCTCCGGGTCGTCGAGCGCACACCGTCACCGCCGTCACGCCGAGACGTGCCAGCGCAGCGAGGGCGCTCCGGGCGGTTGCTCCCGCGCCCAGCACCGTGGCGGTCGACGGAGTCCCATGCAGGCCCGCCACGGTCAACGCCTGCGTCATGCCGTAGATGTCGGTGTTCACGCCGCGCCACCCTGCAGGCGCCGGGAGCACCGTGTTCACCGAGGCGATGGCACGCGCGGCCTCGTCCACCTCGACGAGCAGCGGGAGCACGCACTCCTTCAACGGCATCGTCAGGGACAGCCCCACCCAGGAGTCATCGAGTTCGGCCACGAATGCCGGCAGCTGCCGCTCGGAGACGTCGATGGCCTCGTAGGTCCAGTCGAGCCCCAACTCCGCATACGCCGCCCGGTGGAGCGCAGGCGAGAGCGAATGGGCGATTGGTGACCCGAGCACTGCCGCCCGACGCATGTCAGCCGGTCCCGGTCGGGGTGGGTGTGGGCGACTGGGACTGCTTCTCGAAGGACGACAGGTTCTGCTGGTACTGCTTCTTCAGTGCGAGGAACTCCTCATAGGTCTTGGCGAACTTCGTCTCCCGACTCGCGGGATCGATGAGCACGAAGTACAGCCACTTGCCCTTCGGCGGGTCGAGCGCTGCGTCGATGGCCGCCTCACCTGGGGAGTTGATCGGACGCGGCGGCAGTCCGCGACGCAAGTAGGTGTTGTACGCCGACGGCGTCTTCAGCTGGTCCTCGCTCAACTGCAGCCGGGTGACGCCGAGGGCGTACGACACGGTCGAGTCCAGTTGAAGCGGCATGTCGGCGGCCAGCCGGTTGTAGATGACCCTCGCGACCTTGCCGAAGTCGGCGGGCGCGGCCTCGGCCTGCAGCAGCGACGCCACGATCATGACCTGGTAGGGGCTCAGCCCGACGTCCTTGGCCCGCTGCTCGATGGACAGGTCCCCACTCGCCTGGTTGAAGCGCTTCACCAGGTTGCGCAGCAACGACCGCGCGGTCTCGCTTCCGCTCAGGTCGTAGCTCGCGGGGAACATGAAGCCCTCGGGCCGGTTCTTCGCCCACACCGGCAGGTCGAGTTGCTTGGGGTCCTGAAGGACCTTCTGGAAGTCGGACTTCGGCAGTGACGTCGCCTTGGCGGCGGCGTTCACCGTCTGCTCGAGGCGGATCCCTTCCGGCAGGACGAGACGGCTGTCGGCGCGGGACTGCGGGTCCAGCATCAACTCGAGCGCGGACGCCGAGCTCATCTGCTCGCGCAGCGTGTACCTCCCGGGCCCGATAGCGGCGGCGCGGTCATCGAGAGCAGCCGCACTGACGAAGGCATCGGCCGTGAGGACCACTCCAGCCTTCTGCAGCTTCTGCCCGATCTCGGTCAGCGTGTCGCCCCGCCCGACGACCACGACCGCCTCGCCGGAACCCGAGCCCGCGTAGTCGTTCGCATCACCGTTCCCGCGCAGCAGCACGAAGGCGGCAGCGACCATCCCGAAGAGGAGGCCGATCGCAATGATCGCCGCCACGAACTTCCCCCAGGTGCGTCGGTGGCGCGACGGGGGCAGCGGGCTCGCCGTCATGAACGGCTCAAGCTGGCTCAACGTCGCCTCCCTCCGCAGTCGTGCCGACCCGGTGACCCGGGATCGTCGTCGTGGCCTGTTCCTGGTCGAGCGCGGCCTGCAACACGATGACAGCCGAGGCGCTGTCGATCCGTGACCGCGACTGGCGTGTCGTGCGGCCCGCCTCGTGAAGGCCGCGTTGGGCCTGCACGGTGGACAGCCGCTCGTCGATCAGACGGACGGGGACCGGCACTCGTTCCGCGAGTGACGTGGCCCACACGCGCGCAGTGCTCGCTGCGGCCCCCTCCTCCCCGCTCAGGTGCAGCGGAAGCCCGACGTAGACCTCGATCGCCTCCCACTCCGCCACCAGGGCGTCGAGAGCTTCGAGCGACGAGTCACCCGCCGGCACAGCGTCCAGCGGCACGGCGAGGATGCCCGTGGCGTCGCTGCGGGCAACGCCGATCCGAACGGACCCGACGTCGCACGCTAGGCGCACGCCCGAACGCACCGGCTAGGCGCCCGTGCGTTCGCGGATCATGGCCTCGACAGCGGCAAACGCAGCATCGATGCCATCGGGATTCGTGCCGCCACCCTGGGCGACGTCGTCCTTGCCGCCGCCGCGGCCGTCGATGCTCGGGGCCGCGGCCTCCAGCACAGCCTTGGCGGTGACGCCGAGCGCGATGGCCTGCGGCGATGCGCCGGCGATGATCGACACCTTCCCGTCGGTGGCAGCCGCACCGATGACCACGACCGGGATGTCGTGCCGGGCGCGACCCTTCGTCTTGTTGAGCAACTCACGGAGGTCGTTCGCCGAGGTCCCCTCGGGTGCGACGAAGTCCCACATTCGGACCGGGCCGACGTCCTTGCCCTCGCCGATGATGCCGTCGAGGCTCGTCGTGAGCTGCGCGCTGCGTACCTTCGCGAGATCGCGCTCCGCCGCCTTCAGCGAGGTGATGGTCTTCTCGATGCGCTCGACGAGCTGGTCCGCCGGCGCCTTGACAAGCTCGGAGAGTCGGTTGACGAGGATGTGCTCGCGCGCCAGGAACTGATACGCATCCGCGCCGACAAGCGCCTCGACACGACGCACTCCCGCGCCGATCGATCCCTCCGACAGGAACGTCACGACACCGAGTTGGCCGGAGCGCTGCGCATGCGTGCCACCGCACAGCTCGTGGGCCCAGTCGCCAACCGAGACGACCCGCACCTTGTCGCCGTACTTCTCGCCGAACAGCGCCATCGCGCCCATCGCTCGAGCGTCCTGCTGCGACATCGTCTGCGCCGACACGCTCAGGTCGTCGATGAGTACCTCGTTGACGCGCTGCTCGACCTCGCGCATCGTCTCCGGGCGCACTGGGCCGGCCGACGGGAAGTCGAAGCGCAGTCGGCCTGGCGAGTTCTCCGAGCCCATCTGCGTCGCGGTGTCACCCAAGTGCTCGCGGAACGCCCGATGGATCATGTGGGTGGCCGTGTGTGCGCGCGAGATCGCCCGCCGACGGGCAACATCGATCTCGCTGACGACCGTCGAGCCACTGACGAGCTCGCCATCGACGACCTCGCCGCGGTGGATGAACAGCCCCGGCACGGGCGTCTGGACGTCGTAGACGTCGACGACCGCGCCATCGTGGCTCACCAGTCGTCCGTGGTCACCGAGCTGACCGCCCGACTCCGCGTAGAACGGCGTCCGATTGAGCACGACCTCCACGTGGTCGCCAACCTTGGCCGCCAGCACCGTCTCGCCGTCCTTGACGATGCCGATGACCAATGACTCGGTCTGGGACTCCGCGTAGCCGGTGAACGTGGTGGTGCCGCCCGCCTCGAGGATGTCGCGGTAGGCGGTGGTCGCGATGAGACCGCTCTTGCGCGCCTTCGCGTCAGCCTTTGCCCTTTCGCGCTGCTGCTGCATCAGGCGACGGAAGCCGTCCTGGTCGACCGACAGGCCCTGCTCAGCCGCCATCTCGACCGTGAGGTCGAAGGGGAAGCCGTACGTGTCGTGCAGGGCGAACGCCTGGTCGCCGGAAAGCTGAGTGCCACCGGCTTGCCGAACGTTCACGGCCGCCGTGTCGAAGATCGTGGTACCCGTCCGCAGCGTCTGCAGGAACGTGGCCTCCTCGGCCACCGCGATCTGCCGCACCCGGTTCGCCCCGTCGTTCAGCTCGGGGTACTGCGGCGCCATCGTGAGCACTGTCGCGTCGACGAGCTCGCTCATCGTCGGCTCGTGCGCGCCCAGCAGCCGCATCATCCGGATCGTGCGGCGCATCAGGCGACGCAGCACGTAGCCACGACCCTCGTTGCCCGGGATCACGCCGTCGCCGATCAGAAACACGCAGGTCCGCGCGTGGTCGGCAACGATGCGCAAGGCAACGTCATCGCGCTCGTTCGCGCCGTACTTCGCACCAGTCAGTTCGGTCGCCCGGTTGAGGATGCCCAGCGTGGTGTCGATCTCGTAGATGTTGTCGACGCCCTGCAGCAGGGCTGCCATGCGCTCCAGACCCATGCCCGTGTCGATGTTCTTGGCCGGCAGCGGGCGACGGATGTCGAAGTCGTCCTTCGCGCGCACCTCGGACAGCTCGTCCTGCATGAAGACGAGGTTCCACACTTCGAGGTAGCGGTCCTCGTCGACAACCGGCCCGCCCTCGCGCCCGTGATCGGGTCCGCGGTCGTAGTAGATCTCCGAGCACGGGCCGCCCGGACCCGGAACGCCCATGGACCAGTAGTTGTCCTTCGCGTCGCGGCGCTGGATCCGGTCGTAAGGCAGTCCGGCGACGCGGTGCCAGATGTCAATCGCCTCGTCGTCATCGTCGTAGACCGTGGCCCACAACTTGTCCTCTGGGAAGCCGTAGCCGCCATCGGCGATCGAGCCGGTCAGTAGCTCCCACGCGAACGGGATCGCGCCTTCCTTGAAGTAGTCGCCGAAGGAGAAGTTGCCGGCCATCTGGAAGAACGAGGCGTGCCGGGTGGTCTTGCCTACCTCCTCAATGTCGAGGGTGCGCACGACCTTCTGCACGCTGGTCGCACGCGGGTACGGCGGCGGCGCCTCGCCCAGGAAGTAGGGCTTGAACGGGACCATGCCGGCGTTGACGAACAGCAGCGTCGGGTCGTCGAGCAGCAGCGAGGCCGATGGGACGACCTGGTGCCCGCGGTCGGCGAAGTACCGAAGGAATCGGCTTCGGATCTCGGCGGAGTCCACGGCTACTCTCCTTGCTCAGTTCGTTGGCGGGATCGGGACAGTACGTTGGACGCGGCCGCGCCCGGCGAAGGCACGCTGGGCGGGGTCCATTGGGCCGCCGAGGTGGCCAGGGCCTTGGCACTGACCACGGCGGTGACCGCGCTGGCACCCACCTGCTGCGCGCTGAGCACGACACCGCGTTCCTTGGCGTCCGCCATCGCCTGCTGGGCACGGCGATAGGCGACGATGCCTCCCGCCGCACCGATGGCGACCCACACGATCCTGCGCATGAGGCCCAACAGTAACGGGGTCGGTCAGGTCGCCGACTCAGCCGTCCTGCGGCGGACGGCCTTGACGCATCCGCCGCAGCCGTGCGTCGATGTCGCCCCACGCAACCTCGGCGCCATGACCGGACGGGTGGTAGTAGATGCGATCGGCGAGCTCGTCGGGAAGGTACTGCTGCTCGGCCACCCCACCAGGGACGTCGTGCGGGTAGACGTAGGAGCTCCCATGGCCAAGCGCGGACGCACCGGGGTAGTGCGCGTCCCGCAAGTGCGCCGGGACGCGGCCGATGCCGCCCGCCTTCACGTCCGCAGTGGCCTCGGCCAGCCCGACCACTACGGCATTCGACTTCGGTGCGAGTGCAGCGTGGATCGTCGCGTGGGCGAGAATGATCCCCGCCTCCGGCATGCCGACCATGGCAACCGCCTGTGCCGCGGCGACGGCCGTCTGCAGCACGCTCGGCTCGGCCATTCCGATGTCCTCGCTCGCGAGGATCATCAGTCGGCGCGCAACGAAGCGCGGGTCCTCCCCCGCCTCAAGCATCCGTGCCAGGTAGTGAAGAGCAGCGTCGGGGTCGCTTCCGCGCAGGCTCTTGATGAACGCGCTGATGACGTCGTAGTGCTGGTCGCCGTCCTTGTCGTAGATGATCGCCGCCTGCTGGACCGCCCGCTCGGCGTCGGCAACGTTGACGACGGTGCGCCCGTCCACCCCGGGTGAAGACGAAGCGGCCGCCGCATCGAGCCCGGTGAGTGCACGGCGCGCATCGCCATTCGCCGTGCGAACGAGATGGGCGATCGCGTCCTCCTCGACGATGACAGCGCCGCCGAGGCCACGCGGGTCGTCGATCGCCCGGCGCAGCAACTCCTCCACATGCGCGTCGGTGAGAGGCGACAGGCGGACCATCACGCTGCGCGACATGAGCGGGGCAATCACCGAGAAGCTCGGGTTCTCGGTCGTTGCCGCGATCAGGGTCACCCAGCCGTTCTCGACGGCGGGCAACAGCGCGTCCTGCTGGCTCTTGCTGAAGCGGTGGACCTCGTCGATGAACAGGACGGTCCCCCGTCCGTGCATGCCGAGGCTGTCGCGCGCACGCTCGATGACCGCGCGTACGTCCTTGACGCCGGCCGTGACCGCGGAGAGCTCGACGAAGGCACGACCGCTGCCGGCCGACATGATCTGCGCGACGGTGGTCTTTCCCGTCCCGGGCGGACCCCACAGGATGACCGAGACCACGGGTGCCTCAGCAGACGCGGTGAGCAGGGTGCGCAGCGGCGAGCCTGGCGCGAGCGCCAGGTCCTGGCCGACCACCTCGTCCACTGACCGCGGCCGCATCCGGACCGCCAACGGCGCCGACGAACGCGAGCTCGCCAGTCCGTCGTCGAACAAGGTCATGCCTGCACCCTAGGTCCGGCCCGATGCCTCGTCACTCGTGGCTGCGACATGCCGGTCTGAAGTGACCACCGTGACGAGGCATCGGGCGGATCAGCGGGGCTTGCTGCCGCCGCGCAGCAGCCCGGACCGGTAGCGACCCACCTCACGGAAGCCCAGCGCCTCGTACGCGCGCCGGCCGGCATCGTTGGCGACATACATCTCCAGCACGATGACCGGGGCGCCCTCGTCCATCGCCAGTTGCATGATCCGCGTGCAGGCGCGCCGCGCCAGGCCCTGGCCGCGACGACCGGGTGCGGTGCAGACGCTCACAATGTGCGCAGCCCCGGTTGCCTCCATGCGCTGCGCCGCCACTGAGACCAGTTCATCGCCCTCGACGACACCGACCCAGCGCACGATTCGCGGATCTCCGGGGAAGATGTGCGCGGAATCCGAGTGCGCCAGCAACGGCGCAATGCGAGAGTCATCGGGGGAAAGGTCGACTGCGTCGCTGTCTCCGATCGGCATGAGCGACGGGTCATAGACCCAGAAGCACCAGTGGCCATGATCCGGACTCTGGAGGCTTGGCGCAAGCAGCGCGAAGGCGCCCTCCGGCACGGTGACCCCATCGACTGGATGCCCTGCGGCAAGTTCCTCGATCAGTCGCGCGCATACCGCGTCGTCGGAGCCCAACGCGGTCGCCCAGACCTCGCCCGGCATCTCCGCACCGCCGATCCAGGCGACGCAGTCACCGTCCGTCAGGACAACGTCGGGCCGCTCGTCGTCGAGGGCCCAGCGGATGAACTCGTCAGTCGGCCTTAGCTGGCGCAGCGACTGGCCCGTCAATGCCCGCCTCCTTGCGCTGCTTCGGCGTGATCGGCGTCGGGGCGCCCGTCAGCGGGTCCTGGCCGCCACCGGACTTCGGGAAGGCAATGACGTCGCGGATGGACGGGGCGCCGGCCAGCAGCATGCACAGGCGGTCCCAGCCGATGGCGATGCCACCATGCGGCGGGGGGCCGAACGTGAAGGCGTCGAGCAGGAAGCCGAACTTCCCGCGTGCCTCCTCCTCGGTCATGCCAAGCATGTCGAAGACCCTCTTCTGGACGTCCCCCTGGTGGATACGGATCGAGCCGCCGCCGATCTCGTTGCCATTGCACACGATGTCGTAGGCGTAGGCGAGGGCCTCGCCCGGCGACTCCTCGAAGCGGTCGATCCAGTCCGCGTTCGGCGACGTGAAGGGATGATGCACAGCCGTCCAGCCCATGGTGCCGTCGTCCAGCTCGATCTCCTCGAACATGGGGGCGTCGATGACCCAGAGGAACGACCACTCCGCCTCGTTGATGAGCTCGAGGCGGCGGGCGATCTCCAGACGCGAGGCGCCGAGCAGTGCTCGGGCGTCCGACGCCTTGCCAGCGCCGAAGAACACGCAGTCCCCAGGGCTCGCCCCCGTCGCGGCCACGAGTCCGGCCACCTCCGCCTCGCTCAGGTTCTTGGCCACCGGGCCGCCGAGCGTGCCGTCGTCGCCCACGATGACGTAGGCGAGGCCTCTTGCCCCACGCTGCTTGGCCCACTCCTGCCACGCGTCGAACTGCTTGCGCGGCTGACTGGCCCCGCCCGGCATCACGACTGCCCCGACATACTCAGCCTGGAACACGCGGAACGGGGTGTCCTTGAAGAACTCGGTCATGTCGACGAGCTCGAGGTCGAACCGAAGGTCAGGCTTGTCGCTGCCGTACCGGCGCATCGCCTCGGCATACGTCATCCGCGGGATCTCGCCGATCTCGTAGCCGAGCACGCCGCTCCACACGGCGCGGATGACGGCCTCGCCCACCTCGATGACGTCGTCCTGATCGACGAACGACATCTCGACGTCGAGCTGGGTGAACTCCGGCTGCCGGTCCGCGCGGAAGTCCTCGTCGCGGTAGCAGCGCGCGATCTGGAAGTAGCGCTCCATCCCGCCGACCATCAGCAGCTGCTTGAACAGCTGCGGAGACTGCGGGAGCGCGTACCAGGATCCTGGCTGCAGTCGCGCAGGGACGAGGAAGTCGCGCGCACCCTCGGGAGTGGATGCGGTGAGAGTCGGGGTCTCGATCTCGACGAAGTCGCGAGCCAGCAGGACGTCGCGGGCGATCTGGTTCACCTTCGAGCGCATCCGCAGCGCGTCGCCGGTGGCAGACCGGCGCATGTCCAGATAGCGATACCTGAGCCGGATCTCGTCGCTGACAGCCACTCGGTCGTCGATCGGGAACGGCAGCGGCGCGGCAGCAGAGAGGACCTCGAGGTCGTCGACCATCACCTCGAGCGCGCCCGTCGCGAGGTCGGGGTTCTCATTGCCCTCGGGCCGCAGTTGAACGGTCCCGACGACCTTGATGCAGTACTCGTCGCGCAACGGGTGGGCGACGGCCGGATCGTGGACGACGACCTGGACGACGCCGCTGGCATCACGAAGGTCGAGGAAGGCCACGCCACCGTGATCGCGACGGCTGGCGACCCAGCCCGCCAAGGTGACCTGCGAGCCCGCGTCCTCGCGTCGCAGCGTCCCTGCCTGATGCGTCCGGATCACAGTGCTTCCTCCTGGGGAATCTTCGGGCTGACGGTGGGGTGCAGGTCGGCGGGCGGTGGGCTCCAGGTCGCCGGATCGGCCGGCTGCTGGTCGCCCGACCGGATGTCCTTGACGCTGTCGCCATCCCCGTCAGGGAACCACACGTACGGGATGCCGCGACGGTCGGCATGCCTGATCTGCTTGCCGAACTTGTCGGCCTTCGGGGCCACCTCGCACGGGATGCCGCGTGCGCGGAGTGCCTGCGCCACCGCCTCGCTGTCCCGTCGGCCGTCCTCGTCGATCACCGCCACCAGCACCGCCGACGGGACGGAGCGCGAGACCGTGACCAGGTCGCGTCCGATCAGTGCTGCTACGAGGCGGGAGACGCCAAGTGAGATGCCGACGCCTGGGAAGGTCTGCCGGCCATCGGATGCGAGCGAGTCATAGCGGCCACCCGAGGCCACGGAGCCGAAAGACTCGTAGCCGAGGAGCTGCGTCTCGTAGATCGTTCCCGTGTAGTAGTCCAGGCCGCGGGCGATCCGCAGGTCGGCGACCACCGAGCCATCGACCACCGCGTTGGCGCCGGACACCACCTGCGCGAGCTCGTCAAGGCCCTCGTCGAGCAGGTCGTTGCTGACCCCGAGCGCGCGAACCCGCTCGACGAACGATGTGTCGGGCGTGCGGATCTCGGCCAGGCGAAGGCACATCTGCGCCGCCTCGAGAGTGAGGCCGGCCTCGGCGACCAGCAGCGCGGCCACGCGTTCGGCACCGATCTTGTCGAGCTTGTCGATCGTGCGGAGGACGGCAGGCGCATCGTCGGCGCCCACCCCGACGAAGAAGCCTTCGGCGAGCTTGCGATTGCTGACCTGGATGACGGCCCTCGGTATCGGCAGCTCGGCGAGCAGCGCCGCCATCACCACGGCCATCTCGATGTCGTGGTGGAAGGCGAGAGTGTCGCGGTCGACAACGTCGATGTCGGCCTGCGTGAACTCGCGGAACCGGCCCTCCTGCGGCCGCTCCCCCCTCCAGACCTTCTGGATCTGGTAGCGGCGATAGGGGAACTCCAGTTGCCCTGCGTTCTCCACCACGTAGCGCGCAAACGGAACCGTGAGGTCGAAGTGCAGCCCGATCCCGGGATCGGCCTCGCCCTCGACCGCCTGCATGCGGCGAAGGAGGTACACCTCCTTGTCGATCTCGCCCTTGCGCAGCATCTGCTCCACGGGCTCGACGGCCCGCGTCTCCAGCGATGAGAAGCCGTGCAGCTCGAACACGCGACGGGCAGCGTCGAGCACGGCCAGTTCGGCGATGCGCCCTTCGGGCAGCCACTCGGGGAAACCCGACAGCTTCGTGACCTTGGCCATGGCTACAGCCCCCTCGTGCTGGTCGGCATGTCGCCGCCGGCCGCTGCCAGCAGTGGACGCAGGTACGGGTTGGTCGCCTTCTCACTGCCGATCGTCGTCTGCGGCCCGTGGCCCGGCAGCACCGTGACGTCGTCGTGTGCCGGGACGATCACACGGCGCAGCGACGCGATCATCTGCTCGTGACTGCCGCCCGGCAGGTCGGTGCGACCGATCGAGCCGGCGAACAGCACGTCACCGCTGAACATGACGTCATCGATTTCGAACACGACCGAGCCCTCGGTGTGGCCCGGAGCGTGGCGCACGGTGAACGACATGCCGGCCAGGTCGACCACCTGCTCGTCCGCCAGCAGCCGGACGTCGCTCGGCTCGGTGAGCTCGAGGGAGTTCTTCGTCATGGCCATCAATTGCTCGCGGGCGGCCACGATGCTCGTACCAGCCGGGTCCGTCAGCCGGTACCGGTCGTCGACGTGGATCAACGCTGGGATGTCGAATTCCGACGACAGCGGCGCCACCGACCACACGTGGTCGATGTGTCCGTGCGTGAGGAGGACGGCCGCCGGCGCTAGGCGATGCTCGCGGATCAGCTCGTGTACTCCGTCGATCGACTCCTGCCCAGGATCGACGATGATGCACGGCTCACCCGGGTCGGAGGCGATGACGTAGCAGTTGGTCGCCCACGACCCCGCGGGAAACCCGGCAATCAGCACGTGCAGTCCTTCGCTCGCAGAGGGAGTCCAGCCTATCGACGGGCGGTGGCTCCCCGCGGAGGCGGATATCGCGAGACATAGACTCCCCTCGGCCACGCTCCGCCGTCGGCCACCGGGGAACGACGAAGGAGTGCTCATGTCCGGCAGCAAGCGGCAGCGCGAACTTGCCCGCGCCAAGTACGAGCGGCAGCAGGCACGCCGTGCGACCCGAGGCGACAAGCGCAAGCGGAACCAGCGCATCATCGCGGCGGTCGTGGTCACCGCCCTGGTCCTCGGCAGCGTCGCCTGGGTCGTCCTGACCCATCAGGGGGGCTCCGTCGCCACGCCCGTCGCGTCCGCCAGTCCGTCCCTCAGCGCGCTCCCGTCGGCGGGCGCCTCCTCCGCAGCGTCCTCGGCCGCCTCGGCGTCCGCGGCTCCCTCCGCCAGCGCGCCGTCGAGCAACCCGTCCGCCAGCGCCGCGTTGGCCGCCCTCAACTGCACGGATCCAGGCACGCAGCGCAGCGACATCCCGTCGTTCAGCGCTGCCCCCACCACAGGCACGGCGAAGAGCATCACCTTCACGACCAACTGCGGCGACATCGTCATCGCCCTCGACCCCAAGGCGCCCAAGACGGTTGCGAGCATGGCATTCCTCGCAAAGTCGGGCTTCTACGACAACACGAACTGCCACCGCCTGACGACGCAGGGCATCTACGTGCTCCAGTGCGGCGACCCGAAGGGTGACGGCACCGGTGGCCCCGGGTACACCGTTCCCGACGAGAACCTTCCCGCTGCGGCCGACAACAACTACCCCGTGGGCACGGTCGCCATGGCGAACGCCGGCCCAGGCACCAGCGGATCGCAATTCTTCATCGTCTACGACAACACCAGCCTCCCCGGCGACTACACGATCTGGGGCACGGTGACGTCGGGCCTGGACATGGTCAAGAACGTCGCGGCGGTGGGCACGAAGGACGGCAGCGCCGACGGAGCCCCGAAGCAGCCGGTCTTTATCGAATCGGCAACAGTCCAGCCGTAGAGGTGGCGACGGCTAGGGTGGTTGCACCACAGTGGGGCAAGTATCGATCAACGTGCCAGAAAGTAGGGTGAATCGCGTGCCAGACATCGGCGTTCCGACGCCTGCCGCGCTTCGCCCTCCCGCGCTCGCCTCGGCCAGCGATCCGGCGAAGTTCGGCCGGGTGGAGGCCGATGGCACGGTGATCCTCGTGGCGCCCGAGGGCGAAGTCGTCGTCGGGCAGTGGGCCGCTGGCGAGCCGTCGGCCGGTCTGGCGTTCTTCGGTCGCAAGTACGACGACCTGGTGGTCGAGATCGACCTCATCGAGCGTCGCCTTGCCGAGCACCGCACTGCGGCCGAGCAGGCCGAGGTCGTCCTCGTCCGGGTCCGCGAGGGACTCGCGCATCGCTCGTTCGTCGGCGACGTGGCCGCGCTCGAAGCCCGCTGCGACCGTTTGGCAGCCGCCATCGAGGTGGCCAAGGACGAGGCACGGGCGCGCAAGGCAGAACAGCGCGAAGCGACTCTTGCCGTGCGGCGCGCGCTCGCTGACGAGGCCGAGGGCCTCAAGGACTCGACCTCCTGGCGCGTCACCACCGAGCGGTACGCCGCCATCGTCGAGGAGTGGAAGGCACTCCCCCGCGGCGATCGCAACGCCGAGCAGGAACTGTGGCAGCGCATCAGTGCATCCCGGACCGCATTCGACAAGCGGCGGCGCACCCACTTCACCGAGCTCGACGGTCAGCGCAAGGACGCCGTCGCACGCAAGCGTGACCTGATCGCCAAGGCCGAGGCGCTGTCGACGTCCACCGACTGGCCGAAGACCTCCAAGGCCCTGCGGGACCTGATGGTCGAGTGGAAGGCGGCGCCCCGGGCCTCGCGAGCCGATGAGGACAAGCTCTGGAAGCGGTTCAAGGCAGCGCAGGATGCCTTCTACGCCACACGCACCGCCACGGAGGACGCCGAGCAGGAGACGCTCCGCTCGAACGTCCCGATGAAGGAGTCGCTCGCAGCCGAGGCCGAGGCGCTGCTCCCGATCACCGACCTGAAGGCGGCGAAGTCCGCCCTGCGCTCGATCCAGGACCGCTGGGAGAAGATCGGCGACCTGCCGCGCTCCGATCGCGACCGAGTCGAGGGACGTCTCAAGAAGGTCGAGGAGGCGATTCGGTCTGCCGAGGCCGACGCTTGGAAGACCACAAGTGGCGGCATCGCCAACGACGCCTTCACCGAAGCCCTCGAGCGACTGCAGAAGAAGCGGGATGCCGCAGCCAAGCGCGGCGACGATGCCGCAGCCGCGGCGCTGGACGAGCAGATCGCATCGACCCGCGCGCTGATGGGCCGATAGTCCTCCTAGACGCGGTCCCATGGCGCCTCGACTCCGGGGCTCGCTGCGCTCACTCCTCGTCTAGACGCGGTCCCATGGCGCCTCGACTCCGGGGCTCGCTGCGCTCACTCCTCGT
>JBAXSI010000010.1:0-80597 GCA_037130755.1 Actinomycetes bacterium
ATGCGCGACTACTTCAACCGGGTCAAGGGCGGTGACGTCGGCTCGCTCCCGGCCGTACTGGGGCTGATCGTCCTGATCGCCCTGTTCAGCATCCTCAAGCCGTCGACGTTCTTCTCCGCACTCAACTTCGCCAACCTGCTCAACCAGGGCACCGCGATCATCGTGCTGGCCATGGGCCTGATCTTCGTCCTGCTCCTGGGTGAGATCGACCTCTCCGCCGGTTTCACCGCTGGTACCGCGGCGGCTGTGCTGGCGATCGCGCTGACCTCATGGGGACTGCCCTGGCCGCTCGCGCTGATCCTCGGGCTGCTGACGGGCACCTTCATCGGCTTCATCATCGGCATCCTCGTCGCGAGGCTGGGCATCCCGTCCTTCGTGGTCACGCTGGCGATGTTCCTCGCCTTGCAGGGCGTCATGCTGCTGATCATCGGTGAGGGCGGCACCATCACGCTGCGCAGCGACGAACTGCTCGCCATCATGAACCGGAACATGCCGACGTGGGCCGGCTGGCTTGTTCTGCTCATCACCGTGGTCGGCTACGCCCTCGTGACCTATCGAGGCATCGTGGCTCGCCGCAAGGCCGGTCTCGGATCGACGTCGACGTCCGTGTGGGCGGCGAAGACCGCGTCGTTGGCGATCCTGCTGGGCATCGGCGTGTACCTGCTGAACCAGCCGCGCCAGATCGTGCGGGCGGGGAAGGTTGCGTGCGAGGTCAACGACCCGCCGACTCCCAAGGGCTGCATTCCGGTTCTCATCGGGGTTCCGTGGGCCGTGCTCGTGATTCTCGTCCTGCTCGTCGGGCTGACCTTCGTGCTCAGCCGTACGGGCTTCGGCCGGCACATCTACGCCGTGGGTGGCAACGCGGAGGCGGCGCGTCGCGCCGGCATCAGCGTGCAGGGCATCAAGATCGCCTGCTTCATGATCTGTTCGACACTCGCAGCAGTGGCCGGTGTGCTGATTGCCTCGCGAGACAACTCGGTCTCGCCCACCACCGGTGGCGCGCAGACCCTGCTGTTCGCCGTGGGTGCGGCAGTCATTGGTGGCACCTCGTTGTTCGGGGGCCGCGGTCGCATGCTGGACGCGATCATCGGCGGCCTGGTCATCGCGGTCATCGCGAATGGCCTGCCGCTCATCACGCAGCAGTCGGGTATCCAGTACGTGGTGACCGGACTGGTGCTTCTTGTCGCCGCGAGCGTCGACGCTATCTCGCGCAAGCGGTCATCACCGTCCTGAGAGGATCGGTGGAGTAGGGCATGGCAACGCGCAGTGCCGCAACGCAGGACGAACTGCGGCGCCACAACCTCGCGCGGCTGCTTCGGCGGCTGCACGAGCGTGGTGCGGCAAGCCGTTCTGAGCTTGTCGCCTTCACCGGGCTCAACCGCAGCACCGTCGGTGTGCTCGTGTCCGAGCTTGCTGACGTCGGCCTCGTGTACGAGGGGGCCGGCTCGGCCGGCCAGGTCGGTCGGCCGTCGCTGGTAGTCAAGCCCGTGCCGTCGTCCGCTGTCGTGGTGGCGTTCGACCTTCGAGTCGAGCGCACGATCGCAGCCCTCGTCGGCCTCGGGGGTGAAGTCATCATGCGCAAGGAGCAGTTGCATCGCCGGGCGAGCTACACCCCCGACGCGGCCGTGCGGAACGTGGTCAGTCTCGTCACCACGGCCCTGGGCAAGGCCCCGGCGGAGTCCTCGTGGGTGGGTGTCGGCATCGGCGTCCCCGGAGTCGTCGATCACTCGGACGGACGCGTGCGCTTTGCTCCGAACCTCGGCTGGGTCGATGTCCCGTTGGGCGACATGGTGCGTGAGGCCCTGACCGCCGCGTTCGGCGCGGCCCCCTCGGTGCGCATCGGCAACGACGCCGATCTCGGTGCCATCGCCGAGCATGCACGCGGGCTCGGCGTCACGACCGGCAATCTCATCTATCTGTCCGGCGAGGTCGGCGTCGGCGGCGGCATCATCATCGACGGTCGTCCGATGGCTGGTGCGGGCGGCTATGGAGGCGAGGTCGGCCACATGTCGGTGAACCCCACGGGGTCGATCTGCCGCTGCGGCGCCCAGGGCTGCTGGGAGACCGAGATCGGTCGGGACGCCATCGTCGTCAAGTCCGGACTCACCGGCGAGCAGGTCGAGGTGGACGATGTCATCGCCGCCGCAGGCGCGGGGAACAAGCGGGCGCGAGAGGCGATCGACGAAGCCGGCGAATGGCTGGGCGTGGGGCTCGCAAATCTGGTGAACGTGTTCAACCCCGAGGTCATCGTCATGGGTGGTCACCTGAGGCTGCTGTTCCCGCTCGTCAGCGGCACTGTCTTCCGACGGATCCATCACGCGCTGCCCGCGACCCGCGAGCAGGTGCGTATCGAAGTGCCTGCCCTTGGCGGAGACAGCACACTGCTCGGTGCTGCGGAGCTCGCCTTCGAGTCCTTGCTGACCGATCCGATTGGCGTGCTGGCGCACGCTCAGCATGCCGCCGCGTCCTGAGCACCGCCTGGAGGTCGGCGACGTCCGACTGAGCATTGATCTCGAGGCTGGTGGCCGGGCCGCGAGCTGGCTGGTGGGCGACCTGTCGCTGCTGGCCCGACACGGAGTCGATCCGGAGGAATCCGGCATGTACCCGATGGCGCCATGGGCCGGGCGGCTGCGCGACAACGCCGTGTCCGTGCACGGGCATGCCCACTCATTTGCGCCCTCCTATGGGCCGTGGGCGATCCACGGTCTGGCTCTTGGTGCTCCGGTGGAGGTGCTGGAGTCCGAGGAGTCAGCGGATTGCACGCGCCTGGCGGTACGCGTCGATCATGCAACTGGCTGGCCTTGGCCGATGGCCATCGACCTGGTGTGGGAGTTGCGTCCGCGGGTCGTGACCACGTCGATCATCGTCCACGCCTTCGAGGACGAGTTCCCCGTCGTGGTCGGCTGGCACCCGTGGTTTCGTCGTCGGCTCGCGGTCGGTGAATCCGTCCAGTGGAAGGTTGACGCCGAGGAAATGGTCGAGCGGGGGGAGGATCACCTGCCCACTGGACGGCTGCTCCCGTTCGCTCCTGATGCTGGCCCCTTTGACGATGCGTTCCGGGCTCCCTCGTGCCGGGCGAGCGTTCGCTGGCCGGGGGCACTCACTGTCGGCATCACCAATGATGCGCCGTGGTTCGTCGTGTTCGACGAACTCGCAGACGCCGTGTGCGTCGAGCCGCAGTCCGGTCCGCCGAACGGCGTCAACGACGGGCTCGGCGGCCCCATCCCTACAGCGGCTCCCGGTCGGCCGCATGTCATGACAACGACGTGGCGGCTCAGCGATGACCGGCTGGTGGATTCAGCCTGATTGCCGAGCCGGTGCGTGCAGACTCGCGCGCAGCGTCGATCACTCGGAGGTCGGCGACCACATCCTCGACGAGGACGGGTGCTGCGGCCTCGCCGCGCAGAGCAGCGGACACGCCCCGGTAGAAGGCCGGCCAGTCGCCACGAAGAAGCGGGAGTGCAGTCTCGGTCAGCTCGTTGTCCGGTGAGTAGATGCGCAGCGCGGCTTCAGTGCCCGCCGGCTCGAGGCCCCAGGTGTCGTCGATGGGCAGGCGGCCTTCGGCAAGGGCCGGCTCCTGCGAGTCGCTCGACGTGATGCGCAGTCCGCCACGCGTGCCGTAGACGCTGATGCGGGGTTCGGCGAAGGCACCGATCTGGCTGGCAACCAGCTGGCTGATCCCGCCGCCGGAGTGCGTGAGGATCACCGTCACATCGTCGTCGCTGCCCTGCCCGTCACGCACCGTGCGCGCAGTGGCGTAGACCGTCTCGACCGGTCCCATCAGCCGCAGCGCCTGGTCGACGATGTGTGCGCCGAGGTCGTAGAGCATGCCGCCCATCTCGGCGGGATCCGTCGATCCACGCCAGCCGGGCTTGGGGACAATGCGCATGCGCTCGATGCGCGACTCGTAGCGGTGGACGCGGCCGATGCTGTCGTCTGCGGCGATCGCCATGGCCGTCAGGAAGTCGCTGTCCCACCTACGATTCTGGAAGGGGACCAGAAGCAGGCCGCGGTCCGATGCCATGGTCGCTAGCTCCTGCGCAGCCTCGGCAGTCGGGGCGATGGGTTTGTCCAGCACCACATTGAGGTGGTTCTCCAGTGCGGCCCGTGCGAACGGCACGTGGGTGATGTTCGGCGTCGCTACGACGGCGAGGTCGTGGCCGCTCGCCCAGGCCTGCTCCGGGTTGTCGTAGATCACGGCGTTCGGATAGGCGTCGGCTGCCGCACCCTGACGCTCGGGGTCACTTGTCACGATCGCATCGAGAAGCAGGCCGGGGGTCGTGTCCACCAAGGGTGCATGGAACACGCGACCCGCGAGCCCGTAGCCCACGACGACGACGGATGCAGGTCGGTCGGTGATGTGAGTCATGGCGCTGAGTAAAGCAGGCGACGCACTATCGGGCCTCATGAGCCAGCCGGTAGTTTCGGGATATGACTTATGAACTGCGTGACCTGGCCGGAACCGTCGTCGCGATCACGGGTGCAACCGCTGGGATCGGCTCCGCCGCGACCGCTCAACTGGTGGCTGCCGGTGCCAAGGTGGTGGTCGGCGGGCGCCGACAGGAGCGTCTCGACGAGCTAGTCGACACGCACGGCTCGGAAAGCGTCGTCGGGGTGTCGATGGACGTGCAGTCGCCGGCCGACAATGCCCGGCTCGTCGAGGCAGCCGTCTCGAAGTTCGGCCGGCTCGACTCGATCGTCCCGAACGCGGGCATCGGACTCTACGGGTCGATCCTCGATCACAGCGACGAAGAGGTCGCCCGCATGATGCACACCAACTACGACGGCACCGTCTGGGCCGTGCGCGCCGCCGTGCCAGCAATCCTCGCGACGGCCGGTGGTGGCGACATCGTCATTGTGGCGTCGGTCGCAGGCCTGCGCGGTGGTGGCGACGAGGCCGTCTACGCGGGCACGAAGTCCGCCCAGGTGGGCCTGGCCGGCTCCCTGGACAGGGAACTGCGGGAGAAGGGAATCCGTGTGACGGCCGTCTGCCCGGCGGGCGTGGCGACCGAGTTCGCCATCGGCACCGGGCGCGTGGCGAACGACCCGCGGTTCGCGAACTACCTGACCGCCGATGACGTCGCTTTTGCCGTCACCACGGTCCTGCGGCAGCCGCGGTCGGTGCGGACGACGCTGTGGAGCATGTGGTCCATGGGGCAGCAGAGCTGATTCCACGAGGCCGCACCCCTCAGATGAGGGCTGACAATATGCCCGATATGGGGCAGAATCGGCATGCCGCTCTCCCCCGGGCGGCCGGACCGGGGCACATCCGTTCATGGTCCAGAAAGCCCGCGCGACAGCCCCCCAGCCGCGCGGGCTTTCATCTGCCCGGGGACTGATCACCGCTGGTCACCGAATTGATCACGACCAGTAGACGTAGACCTTCGTGCCGACCGGGATGCGGTCGAACAGCCACTGCGCCCGGGTGATGTCGCGTACGCCGATGCAGCCGTGCGAACCGCCGTAGTAGCCGTCTCTGGCGAAGTACGGCGAGTAGTGCACGGCTTGGCCGCCGCTGAAGAACATCGCGAACGGCATCCACGTGTGGTACAGCGTCGAGGTGTGGTCACGGCTCTTGCGATGGACCCGGAAGGAACCCTCTCGCGTGCTGGTTCCCGACATTCCGAATCGAGCGTCGAGGGTCAGCTGGACGGCACCGCCGTCAACGAACCGGATCAGTCGCTGGGTCTTGTCCACGCACAGGGTCCGCTCGTGCATGCAGGCGTCCGGAAGGTACCCGACCGTGCCAGATACCTTCATCAGCCGATCCCAGGTCTTCGTGTCAATGTCGCCCGTGGGCTTCAGGAACTGCTTCACCTGAAACTTCTTCACGGCGGACGTGGTCGACGCCCACACGCGGGTGGAGTTCGTGTCGATAGGCGAGATCGGGTAGCCGAGCCACTGGAGGCGCATCTGCGCTTCGAGCACTCGCTCGCCGCGAGCACCCCTCTTGAGCGGGAGCTTGGAATTGAACGGTGAAGAAGTGGGCTTGGCGGCCGGAGCCTGTGGTGCTGGCGCTGTCGTCGCGCTCGCGGACGGGTCCATCGCTGCCGGTTCGGTGGTCGGCACGGTGGGTGGCGTTGCGGGTGCGTCGGACGAGCTGGGAGCGGGTGGAACGTCGTCGGCGAGTGCCGGCGCGGCCGCAAGCACCGCCAAGACTGCGGTCGTCGCTATCGCCGCCAGGAGGCGCCTTGAACCCCGCACGACTCACACCCTAGGTCGCGCTGTACTGAACTTCCAGATTGGACCGCTACATTTCCCGAGTGTCGACGATCCTCCTGACCGGGATGTCCGGGACAGGCAAGTCGACCGTTCTTGCTGCGCTCGCTGATCGGGGTGTCCGCGTCGTCGATCTCGACGACGATGCGTGGTCCCTCGAGGTCGGCGGGGGCGACGACGGCGGTCTCGAGCAGCTGTGGCGTGAGGATCTCGTGGCAGCCCTGTTGTCGTCGGTCGGTCCCGACGGCCTCGTCCTTGCTGGTTGCGCGTCCAACCAGGGGAAGTTCTACGACCGGTTTGACGAGGTGATCCTCCTGACTGCGCCCGTCGAGGTGCTCCTCGAGCGGATTCGCTCGCGCAGCACGAATGACTTCGGCAAGTCGGCCGAGGAGCGCCTGCGGATCCTCGTCGACGTGGAGTACGTCCAGCCGCTTCTGCAGCGCACCTCGACACTGGAGTTCGACGCCACGCTGCCCGTGCGGGCCATCGCCGACGCAATCGAGGAGCGATTGCGCGCAGCGTCTACGTGATCCGCGCCGATCGACGGTCCCACCAGGCGGCGAACACCGCGTTGCCCAGCACGACCGCGCCCGTGACCGTCATGGCCCCGTAGATCGGGACCTCCATCCGTGGAGTCAGTGCCAGGCACAGAGCCGGCAACGCGAGTCCCGACAGGGCCTGGACGGTGCTTGGCGGGCGCCACCCGTCGCGGACCGTGTAGCCGATCACGGCAAAGGACAGCAGGACGACCCCTACAGAGACGGCGAAGTAGACGAGGTTCTGCTCGCCCAGGCGGTCCTGCTGGCGGACGGTGAACAGCACCAGGCAGTCAAGGGTGCCGATCATCCCGAAGACCAACGTCAGGTGCGCCAGCAGAGTCAGTCGCCAGTGCGGACGCGCGGTCGTGTCCCGCTGCGAGAAGGTGCTGCCGAAGTAGATCCACCACAGCGAGAAGCTGATCGCGAAGGTCATCGCAAAGACCCCGAGGTTGGGAATCGACCCGTGCTGGGCGAGTGACTGGACGAGGAGCAGGAATCCGTCTCCGAGGATGATCAGTACGAACAGGCCGAGTCGCTCGCGCATGTGGTCTGCGCGCAGGACGAAGCCCTGGCCACTTTGTTGACGCCCACCGGCCAGCAATGGCGCGATGCCGAGCACGAGGGCCAGGACGAGATACGGCCACAGCACAGGCGGGGCCACCAGCCCGGCGACGATGCAGATCACGGCACCGACCGCGGTGAGGATGCTCAGGCGACCGAGAGGCGCCTTCGTCGATCCGCGGGTGGCGAGAAGGATCAGCGTGGCCGCCACGGCGAGCGCAACGCCGTACATGAGCAGGCCCCGCGCGCTGTCGGCCTCGCCCGCGAAGTCGACGCCCAGGGCGGCGACCATGAAGGCCACCATCTGCACGAGCATCAGCACCCGACGGGTCGTGCTCAACTCGGGGTAGACGTTGTTCCCGAGCGTGGTGACGAACCACACCCAGCACAATGCAGTGAGGCCGAGCATGCCGAGGATCGCGGTGGAGCCGGACGGGTGCTCAAGGTACTTGTCGTTGGTGATGTTGACGGCCGCGACCACGACGAGGTCGTAGAAGAGCTCGAACCAGCTCACGGTGGGGCTCGACGGCTGATTGCTGGGCTCGCGAGGCTCTGCCGGTGCTGCGTTGGCCTCGGTAGGGGATGCCACGGCGCCTACTGCTCGAACCAGCGCGGAGAGGTCGTGCGCGGCGGGAACAGGCGCTGGTTCCAGACGACGATGCGTGGCTCGCCGCGGTCGTTCGCCTCGCGCGCGCGGATCAGGGCACCCGCGATGCCGGTGACGTCGTCGACCCGCTCGACGGTGATGCCGAAGGCCGCACCGAGCGAGCCCCACTCGGGCACGAACAGGTCCACGCCCCGCTCGGGATGTCCGAACACCTGCTGATCGAATCGCAGCATGCCGTAGCCGCCGTCGTCGATGATCATCAGCGTGATGGGCAGGGACTCCTGCGCGTAGGTGGCCAGCTCGCCGATCGCGAACATGGGGCCACCATCGCCGCAGACGGCGAGGGTCGGGATCCCCAACGACGCAGGGCCGATCGCGGCAGGCAGGGCGAAGCCGAGAGTTCCCCAGCCCACGGGGTACTGCAGTCGCCGAGGGCGCGGCTGTTGGCTGTAGCCCCCGACCCAGTACGCGCCGACCGCCATGTCGCACACGACTGCGCCGTCCGCTGCCCATCCCGCCTCAACCTGCTCCACCCAGCTGATGGCGGGTGCGGTGCGCGGGTCGGCGTGGAGACGCTCGACTATCTGGGTGCGGATGCCGGACACGTCTGTCCACGGCGTCCTCGGCTGGACGCTCATCGCATCGAGCACGTCGCCGAGATCGGTCAGGGCGAGATTGACGTCGGCCTTGATCAGGCAGTCGAGGTCGATCGTCCGGTCGATCAGGGAGCCGAGAGTGACGGCGGCACGACGCTCGGGGAGTGGAATCCGCCAGTTCTTGGTGTTCATGCCGTCAAAGGACGAGCCGAGGATGATCAGCAGGTCGGCCTCGGCCAGCACCTGGCCCGCCTCAGGCTCGTGAACGGGCGCGTTGACGAGAAGGGGGTCGCCGGCGAGCAGGCCGCGACCGGCATACGAGGTGAGTACGGGAGCACCCAGTCGGTGGGCCAGTGCGCGCGCGGAGTCCTCCGCGCCCGATGTCACGACTCCGCCACCCAGCCACAGGACGACGCGGGCTGACGAGGTGATGAGTTCAGCCAGTGCCGTGATGTCGTTCGGGTCGGCGTTGTTGGCAGGCATCCGCGGGATGTGGGGAACTGCGGCCGTCCAGGGCTCGCCGAGGACGTCGGAAGGCACGCCGACGTAGCTCGACAATGGCGGTGGCCCCCACGCGTCCCGCAGCGCCAGCACGGTCGAGGCGATCGCCTCCTGACGGGTCTTCGCGGCGCGCGACGGAGCGCCGAACGCGGCGAACATCGCGCCCTGATCGGCCATCTCGTGCAGGATGCCGCGAGGTCCGCCGGGTGAGCGCAGCGACTGATTGACCTCGCTGGCGATGGCGATGACTGCCGAGCCGCTGATGAACGCCTCGCCGAAGGCACCGAGAATGTTGGCTGCCCCCGGGCCGGAGGTCAGTAGCGCGGCGGCCGGGTTGCCCGTGGCCCGGAACACTCCGTCGGCCGCGTAGCCGGCCGCCTGCTCGTGCCGCACGCCGATGATGCGCGGGCTCGACGCGGCGTCGGCGTCCCAGAAGGGCAGGTTGTGCACGCCTGGGATGCCGAAGGCGGTCGTCACGCCATGCCGACCCAGCAGCTCGAGGATGACCGAGGCCACCGAGGGATTCATGACAGAACGCTATCGCCCAGCACGAACCCGATCAGGCTCGTGCTTCGAACATCCCGAGGACCGCTGCGAACCCGAGAACGCTCCGCGGGGAGTATGCCGCCCGCCAGAGACCGCCGTGGTTCGCGCCCTGAACGTAGAGGTCCATTGGGTTGCCTAGGACGGTCGCGGGGTTGGCCGCTGCGTCGGGATTGCGCAGGTCATGAACGAGGAGCGCCGCCATCAAGGTCGTCGACGTGGCCGGCTCGAAGACCTCCACGCCGAAGCGTCCGGCTCCGGCGTATGCGGCGGCGAGTGCACGGCTCTTGACCACGGACTGCGTGCGCGTGGCTGGTGCGAGGTTCAGTGAGACGGGTGTGCCACTGGCCCGGGCGACCAGAGCACGCCACCGCTGGAGCCGCTTGGCCAGTGCGTAGTTGGGACCCTGCTGCGGCACGAGCGAATCGTTGATGCCGAAGGGCATGCCGTCGTCCGACACGTAGTCGGCCGGATAGTTGGGCTCGAACTGCTTGAGCAGGCGCAGGGGACTCTGCAGCAGCCCGCTCAAGCCGCGCGCACCCCATCGGCGGCGGGACTCCTCGACCGCAGCCATCGGCACCATGAACACGTCGGTCGGGGTGGCGAGGAAGGCAAGAGTCAGGTCGTCGCGCTGGGACATCAGGGCGACCGCGACGGCGTCGGAGGCCATCGAGAGCAGGACATGGACCGCGCCCTCGGCGTACGCATACGAGCCGAGAACGAACGGCTGCTCGATCTCCTCGAGCCACGCGGTGATCTCTGGTGTCTGGCGCAGCAGGTCCGCCCCGGCGTGAGCCGCGATGGTCGAGTCGTCCTCGGGATGCACGACGCCGCCCACGACGAAGGGCGGATTGCCTCGCTCGTCGAACGCGATCGGGATGCGCAGGGAGCCGGCAGTGCTGCGCGTCGTTGCGATCAGCCGTTGCCACAGGTCTGGACGGGGCAGGTCCACGGCATGGACGCTGGCTCCCCACCGAAGGAGCGACCGCGTCGGTCCCATCTCGGCCCCCGCTCCGAGGATGGCAATGTCGACGTCGCTGAGGTCGAGCCAGTCGGGGTTGTCGAGGACGAGGTGCAGGGCCTCGGCGAAGCCGGGCTCAGCCACGCCGTGCGCGACCCACTGGTCGATCTGCGTGCGCAGCTGGTCGCCGAACAGGCGGCGACCGCGATACGGGAGCGAGAGGTCGGATTCGCGGGGGGAGGAGCCGCGAACGGTCACGGAGCCGAAGCCCTGACGGTGATGCTGCTGCATCGCCTCGGACAACGGTAGCTGATCACCGCGGCGGGCGAAGACGAAACGCCGATGCGCGGACTCCAGGCCGCCGGTCGAGATGGTCAATGCCGCACCGCGATGCAAGGCGGCGTCGAGGACGATGTCGCGAAGGGGTCCGACGTAGCCGGAGCGCCAGTCGCGGGTGTGCTCGATACGCGCGGCAAGTTCGGGATCGACCTGACGTACGGAGTCGGCGAAGATCGCCCGGCCCGTCGCAGTGGTGCTCCGGTGGCCGTCGCCGCCCTCGGGGAAGCACACGCCCTCCATCCCGGAGCGTGTGTCTGCCATTGGCGGAGAATAGCCAATCCACGAGGGTCCTCGTGGATCCAGCCCTCAATCGCGGCCCGGCAGGAGCCTCAGTGGTCGGCGCAGAGGGTCTGGCCGATCTCGGCTGCCACGTCGAGGAGGACCTGCACGTCCTCACGTGTTGTGCGGAAGTTGGTGAAGCACGGTCGCAGCCAGGTCTGTCCGTCGATGATCGCCGGGGAGATGTAGACACGGCCGTCGTGCTGCATGGCTCGACAAAGGTCGTCATTGTGGCGGTCGAGGTCCGTGCAGCCAGCCACGACATGGCGGATGGGCGTGATCGACAACTGGGGTCTGTGCACCCGGGTCTCGAAGGACGGGTGCGCCCGGGCCAGGTCGTACAGGAGGTTCGCCTGCAGCAGGTTCTCCTCAATTGCGCCCCGGAACGCCTGAGCGCCGTGGACGCGCAGTGCGAGCCACAGCTTCAGTGCACGGAAGGGGCGCGAGTACTCGAGGGTGACATCGACTGCGTTGAGTGCGTCGCCCTCGTGCGGGATGTAGGCCTCATTGTGTGAGAAGGCCGTGGCGAGGTCCTCGGTGCGGCGGACGAGGACGGCGCTGCATGCCTTGGGCACGAACATCCACTTGTGGGCGTCGACACTGAGAGAGTCGGCCCGCTGCAGGCCGGCGAATCGCCCCTTGTAGGAAGGCACGCCGGCTGCTGGCAGGCCATAGGCACCGTCGATGTGCAGCCAGACCGAGTGCTCGGCGCAGACGTCGGCGATGGCGTCGATGGGGTCGACGGCGCCCGTCAGGGTCGTGCCCGCCGTGGCAATGACGGCGATTGGGGTGAGCCCGGCGTCCTTGTCGGCCGCGATCAGTTCGTCGAGCGCGGACGCGGACATGCGGCGGTACTCGTCGATCGGCACCGGGCGAACGTTGTCGCGACCGATGCCCAGGAGCTCCGCGGCCCGGGTGATCGAGTAGTGCGCCTCGGCCGAGCAGTACATGGTCGGCGAGTGGTGGCCCATCCCGCTCTGGCGGCTGCCGGGCAGGGCGCGCTCCCGAGCGGCGGCCAGGGCAGTGATGTTGCTGATCGTCCCGCCGCTGGTGAAGTAGCCCGCCGTCGCGGGGTAGTCGAGAAACTCGGCGAGCCAGCTGATCGACTGGTGCTCGAGGCGGGTAGCGGCGCGGGCGTCGAGCGCGAGGTTGATGTCGTAGGACGCCGCCAGCATGTCGGCGACGGCGCCCACCTCAAGCCCGCTCGATCCGATGTAGGCGAGGTAACGCGGCCGAGACTGGGCCAAGGAGGCGTCGAGCACGTCGGCTGCGAGGTCGAGGTCCCTCAGCACGTCGCCGGGTGCCTCCGGTAGGGGCTCGGCCAGCGACTCGATCAGTGAGTCGGAGGTCTCGGTCTCGATGTCGCGCGGCTCGTCGAAGTCGTGCCAGGCGCGCGCCACCAATTCCGCGGCGTGGCGGAGGGCCTCATCCCGGCGCGCGCCGAGCGAGAGCGAACGGTGGGCCTCCGTCATGTCGGGATAGGCGTCCATCGTCATCTCCACTCCGTCAGCACGAGCACGATGGCGGCGACTGCGGTGATCGTCGCGGCGCCGGAGATGATCGCTACCGGCAAGGGGCGTGCCGCGGGTCGCTTACCTGCAAGCGCGGCTGTGGTGGACGCCCATACCCGTCGCGACACCACGGAGCTTGTCAGGAGGACGACGGCACCGATCGCCGACAGGCCGATGACCAGGCTGGCGGCAGCACCGCTGAGGGCGGCATGGGCGGCCAGGAAGCCGATCATCGCGGCGAGGCCGACAAGGGTGCGGCTCCAGGCCAGGCCAGTGCGCTCGGCCTGGCTGCCGCGCGCCGCGGCAGAAGCGGGCACGCTCATTGCGCGAGCACCACGCCGATGACCGACAGGACGGCGAGGATCGCGATCCCGAAGGCGAGCACGGGTGCAAGGCGCGAGGGTGGGATGCCGTTCGCCTGCCGCATCGCCCGCTCGACGCGCAGCCAGCGGAACCATGCAGCCGCGCACGTGAGCCCGCCCAGCAGGACCAGCCCCGCGGCCACGAGGATCGAGACGCCCCTGGCCATCTGCGTCGAGACGAACGTGGCCACGCCGACGCCGAGTGCGATCAGGCCGAGGCCGGTCCGGATCCAGGCGAGGAAGGTCCGCTCATTGGCAAGCGAGAAGCGGGGGTCCGGGTCGGTGCCCGCGGACAGCAGCCGCGCCGACCAGCCGCTCGGCGATTCGCTCATGCCGTGAGGATAGTTGCTGCCGGATCGAGGTGATCTCGTCTCGCCCGATCACGCATAGGCGATCGGACGATCCATCAGCTGCTTTCGATACGGCGCCAGGTCCTGCGTGCGATCCAGCCCGACGACGCCCACCAGGCCGGTGTCGTTGACGTATTCCACGATGCACGCTCCGTCGATGTCGCCATCGACGAGCCTGACGTCCGTGGCGAGTCCGGGCATCCCGAAGGACTGAAGCTTGCGCTCGTACTGGTCGGACCAGAACGAGGGCATGGCGGTGAAGGGGGACCGATCCGGCTCGTCGCCACTTAGCAGCGCCGCCAGGGTCCGTCCGGCGCGACGCCCGGTCTCGGTAGGCATGTTCCAGTGCTCGATGCGTCGAGGGACGCCGTCGAAGAGCGCGTTGGGGTGACGCGCGACATCGCCCACCGCCACGACCGGGGCCGCGTCGGCGTGGGCCTGCATGGCGCTGTCGACGAGTACACCGTCCGACAGATCAAGGTCGTTGTCCGCGAGCCAGTCGGTGTTCGTGATCGAGCCGACGGCCTCGATCACCAGGTCCGCGGGCAGTTCCGTTCCGTCGCTCAGCGCCACGGATCGGACGCGATCCTCGCCGAGGAATGCATCGACGGTATGACCGAGGTGGAAGTGCACGCCGTGCCCCTCGTGATAGCGGCGCATGCTCGCGCCCAGTTCCGCACCGAGCGGGCGAGCCATCGGCTCGTCGTCGATCGCGACGATGGCGACCTCGGCGCCGAGCACCCGAGCCGTCGCCGCCGTCTCGCAGCCGATGAATCCCGCACCCATGATGATGACGTGGCTGCCGGGCACCAGCAGCCCGCGCAGCGCCTGCGCATCTGCGACTGTGCGAAGGACGTGACGTCCCTGGGCCGGTCCGGGGATGGGCAGCCGGCGGGGCCGGATCCCGCTGGCGATCACCAGGCCGTCGAAGTCGAGGACGGTGCCGTCGGCCAGCGTGATCGTGCCGCCCGCCAGGTCCGAGGAGACGACACCGGATCCGAGTCGCCAGGCCACGTCGTCGACCGAGCTCTTTCGCCGGAACTCCAGCGCCGAGACGTCAATGCCGGTAGCGAGTGCCTCCTTCGACAGCGGCGGGCGGCTGTAGGGGAGGTACTCCTCGTCGCCGACGACAGTCACGGGGCCTTGATACCCGGCCGCCCGCAGGCTCTCGGCCGCCCGCAGGCCGCCGAGGCCAGCGCCGACGACGACGACACCGTTCATCAGACGACCGTGATCGCCTGCATCGGGCAGACGTCGGCTGCCCGCTCGACGTCCTCGCGCAGGGCCTCCTCGACTTCGGCCTGGTAGTGCATCGTGCCTTCGTCATCGAGTGCGAAGACGCCGACCGCCTCGAAGCAGCACTGGCCGTAGTTCTGGCAGACGTCCCGATCTACGGTGATCTTGACCATTCGTGTTCCTCCGGGGAGATGCGACTTGTTCGTTCGGACGCTAATGGATATTTTCATTCAGTTCACTGTGTTCGTGCTGCTTGCCCGTGGAGGTTCCATGACCCGTCCCCGGATCGCCCTGCTCGGGCGGTTCACGGAGTCTGCCAGTGCGCTGCGATACCGCGGCGTCGTTTCTTCCCGTGCGCTGCTCGACCTCATCTGGGTGGCCGGCGGCGATCCGGTCACACTGCTTCCGGGAGCTGATCCCGCGGCGCTTGACTGGGCCGCACGACTGCGCGGATTCGACGGCGTCGTCCTGGCCGGCGGCGGTGACATCGATCCGGCTCGCTACGGCGGGGATGCCGAGCACGAGTCGGTCTATGACGTCGATGCAGTGCAGGACGAGTCCGACATCACCTTGGCGGCGTACTGCCTGACGAACGGTGTTCCCGTGCTGGCGGTGTGCCGGGGCCTTCATGTCGTCAACGTCGTGCGCGGTGGCACGCTCGTCGTGGACATGGACGAGAACCATCGCCACATGGTGCAGCGGGTCCCGCTGGGACCAGAGGCACGCGTTCTGGGGCTGACCGGGGACAGCGTCGAGATCTCGTGCTACCACCATCAGGCGATCGATCGGCTCGGCACGGGCATGCGGATCGTGTCCGCCGCCGAGGACGGAACGCCCGAGGCGATCGCCATCGACGGACCTGGCTGGGCGGCGGGTGTGCAGTGGCATCCGGAGGACACGTGGTCAACCGATGCTCAGCAGGTCGCCTTGATGGCGACCTTCGTGGCCGCTGCCTCCGAGGCGAACTCGCCGGCCTAGTCGCCCGAAGCAGTCCGCGTCATCTTGCGCAGGAACTCCGCTGCCGCGGGCAGCTCCTCGCGCGGCAGGCCGGAGACCACGTGCTGCTCCTCAGCGTTGAAGAGCGGGAACAGCTTCTTCATGAGGCGCTTGCCGGAGGCGGTGAGTCGGACGATGACGAGGCGGCCGTCGGTCGAGCTGCGCTCCCTCGTCACCAGGCCGCGGCCCTCCAGGGTCGTGAGCACGCCGGACAGCGTCGCCTTCGAGAACCCGCCCTCCTCAGCGATCATGCGGGTCTCGGCGTTCTCCCAGATCCACGTGATCCACAGGACCACGAACGCCGTCCACGTCAGGTCGTGGGGCTGGAGGACCGTGCGCTCGAGGTGGTTGCGCACGGCATTGGCCGCCCGGAACAGATTCGAGGCGACGGCCATCGCCTCGAAGTCCAGTGTCAGCCCGTCGAGGCGGGACTCCACCGCACGCTCGGTCTCGGCGAGCGTGTGCGGTCCTGCCATGTCATGCCCCTTCTTCGGCCAGTAAGGCCTCGACGATCTCCCGGATGCGCAAGCCCACGATATCCGCGCTGACGTTGACCTCTCGACCAGGACCATCGCGGTCGATCACCGACTGCGCGGTCTCCATCGCTGTGAGCACGCGACTGTAGTAGTCCTCGAATGTCGCCGTGAGCTCCTGTGTGGCTGCGATGTCCGTCACGGCGAAGTCGCGACTGACCGCCCACATCAGATGACTCGATCGCTCGTCGATCGGTGTGACGAGCTGGGTGAAGCGCAGACGGGCCCACGTGTCGTCGGTGAGCTGCACATCCCAGTAGTCGACCCACACCGCCGGGGACAGCAGGTAGCCCTCCTGCACGGTGGGCAGCTCAACGTCGGCGGGCCGGCCGGTGAGACGGGCCTGCCATGCAGGCATCCGAGCGGGCGGGAACTGCCTGCGCAGCGAGACCGTGGTCTCGCTGACAGTGACCTCGAGCGGAGGAGGTGCGTCCCCCAGCACCGCCGGCGAGATATCCGGCGCTACGAAGGGCACCTGGGTGACGTCGGCGAAGTTCTCGTGCAGGAGCAGGAAGCTTGCGTCGACCGGACGGTCGCCGGCGACAGTCGCCCAGTCGGCGTCGACCAGCCACGGCAGCTCGGGAAGCCGATGCAGTCGCGCGCGACCGGGCTCGCCGAACCAGGCCCAGACCAGGCCGTCGGACTCTCGGACCGGGTAGGCGTCGACGAAGGCCCCGAGCGGCACGCGTGCCTGTGTGGGCACGCCGATGCACTGGCCGCCGGCGTCGTAGACGAAGCCGCACAGGCCGCAGCGGATGGTGTCGCCCTGGACTGTTCCTGCGCTCAGCGGATAGGCGCGATGTGCGCATCGGTCCTCGAGTGCGACTGCCGTACCTGCGCTCGTGCGGAAGAGCACGACGGGTCGGCCGACGGCGCGTACTGACGTGAGCGAGTTCGTGATGTCGGCGGAGCGGGCCACCGCGTACCAGCAGTCGGTGGGCACCACCACGGCTGCGGCCACTCGTCCTTGGAATGACTGGGTCATGTTCCGTTGTCCCTTACAGGTCGATGACGAGTCGGTTGCCGCGGCATCGGGAGACGCAGACCATCATGGTCTCGTTCGAGGCCTTCTCCGAATCACTGAGCACGACGTCGCGATGGTCGACCTCGCCTTCGATGATCTCGGTTTCACAGGTTCCGCACACACCCTCGTGGCAGGACCCGAGCACCGGGATGCCCAACTCCTCGACGGCATGGAAGATGCTCTTGCCCGGTGGCACCGTCAGCGTCTGGCCCGAGCGGGCCAGCACCAGCTCGAACTCGGTGTCCTGCGACTCGTCGAGCTCCTTGCCCTGGAAGCGCTCGAGATGCAGGGCACCCTCCGGCCACGCCTTGCAGGCGTCCTCGACGGCCTCGAGCAGCGGCTCCGGCCCGCAGGTGTAGACCAAGGTGTCAGTCGCGGGAGTTCCGAGCAGCTCGACGATGCGCTTGCTGAGCGTCAACTCGACCTCGTCGCGCGGCAGCAGCAGCACCTTGTCGCCGTACTGGGCCAGCGCCGGCAGGAACGCCATCGAGGCACGTGATCGGCCGCCGTAGACCAGCCGCCAGTCCGCGCCGACCGCCTCGGCCTCCTCGATCATCGGCAGCATCGGGGTCACCCCGATCCCCCCGGCGATGAACAGGTACTTCGGCGACGAGACCAGCGGGAAGTGGTTGCGGGGCCCGCGCACGCGCACGCTGCTCCCGACGGCGAGGTTGTCGTGGATGAAGACCGAGCCGCCTCGGCTGTCCTCCGCGCGCAGTACGCCCACCTGCAGGCTCCGACTGTCCGACGGCGAGGAGCACAGCGAGTACTGGCGCGTCAGGTTGTCGGTGAGTACCAGGTCGACGTGCGCCCCCGGAGTCCACGCAGGGAGTGTCTGGCCATCCGGGTGAGCGAGCGTGAGCACGACGACGTCTTCCGCGGCACGGTCGACCGCCGTGACGAGGAGGTCCGCCTCGTACTCCTTCAGCGTCGTGGAGGTTTCGGTCATGCCTACTTCGCCTTGACCCGTACCGGGAAGCGCTTGACGCCATTGACGAAGTTGCTGCGTACGCGCTCGATCTCTCCGGTCTGCTCGATGGAGGCAAGCCGCGGAAGCAGCTCCTCGAACAGGATCCGGATCTCGAGGCGGGCGAGGTTGGCGCCAAGGCAGCTGTGCGGGCCCTTGCCGAAGGTCATGTGGTCGTTCGGGAACCGGGTGAGGTCCAAACCGTAGGGGTCGGTGAACTTGTCCTCGTCGTGATTGCCTGACGCGAACCACATGACGACCTTGTCGCCCTCCTTGATGGTCTTGCCGTGCAGCTCGACGTCCTTGGTGGCCGTGCGACGGAAGTGGTAGACCGGTGAGGCGTACCGGATGAGCTCCTCGACCATGATCTGCGACTTGTCGAGGTTGTCGACGAAGTACTGCATCTGGTCGGGGTGCTCCATGAGCCCCTTCATCGACAAGGTGATCGCCTGTCGAGTCGTCTCGTTGCCTGCCACGACCAGCAGCAGGAAGTAGTTGTCGAAGTCGGTGTCGGTCAGCGGGACGCCGTCGTCGGGGAGGCGATTGACGATCTTGCTGACGAGGTCCTCGCCGTCGCCGCCCTTGCGCTGCTTGGCGAGCTCCCGGCCGTACTCGAAGATCTCCAGCGACACCGGGTTGCGGAACGGCAGGTGCTTGTAGTTCTGCGCCTCGTCGCTGTCGACCAGCACGTTCGATAGCTCCGGGTCGGAGAAGCCCACGATCGTGTTTCCCCACGTGATGAGCTGGGGGATCATGTCGTCGGGCACGTCGAGCAGTCGGGCGAGCACGTTGATCGGGAAGTCAGCAGCCAGGGCGTCGACGAAGTCAATGTCCTCACGTGCCAGGGCATCGTTGATCGAAACGCGGGCGAGGTCGCGAAGGAACTCCTCGTAGCGACGCAGCTGCGCAACGCTGAAGTCGCGCTGCAGGAGCTTGCGGAGGGCCTGGTGCCGAGAGCCGTCAGACTCGAGGATGGACCTGCGCAAGTCCTGGAACTCGGCCGGCGGCTCCTCGAGGTTCACGAACTGCGTCGAGGTGAACGTCTCACCGTCCTTGTTGACCATTTCGATGTCGTTGTAGCGGGTCACCGACCAGAAGCCGTGGCCGTCGCTGTCGTTCTCGTCCTGCCAGTGCAGGGGGTCCTCTGCACGCAGCGTGTCGAACATGCCCCACGCCTCGTTGTTGACGAAGTAGTCGAGATTGGTGAGGTCGACTTCGCTGAGCGGCACGGGCTTGTGGTTCATGTTCTTCTCCTCGGTGTTCAGGGCGTCTGTTGGGGAGCTCAGATGGCTTGCGAGTTGTCGGTCAGCAGGATGCCGCCGTTGAAGGTGGTGCCGACCTCGCAGAAGTAGCCGGCGATGATCTCGTCGACGGGAAGCAGCGATGCGGGCTCGTCCCACGGCGAGTCGAACAGGCTCAGTTCGGCGTCGCCGATCCACGGCTGGCCGAGGTCGAGATCGACGCCGCCCATCGTCACGACCTGGTTCATCGACATGCCTGCGCCCGGGACGAGGGAGGGCATGACGCGGTGGTGGAGCATCTTGTGGCCGTTGACGAAGCCGTTGCCGGGCGCAGGCTCGCGCAGTGTGACCTTGGCGGTCGCGAGCCGGTGGTCGTACGCGGCCAGTGACGCACCGAAAGTGCCGCCGGGAGCGATCCGCGCGGTGGCCTTCCCACGGGTGTAGGGCCGGGTGACATATGCGCTGCCGAGCTTCTTCGGGTAGCCCTGGAACCAGCCGCGCGCGATGGCGAAGTCAGTGGTGACCCAGATGAGGACGCATCGGCTGTACGTGACGCCCTGGTACTTGCATCGCACCACGACGAACGCCTCGAGGTACTGGGACTTGATGGGGTCGAGCAGTTCCTCGAACGAACTGCTGCAGGACTGCCAGTCCGCCCAGATGAAGGCGACGGCACCGGGGTCCTCGTCGGCCAGCTCGACGTCGGGCGGGAGGATGGCGCGGACGTTGGCGGGATCGGTTCGGTATTCGACCGTGAGCAGGGTGCCGGAGTAATGCCAGGGCATGTCCGGGATGACGGCACTGCGCCCGCTCTGCGTGTACGGCGGAAGGAAGCCCTGCGAGCTCGTCACTTCTTCTCCTCGACGGTCGACGGGTAGAGGTCCTTGCTCGGAGTGCGGATGCCGCGGAACTCCCAGTCGCCTCCCATAGCGGTGGAGATGACCTCCTCGCTCTCGGTCGGCTGGGCGCCGCAGTCGTCGCGGATGGCAACCGGCCCCTGCACGATCGTGTTGCTCAGGGTGCCGAGGCCCTCGACTTCCACCTCCACGACATCGCCCGGGTAGACGGTGCGCGAGAACGCCGGGGTGCCGGAGAACAGGATGTCGCCAGGCACCAGCGTGATCGTCCGAGCGATGTCGGCCACCAGGTAGTGCATGTCCCACTCCATCTCGGCCGTCGTGGAATCCTGCTTCACGACCCCGTTCACCCGCGTCTGGATCCCCTTGTCGCGGAAGTCCCAGCCGGTGACAAGTCCCGGTCCGATGGGCGCAAGGGTGTCTGATCCCTTGACGCGCAGCATCGACCCGGCGTCGGTGTCGCGGAAGTCGTGCAGCCCGTAGTCGTTGCCCACGGTGTAGCCCGCGATGTAGTCGCCGGCCTCCTCGGGCGAGACGTTGCGACAGGTGCGGCCGATCACGATGACGATCTCGCCCTCGTAGTTCAGCCAATTGCACCGCTCCGGCCGCACCACGGCGCCCTTGTGCGAGTTGAGTGCCGTGATCGGCTTGTGGAAGTACGTCGGCGCGGGCGGCAGCTTCGTCATGAACTCCTGGGTGCGGGAGTCGTAGTTCAGGTGCACCGCGATGATCTTCGTCGGCTCGCACGGCGGCAGGTGGATGGCGTCGTCGATGCCCACGATGCGGCCATCCGGCGCCACCAGCTCGTCGCCATGGCGCACGACCTGGACGGGAGCACCCTCCAGCAGGATGCGGCGGTAGTCGGTCATACAGCTACCCCCGAATGGGACCAACCTGTGCTCGGCCGGTCGAACCACACGTGCACCTGGCTGGTGCCGACGGAGTTCTCGTAGTCGCTGATCTGGACACCCGGTGCGCAGAAATCCTGCTCGCCGAGCGCCGCGGCCATCATGAGGTAGTGGGCGAACTTGCCCTCGGGCCGGACCGTGAGGAAGTCGTCCATCGTCTCCAGCACTCGGTCATGCCGGCCCTCGGCAAACCAAGCGAGTCGCTCGTAGTCCATCTCGCGGGCCTTGTCGCTGACGATGTACTTCGGGTCTGATCGCTCCACCTCAGGGTTCAGCCGGATCTCACGCAATCCGTAGAACGTATGGGACAGCGAGCCGGTCGCGATGATGATGACCTTCCGATCCACGTCCGCGATCGCCTTTCCGATGGCCCGGCCGACCCTGAGGTAGTCCTCGGTGTCGGCGGTCTGGCACACGCTCATCGAGAGCCAGCGCTTGTCGAGCCCCTTGCCGAGGTAGGACCACAGGTTGACAGAGGGGTAGTAGAGCGGAAGGTACTCATCGTCGATCGGTGTGATCCAGGTGCCGACCTCGTCTGCATGCGAGGCGATGGCATGCGCGAACTCCGCGTCGCCTTCCCACTCGTAGGGAATCTTGCTCATGCCGCGCGGCAGTTCCTCGGCGGTGAAAAAGCCCTTGCGATGCGCGTGCGCCGTAACGACAAACTCCACCGTCGTGAACCAGTGCGAGTCGAGCACCACGACCGTGTCGTAGTCCAGGGTCTCGAAGACGTCCTTGCGCAGCTGGTTCAGCGACGTGACCAGCGAGAGCTCGTTGCCCTCGTTCAACTCGCGGCGGGTGGTCTCGGGCAGCATGATCGTCGGGACATGCGACAGCAGCCCGGCGGCGACGAACTCTCCCATTGCTATTCCTTCCAGCCGTTAGGCGCATAGACGGTGTTCTTGACGTCTGCATAGAAGTCGAAGGACCACAGGCCGCCCTCGCGGCCGACGCCCGACTTCTTCGAGCCACCGAACGGGGCCCCAAGGTCGCGTACGAAGAAGCAGTTCACCCAGATCGTCCCGGCGACGAGGTGCTTGGTGAACGCCTCAGCGCGCGGACGGCTGCCCGTCACGACGCACGCGGCCAGGCCGAACTCGGTGCCGTTGGCCAGTGCCAGCCCCTCCTCGTCGGTGCCGAACGTCTGCATGGTGAGGACCGGTCCGAAGACCTCCTGCGTGAGGATCTCGCTGCCCGTCTGTGCATCCCGGATCAGCGTGGGCTTGTAGTAATGCGTTCCGAGTTCGGTGTTGGCCTCGCCGCCGTACACGATGGTGGCACCGTCGGCTCGCGCCCGATCGACGAAGCCCTGCACCCTCTCGATGTGCTTGAGATGGATGTTGGGCCCGATCTGGGTCTCCTCGTCGCGCGGGTCGCCCTGTCGGATCTGCGCCGCACGCTCGGCGAAGCGCGCCGCGAATGCATCCGCGATGCCGTCCTGTACGAGCAGTCGAGTGCCGGCAAGGCAGACCTGACCGGCGTTGTCGTACTGCTCGATCGCGAGGTCGATCGCGAGGTCGAGGTCGGCGTCGTCGAGGATCACGGTCGGACTCTTGCCACCCAATTCGAACGAGCAGGGGATCAGGTTCTCTGCCGCCGCACGGGCGATGACCTTGGCGGTCGGCACCGATCCGGTGAAGCAGATCCGCGACACGTCGGGGTTCAGCGTGAGCGGGGCACCTGCCTCGGCGCCGAGTCCCTGAACCACGTTGAAGACGCCGGCCGGCAGGCCTGCCTCGTGGGCCAGGTCGGCGAAGTACGAGGCGGTGAGCGGTGCCCACTCGGGTGGCTTGAGGACGACGGTGTCGCCCGACGCGAGCGCCGGGCCGATGCGCCAGGTGGCCAGCATGAGCGGGGCATTCCACGGCGTGATGACGACGGCCACACCGGACGGGTCCCACGAGACCACGTTGTCGTGGTCACGGGTCTGCCACACCGGATGGTGGAGCTTGTCGACCGCGTAGTCGGCGAAGAAGCGGATGTTCATCGCGACGCGTGGCATGACGCCGCGGCGGTGCGAACGCAGGAGGGATCCGTTGTCGTGCGTCTCGATCTGCGAGAGCTCCTCGATGTGGGCCTCGATGTTGTCAGCGACGCGGTGGAGGATCTCCTGGCGCTCCACCGGCGACATCCGAGCCCATCCAGGAAACGCGGCCTTGGCTGCCGCAACTGCGGCGTCGGCTTCAGCCTGACCGCCGCGGCTGACCAGCCCCAGTACGGACCCGTCGACAGGGGAGACAGTCTCGAAGGTGCTGGTCGAGGCCACCCGCTGGCCACCGATCCAGTGGCGCGTGTCCACGTCGACACCTGCCACGGCAATCGTCGTCATCAGGCTCCTTGCTGAAGGGGAGTCGGTGCGTCAGAGGGGGTTGCCGTCGCGCGGCGTCGCGTCAGCATAGATTGTTCGGGTCCGAACGGAAAGCCCTCCCAGCAATATTTTCAGGCGCTGTTGGCGACCTGGTCGAGGAAGGCGTCGACGAGCCGATGGGCGCGCTCGGCGGCGTCCTCCTGCTCGGCGAGCACGTGCTGATAGAGGATGTCGGGGTCCTGCCCATCGGCTGCGACCAGCTCGCGCCCACCGTTGCCGTACCAGCCCTGCAGCCCGTACGGGGTCAGCTCGGGATGGAATTGCACGCCAAGGTTCCGTCGAAGGATGAATGCCTGTGAGGCGAAGGAGTTGCGGGCGATCTCGTGCGCGTCCGGGGGCACTTGCCAGCGGTCGTAGTGGAACTGGAACCACGGACCGGAACTGACGATGTCCGGGAACTGGGTCCAGATGGATGCCCAGCCGATCTCGGCACGCGGAGCCGGCGCAACGGAGCCGCCATGGGCCCGCGCGAGCAGTTGACCGCCGAAACAGATGCCGAACACCGGGACGCCTGCGTCGTCGGCTCGCTTGAGCCACTCCAGTTCGGGAACCAGCCAGTTGCCGATCGTCGCGTCGTCCCAGGCACCCCATGGTGATCCCATGGGCACCAGCGCGTCGAAGTCCGTCGGGTCAGGGAAGTCGAAGGACACGTTCGGGGTGCTGAACTTCTCCGCCGGGACGATCAACTGCTCGACGACCTCATAGCCACGGTGCGCGAATCGCTCGGCGATCGGGCCGGCAGGACTGAGGTGGTCGTGCTGGAGAATCAGGACGCGCATGGACTGCTCATCTCGTGGCCAGATTTGCGTGACGAATCGGTGGACGGCGCATCCTAACTCTGTAATCATGTGGGCCCGAACGATTTCGGTCACATTCCCTCATCCACGTGGTTCTACTGAAGGAGTTGTTGGATGCAGCACGACCTCGCCGAGACCCGCCGCATCCTGGAGACCCAGGGCATCGACATCGTCCGGCTCATCTACGCGGACCTGCTCGGCCTACCGCGGTCCAAGGACCTCCTCGTCTCGCAGTTGGAGCGCTCGGCGGCACATGGTCCGGCCTTCTGCGAGGCCACGTGGGTCACGAACACGCGCGGTGGCGTCCTGACGGAAGAGGGCGGCATCGACGACGCGCTCCCCGACATGGTGTCCAAGCTCGATACCGACACGATCCGTCCCATCCCGTGGGTTCCGGGCGTCGCCTACGCGATCGCCGACATTGACAACCCCGACGGCAGCCGCAGCGAGATCGCGCCGCGCGCAGTGCTGCGCTCCGTGCTCGACGAGTACGACGCGCTTGGACTGACCCCCATCTGCGGTCCCGAGCTGGAGTTCTACTTCGCGGAGAAGGTCGACGGCACCTATCGACGCCTCCTGAACAAGACCGGACGGGTCTACATGACCGGCGCGCAGGTCGACCCCGACGGGCACTACCTCAACCTGCTGCGCTGCCTCGACCAGCTGAACATCGGAGCGTTCGCCGGCAATCACGAGTTCTGCCCATCGCAGTACGAGATCAATCTCTGGCACAGCGAGGCTATGGATGCTGCCGACCGGACCTTCCTGTTCAAGACCAGCGTGAAGGACGTCCTGACCCGTAGTGGCGTGCTGGGCACCTTCATCGGCAAGCCCTGGGACGACGAGGGCGGCAGCGGCTTCCATCTGCACTTCTCGATGAACGACGTGGACGGCGTCAACCTGATGAGCACGCCCGACGGTGAACTGTCGGAGCTGGCCTACAACGTGATGGGCGGCGTGCTCAAGCACGCCAACGCCCTCGCTGCCTTCACCAACCCGACGGTGAACTCCTACAAGCGCCTCGGCCCGGACACCATGGCGCCGTACCGGAACACGTGGGGGTATGACAACCGCTCGGCGATGATCCGAATCCCACCGGAGCGCGGGGCGGGCACGCGCTTGGAACTGCGTATCGGCGACGGATCGGCGAACCCCTACGTCGTCATCGCTGCGGTCCTCGCAGCCGCACTCGACGGCATCAAGAACAAGCTGTCAGCACCGGAGCCGGTTGTCGGCTGGTCATACACCGACAGTGAGCACGGCCAGGTCCTGCCGATGTCGTTGCCGGCGGCCCTCGATGCGCTGGAAGCAGATGTCGAGCTGAGCAACCACCTCTCAGCGAAGTTCATCCGGGCCTTTGCCGCGCTCAAGCGAGATGAGGCCAAGCGGTACGAGGAGGAAGTCGAGGATCCGAGCACCCGCCTCGTCACGCAATGGGAGCTCGACGAGTACATCGAGGATTTCTAGTCTCCTGGGCTGGCGAACAGGCCGGCTCGGCCAAGGTCACGACTCGTGCTCACTTTCTGGACACTTCTCCAAAGTGCTTGACCGCGCGTGACGAATGCGCCACCCTGTCCCATCGTTCGGTCCCGTACGACCCCCACCGCAGTTGCCGCCTGGAGGCCGCATGTCCCAGAGGGAGAACCTCCCCGAGTCCGATCAGGTGCTTGGCGCTCCTGATCCGGAGACCACCGACACCACGCTAAGGCGAGGCACACTCGGCCTGCTGGGCGTCATCTTCTTCGTCGTCGCGGCGGCCGCTCCGTTGGCCGGCATGACCGGAGCCTTCCCCGTTGCCGTTGCCCTGGGCAATGGGGCCGGTGCGGCCGGCATGTACGTCGCAGTCGGTGTCGTCCTGCTGATCTTCAGCGTCGGCTACGCCACCATGAGCCAGTACGTCACCAACACGGGCGCCTTCTTCGCCTACGTGGGACGTGGCCTGGGCATCGGTCCCGGCGTCGGCTCGGCCTTCGTGTCGGTGCTCGCCTATCTCGCCGTCCAGTGGTCGGTGATCGGCTTCATCGGCTTCCAGCTGAAGCTCCAGTTCGTGGCCAAGTTCGGGATCGACCTCGAATGGTGGGTCTACTCCCTCGCCATCGTCGTCATCGTCTACCTTCTCTCGGCCCTCTCGGTGGACATCGGCGCGAAGTTCCTGGGTGTGCTGCTCACCTTCGAGGTGCTCGCCCTGATCATCGTGGGTGCCGCAGCCATCATCGACGGTGGCGCTGAGGGCGGCCCCAACTTCAGCGCGTCGTTCAGCCCCAGCGCGATCATGCAGGGTGGACTGACCGGCGGCGCGGGAATCGCGTTCGCGTTCGCGCTCGCCTCCTTCATCGGCTTCGAGGCCACGGCGATCTACGGCGAGGAGTCCAAGGACCCGAAGAAGACGGTCCCGAGGGCGACGTACATCTCGGTTCTCCTGATCACGGCCCTGTTCGCCTTTGTGGGCTTCGGGCTGGTGACCGGACTCGGTGCGACGGACATCCAGAACAAGGTCTTCGAGGCCACCGCGGTCGACGGTGTTCCGCTGGCGGATCCGTCCGCCATGCTGTTCGGCCTCACGACCCACTTCGTCGGCCAGTGGCTGACCGAGGTGTTCGGCTGGATCGTGCTGACGTCGCTGTTCGCTGCGACGCTGGCCTTCCAGAACAGCGCGTCGCGGTACCTGTTCTCGATGGGCCGCGCCGGCGTCCTGCCGAAGAAGCTGGACCACACCAACAAGCAGCAGGCTCCGTTCGCTGCGACCACCGTGGTCTTCGTGCTTGCCGTCGTGCTGGTGATCGTCGCGATCATCTTCAAGTGGGACCCGATCCTGAACGTCTTCTACTGGTTCTCGTCCCTGTCGGTGATCGCCATCGTCCTGACCGAGATCCTGGTCAGCATCTCGGTGATCGTGTACTTCCGGCGAACCAAGGAGGACACCCGCATCTGGAACGTCATGATCGCGCCAGTGCTGGCCATCATCGGTCTGGCCCTCGGCGAGTTCATGCTGATCAGCCGCTACAACCTGCTCGCCGGAGTGGCGCAGGATCCCGCCGCGTGCCCGGGCGAGCCCGGCTCGGGCTGCGGACCGTTCGAGATGAGCAGTCTCGGTTGGTTCCTCATCCTGCTGCCGTTCGTGGTCCTGGTCATCGGCTTCCTGGTCGGCCAACTGCGCCGCAAGAACGAGAACTACGACGCGGTGCACAACTTCATTTCGTAGAGTCATGCCAACGTGAGGGGCCCGGTCCACTGGACCGGGCCCCTCACGTGTTGCAGCGCTAGTTGCGTGCGGTCACCGTGGCGGGGAACGCGGCTATGCCGTTCACGAAGTTAGAGTTCGTACGGACGAGTGAGCCGGACTGCTCGAACCGGGTTCCTTGCTTGATCATCTCCTCCAGCAGCACGCGGATCTCCATGCGCGCGAGGGGCGCACCCAGGCAGTGGTGCGGTCCCTTGGCTCCGAACGAGACCTGCGGGGGCTTGATTTCACGAGTGATGTCGAATCGAAGGGGGGCCGCGAACTGTGTCTCGTCGAAGTTGGCGGAGCAGTACCACATCACGACCTTGTCGTTCTCCTTGATGGGCACTCCCGCGAGCTCGGCGTCGCGGGTGGCCGTGCGCCGCATGTGCATGACGGGCGTTGCATACCGGATGATCTCCTCCACCGCGTTCTCGACGAGTTCGGGGCGCTTGTACAGCAGGTCCAGCTGGTCTGGGTTGTCGATGAAGGCCTTCACGCCGTTGCTGATCGCAGTGCGTGTCGTCTCGTTGCCGGCGAACACGAGCACGTGGAACATGTTCTTGAAGTCGTAGTCGGAGAGCGCCTCGCCCTCGTAGCGAGCCTCCACGAGCGCCGTGGTGAGGTCGTCCTTCGGGTTGCTGGTGCGCTCGGCGCGCATCTTCCGGCCGTACTCGAAGAGGGCGTGGGAGGCCGGAGCGTTGAAGGGCAGCAATTCCAGTGGCGTGGTGTTGCCGTAGGCATCAGCCGGGACGCCGGTGGAGTCAATGAGCTCGTCGGACCACTGCACGAGCATGCCGGCGTCCTCTGGGGGCACGCCAAGGATGTTGATGATCACGCGGATGGGCAGCGGCGCGCTGACGTCTTGAACGACGTCGATGCTTCCCTTATCGGCGGCCTGTCGAAGCAGTTCTGCGGCGATCTCGCGCGTGACGTCCTCGTAGCTCTTCACCTTGTGGCTGGTGAAGGCGGGGATGCCGAGCTTTCGCAGGCGGACGTGGTCGGGAGCGTCGGTGTCGACGATGGACCGACGTGCGTTCATCTGCTCCTCGGTGAGATCCGGCAGGTTCGTCATGCCCCGTGCATTGGAGTACGTAGCGGGGTCGCGGGTGACCGTGACGAGGTCCGCATATCTCGTCACCGCGTAGAACGGACGCCCCGCGTACATGCGCACGGCGATGGGCTCGTCGCGACGCATGCGGGCGAAGACCTCGTGGGGGATCCCGTTCGCGTAGGTGGCGGGGTCGGTGATGTCCACGTCGAGGGCGGCGGTCATGTCTGCTCCAATCACGGGATGAGGACGAAACGGCCGGAGACCTGCCCGGCGTGAAGACGGTCGTGCGCGATCTGCGCCGACTCCAGCGGAACGGTCTCGATCTCCGAGTGGAGGTCGTGCTGCTGCGCGAGGGCGACCAGGTCGGCGAGCTGGTCTCGCGTGCCCCAGACCGACGTCATGAAGCGGGCCTCGTGCGGCACGGCGCCGAATCCGAAGGGGATGGTCCCGCCGTAGAGGCCGACCACCACCGCGATGCCCTGCCGGCGTACGTGGTCGCGTGTGGTCTGGAGCGTCGCCTCGGCCCCGACGAAGTCCACAACCGCGGTGAAGGAGCCGTCGACCTCGCCCGGCGCCACGGCCGCATCCGCCCCGAGTGACAGCGCCAGTTCGCGCTTCTCGGGTGAGGCGTCAACCACGACGACCTCGGCATCCGATCGGATCTTCAGGAACTGCAGCCCGAACTGGCCCAGGCCGCCGGCGCCGATGACGAGGGCCCGCGGGCGGGCAGCGTCCTTGATGGTGGCCAGCGTGTGGTCGATCGCTCGGTAGGCGGTCAGGCCGCCGCAGGCCAGGGGAGCGGCCTTCGCGGGATCGAGGTCACCCAGGGGGATGAGGTAGTACTCGTCGGGGACGAGCATCCGCTCCGCGTACCCGCCGTCGCGGAAGAGCCCTGCCTCGGTCGCGTTCGGGCAGATCATCTCCTGCTGGGACGAGCAGGCCCAGCAGTCCGGCTGCCGGCAGCCCCAGCACGCGTAGACCAGGACCGGGCCCAGACGCTCATGCCGGGCGGCCACCTCGTGGCCGAGGATGACGGGCAGTTTGGTCGCGTAGTCCCCGGCCGCCGCGTGCAGGTCCGAATGGCAGATGCCACAGGCCAGGACGTCGACGACCGCTCCGCCCGACCCGGCGACGGGGTCTGGCACCTCGATGACGTCCAGCGGCTGCCCCGGTGCCGTCAGCACGGCTGCACGCATGGGTAGGTCCCTTCAGGTGGGGTTGGCGGATTGCCGAAAAGGGACCCGCCCGAGTGACTGGCACATTACATTTATCAAGTATCTAATTTCAGGACTTCTGGAGGATTCATGGCCTGGGACCCCTCGGAGCGCAACCGCGTGGTGGGCCTGTGCGATGAGCACGGCATCCACACTGTCGAGTGCGTCGTCGTGGACACGTGGGGGATGCCCCGCGGCAAGCGGATCCCGGTCAAGCAGTTCCTGCGCGGCGGCGGCTTCCACATCGCGAACGTCATCTACACGTGGGATCCGACCTGCTTCATCTTCTCCACGCCTTTCGTCAACGAGGAGCACGGCTTCCCTGACATGCACGCGGTCCCCGACCTGGCGAGCTTTCGAATCGCGGGCTGGACGGACGGCGTGGCCATCGTCATGTGCGACACCGTCGACAACACCACGCACGAGCCGGTCCCGATGGACGCCCGTCGCATGCTGAAGGACCAGATCGCTCGCGCAGCGGCGCTGGGATACGGAGTGGATGCAGCGACCGAGCTCGAGTGCCACTTCTTCACTGAGGACTGGAAGCCGATCTACGACGACATCAACTGCTACTCGATCATGCGCGGCTTCGAGATGGAGCCGTTCATGTTCGACATCCGCGAGTCGCTCCGCAAGACGGGCATCGAGGTCGAGGCCACGAACGTCGAGTACGGACCCGGGCAGACCGAGATCAACCTGCGGTATGGCCCGCTCATGGACATGGCCGATCACACCGTCTACTTCAAGTACATCGTCCGGCTGGTGGCCAAGCGGCACGGCCTGAACGTCACCTTCATGGCCAAGCCGTTCCTCACCGAGGCGGGCAATGGCATGCACGTGCACCAGTCGCTGACCCGCAACGGGGCCAACCTCTTCTCCGTGACCGACGAGGACTCGGTCCTCGGCAATGCGCTGATGCGCCGCTACCTGACGGGCCTGCTCGCGCATCACAAGGAACTGCAACTGGTGATGACGCCCACCATCAGCGGCTACAAGCGCGTTCAGGACTACTCCTTCTCACCGACCCAGGTCACGTGGGGCCTGGACCACCGGCTGGTCGGCGTGCGGTCGATCGTCGGTGCCGGCTCGTCCAACCGGCTCGAAGCACGCTGGGCCGCAGCCGACGCGAATCCCTACCTGGTCCTGGCCGGGGTGCTCGCCGCAGGGCTGGACGGACTGGACAACGACTACGCACTCATTCCGCAGGTCGTCGGCGATCCGCACGCGGACGAGCAGTGGGAGCGACTGCCCGTCGACATCAACGGAGCCATCGACAACTTCGACACGCCGTTCACGCGCAGCGTGTTCGGTGACACCTTCGTCGACACGTTCTTGATCATGCAGCGCCGAGAGGCCGAGGAGTTCGCCGCGAATGCTGATCAGGGCGAGGACGTCAGCGCATGGGAGCTGAAGCGGTACCGGGCGGTCATCTAGATGCCGCGAGTGCTTCTGATCAGCCACGAGCCTGAGGCGCATCCGGCGATCGTCGGCGAGATCCTGGTCGCACGTGGATACGACGTCGATGAGCACGTCGTGCTCGGTGACCCTGCGGCTCCGGACACGGACTTCCCTGACCTTGATGCGTACGACGCCGTCATGGCCTTCGGCTCGTTCTCCAACGCCTACGACGAGCGGCATCGACCCTGGGTGGAGGCGGAGATCAACCTCATCGGTCGGCTGCTCGAGGAGGACAAGCCCTATCTCGGGGTCTGCTTCGGCGGGCAGTTGCTCGCCGAGAGTGTCGGCGGCTGGGTCGAGAAGGCACCGCCCGGGATGGACGAGATCGGCCTGGTATCGATCGAGACGGTCATCGACGGCCTGCCGGTGCCGACTGGTCCGTGGTTCACGTGGCATGAGGACCGCACCGTCCTGCCTGCGGATGGCTCGGTCGAGGTGCTGGCCCGCAACGCCAACGCGGTGCAGTTGTTTCGGCGCGGCCGCGCGGTCGGCACGCAGTTCCACCCGGAGGCGGACGTGCCGCTGGTGGCCGGCTGGGCCGCAATCGGGCCGGACCACATTCCCAGTCACACGTCGGAGCAGGAGATCCTCGACGACCTTGCAGCCGCGCAGGCACAGACCCGGTCCAACTGCGAGCAGTTGATCGACTGGTTCCTGCGCGACGTGGCCGAGGTTGGCGGATGAACGAAGTGAGCGGACCGCTGGAAGGGATCGTCGTCGTCTCGCTGGAGGCCGCCGTCTCGGCACCGTTCGCGACACGGCAGCTGGCTGATCTGGGTGCCACCGTCATCAAGGTAGAGCGCCCCGGTGGTGACTTCGCGAGGCACTACGACAGCGTCGTCCAAGGGGAGTCGGCCTTCTTCGTGTGGGCCAACCGCGGCAAGCAGTCTGTGGTGCTCGACGTCAAGGATGATGCTGACCTCGCCATGCTCCGGGCGCTCATTGCTGGAGCTGATGTGTTCTTGCACAACCTCTCGCCGCGGGCGGCCGCGGATCTGGGCATCGGTGCGCAGCAGCTCATCGAGAAGCACCCGTCGCTCATCGCGTGCGAGATCTCCGGCTACGGCCACGGTGGGCCGCGTACCGACGACAAGGCCTACGACCTCGCGATCCAGGCCGAGGCCGGGGCGTTCTCCGTGACGGGAACGGATACGCCGAGCAAGGTGGGCTTCTCCGTGGCGGACATCTGCGCTGCGATGTACACCCTCACCAGCATCCTTGCTGCGCTCGTGCGTCGCGAGCGCACGGGTGAGGGTGCTGCGGTCCATGTCTCGATGCTGGACGCATTGGCCGAGTGGATGTCTGCGCCGATGTATGCAGCTGTCTACGGGCCGGGGCAGGCGCCTCGCACGGGTCGACGCCACCACGCGATCGCCCCGTACGGCACGTTCCTGCTGAGTGACGGCAGCACGGTGCTGATCGCCGTGCAGAGCGATGGCGAGTGGTGCAGCCTCGCCGAGCACGTTCTCGAGGATGCCTCGCTCGGAACAGACGCCAGGTTCGCCACCAACTCGGACCGCATCACGAACGTGGACGAACTCGAGGCGATCCTGTCCGCCGAGCTCGCGAGCATTCCAGTCGACGAGGCACGTCGTCGGCTTGCCGCCGGTCGGATCGCCAACGCCCGGGTCAACGACCTCCGCGGCGTTTGGGACCACGAGCAACTTCGCGCCCGCGACCACTTCCACCCGGTGAGCACCCCCTCGGGGGTGATCGAGATGCTCGATGCGCCATTCGACATCAGCGGCTGGCCGGTCCCGCACGGTCCGGTGCCCGCACTGGACGAGCATGATGCCGCGTTCGTCCAGTCGGTGATCGACCGCGGTCGGGCTCAGTAGGACTTCGGCAGTCCAAGTACATGCTGGCCGAGGTAGGCGAGCACGAGGTTGTTGTTGATGGGAGCGACTTGGTAGAGGCGGGTCTCGCGGAACTTGCGCTCGATGTCGTACTCGACGGCGAACCCGAAGCCGCCGTGCGTGTCGATCGCGGCGTTCGCTGCGGCCCACGACGCCTCCGAGGCCAGGAGCTTGGCCATATTGGCCTCAGCGGCGCACTTCTCTCCCTGGTCGTATCTCGCTGCGGCATCGAACCGCACGAGATCGGCGGCACGAAGCGAGGCGTACGCGCGGGCAAGCGGGAACTGCACTCCCTGATTGGCACCGATCGGGCGTCCGAAGACCTCGCGGCCGTTGGCGTAGTCGACGGCGCGTTCGAGCACGAAGCGCCCGTCGCCAATGCACTCGGAGGCGATCAGGATCCGCTCGGCATTCATCCCGTCGAGGATGTAGCGGAATCCTCTGCCCTCCTCGCCGATGAGTGCGTCGCCGGGTATCACGACGTCGTCGAAGAACACCTCGGTCGTGTTGTGGTTCATCATCGTGCGGATCGGCTTGATCGTCATGCCCGTCACGCTTCGCATGTCGAAGATGAAGGCGGACAGTCCCTCCGTCGGCTTGGCGCATTCCTCGTAGGGCGTCGTTCGCGCGAGGAGCAGCATGAGGTCGGAGTAGAGGGCCCGCGACGTCCAGATCTTCTGGCCGTTGATGCGCCAGCCGTCCGCGACCCGTTCGGCGCGCGTGCGAATCCGCGTGGTCTCCGAGCCGGCTTCGGGCTCGGTGACCCCGAAAGCCTGGAGACGAAGGGTGCCCTCGGCGATGCCGGGCAGGTAGCGGGCCTTCTGCTCGGCGCTGCCGTGCCGCAGCAACGTTCCCATCACGTACATCTGCGCATGGCAGGCGGACGGGCTTCCGCCCGACGCCGAGATCTCCTCCAGGATGATCGACGCCTCGGTGAGCGTGGCTCCGCCACCGCCGTACTCCTCGGGCACCAGGGCGGCGAGGTAGCCGGCGTCGGTGAGGGCCTGCACGAACTCCTCGGGGTACGAGTCCGGCTCGAGGCCCTGCCAGTAGGCGCCGTCGAACGGTGCGCAGATCTGGCGGACCCCGTCGCGCAGGTCGTCGTATTCCGGTTTCTCGGTCAGCAGCACCCGCTATTTGTATCATTTATCAAACTCGAGTGCGGAGGACTTCCATGACAACGACCGCTCCCGACTGGAGCGCGCTGGCTGCGACCGTCCAGTACCCGACCGACCTGCTCATCGGCGGGCGATGGACTCCCGGCTCGACGCGGGGGGAAGTCGTCAGCCCCATCGACGGACGCGTCGTGGCCGAGGTGGCGATGGGCGACGGGGCGGACATCGATCGCGCGGTCGCCTCGGCACGGGCCGCCTTCGACGACCGGCGCTGGGCCGGCATGGCGCCGATGGACCGCAAGGACGTCCTCATCCGCTGGGCCCACCTGGTCAACGGGCACGCCGAGCAGTTGGCGGTGCTGACGGCTCTGGAGATGGGCAAGCCGGCGCGGGAGGCCAAGGCGATCGACGTCCGGGCGTGCCACCGAACCCTGCGTTGGTACGGCGAGGCGATCGACAAGGTGCTCGACGAGATGCCGAATGTGGGCGACTCCTCGTGGGCGATGATCGAGCGGGAGCCGGCCGGAGTTGTCGGCGCGATCACGCCGTGGAACTTCCCGCTGACTCTCGAGACCTGGAAGATCGCACCGGCGCTGGCGGTGGGCTGCTCGATGGTCCTCAAGCCCGCGGAACTGTCGCCACTGACGGCGCTCTACGTCGCGCAGCTCGGACTCGAGGCGGGCCTGCCGGACGGAGTGCTCAACGTCGTCAACGGGACGGGTCCCACCGCGGGTGCTGCGCTGGCCGGTCACCCCGACGTCGACATCGTCACCTTCACGGGCTCGACCGCCACCGGCCGGGCGATCATGACGGCGGCCGCGCAGTCCAACATGAAGCGGCCCTACCTCGAGCTCGGGGGCAAGGGCGCGAACATCGTCTTCCCCGACGCCGACCTCGACAAGGCCGCGGCAACCGCAGCGTGGTCCGTCACCTACAACGCGGGGCAGATGTGCACTGCCGGTTCACGCCTGATCGTGCATGAGTCCGTGAAGGACGACGTGGTGGGCAGGATTCTCGAGGCGATGACCGGGCTGCAGCCCGGCGACCCGCTTGATCACCAGACGCCAATCGGCGCTATCGCCAGCGCCCGACAGCTCCAGACAGTGCACGGCATCGTCTCGGCCGGCCTGCGAGAGGGTGGACGGCTTCTGGTCGGAGGGGAGCCGGTTCTCGTCGGGACGGGCGGCTCGTACTACCCGCCAACGGTCGTCGACAACCTCCGACCGGACTCGCTGCTGGCGCAGAAGGAGGTGTTCGGCCCGGTGCTGTCCGTCCTCACATTCGACACCGACGACGAGGCCGTGCGGATCGCGAACTCGACCGCCTACGGCCTGGCGTCGGCGGTGTGGACCAATGACCTCAGTCGCGCGCGACGCGTGTCCAAGGCACTGCGCATGGGGACGGTGTGGGTGAACTGCTACGAGGAGGGTGACATGACCGTTCCCTTCGGCGGCGTCAAGCAGTCTGGCTTCGGCAGCGACAAGTCGCTGCACGCCATGGACAAGTTCACCGACCTGAAGACCACGTGGATCGAGCTGTCATGAGCGCTGACCCGATACCGCTGCGCCCCCGACGTCGGGGCAACCTCGCCGACGCGGTCGCCGACCACATCCGTGAGGGGATCCTCAACGGCACGATGAAGCCCGGCACGCGGGTCGATCAGGATGCGATCGCCGAGGAGCTCGGCGTCAGCCGGCTGCCGGTGCGCGAAGCCTTGATCACGCTCGACCAGGAGGGCCTGATCGAGAACATCCCGCGGCGGGGCGCGTACGTGCAGCGCCTCGAGCGGGAGGACATCATCGACCACTACCAGCTCTTCGGACAGGTGGCCGGCCTGTCCGCTGCTCGCGCGGTGGCGCGGCTCGACGACGACGGACTCGCGCGACTCGTTGCCATCTACGAGGCGATCGGATCCACCGAAGATCGTGCCGAGCAGGAGCGACTCAACTTCGAATTCCACCGCACCATCAACAAGGCGTGTGGGAGCAAGCGGATCGACAGCATGCTGCGCCTGCTCACTCGGTCGCTGCCGATGCCGTACTTCGAGTTCGTCCCCGAGTGGCTCGACGAGGCGCAGCGCCAGCACAAGGAGATCGTGGACGCGTTCCAGCGACGCGATCCGATGGCGGCCCAACGGGCCATGGAACTGCACCTCAACGCAAGTGCCCGCCACGCCGTTGATGTGCTCGAGCACATGAACTTCTTCGAGGAGCAGTGATGGACCGCTATCAGCACTGGATCAATGGCCGCCGCACGCCGGCATCGTCAGGTGAGGTCCTCGCGACGCTCGATCCGATGACGACCGAGCCGTGGGCCGAGATCGCGCGGGGCGATGCGGACGACGTTGACGCGGCGGTGCATGCCGCGCAGGCTGTCTTCTCGTCCTGGCGCGACGCCGGTCCGACGAAGCGTGCCGACATCCTGTGGCGCCTCGGTGACCTCATCGCCGAACACGCAGACGAGCTGGCCGCGCTCGAGGCGCGTGATGCGGGCAAGGTCGTCCGTGAGGTCAAGGGTCAGATGGTGTCGCTGCGCGCCTGGTACCACTACTACGCGAGCCTGGCGTACCAGACTGAGGGCCGGACGATCCCGCAGGACCGTGCGAGCGTCACGGTCTTCACGCAGCGCGTGCCCTTCGGCGTGGTCGGTGTGATCCCGGCCTTCAACTCCCCGATGCTGCTGGGCGGAATGGGCCTGGCGCCGGCGCTGGCGGCGGGCAACTGCGTTGTCGTGAAGCCACCGGAGGTCAACTCGCTGTCCCTGCTTCGACTGGGAGAGCTGGCGAAGGAAGCGGGCCTTCCTGACGGCTGCCTCAACATCGTCACCGGACTGGGGCAGGAGGCCGGCGACGCACTCGTCGCGCATCCACTCGTGCGCAAGCTCTGGTTCACCGGCGGGCCTGACAGCGCCCGCTTCGTTGCCGAGCGCGCTGCGCAGCACCTCAAGCCACTCGTCCTGGAGCTGGGTGGCAAGAGCGCGAACATGTTCTTCGCGGATGTGCGCATCGACGAGGTCGTCAACGGTGTCATCGCCGGCATCTTCGCGGCGGCTGGCCAGACGTGCGTTGCGGGATCTCGGCTGCTTGTCCACGAGTCGATCGCGGAGCAGCTGATCGATGCCGTGGCGGCGCGAGCGAGGACGATTCGGCTGGGCGATCCCGTGGATCCCGACACGGACATGGGCCCGATGTCGCAGGAGAAGATCCTCGCGGGCGTGGCCTCACGGGTCGACGAGGCGGTGAGCGAAGGTGCACACCTGATCGTCGGAGGCGCAGACGGCGATCGGCCCGATCGCGGCTGGTTCTACCCGCCGACCGTCCTCGCCGGTGTCACGAACCAGATGTCCGTGGCGCGCAACGAACTGTTCGGCCCGGTGCTGTCTGTCATCACCTTCGCCGACGAGGACGAGGCGATCGCCATCGCCAACGACTCGCCGTTCGCCCTTGCCGCGGGGGTGTGGACGCGCGACCTTGGCCGTGCGCACCGCGTCGCGCGTCAACTGGACACGGGAACCGTCTGGGTCAACATGTACCGGGCGCTGCAGTTCGCCACGCCCTTCGGCGGAAACAAGCTCTCCGGCTATGGGCGCGAGAACGGCCTCGACGGTTTCGCGGAGTTCACCCAGCCGAAGGCGGTATGGATCGAGTCGGCGGACGAGCCGGTGGGCGACCCGTTCGTACTGCGCGCCTGACCCTCCCTGCACCGCCGAGAGGCAGGCTGCGGTCGTGCCCGGTTGAGATTTTGCAGCGTTTGACGACCTGAGCCTGCCTCTCGGCGGGGGGGGGGGGGGTCAGCGGGAGCGTTCGGCCAGCAGCACTCCGGCGAGGACGATGACGGCGCCGAGGATCTGGACGGGAGCCATGGCCTCGCCCAGTGCCACCCAGGCGATGAAGGTCGCCAGCAACGGCTCGGTCATGCCGACGACGGACGCCTGCGAGGCGCGGATGTGCTGCAAGGACACGACAACCAGCCAGAACGGCACGACAGTGCCGAGCACGATCATCCATGCGCACAGCAGCCAGATCGGAACTGCCTGGCCGTCGGTTCCCAGCGGAAAGCCGTTGCCGGCGAGGCCCGACCACGGGAATGACCACCACGGCTCGACGATCGTCCAGAACAGCGCCGCCGCCCCGAATCCCCACATCGTCAGCGACACCGGATCACGGGCATCGGGACGACGGACCTGCACGTCGGCGAGGACGTAGTAGATGGCCAGCGCCGCCGCGGCGCCGAACCCGGCGATGACGCCAAGCCCGTCGAGGGTGAAGCCCAGCCACACCTGACCCACCAAGGCCAGACCGACAAGAGCCATCACCAGCGCGCCCCAGACGGTGCGCTTGGTCGGCTGGTGCATGCCGAACCTGAACCACAGCGCCACCATGATCGGCGCGGTGAACTCGATGAGGAGGGCGATGCCGACGGGCAGTCGGGAGATCGACACGAAGTAGAGGTACTGGGTCATCGCGACACCGAGCACGCCGTACGCGAGCAGGATCGGGATCTCTGACCTGCGCAGGCGCAGTGCCGACGGCCGAGCGATGGCGACGAAGACCAGCAGGATGAGGAACGCGACCGTCACGCGCAGTTGGGACAGCCGCGCGGGGTCGAAGCCGGTCAGGAGGATCGATTTGGAGATGGTCCCGTTGAGCGCGAACAGTGTCGCCGCGCACAGGTACAGCACGTAGCCGCGCGCAGGATGCCGCGTCACGGCCGGAGCGACTCCGGGGATCGGCTCGGCGAGGTCGCTCACCGGTGGAGAGCGGAGTCGTACACGGCGATGGTGCGATCAGCGATCGCGTCCCAGCCGAAGTCCGACACGGCGCGCGAACGACCGGCGGCCCCCATCATCTTCGCGCGCTGGGGGTCGGCGGCGAGCACGTTCACCGCATCGGCGAAGGCGAACTCGAAGGCAGCAGGCTCGGTGGCGTCGTAGGGGACGAGGAGTCCCGTTGTCCCATCGACGACGACCTCGGGGATTCCGCCGACGGCGCTCGCCACGACCGCCGTCTCGCAGGCCATTGCCTCGAGGTTGACGATGCCCAGCGGCTCGTAGATCGACGGGCACACGAAGGCGAGTGCGTGGGTGAACAGCTGGACCAGCTTCGTGCGTGCGACCTGCTCCTGGATCCAGATGACGCTGGACTCGCCACGCTCGGCACGAAGCTGTTCGACGGCCGCCGACGTCTCCTCGCCGATCTCCTTGGTGTCCGGCGACGAGGCGCACAGCACGAGGACCACGTCGTCGTCGAACCGTCGCGCGGCCTTGAGCAGATGCACGAGGCCCTTCTGGCGGGTGATGCGGCCTACGAACAGGACGTAGGGGCGAGACTCGACGATGCCGTACTGGTCGAGCACGTCCGTGCCGGCGTCGGGTCGGTACACGGCCGTGTCGATGCCGTTGTGGACGACGTGGACCCGGTCCGGGTCGACGCTCGGGTAGGCGGTCAGGACGTCACCGCGCATGCCGTGGCTCACGGCGATGATGGCGTCGGCTGCCTCGTAGGCGGTTCGCTCGACCCAGGACGAGACCCGGTAGCCACCGCCGAGCTGCTCCTCCTTCCACGGCCGGAGCGGTTCGAGGCTGTGGGCGCTGACGACGTGCGGGATTCCGTGGAGCAGCCCGCCGATGTGACCGGCCAGATTGGCGTACCAGGTGTGCGAGTGCAGGAGTTCGACGCCGGCGGTGGAGTTGACCATCTCAAGGTCGACCCCGAGGGTCTGGATCGCCGGGTTCGCGTCGCTCAGTGATCCGGGGACCGTGTGGGCGATCGCGTCGACGCGCGGCTCGCCGAAGCAGTGGACGTCGACGGTGATCTTCTTGCGGAGTTCGGCAGCCAGATGCTCGACGTGGACCCCGGCCCCGCCGTAGATGTCCGGTGGCCACTCGCGCGTCAGCATTCCTATGTGCACGATGTCGAGCCTAGAGGTCTTGCCGGCAAGGCGGCACAGGACCTTCCCTATGCGGCTAGGGTTCCACTGTGAGTGCCGATCCCCATGTCCTTGCCATGGTCCTTGCAGGCGGCGAGGGCAAGCGGCTGATGCCCTTGACGGCGGACCGGGCCAAGCCCGCTGTTCCGTTCGGCGGCTCCTACCGCCTCGTCGACTTCGTCCTGTCGAATCTGATCAATGCGGGCTTCCGTCGTGTCTGCGTCCTTACCCAGTACAAGTCGCACAGTCTCGACCGGCACGTCACCCAAACCTGGCGTATGCCGACGCTGTTGGGCGACTACGTGACTCCGGTGCCGGCGCAGCAGCGCCTCGGGCCGCGGTGGTACACCGGCAGTGCGGACGCGATCTTCCAGAGCCTCAACCTGGTCTACGACGAGGGTCCGGAGTACGTCGTCGTCTTCGGTGCCGACCACGTGTACCGCATGGTTCCCGAGCAGATGATCAAGGCGCACATCGAGAGCGGCGCGAGTGTCACCGTCGCCGGACTTCGGATGCCGAAGGCCGGTGCGAGCGAGTTCGGCGTGATCCAGACCGCGCCGGACGGCAAGAAGATCGCGAAGTTCCTGGAGAAGCCCGCCGATCCGCCGACCATTCCTGGCGACGACGATCACTGCTACGTGTCCATGGGCAACTACGTCTTCACGACCTCGGCGCTGATCGAAGTACTCAAGGCCGACGCCGCCGATCCCGCCTCCGTGCACGACATGGGCGGCAATATCATCCCCACGCTGACGGCGCAGGGCGAGGCATACGTCTACGACTTCTCGGAGAACATCGTTCCGGGCGCTACCGATCGCGACCGTGGCTACTGGCGCGACGTCGGGACGCTCGACAGCTACCACGACGCCCACATGGACCTCGTCTCCGTGCACCCCATCTTCAACCTCTACAACCGCCGCTGGCCGATCCTGTCGAACCTGCCCTCGCTCCCGCCGGCGAAGTTCGTCGAGGGCGGGAATGCGCACGAGTCGATGGTCGGCGCCGGGACGATCATCTCGGGGGCGCATGTGCGCACCTCGGTGCTCGCCACCAGCGTGTCCGTCGATGCCGGCGCCTACGTCGAGGGCAGCGTGATCATGCCGGGCGTGCGGATCGGTCGTAACGCCGTCGTGCGGAGGGCGATCCTCGACAAGAACGTCGTGATCCCCGACGGCGCGCAGATCGGTGTCGACGTCGAGCGCGACCGTTCCCTCTACACCGTGAGCGAGGGCGGCGTCGTCTGCCTCGGCAAGGGCGTCACCGCGGCGCTGTAACCGCACGAGATCACGGCAGCGTCGTAGCGCCCAAGGTCACGTTCCCCGACGGCGACGTCAGGTCCAGTTGCAGGCTGAACTCCTCCATGGTCGTCGTCATCGTGACCGGCGTGTTCACCTTCGCGTCCTTGGCGGACCTGTCGACGCGGATCACGTGGCCGGAGTCGTCGATCCACACGGTCACGTCCTCGCGCCCGTCCCCGGGCAGCCAGCCGGTGTATCGCGTCGTGGAGACACCGTCGAGTACCTCGGTCCCTGCTTTGGAGACGTCCCGCAGCACTCCGAGCCCGCGCAGCGGATCGACATACCGGGACGTCGCGGTCGGGTCGCTGACCGGCCACTGGGTCCAGTCCGTGCCGTTCGCGGTGACGTAGATGCCGCGGCTGTTGACCAGTTCCCGGAAGGATCCCTGGGGAGTGATCCAGTTCAGGTCGCCCATTCCCGATCCCAGGACCGTCACGCCTTGGGCGCTGACAGGCGCGATGCCCGTCGAGGTTCGAATGGACCCGTCGATGACGATGCGGGCTGTCCCCAGCGCGCGGGTGGCGACGACGGCCGAGTGGAAGGGGTCAGCCGAGGGCAGCAGCGACAGGGGTTCCGCAGAGGTAGTGGAGGTGGGTGCGGGAGTGCCGCAGGCGGTGAGGGCGAGCAATGCGAGGCCTAGGGCCACAAAGAGGCGCAAGACGCCGTTCCCGAGGGCATTGCCAGCCAGGGCACGGACTCTCACGCGGACAGCGTGTGCCGCTCCACCGCGACGGCGCAGACTCGGCCGTCCTCGGCGAACGAGCGATGGATCACGATGAAGCCGCCGGGTGGGAGCTTGGGGTCCCACAGCTGACCCCAGTTCGGCACGTGCGGATCGAGGACGAGGGACTCCGCAAGCGTGTCGAGGATCGTCGGCAGGACGGGCCGGTGGGTGCACAGCACGACCGGAGTCCGCAGCGCCGCGAGTTCGGCGGCGCGTCCCGCGGTGAGCTGCGGGTCATCGTGGTGCGTCTCCTCTGTGAGGTCCGGCTCCGGATGGACCGACACCCCCAGGTGCTTGGCGTACCGCCGCACGGTCTCGCTGCACCGTCGCGCACTTGATGCGTGGACCTCCTCGATGCCGTAGGCGTCGAGGAGCGGAACCAACTGCTTGCTCTGGCTGCGACCACGACCGCTGAGGGGTCGCTCGCTGTCGACGTCGCCGTCGAAGTCGGCGCGCTTCATTGCCTGGGTGTGCCGAAGGATGATCAGTGGCATCGTTGCCGGCTGCCCGGTGGCCTGCTCGACGAGCGCCACGTCCGCCGGGTACGTCAGATAGTCGACGGCCGAGGCGGCGGGGATCCAACGGATCTCGTCGATCTCGTCGTCGGGGGCGAAGCCTTCGTCGAGCCCAACCTTGGCGGTCCAGTAGTTCACGACCTTTGGTCGACCCATGACGCTGTACTGCTGCATCGGCAGCGGTGCCCCAAGAATGGGCGTGAAGCCGGTCTCCTCATCGCATTCGCGGACCGCCGTGTTGATGAGGTGCTCGCCCTCATCGACCTTGCCCTTGGGCAACGACCAGTCGGCGCGAAAGGGTCGATGAACGATGAGTACCTCGGTCACACCTCTGTTGTCGCGCAGCAGCACCACGCCGGAGGCACGGATGAGGTCGGTGCGGGCCATCGGCTACCCCAGCCCGGCCTTGCGGGCCGTGCGTCGCACACGTGGCCACAGATCGGTGAAGCGAAGGCGGTCGCGGATCTCCTCGTCGGTCTCGTACTCGTGAAGCAGGCCCAGGGACATGCCCGTCAGGCCGTCGACGTCGGCGTGGCCGGCGACCTCGCGAATGATCGACTGCGCGACATGTGCGTCCTGGTGGTCCCCGAGGAGGTCGGTGACCAGCGCCAGGCCTTCGGCCAGGGTCACCATGCGGCTTCCGAAAATGTTCGCGACGGACTCGGCGGCATAGCGAGCCCGCTTGGCCTTGATCCTCGCCTCGTGCCACGTGACGCTCGGGCCGTCCAACTCCAACCCGTTGATGGACTTCACCAGGCGCCCCCACGTGCGGTCCACCAGCGGGAGCAGCACGTCGCCGCACTCGCCGAACGCCTCGTCGGTCACGGGAGGGTCGATGGCGAGGGTCATCAAGTCGTCGACGAGCAGCTGGTGGCGGTCGCTGCGCAGCGCCGCGATCGCGCTCGAGCGCGCCGAGGCAAGGCGCTGGTTGAGCACGACGTCGAGGATGGTCCTGGCGCGCTCGCTGTCCTGTGGATCGTCCAACGCCTCGGCATGTGCGTCGAGTCGTTCGATCATCACCTCGGTGTCACGCACGGCCCCGAGTTCGCTCGCGAGCCACTTGAGCTCCTCGCGAAGTGTGGCCGCCGTCTCGGCGTCCAGCAGTGGCGCGAACGTCGCAAGCGCGCTGCGGATCCGTCGCGCGGAGACCCGCATCTGGTGCACCGAGTCGGGAAGGTCACGACGCACGGCGACGTCGGACATCAGCAGGTGCCGCACGTGCAGGGCCAGCACCGAACGGATGGCATCGACGGCGAGCCCGCCAGGGCCGGGCAGGGGGACCTCGGGAACGTCGGACGGCTCCTGCGTGCGAGGTCCGAGGGCGCTCGCGGCCTTGCTCACCGAACTTGGCTCAGCACCTGACTCGAGGAGGGCGCTGACGGCGCGCTCCAGCATCTCCAGGGCAAGGGGGTCCTCGGAGTCCAGGCATTCGATCTCGAGTTCGCGGAACACACTGACAACGGTCCCGTCCCGGAGCACGGAGACGATGTCGTCGACGAGCTCTACTCGCTCGACGCCCTCGTTGTCGTAGAGGTGCGAGGGGGTGCGCCTGGTCGACAGCGTCACGATCGGGACCAGCGCCTGCTCGCGGAGCAATGGGGAGATCACCTCGACGAAGCCGCCCGGGACCGATCCCACCGGACCGGCATCGAGCGGCAGCCGGATCTCATCACGCGCCGAGCCGTCCATGCCCTTCACCGGGAGCTTCATGTGCCAGCCCTCGTCGTGACCGCCCGTGCGCCGTCGCAACGTGATTCCCCATCGGAACAGCGAGAGGGTCGATGTGTCGTGGTAGACGGCATCGAGGGTGAACGCTTCGTCGGTGACGATGCGGTCAGCGACGCCGCGCTCAACGAGGTCAGGCAGGTCGAACAGGCCATGGACGCGGAGCTTGCGCTCCACTTCACGATGAGTCGTTATCTCCGTCACGGAGCAAAGCCCCGCTTCCGCTTGATGTCGATCAGCGACTCCTGGTAGTCGCGCAGGCGCGTGCCGTCCGGATCGAACAGTCGTCGCACCCAGGTGCCGTCCGGCTCCAGGTCCCAGGCAGCGGTCTCCGGATCGAAGGCGAAGTCAAACAGGGAGTCGACGTCGGCGATCTCCTCCGGATCGACCAGGCTCACCAAGGTTTCGACGCGCCGGTCGAGGTTGCGGTGCATGAGATCGGCCGAGCCGATCCACACCTCTGGGCTGTCGCCATTGCGGAAGCAGTACGCCCGGGAGTGCTCGAGGAAGCGGCCGAGGATGCTGAGCACGCGGACGTTCTCGCTCATGCCCGGTACGCCTGGGCGGACGGCGCAGATGCCGCGCACCCAGATGTCGACTTTGACGCCAGCGCGAGAGGCTCGGTAGAGGGCGTCGATGATGCCCTCGTCGACGATCGAGTTGCACTTGAAGCGGATGCCGCTGGGCAGGCCCTTCTCGTGGTTGACGATCTCCCGCTCGATGCGATCGACCAGACCGGTGCGCACCGAGTGCGGGGCGACGAGGAAGCGCTCGTAGTCGGTGTTCATGGAGTAGCCGGACAGCACGTTGAACAGGTTCGAGACGTCCTCACCAATGGCTGGGTCGCAGGTGAGCAGTCCGAAGTCCTCGTAGAGCCGCGCCGTCTTGGGGTGGTAGTTGCCCGTGCCGATGTGGCAGTAGCGACGCAACTGGTCGCTGTCCTCGCGGACGACCATCGAGAGCTTGCTGTGCGTCTTCAGCCCGACAAGACCGTAGACGACGTGGACGCCGGACTCCTCAAGCTTGCGGGCCCACTCGATGTTGTTCTGCTCGTCGAAGCGTGCCTTGATCTCCACGAGTGCCAGCACCTGCTTGCCCGCCTGGGCGGCATCGATGAGGGCGTCGACGATCGGCGAGTCTCCCGAGGTGCGGTAGAGGGTCTGCTTGATGGCCAGCACGTTGGGATCTCGAGCGGCCTGCTCGAGGAACAGCTGGACGCTCGTGGAGAAGGAGTCGTACGGATGGTGCAGCAGCACGTCGTGCTCGCGCATTACTGCCAGTACGTCGGGTGCCGATGCCGTCTCGACCTCGCTCAATTGCCGTGAGGTCTTGCCGACGAAGCGGCGCTGCTTCAGGTCGTCGCGGTCGAGGCCGTAGAGCGTCCAGAGTCCCGTGAGGTCGAGCGGACCGGGAAGCCGGAACACCTCGAGCTCGTTGACGCCGAGCTCGCTGATGAGCAGCTCGAGCACGTGCGGGTCGATCGACTCCTCGACCTCGAGGCGGACCGGCGGGCCGAAGCGACGGCGCATGAGCTCGCGCTCCAGCGCCTGCAGGAGGTTCTCGGCGTCGTCCTCCTCGACCTCGACGTCCTCGTTGCGCGTCACGCGGAAGGTATGGGTCTGGAGGATCTCCATGCCCGGGAAGAGGGTGTGCAGGTGGGCCGCGATGACGTCCTCGAGCGGCACGAAGCGCGCCGGCGCGACCTCGACGAAGCGAGGGAGCAGCGGAGGCACCTTGACGCGGGCGAAGAGCTCGGTGCCCGTGACGGGGTTGCGCACCACGACAGCCAGGTTCAAGGAAAGGCCGCTGATGTACGGGAACGGGTGCGACGGGTCGACCGCGAGCGGCGTGAGCACCGGGAAGACCTTCGCATCGAAGAAGAGCTCGATCTCGGACTTCTCGCTGGGGGTCAGCTCGTCCCATCTCAGCAACTGGATGCCGGTGGCCTCGAGCTCGGGGAGCAGGCGGTGGCGGAACAGGTCGGCCTGCTCGCGCTGAAGCTCGTAGGCGTTCTGCCAGATGTTCTCGAGCACCTCGCGGGCGGTGTAGCCGCTGGCGGCCCGGACGGCGATGCCGGTCGCGATGCGCCGCTTGAGGCCGGCTACGCGCACCATGAAGAACTCGTCGAGATTGCTGGCGAAGATTGCCAGGAACTTGGCCCGGTCCAGGAGGGGCAGGTCGTCGTCCTCGGCGAGTTCGAGCACTCGCCGGTTGAAGGCCAGCCAGGAGAGCTCGCGGTCGAGGAAGCGGTCCTTGGGCAGGGGGATGTCGGGCATGGTGGACGGGGGCTGCGTGGGGGCGTCCGTCGGGGACGGGACCTCCGCGCGCACCACGTCAGTCGGGGAAGTTGGCGTGCTCACCCGCCGATGGTCCCATAGACGGGTGTGCGCTCAGGCACGCATGGTCCTCTTCGCCGACTACTGCTACGTGGACTCAGGGGCCGCGCTGCGCCTGAACAGGACGTCGGTGTCCCAGCGGGCGAAGCCGAGGCCCTCGTAGAGGGAGATCGCCGCGGTGTTGGTCTCGTCGACGTAGAGCATCGCCTGGCTGAGGTCGAGAGCCCGAAGATGGTGGAGTCCGGCGAGAGTCAGGGCCTTGCCCAGGCCGGTGCCCCGATGGCTGGGCTCGATTCCCACCACGTAGACCTCGCCGATGGGCTGATGGTGATGCTGGTGGTCGCTGCCCAGCCGCCCGTGCACCTTGGTCCAGTGGAAGCCGGCGAGCTGGTCGCTGTCCCATGCCATGAGGAAGCCGTCGGCGGAGAACCACGGCTCCCGGAGGCGGCGCTCAAGGTCGGGTCGGGTCCAGCCGCCCTGGTCAGGCAGCGCCACGAAGGCGCGAGCATTCAGGTCCAGCCAGGCGTCCTCGTCCTGCCCGACCACGAACGTGCGCACTTCGATGCCGGGCGGGAACTCGGCGCGCGGAAGCGGGGCGTACAACGATCTGCGCAACTGCCACAGCACGCGTGCGTGCGTGAACCCCATGCCGGTGGCCAGCTCGGTCGCGCCGGCCTGCTCGCCGTGTGCCCACAGCCGAAGTCGACCGTCGGGAGACAGTCCGATGAGCTCCTCGACGAGCAGGCGGCCCAGCCCTAACCGTCGGTGCTCTGGATCGACGGCGACCTCTGCGCTTGGCCCGTCGACGGGGTCGGTGACGTCCAGGTGCGCGTAGCCGACGACCTTGCCATCGGGGTCGACGGCGACCAGATGCTGTCCTCGCGGGTCGCCGCCCTCCTTCAGGTGCAGCCACACGTGCTCGGACACCGGGCGCATCCCGTCGTGGTCGGTGACGCGCTGGATGAGCGCGGTGACTTGGGCGATTGCCGCGTCGTCCAGACGCGTCCTGACGCGGATCACCGCGGGGTCACCAATTGATGCCACTGGAGCCGAGTCCTGATCAGGCGAGGAGCGCGGCCTCGTCGACCTCGGACAGCGTGGCGCGCGTGGCGTCATCGGTGCCCTCGGGGACGAAGCGGTAGCCGACGTTCCGGACCGTGCCGATGAGGCCCTCGTGCTCGGCGCCGAGCTTCGCGCGGAGGCGTCTGACGTGGACGTCGACGGTGCGCGTGCCACCGAAGTAGTCGTAGCCCCATACCTCCTGCAGCAGCACAGCGCGGGTGAACACCCGGCCCGGATGCTGGGCGAGGAACTTCAGCAGCTCGAACTCCTTGAAGGTGAGATCGAGCGTTCGGCTGCGCAGCTTGGCGGTGTAGGTGCCTTCGTCGATGTGCAGTTCGCCGCTGCGGATCTCCTCGGGAAGGTCGTTCGGCGCTCCGGTGGCGTCCGCGGTGCGGGAGATGGCAAGTCGCAGCCGTGCCTCGACCTCTGCGGGCGAGCTGGTGTCGACGAGGACGTCGTCCATGCCCCAGTCCCATTGGATGGCGGCGAGCCCGCCCTCCGTGGTGACCAGCAGGAGCGGGACGTCGATGCCGGTCTGGCGCAGGAGTCTGGTGAGGCCGCGGACAGCAGGCAGGTCGCGTCGGCCATCGACCAGCAGTACATCGCATGACGGTGCGTTGAGCAGCGCGGTGGGCTCGGCGGGCATCGTGCGCACATGGTGCGCGAGCAGGCCTAGGGCGGGCAGCACTTCAGCGGACGGCTCCATCGCGCGGGTCAGGAGGATCAGTCGCACTGGTTCTCCCTCCCGGCACTGTCGCTTTCGGCTGGGGCAAGGCTACGCCACGTGGCTGTTAGCCTGCCCGAGTCCCCATCGGCTGGAGGGAGTTAGCCGCTATGCCCGCCTCGCACGAGGTCGTCGAGCAGACCCTCCATGCCGCCGACGGCGTCGACATCAGTGCCGTCCACATCCCGGGCGAGCACTCGGACCTGTGCCTGGTCGTCGTCCACGGATTCACCGGCAGCTGGCGCGAGGACCGGGTCACCAAGGTGGTCGACGAGCTGATCGACTTCGGATCGATCGTGGCCATCGACATGCGCGGCCACGGACGATCGGGCGGTGTCACGACCCTCGGCGACCTCGAGGTGCTCGACGCGGCGGCGGCAGTGAGCTGGGCCAGGGAACTGGGATATCCGACGGTGGTCACGGTCGGCTTCTCGCTGGGTGGCGCCGTGGTCCTGCGCGAGGGCGGGCTGGCATCGACCAGGACGCTTCCTGAAGGTGCGACCGGCGGCCAGGTCGACGGCGTCGTGGCCGTCAGTGCCCCTGCGTTCTGGTACTACAAGGGCACCAAGGTGACCCGATTCGTTCATCGGCTCGTCCAGACCCGCTGGGGCCGGACCGTCATGAAGCTCGGTGGCACACGCGTGACTGACGAGGAGTGGGTAGAGCCCTACCCGGCTGCCCCCTTCGAGGCCGCTGCGCTGCTGGACGTCCCTCTGCTGATCGTCCATGGGGACGTCGACCGCTACTTCCCGATCGAGCACCCGCAGGCGATCCAACGCTCCGCTGTGGCCGCCGGCGTGCGAACGGACCTGTGGCTGGAGAAGGGCTTCGGGCACGCCGAGAGCGCCGTCTCGACGCAGATCCTCCGACGCATCGGCGCCTGGGCGCGGGAATGCGTCCAGCCCGAGGAGAGTTGAGCGCAGGTATGGCCGGAGTCTGGATCGTCATCGGGGTGCTGCTCGCGGCCACCGCGTTCGGTCTGTGGAACAAGCGCACGTCCGGTCGCATCAAGGAGAGCAAGACCGCCGGAGCCCTGCCCGGCATCACGCCAGCCCTGGAGAGCGATCCCCTCGCGGACATCGAGTCCGATGCGTCGGTGGCACCGGTCAGTGCCCTGACCGCGATCCTGAACGGCCGGCTCGGCGAACGGGCGACCGTCGTGCAGTTCTCGAGCGCGTTCTGCCAGCCCTGCCGCGCCACCCGCCGGATCCTCGAAGAGGTCACGACGATGGTGCCCGGTGTGGCCCATGTCGAGATCGACGCCGAGGACCATCTGGACCTCGTCCGCGAGCTCGACATCAGGCGCACGCCCACGGTGTTGTTCCTCGACGCCGACGGTGTCCAGCGCAAGCATGCGAGCGGGCTGCCCCGCAAGGCGGACGTGATCGCGGCGCTGGGCGACATCATCCCCGGCTCCGCGGGGGACTCGGACTTCGCGATCTAGCCTCCGGACGCGGACGCGGACGCGGGCGCGGGCGCGGTGCTGCGAGGGATGTGCAGGAACGACCCGCTGGCTGCTGCTGAACCCGCCGACGCCGCCTTCTGCCGGCTGCCTAGGTTCAGCATTCTGGAGCAGCATGCTTCTAGACAATGCATACAGAATTTATATAGAATCCCCATCCGACCGAGGGAGATGTCATGAGTGCACAGGTGTCGAAAGCGAGCACGGACGCCGACCTCGACTGCTCACCCCGCACCCAGGTGGATCCGCGCGGGCCCCGCTTCGGCGCAGCGGTCACCACCGTCGTCCTCGCCTCCGCCCTGATCTTCAACGGCACGACCCTCGGCACGGCCCTGATCGCCTGGCAGACGCTGGTATTCGCCCTCGGCGCGCTCGTTGGTCTGCAGGCGCAGCCGTACGGCATCTTCTTCCGCAAGGTCGTCAAGCCCCGGCTGGCACCCCCCGCCGAGCTCGAGGACGCCGCCCCACCGCGGTTCGCGCAGGCCGTCGGCCTTGCATTCCTCGTGGTCGCGCTCGTGGCCGCGCTGGCCGGCGCCACTGTCGTGTCCGCCGTCGCCGTCGCGTTCGCCCTGGCCGCGGCATTCTTGAACGCGGCATTCGCCTTCTGCCTCGGCTGCGAGATGTGCCTGCTCGGTCAGCGGCTCGCTCACCGCTAGCCGGGGGCGCACCGGTACGCTGCGAGCATGGTTGAGGTTGGGTACACCGGACTGCTGATCGTCGCGATGGCAGCGGCTGGCTGGTTCGCTTTCTACGTCGTCTTCAAGCTCTTCAAGGGTCAGGAATAGGTGCTCTCACCAGACGGTTCGGGCGTTGAGGTGCCGGTACCCCTCCGCCCGTGGTCCTGGCTCATCGGCCGATGGATCGGCGTGGGCACGGGTCAGTACCCGACGATCGATGACTTCCGCTTCGGGCAGGAGATCTCCTTCAGCACCGACGGCCGGCCGTTCCTGAGTTACTGGTCGCGCAGTTGGCTGCTCGACGAGGAGGGCAACCGGGTACGACCGCTCGCCACCGAGACCGGGTTCTGGCGTCCCAAGGACGACAACACCGTCGAGGTGACGTTGGCGCACGCCAGCGGCTACGCGGAGATCTGGTACGGCACGCTTGAGGTCACCGGCATGGAGAACGCGGTCATCACCGGAGCCCGAGCGGAGTTGAAGACCGATGTCGTCGCCCGGACGCAGACGGCCAAGGACTACTCGCACGGCCAACGGCTCTATGGCCTCGTCGAGGGCCGCCTGCTGTGGACCTACGACATGCAGGCCATGGGCCAGCCCATGGTCAACCATCTCGCTGCGACGCTTAACCCGGCCGGCCCGGCCGATGATGAGGAGCTTGGGTCATGACCGAGGACTGGGAGCGTCGGCTGCGGGAGCACGGCTTCCGCATCACCCCGCAGCGCCAGCTCGTCCTCGAGGCTGTGGAGCAGCTTCGACACGGCACTCCTGACGAGATCCTGGTCGAGGTGCAGCGCACGGCCACTGGCGTCAATCTCTCGACCGTCTACCGCACACTCGAAGTGCTCGAGGACGTCGGCCTGGTCACGCACGCGCACATCGGACACGGCCCGCCGACCTACCACGCCGTTGACGAGCACGTGCACATCCACCTCGTCTGCGACCGCTGCGGCAAGGTGCTCAGCGTTCCCGCGCACAGTGCCGAGGACTTCGTCACCCGGCTTGAATCCGAGTACGGATTCCGCACCGACATCTCCCACGTGTCCGTGCACGGCCTGTGCGAGTCGTGCCTGTCCCGTCCGAAGGAGATCGAGCCGGAAGACGCACTGTGACGCGTTCGGACGCAGTCGCCTCACCTGCGGGGAGTCCGGATCCGGGCGTCCCGTGGCACTACGGCGACCCGCACCGAGAGCAGCGCACTCTGGTGTCCGGGGAGGGCGTCGTCGACATCTCCAATCGGGGCGTCGTGTCCGTGACCGGACCAGACCGACTGACGTGGCTCAACGACCTCACCACCCAGCGCATTGACGCACTCAAGCCGGGCGAGTCGGCACTCGCGTTGATCCTCAGCCCGCACGGGCACGTCGAGCACGAGCTGCATGTCATCGATGACGGCACCACGACCTGGATCGTCACCCCGCCGGGTGACCAGACCGCGCTCGCCGACTACCTGCGATCGATGCAGTTCATGCTGCGGGTCGAGGTAACCGACGTCACCGGTGGTTTCGCTGTGGTGTGGGAGCCGATCACCGAGCCAGACCCGGAGTTCTCGACGTGGCTGGAGCCGGCGGACTTCGCCGGAACCGGGCACGTCGATGCGGGCGCTGACCGCGGCGGCGATGCGTCGAAGTACGTGCCAGGTCGAGCGGAGTCGTTCGCCGGCCGCGAGGTCATCGTCCCGCGCGCGCTGCTTGCTGACCGGCTTGGCGCGGCCACGACGCTGTCGGGCACCTGGGCGCTCGAGGCGTTGCGCGTCGCCGCGGCCGTGCCGCGGATCGGCCTGGAGACCGACCACCGCACGCTGCCGCACGAGGTGGGCTGGATCGGCCCCGGGGTTCACCTGGCGAAGGGCTGCTACCGCGGGCAGGAGGCGGTTGCGCGCGTGCACAACCTCGGGCATCCGCCGCGTCGACTGGTCCTGCTCCACCTTGACGGCAGCGAGGATCGCCTGCCTGCCCACGGCGACCCTGTTGTCGTCGACGGCAAGGACGTCGGGTTCGTCGGCACAGCCGCGCGTCACTTCGAGCTCGGTCCGATCGCCACGGCACTCATCAAGCGCAATGTCCCAACGGACGCCCCGGTCGTGGTGCGCACGTCGGAGGGTGACGTCGCTGCCACGCAGGAAGTCGTCGTCGCCCCCTAGTCCGCTGGGCTAGTCGGAGATCTCCAGCAGGACGGTGATCGGCCCGTCGTTCGTCAGTGCGACCTGCATGTCGGCGCCGAAGATGCCGGTGCTGACAGTGGCCCCGCGCTCGCGCAGCCTGGCGACCACGGCGTCGACCAGCGGCTCGGCCACCGGCCTGGGCGCAGCGGCATCCCAAGTCGGGCGACGGCCCTTCTTCGTCTCGCCGTACAACGTGAACTGGCTGACGACGAGCACCGGGAGTCCGAGGTCTGATGCCGCAAGTTCTCGCGATGCATCGGCGGGGAGTTCGTCGGACGCGTGCGAGGCGTCGAAGATGCGCAGGTCGTAGAGCTTGTCGGCCATTCGAGCGGCGCGACTGGCCGTGTCGTCGTGGGTCACCCCGACGAGCACCGTCAGGCCCGGACCTTCGAAGGAGCCCACCACCGTCCCATCGACGACGACCGAGGCTCCCCGACTTCGCTGTACGACTGCTCGCATGGCGGCAGCGTGCCATCATGCGCCGATGACGTCACACTCCGGCCCTGCCGTTCTGGCCACCTACACGCGCAGCGGCTTCGTGGAGGGTGCGCATCACGGCTACGTCGTGGTGGTCGATCCGCACGGCTCGGTGGTGCGGTCGTGGGGCAACCCCGAGCACGTGATCTTCCCGCGCTCGTCCAACAAGCCGGCCCAGGCGACCGCCATGCTGGAGGCGGGCCTGGATGTGCCCGAGCACCTGGTCGCCCTCGCGGCCTCCTCGCACAGCGGTGAGCAAAGGCATCTGGACGGCGTGGCCGAACTCCTGGCGCTGGGCGGCCTGACGGCGGACGCACTCCAGACCCCACCGGACTTCCCACTCGACGAGCAGGAGCGCGACGCCTGGGTGCGGGCGGGCTCGGCGCCGGCCCCCCGCGCCATGAACTGCTCGGGCAAGCACTCGGGCATGCTCGTCACCTGCGCCGGGAAAGGCTGGTCCATCGAGACGTACCGCGAACCTGAGCACCCGCTGCAGGTGGCGGTGCGGGCCTCGGTGGAGCGCCTCGCCGGCGAGCCGGTCGAGCACGTGGGGGTGGACGGCTGCGGGGCGCCCGTGATGAGCCTGACGATGGCCGGGCTGGCGCGAACCTTGTCGCGGGCCGTCCAGGCCGCGCCGGGCTCCCCGGAGCGGCGGGTGGCGGACGCCATGCGGGCTTACCCGGAGATGGTCGGCGGCTCGCGCCGCGACGTGACGGCCTTCATGCGGGCGGTGCCCGGACTGGTCGCCAAGGATGGCGCCGAGGGCGTCTACGTGGCCGCGCTGCCCGATGGAACGGGGATCGCCATCAAGGTCGACGACGGTGCCGATCGGGCCCGTCAGGTGGTCCTGGCCAGCCTCCTCGTGGATCTCGGGGTTGACCCTGCGGTACTGACCGACCTGAGCTCAGTGCCGTTGCACGGGGGCGGGAACGTCGTCGGGGAGGTCCGCCCGGCGCTCGGGTGACGAAAGTCATGCTAACTCCCGCTAGCACGCGTGTTTGCAATTGCAAGCACTTGGGGCATACTTGACGTGTGGCTCGTATCGACGTAGGCGGACTCGGGGACTTCATCCGCGACCAGCGTGATCAGGCGCAGATGTCCCTTCGCCAACTGGCGAAGGCCGCCGACGTCTCGAACCCCTACCTCAGCCAGGTGGAGCGCGGACTGCGCAAGCCGAGTGCTGAGATTCTCAACCGCATCGCCCAGGGCCTGCGCATCTCCGCCGAGCAGTTGTACGTCCAGGCGGGGATCCTCGACCAGCGCGAGGGGGATGAGGCCGTCACGACGGCTATCGCGGCCGACACGACGATCACCGAGCGGCAGCGCACGACGCTGCTGCAGATCTACGCGGCTTTCCAGTCCGAGAACCGGGCGCAAGCCGAACGCGAAGAGGCCGAAACCGCGGCCGCCGGCGACGACGCCGAGGACGAAACGCACACCCGAGAGGAAATCTGATGACCACCGAGAGCACCCCTGCTCGCCCCACCGCGCGCGTGAAGAAGACGTCCGCCAAGGCCGCCACCACCGCGAAGACCACCACGGTCAAGGCTGCCAGCGCGACCAAGAAGAGCGCCACCAAGGCCACGAGCAAGGCGACGACCGCCGCGAAGACCACCACCGCCAAGGTCGCCGAGGCGACGACCGGCACCAGCTCGCGCTTCTCCTTGCACGGCGTCGACATGTCGAAGCTGGACCTCAGCAAGCTCGACCTGCGCAAGCTCGACCTCAGCAAGCTCGACCTGCGCAAGATGGAGATGCCGAAGTTCGAGATGCCGAAGTTCGAGATGCCCAGCGTGAAGATGCCTGAGGTCAAGGTCCCGGACGTGAAGATGCCTGAGGTCAAGGTCCCCGAGGTCAAGATGCCGGACGTGAAGATGCCCGACGTCGACGTGTCCGCGATGACCACGCAGACCCGCGACAAGATGTCCGGCGCCGCCAAGTCCGCTCAGGGCAGCCTGACGCACGCCGTGACGCTCCTGCGTGAGGCGATCGGAGTCTGACCGCAGCAACCTGGAGGAAGGGCGGGCCCAAGCGGGCCCGCCCTTCCTGCGTTAACGTGGAGGGATGTTCGGAAACGTTCAGGACCTTGTCCTTCTTGCGCTATGGGTCATCACCCTGGCCCTGAAGGGCTATGCCTTCATCGACTGCCTGCGTCGGCCGCAGCAGGCCTTCCCCGCCGTGGGTCGCCAGACGAAGATCCTGTGGCTGGCCATCACCGCCATCGCGGCGCTGACCGGACTCCTGCCCAGCATGACCCTCAACCTCATCGGCATCGCTGGAACAGTCGTCGCGCTGGTGTACCTGTTCGACGTGCGCACCAAGATCATCGACATCACGTCCAATCGCTGGTAGCCATGCTCGTCGAGGTGGTCCAGGGGGACATCACCGCGCACGACGTGGACGCGATCGTCAACGCCGCCAACTCCTCGCTCCTCGGCGGTGGAGGCGTCGATGGGGCCATCCATGCTGCCGCCGGCCCGGCGCTCGTCGAGGCCTGCCGCGACCTGCGAAGCACTGCCCTGCCGAACGGCCTGCCTGCGGGCCAGGCGGTCGCCACCACGGCCGGCGACCTCCGCGCCCATCACGTGATCCACACCGTCGGTCCGAAGCATTGGGAGCATCCGGACGGGGGTGCTGCACTTCTTGCCCAATGCCACCTGAGCAGCCTCGACGTCGCCGACGCCCTCGGCGTGCGAACGATTGCCTTCCCCGCGATCTCGTGCGGCGTCTACGGATGGTCGCCTGGTGACGCTGCTCCGATCGCGATCGGGGCCGTGCTCGACTTCGCGGCGGCACACCCGGACACGTCGATCACTGAGGTTCGCTTCGTTATGTTCAACGACGAGGCGTTCGACGCCTTCGAGACTGCGCGGCGATCAGCCGTCGAGTGAGACCCTGATCCGGCGGAAGCCCTTGCCCTTGTTCTCGACCTTGACCACGGTGATGCGGCCGATCTGCTGAGTCGTCGCGACATGCGTGCCGCCATCGGCCTGGACATCGAGTCCGCTGATGTCGACGATGCGCACGATCTCGATCGTCGGCGGCAGCAGGTTCGTGGCCGTCCGGATGACGTCCGGTATCGCGAACGCCTCCTCACGCGACAGCTCGTACGCGGATATCGCGCGATCGACGGAGACCTCGACATTGCAGGCTTCCTCGACGGCCTCCTTGAACCCCGGCGGGACCTCGTCGAGGTTGAAGTCCAGCCGGCCGGAGAGCGGGTCCATGTTGGAGCCGGTCACCAGTGCGCCGAAGTCGCGGAACACGACGCCTGACAGCAGGTGGAGTCCGGAGTGCGTCCGCATGAGTGCGGTGCGTCGATCGTCCTCGATCGCACCCGACACGACAGTGCCCACCGGCGGCAGCGGATCGTCATCGAGCGGCACCAGCCACAGGTCATCCCGGCGGCGCGCGTCGACGATGCGGGTCTGCACTCCGCCCCACAGCAGGACACCGTGGTCCGGCGGCTGGCCGCCGCCGCCCGGGTAGAACGCGGAGCGGTCCAGGACGATGCCCTGCTCGGGATCGCTCGCGACGACGATCGCCTCCCACTCGCGCAGGGCCGAGTCATCTAGCTCCAGGCGCGTGGTGCGGCCGTGCGTGCTCGCGCCCACGCGCTACTTCTTTCCCTGCGCGGCGACCGCCGCGATCGCCTCTGCCGCAGCGTCGGGGTCGAGGTACTCTCCGCCGCGTACGAGTGGCTTCAGGTTCTCGTCGAGGCGGTAGACCAGCGGGATCCCGGTGGGGATGTTGAGCCCGGCGATGTCATCGTCGGAGATGCCGTCGAGGTGCTTGACCAGCGCGCGCAGCGAGTTGCCGTGTGCCACGACGAGGACCGTCATGCCCGCGCGCAGGTGCTCGGCCACGATCACGTCCTGCCAGTAGGGGATGAGCCGCTCCACGACGTCAGCCAGGCACTCGGTGGACGGACGCGCCTCCGGCGGGAGTGCGGCGTAGCGGGGGTCATGCGTCTGCGCCCACGGGTCTTCAGGATCGATGGGTGGGGGCGGGGTGTCGTACGAGCGGCGCCAGAGCATGAACTGCTCCTCGCCGTAAGCCTCGAGGGTCTCCTTCTTGTTCTTGCCCTGCAGGGCGCCGTAGTGCCGCTCGTTGAGACGCCAGTTGCGCACGACGGGAAGCCACATGCGGTCGCTGGCCTCGAGCGCGATCTGCGCGGTCTTGATCGCGCGCTTCAGCAGCGACGTGTGCACGATGTCGGGCAGGATGCCGGCCTCTGCGAGCAGGCGGCCGCCGCGCTCAGCCTCGGCCTTGCCCTTGTCGTTCAGGTCGACATCGACCCAGCCGGTGAACAGGTTCTTGGCGTTCCATTCGCTCTCGCCGTGGCGGAGCAGGATCAACGTGTAGGGCGCGGCTGCATTGGTCATGCGTCCATCCTGCCGCATCCGCGTGCCTAGTCCTCAGGTGCCTGCGGCTCCGCCAGGTGCGCGAATGCCTCGAGGTTCACGGTGGACTCGCCGCGCGAAGTGCGCCAGGCCCACTCCTTGCGAATGGCCGTGGCGAACCCCAGCTCGAGGATGGTGTTGAAGGACCGGTCGGCGTACTCCAGCACCGATCCGATCACGCGGTCGAGTTCGCCGCCGTCGACCGCATGCAGCGGGAGATGGCCCACCAGGTAGATGTCGCCGAGGTGGTCGATGGCGAAGGACACCCCGTACATCCGACGGTTCCGCTCGAGCAGCCACCGGTATACGGCCTCGTGGTCCTCGTCAGGGTTGCGGGCCACGAAGGCGTTGATGGTGACCGACTGAGCGCCCACGGTGAGCGCGGCCGTGGTCCGCAGCTTGTGCTCGCCCGGAAGTGTCAGCACGAACACGTCGTCACTGGGCCGCTCGAACACGATGGCGCCGTCCTCGAGAAACGTCGCGATGGTCGCCTGGACTTCCGCAGGCGTCGGGGACTCGGGGGAGGTGGTCACGACGAGACAGCGGCGAGCTGCCCGCGTTGCCGAGCGTTGCCCAGGGCGGCCGAGTAGCTCGAGAGCAGCCCGGCCGTGGTGGCTGCCCAGCCGAAGGACGCCGCGTGCATGCGGGCGCCGTGGCTCAGCTCCTGGCGGAGGAGGGGCTGGCTGGTGATGCGGGCGATGGCCGTGGCGAAGTCCCGCGGATCGTGGCCGTCGATGAGCAGCCCGCTGACCTGGTCGGCCACGGCGGTGCGAAGGCCGCCGACGGCGGCCGCCACGACCGGGGTGCCGCAGGCCTGGGCCTCGACGGCCACGAGCCCGAACGACTCCGAATGCGAGGGCACCACGGCCACATCGGCGGCGCGGTACCACTCCACCAGGGCGGCGCGGTCGGTCGGCGGCTCGAACCGGATGAGTTCGAGAATGCCGAGCGACCGAGCGAGGTCCATCAGGGCGGTCGGCTGGTCGAGCCCGCTCCCGGACGGGCCACCACAGATCGCGACGACGAGGCGCGCGCGCAGCGACGGGTCCCGCGCCACGAGCTCGGCGGCGGCGCGGATCAGGACATCGGGCGCCTTCAGCGGCTGGATGCGGCCCACGAACAGCAGTACGACGGCGTCGTCGGCCAGACCCCGTGCGGCTCGCGCCCTGGTCCGGCTGCCGATCGTGAACAGGTCCAGGTCCACGCCGGGGTGCACGACGTCCACGGCGTCGGGATCGGCCAAGTAGAGATCGATGAGCTCGGTGGCCTCGTCGCTGGTGTTGGCAACAAGCCGGTCCGCCGCGGCTACGACCTGCTGCTCGCCGATGACGCGCATCTCCGGCTCGGGTCGGTCACCCTCGGCGAGGTCGCGGTTCTTGACCTTGGCCATGGTGTGCATCGAGTGCACGAGGGGTACGTTCCAACGCTCCTTCGCCAGCCACCCGACCTGGCCGGACAGCCAGTAGTGCGAGTGGATCAGGTCGAACCAGCCCTCAGGCCTGGCCGCCTCGGCGCGCATGACGCCGGCCGTCACGGCGCACAACTGGCCGGGCAGGTCCTGCTTGAGCAGGCCCTCGAATGGTCCGGCCGTGACGTGCCGGACGGTGACGCCAGGCGCCATCTCGATGACGGTGGGCAGGGCGGAGGACGTGGAGCGCGTGAAGATCTCGACCTCGACGCCGGACTGGGCAAGGCGCTTGGCCGTCTCGACCACGTACACGTTCATGCCGCCGGCGTCGCCGGTGCCCGGCTGGTCGAGGGGTGAAGTGTGGATCGAGAGGACGGCCACGCGCCGGGGAAGGGTCCCGCGGCGGGCATCGGACATGCTCGACAGCGTCGCCATGCCTGTCACCGCCCTCCTCGTCCGGTTCGACAACCGTCGAGAAGTCTCCCGTATTCCCCACGAAAGGGCTACCGGGCCTCAGGTGAGGGTGACTCCCGCGTAGGGAGCGCCCGTGACGATGGTGATGACCCGCTTCGTGACCGACACCGCGTGGTCGGCGTACCGCTCGTAGTAACGCGAAAGCAAGGTCACGTCGATCGCTGCCTCGACCCCGTGGGACCAGGACTTCGACAGCACGATGGTGAACAGCTCGCGGTGCAGTCGGTCGACCTCCACGTCGTGACGGGCGATGTCTGCGGCGAGGGACACGTCGCGCGTAGCGATGACCGAGCCGGTCTTCGACACGATCGCCTCGGCGAGGCCGCCCATCTCGGCGAACGTGCCGCGCAGTTCGACGGGGATGGACAGTTTCGGGTATCGCAGTCGGGACTGCTTGGCCACGTGCTCGGCGAGGTCGCCCATGCGTTCGAGGGACGAGGCGATCCGCAGTGCGCCGACGACGACCCGGAGGCTATCGGCGTCAGGATGCAGCGTCGCGATGATCTCCAGGCAGCGTTCCTCGATGTCGGAGGTCAGCATGTCGATCCGGGCGTCGGCATCGATGACCGACTCGGCGAGCGGCAGGTCGGCGTCGAGGAGCGCCTGCGTGGCCCTGTTCATCGCCGACCCGACCAAGTTCGTCATCTGAACGAGCTCGTCGTAGATCGTGTCCAGTTCCCCGGCATACGGCGACTCGGTCATGGTCAGGAAGCGTAGGCCACGGCGGTACGCGGATGCGCCGACCGGATGAATGGCCGGCGACGGGGAGGTGAAATCCGTGTGCCGGACGCTGAATTGTGGACGAATCATGTGCGGTAGGACACGGCGCTGGTCACGGCCGACTCGTTGGCGCACCTATCCTTCAGGTGTGCCTCGACGCCACCGATCGAACGCCGCTGCCTCCGACGGGACGGTAGGACGGCGTCCGGCCACCCACGAGCCGGCCGTCCCGGATGAAGTCATCCGTGTCCTGAGCGTTCTTCCCTCGGCCACCTTGGTGGTCGCACCGGACGGCGTCGTCCTGCGATCGAGTTCGCGCGCGCTGGCGCTGGGCCTGGTGAACCGCAGCCGAGTGACGATTCCGGACATCGTGCACCTGATCGAGCGGGCCGCTGACGACGGTCACGCCCGCGAGCAGGAGATGCGAGTCCGCCGCCCACCGCTGGGGCGCGAACTGCTGGAGATCCGCGTGCGCGTCGCGCCCCTGGGCACGGGCGCCATCCTCGTGCTCATCGACGACCTCGCCGAAGAGCGTCGCGTGGACGTGGTGCGCCGCGACTTCGTCGCCAACGTCAGCCATGAGCTCAAGACCCCGGTGGGTGCGCTGTCGCTGTTGGCCGAAGCCGTCCTGGCCGCCAGCGATGACCCCGAGCAGGTGCGGCACTTCGCCGAGCGGATGCAGGCGGAGGCCGGTCGGCTCAGCCACCTCATCCAGGACGTCATCGACCTCTCGCGGCTGCAGGGCGACGACCCCCTCACGCGGGCCGAGGTCGTCGACGTCGACGACCTGGTGTCCCGCGCCATCGAGGAGACGCGGACGCTTGCGACCCCTCAGGACATCGAGCTCGTCACGGGCGATCGGTCGGGAACCGTCGTCTACGGCGACAAGAGCCAGCTCCTCACGGCATTGCGCAATCTGATCACCAACGCCATCGCCTACTCGCCTGGGCACACACGCGTCTCCGTCAGCGTGCGTGCGGCTGAGTCACTCGTCGAGATCTCGGTCAAGGATCAGGGGATTGGGATCCCGGTCAACGACCTCGACCGCATTTTCGAGCGGTTCTACCGCGTCGACCCCGCTCGGTCGCGCGTCACGGGTGGTACTGGCCTGGGCCTGGCGATCGTCAAGCACGTGTGCCAGAACCATGGCGGAGAGTGCACGGTGTGGTCTGAGCCTGGGGTGGGATCGACGTTCACGCTGAGGCTGCCCGCGTACCAGCTGACGTCGCCGTTCGGCCGAGACGGCCGCGAACTGGAGATCGACGTACTGTCGGTCCCGTCTGGGGAGGTCCAGTAATGACGCGCGTACTCGTGGTCGAGGACGAGGAATCGTTCTCCGAGGCACTGTCCTTCATGCTGCGGCGCGAGGGCTACGAAGTCGAGGTCGCCGGTGACGGCAATGTGGCGGTCGAGCTTTTCGAACAACGTGGCGCCGACCTGATCCTTCTCGACCTCATGCTGCCCGGCCTGTCCGGCACCGAGGTGTGCCGCCACATTCGGACCAAGTCGCAGGTTCCGATCATCATGCTCACGGCCAAGGACGGCGAGATCGACAAGGTCGTCGGGCTCGAGATCGGTGCCGACGACTACGTGACCAAGCCCTTCTCGTCGCGGGAGCTCCTGGCCCGTGTTCGTGCGGTGCTCCGCCGTCATGGCGAGCCCGAGGATCTCGTTCCGATGACGATCGAGGCAGGTCCGGTGCGCATCGACGCAGACCGTCACCTGGTGACCGTGCGGGGTGAGGCCGTGCAGATGCCTCTGAAGGAGTTCGACCTCCTTGAGTTCCTCGTGCGCAACTCAGGCCGGGTGCTCACGCGCTCGCAGCTCATCGACCGCGTCTGGGGATCGGACTACGTCGGCGACACCAAGACGCTGGACGTGCACGTGAAGCGGCTGCGCGCCAAGGTCGAGGTCGATCCGGCTAACCCCGTGCACCTCATCACCGTGCGAGGGCTCGGCTACAAGTACGAGGCGTAGACCTCGCTAGTTGGCTGCAGGAGATGCGGCAGCTGATGCGGCGGCGCTGGCCGGCACCGCTGCCTGCGGCGGGTTGGGCGCGATGCCCTCGTAGTACCCGACCGGCAGCACGGACAGCACCGACATCTTCACCAGCCCGGCGTTCTGGAATCCGAGCTCGACCGGCACGTAGGTGGACACCGGCTTGTCGAACGCGTAGGCGTTGATCCAGTGCTCGGACTCGAAGCCGAACGACGTGGAGGAGCCTGGCGCGAGTTCGACCTTGTCGCCGGTGATGGTGGCGGGCTGGCCGTTGACCGTGGCGTAGACCAGCACGTCCTTCTCGGGGCCGATGTTGACCAGGCGAGTGGCCAAGGTCGCCGCCTTCGAGCCCTCCGGGCCCAGCACCAACGTGGCGTTCTCGATCTTGATCGTGCCGGCCTGGGCGGACACCCCGTTGCCCGACGTCATGGTGGCTTGCTCGTTCGTGGTGGCGGCCTTGCCGCTGAAGCAGCCTGTGAGGGCGGGAGCGACGACGACGAGCAGGGAGGCCACAGCGAGGGCGTAGGTGCGCTTCACGGGGGCAACAGTAGCGAAGCGTCGGCCGACTTTGGCGGCCGTCCGACCCCCGGCGGGCCGAGCGCTCCGGAAACCGGCCGTCAGGCGCGTGGTAAAGTTGAGTCCCTTGGAAAGGGGTTCCTCTTTATGACGTTCAACGTCGGCGACACGGTTGTCTATCCGCACCACGGAGCGGCCGTCATCGAAGCAGTCGAGATTCGGACCATCAAGGGGGAAGACCGCGAGTACTTGGTGCTGCGCGTCGCCCAGGGTGATCTGACCGTGCGCGTGCCCGCCGACAACGTCGACCTCGTGGGTGTCCGCGATGTCGTGAATGCGGAGGGTCTCGACCGGGTCTTCAACGTCCTGCGTCAGCCCTACACGGAGGAGCCCACCAACTGGTCCCGCCGGTACAAGGCGAACCTTGAGAAGCTCGCCTCCGGCGACGTCATCAAGGTGGCCGAGGTGGTTCGTGACCTGTGGCGTCGTGAGCGTGAGCGCGGCCTGTCGGCCGGCGAGAAGCGCATGCTGGCCAAGGCCCGTCAGATCCTCGTGAGCGAGCTGGCCCTGGCCGAGAAGACCAACGAGGACAAGGCAGAAGCCATCCTCGACGAGGTCCTAGCCTCCTAGCGCGACGCCGTCCTCGACGTCGTGACCACCGAAACCTCGGGCCGCACCGCAGTTCTCGTTCCGGCTGCCGGCCGCGGCGAACGCCTCGGACCGGGCATGCCCAAGGCCCTTCGTCCCCTCGGCGGCATTCCCATGCTCGTGCACGCCGTGCGTGCCCTGGCGGCCAGCCGGGTCGTTGACATCGTCGTGGTCGCTGCCCCTGAGGACAGCGCGGAGAGCGTTGCCGCGATGCTCGCGGAGCAGTCGTTCGGCGCCGAGGTGGTCGTGGTCACCGGCGGCGACACCCGCCAGGACTCCGTGGCGCGGGCCCTCCTCACCCTTCCGGACGATGTCGACGTCGTCCTCGTCCACGATGCCGCGCGACCGCTGGTGCCGGTCGAGGTGGTCACGGCCGTGGCCTCGGCCGTCCGGTCCGGCCGCCCGGCGGTGGTCCCCGCCCTTCCCGTCGTCGACACCATCAAGCGCGTCAACGCCTCCGAAGACGTCCAGGAGACGATCGACCGTGCCCCCCTTCGGGCCATCCAGACTCCCCAGGGCTTCGAGCGCCAGGTCCTGCAGCGTGCCCATGCCTCGGCGGACCTCGATGCCATTCCGGCGACCGACGACGCCGGCCTGGTCGAGCGACTGGGCATCCCCGTCCACGTCATCCCCGGCCACGAGGAGGCGTTCAAGGTGACGCGACCCTTCGACGTGGTCATGGCTGAGGCTGTCCTGGCCCGACGAAGGGCCGCCGGTGCCATCTGACCCGCTGGTGGGCATCGGCACCGACGTCCACGCCTTCGCGCCCGGTCGCCCGATGTGGCTGGCCGGACTGTTCTGGCCGGACGAGACGGGGCTGGCCGGTCACTCCGACGCGGACGTCGCCGCCCACGCCCTATGCGACGCGCTGCTGTCGGCCGCTGGCCTCGGTGACCTCGGGTCGGTGTTCGGCACAAGCGACCCGCAGTGGTCGGACGCATCCGGGGTCTCGCTGCTGGCGCACACCGCCTCGCTGATCCGCGGCGCCGGCATGCGCATCGGCAACGGCAGCGTCCAGGTCATCGGGAACCGTCCGCGCATCGGCTCCCGTCGGGAGGAGGCGCAGGACGTCCTGTCCGCCGCCATCGGCGCCCCAGTCCGCATCTCCGGCACGACCACCGACGGCCTCGGCCTGACCGGGCGCGATGAGGGCGTCGCGGCGATTGCGATAGCGTCCGTCCACCCCATCTGATCGAGAAAACACCGCCTCGCGTTGCGAGGCCGAGGAGGAAGCGCCCATGGCTGCCCTGCCGGAAAAGGCGAAGACACTGCTGGACTCCCCTGAGTTCGCGACCATCGCGACCCTCAACCCCGATGGGCAGCCGCAACTGTCGATCGTGTGGGTCGAACGAGACGGTGACGACGTCCTGGTGAGCACGATCCTGGGCCGTCAGAAGCACCGCAACCTCGAGCGGGATCCGAAGGTGACCGTCCTGGTGTGCCCCAAGGACAGTCCGTACGAGTACGCCGAGATCCGCGGAACGGCGGCCATGTCCGAGGAGGGTGGCCGGGAGCTGATCGATCGCCTGTGCACCAAGTACACCGGTGGCGAGCGGTACGCCGGCGACGATGGAACCGACAACGTGCGCGTCATCGTGCGCATCACCCCGACCAAGGTGGTCATCCGCTAGTCGGGCGGTTCGCCGCGCCTCGGTACTGTTCGGCCTGTGGCTCTTCGCTTCTATGACACTGCCTCGCGGTCGGTCCGTGACTTCGTCCCCCTCGTGGAGGGGCGCGTTGGGATCTACCTGTGCGGCGCGACCGTCCAGGCGCCGCCCCATGTCGGCCACATCCGCAGCGGAGTCGCCTTCGACGTCATCCGGCGCTGGCTGACCGCCAGGGGCCTCGATGTCACCTTCGTGCGCAACGTCACGGACATCGACGACAAGATCATCCACAACGCCGGCCACGAGGACGTCCCCTACTGGGTCGTCGCCATGCGCAACGAGCGCGCCTTCACCCGAGCCTATGAGGCGCTGGGGTGCCTGCCTCCGACCTACGAGCCGCGCGCGACCGGGCACATCCCGGAGATCGTCGCGCTGATGCAGCGGCTCCTCGACGTCGACCATGGGTACGCAGCGGGCGGCGACGTCTACTTCGATGTCCGCGCCTTCCCGGACTACGGCAAGCTCAGCGGACAGAAGATCGACGACATGCTCGCCGCTGCCGACTCGCAGTCGCTGGCCAAACGCGACCCGCGCGACTTCGCCATGTGGAAGGGCGCCAAGGCGGGCGAGCCGCACTGGGACACGCCCTGGGGTCAGGGTCGCCCGGGCTGGCACATCGAGTGCTCCGCGATGGCGCGCAAGTACCTAGGCCCTTGCTTCGACATCCATGGTGGCGGCCTCGACCTGGTGTTCCCGCACCACGAGAACGAGATCGCGCAGTCCAAGGCGGCCGGCGACGGCTTCGCGAACTTCTGGCTGCACAACGCCTGGGTCACGACCAGCGGCGAGAAGATGAGCAAGTCGCTGGGCAACTCGTTGCTCGTCGACGAAGTCGTCACCCGCGTCCGTCCCGTCGAGTTGCGCTACTACCTCGCCGGCGCGCACTACCGGTCGATGATCGAGTACTCCGACGTGTCCGTGGCCGAGGCGGGCCAGGGGTATCGCCGCATCGAGGGCTTCCTTGCGCGTGCGCGCGAGGCGCTCGGCCGCTCGAAGGTCGAGGTCGACCCGTCGGCCCGACCCGCTGCCTTCAATGCCGCCATGGACGACGACATCGCCGTGCCCGCCGCCCTTGCCGTGCTGCATGAGACCGCGCGCGAGGGGAATGCCGCGCTCGCCGCCAATGCCTTTGACGCCACGGCCGTTGCGTTCGACGGGGTCCTCGCCATGGTCGAGGTGCTGGGGATCAACCCGTGGGCGAAGCCGTGGTCGGAGTCGGGTGCCTCGGGCTCGGGGCGCGAGACCGAGGTCATCGACTCACTGGTGAAGGTCGTGCTGGCGCAGCGTCAGGACGCGAGGGCACGCAAGGACTACGCGGCGGCGGACGCGATTCGCGACGGTCTCGACGAGATCGGCATTCGGGTCGAGGACACGGCTTCTGGCGTCCGCTGGTCGCTTGATGGATGACGGGAAGCAGGACTGACGATGGCTGGTAACTCGCAACGGCGCGGCGCCATGCGCAAGACCGGTACCAAGAAGGGTGCGACGGTCGGCTCGGGCGGCCAGAAGCGCCAGGCGCTCGAGGGACGCAAGCCCACGCCCAAGGCCGTCGACCGGCCGCATCATCCGGCAGCGCGTCGGCAGCGGGCCGTGGCGAAGCGCGCCGACGCGACGACGACCAAGCGGGCGACGTCGCGCAGCAGTGGGCGTCGTTCCGCCGGGAGCGTTCTCGTCGGACGCAACCCCGTCGTCGAGGCGCTGCGTGCGAAGATCCCCGCCTCGACGCTCTATGTGCAGACCAAGGTCGATGCCGATGACCGTTGGCGCGAGGCGATGCGCATCGCGGTGTCGATGAACATCGCGATCCTGGAAGTCACCAAGACCGAGCTCGATCGCATGTCCGACGGTGCTGTCCATCAAGGCCTCGTCCTCGCGGTGCCCGAGTACCAGTACAGCGAGGTCGACGACCTCGACACCGACCTGCTCGTCGTGCTCGATGGCGTCACCGATCCCCGCAACCTCGGTGCGATCGCCCGGTCGGCCGCGGCCTTCGGCTCCGGTGGCATCGTCCTGCCGACGCGGCGTTCCGTGGGCGTCACGGCTTCGGCATGGAAGGCTTCCGCTGGAGCCCTGTCTCGAGTTCCGGTGGCCCAGGTGACCAACACGACGCGCGCGCTCGAGGCCCTGAAGAAGCAGGGCTTCACCATCGTCGGCCTGGCCGCGGATGCCGACGTCACCCTCGGCGGGCTCGATCGGGAGATCCTCACGTCGCCGGTGGCGATCGTCGTCGGCGCCGAGGGTGCGGGACTCTCGAGGCTCGTCGGTGAGACCTGCGACTGGCGCGTCAGCATCCCCATGGCCGTTGGCACTGAGTCGCTCAATGCGTCAGTCGCAGCAAGCATCGTGCTTCAGGCGGTGTTCTCTGCCCGGTCCTGATCGACCGCTGGCTCCGGTGGGAGCTTCTTGACCAGCGAGTTGCCGATCAGCGGGAAGAACAGCACGGTGAGCGCGCCGGCGCCGACAAGTGCGGCGGCATTCTGGGGCAACATGATCCCCGTCTCCACCTCCAGCGACGTGACGGCGACGATGATCGGCAGCGCCGTCGCAACCAGAAGCGAGAAGCGCGCCCGCTTGCGTGGGTTCGGGATCGCACCGCGGTAGAGGAAGAACTGCGGAAGACCGCGCACCAGGGCCATCAAGACGAAGAAGAGCACGAGGCGACCGGGGTTGTCCGCGATCGACTGTACGTCGAGGTTGGCTCCCGAGACGATGAAGAACACCGGGATGAAGAAGCCGAACGCGATCGCCTCGATACGGACCGTCAGATTCGACTCCTCGGAGGGTGGTGCAATCCGGCGCACGATGATGCCGGCGATGAATGCGCCGAGGACGACGTCGAGTCCGAACGAGGCGGCGACGGCAAGCAGCATGATCAGCAGCAGCATGGAGATGCGTACGGCCGTCTGCGAACTGGTGTGGTGGCCGGAGTCGAGCAGTTGCCGGATGCGATCGGTCGCGAAGCGCTGAGGGATCGCGGCCAGCAGGAGTGCCACGAGGCCGAACGCGACCAGCGTGAGGATGGCGACGAACCGATTCTGTGCGCCAAGCAGCAGTGAGATGGCCAGGATCGGGCCGAACTCGCCCCAGGCACCGGCGCCCATGAAGTAGGTCCCGAACGGGGTGTTGAGCTCCTTGGCATCGCGCAGGATCGGCAGAAGCGTGCCCAGCGCGGTGGACGTGAGGGCGATGGCCACGCCGAGCGTGTCCTGGACTTCACCGGCGAAGCTGAGCACGAGCGACACACCTGCCGCGAGCAGCATCGAGATGCCCCAGCCGGATGCGGCCAGTCGCCCGCTGCGGCCGCGCACGGCCCGCGGCTCCAGTTCCATGCCGGCGAGGAAGAACAGCATGCCCAGGCCGAGCTCGGACAGAAGCTTGATGGAGTCGTCGACGTTGATCCAGCCCAGGACGTGCGGCCCGAAGATGACTCCGCCGGCCAACAGGAGGACGACCTCGGCGACCTTGATCCGGAACAGGCCGACGATCAATGGCGTGGCCGCCGCGATCGCGATGATGACGAGCAGGGAGCCGAAGTCACTCATCGGCGAGCCAACCCGGGGGCAGCACGATGCGAAGTTCGGCCGTGTCGTCGCTGGGCGTTCCCACGCGCGCACCGAGCACCGCCTGCTCGTCCGGCTTCTTCGCAAGGATCGTCGTGACGTAGTCGGAGACGGCTTCCTCGAACGGAACGCTTGATCCGGCGGCCTCGGACATGAACCATCGGTGCTCGAGCACTTCGTGGAAGATCTCCGCCGGTTCGAGCTTGCCACGCATCTCGGCGGGCACCTCCGACATCACTCGCTCGAACCGCTCGGTCACCCAGCGATGGGCGGCGATCTCCTCGTCCGCGCGGCCCAGGCCCACCTTGACGCGGAAGGAGTCCAGGTCGTTCAGGAGGCGACGGGCCTGGTTCTCCTCGACGTCCAGTCCGGTGAGACGGATCAGCCGCCGGGAGTGGTGGCCGGAGTCGACAACCTTGGCGGCCACCGTGATGTGCTCGCCATCGGCCTGGGTGTCCACCTGCAACTCGGCGACGTCGAAGCCGAGTGAGTTCAGTCGACGCACTCGCGCGTCGAGGAGGTAGCGATCCTCCCGCGTGATGACCAGCGGCCCGGTGATCTCGTCCCACAGCCGGTCATAGCGCGTGCGCAGGCTCACGCCGGTGACGATCGGGTCGATGCCCTCGTGCAGCCGGCCGCCGGCCTGCAGGTCCATCAACTCGCCAGCGACGTTGGTGGCGGCCGTCTCCAGGTCGTAGTCCCGTTGGCCCTTCGACAAGGTGGGGTGCATCTCACCCGTCTCGGCATCGACCAGATAGGCGGCGAAGGCGCCCGCGTCCCGACGGAACAAGGTGTTGGACAGCGAGCAGTCGTTCCACGAGAAACCGGCCAGGTGCAGCTGCACGATGAGCAGCGTGAGGGCGTCGAGGAGCCTGTTGGCCGTCTCGAGGCGAAGGGACGACGAGAACAGGGCGCGGTAGGGCAGCGAGAACTCCAGGTGCCGGGTGATCAGGCCCGCGGGCAGTGGCTCCCCGGCGGCAGTGCTGCGATCCAGCACCACTCCGACGGGCTCGACGGTCGGCAGGCCGCGTCGGACGAGGTCGAAGAGCAGCTCGTACTCGCGCTCGGCATAGTGCTCCTCCACCTCCTTGACCGCATACACGACACCGTTGATCCGCACGAACCGGACGATGTGGCGAGAGATGCCGCGCGGGAGGGCGACCACGAGGTCCTCGGACCATTGCTCCAGCGGCTCGCTCCACGGAAGGAAGGCGAGCTCGGGCTCGTCGAGGTTGCCAGTGAGGCGCACCTGCGCAGCCTTTCATGCCCGGCACGGTCCGGCGAGCGGCCCTCCTTCGTCAACGACGCGCCCTAGTGTGGCCTCGTGAGCGAGAATCCCCGCGCGCGGCTGTCGGACATCGCCGAGCAGGCCGGCGTCAGCGAGGCCACGGTCTCGCGGGTCCTCAACGATCGGCCGGGTGTCTCGTCGTCGACCCGGCAGTCGGTCCTCACCGCACTCGACGTCCTCGGCTACGAGCGGCCGATGCGCCTGCGTGGGCGCTCAGGTCTCGTCGGCCTCATCGTCCCCGAACTCGACAACCCGATCTTCCCGGCGTTCGCGCAGGTGATGGAGACCCTCCTCGCACAGCACGGCTACACCCCGGTGCTGTGCACGCAGACGCCCGGCGGCGTGACTGAGGACGACTACGTCGACCTGCTCCTCGATCGCGGCGTTGCCGGGATCATCTTCGTGTCCGGCATGCACGCCGACAGCACCGCCGATCACGCGTCGTATCGCGCGCTCGTCGAGCGCGGCCTGCCCATCGTCCTAGTCAACGGCTATGCCGAGGGCGTCGATGCGCCGTTCATCTCCGATGACGACGCCGCTGCGATGGACTTGGCTGTCACGCATCTGGTGTCGATGGGCCATCGGCGCATCGGCCTTGCCGTCGGTCCAATGCGCTTCGTTCCCGTCGTGCGCAAGCGGGCGGCGTTCATGGAGGCGATGACGCGCCAGACGGGCATCTCCCAGGAGGAGGCGGCCGGTCTGGTGTCGCATTCCCTGTTCGGGCTCGAGGGTGGGCAGGCGGCCGCCCATCACCTGCTCGGATGCGGTGTCACCGCGATCGTGTCAGGGTCCGACCTCATGGCGCTTGGCGCGATCAGGACCATCCGGCAGCGAGGGCTGCGGGTGCCCGAGGACGTCTCCGTCGTCGGCTACGACGACTCGCGGCTCATCCCCTTCACCGATCCGCCGTTGACGACGGTGCGCCAGGCCGTGCCGGCGATGGCCACGGCGGCCGTTCAGGCCCTGCTCGACAGCATCAACCACAGCCCGACCCCGCGCGACGAGTTCGTGTTCCGGCCGGAGCTGATCGTGCGGGGTTCCACCGGTCCTGCTCGGGCGTAGCCGTCACGTCGTGGCAGACTTCGGGGATGCCACGCCCGGTCATCGGAGTCTCCTGCTACCTCGAGCCCGCACAGTGGGGCGCCTGGTCGCTGACCGCAGCGCTGCTCCCGCACTGGTACCTCGACCTCTTCCGCGCTGCCGACGTCGACATCGTTCTCCTGCCGCCTGGCAACGACGCAGGTGTCGTCGCTCGGATCGACGGCCTGGCGCTCGTGGGCGGTGCCGACCTGGACGCCCGCCTGTACGGCGCCGAGCCGGACGCGACCGCGGATGAGCCACGCCTGTCGCGTGATGCCTCCGAGCTCGGGTTGTACCGCGCCGCCCGCGAGCGGGGCCTTCCGGTGCTCGGAATCTGTCGTGGCCTCCAGGTCATGGCCGTGGCCCACGGCGGCTCGCTCATCCAGAACCTCCCGGACGTGGAGGGCACGATCGTGCACCGGGAGCGGCCCGGGCAGTTCGTCGACCACCGGGCCTCGTTCGCGCCGGGCTCACTTGCTGGACGGATCTTCGGGACCGATACGGTCGTCGTGAACTCCAGCCATCACCAGGCCGTCGGTGACGCGGGTGAGCTGCTCGTGTCTGGCTGGGCGGACGACGGCACCATCGAAGCGTGCGAGGACCCGTCCGCGGACTTCTGCCTCGGGGTGCAGTGGCACCCGGAGCATCCCGATCGTCGCACCGCCGACCTGCCGCTCGTCAGGGCCCTCGCCGATGCCGCGGGGCGCTACCGCGAAAGCAGCAGCGCCCCGATGACAACCGTCGTCGGCTGAATTCCTAAAGCGGCGTCACGTAGGCGCCGGAGATGCCGCCGTCGACCAGGAAGTTCGACGCGGTGATGAAGGACGAGTCGTCGCTCGCGAGGAACGCAACCGCGGCCGCCAGCTCCTCGGGCTCGCCGAAGCGGCCCACCGGAATGTGGACGAGCCGGCGGGCGGCCCGCTCGGGATCCTTGGCGAAGAGCTCGATCAGCAGCGGCGTGTTCACTGGGCCAGGGGAGAGCGCATTGACGCGGACGCCCGAACGCGCGAACTGCACGCCGAGCTCACGGGTCATCGCCAGCACGCCGCCCTTGGAGGCGGTGTAGGAGATCTGTGACGTCGCGGCGGCCATCGTGGCCACGAAGGAGGCGGTGTTGATGATTGATCCCTTGCCCTGCTCGAGCATGATCGGCAGCACGGCCTTGCAGCACAGGAAGACCGACGTCAGGTTGACCTCCTGAACACGGCGCCAGGCGTCGATGCCGGTCTCAAGGATCGAGTCGTCGTCGGGCGGGGAGATGCCCGCGTTGTTGAACGCGATGTCCACGCTGCCGTAGGTGCTCTTCGCCGTATCGAACATGTTCTGCACGTCATCGGCGCTGGTGACGTCGGTGCGGATGAACAGTCCGTCGACTGCGGCTGCCGCGGCCTCACCCGAAGTGGGATCGAGGTCGCCGATGACGACCGTCGCACCCTCGTCGGCGAAGCGCCGAACGGTGGCCAGGCCGATGCCGCTGGCTCCGCCGGTGACGACGGCCACGCGGCCCTCGAGGCGTCGGCACTTGCTGTCGCTCATGTGTTCCTCATCTCTTCCTTTTATTGCCGAGTGGGCAGTTGTGGCTGACTTACCGGCGAGTAAGGCAGCCACAACTGCCCACTCGCGGTGGTGGTGGGGGGGCGGGGTTCGGTTTCCGCGATCAGTCCTCGGTGCTGATGAAGACGTTCTTGGTCTCGGTGAAGGCGTCCAGGGCATCAGGTCCGAGCTCGCGGCCCAGACCGGACTTCTTGTAGCCGCCGAACGGCGTCCAGTACCGCACCGACGAGTGCGAGTTGACCGACAGGTTCCCCGCCTCGATGCCGCGCGCCACCCGGATGCCGCGGCCGAGGTCGCGGGTCCAGATCGAACCGGACAGTCCATAGTCCGAGTCGTTGGCGAGTCGGATCGCATCGGCCTCGTCCTCGAATGTCGTCACGGAGACGACGGGTCCGAAGATCTCCTCCTGGAAGACGCGGGCGCTCGACTCGACCGGTGCGAGCACCGTCGCCGGGAACCAGTAGCCCGGTCCGCCGGGTGCCTCACCCTGGAAGGCGATCGGCGCCGAGCCGTCGAGGAAGCTGGACACCGTTTCATGGTGGCCCTTGGAGATGAGCGGCCCCATCTCCGTCGCGTCGAGCAGCGGGTCGCCCACCTTGACGCCCTTGACCGCCGTCTCGAACAGCTCCATGAAGCGGTCGAATGCGGAGCGCTGGACGAGGATGCGCGAACGGGCGCAGCAGTCTTGGCCGGCGTTGTCGAAGACGCCGTACGGCGCGGTGGCCGCGGCCTTCTCGAGGTCCGCGTCGGCGAAGATCACGTTCGCGCTCTTGCCGCCGAGCTCGAGGGTCACCGCCTTCACCTGCTGCGAGCAGCCGGCCATGATGCGCTGGCCGACTTCGGTGCTGCCGGTGAAGACGACCTTGCGGACGTCGGGGTGGTCGACGAAGCGCTGGCCGACGATCGAGCCTTTGCCCGGAATGACGATGAACACGTCCTCGGGGATACCGGCCTCCAGGGCGAGCTCGCCCAGCCGGATGGCGGTCAACGGTGTCAGCTCGGCCGGCTTCATCACGACGGTGCAGCCGGCGGCCAGCGCCGGCGCGAAGCCCCAGCCGGCGATCGGCATCGGGAAGTTCCAGGGCACGATGAGCCCGACCACGCCGACCGGCTCCTTGAACGTGACGTCGATGCCGCCGGTCACCGGGATCTGCCGGCCGAACATGCGCTCGGGTGCCCCGGCGTAGTAGCCGAGGACGTTCGCGACGTTGTTGGCCTCCCAACGGGCGTTGCTGATCGTGTGCCCGGCGTTGAGGACCTCGAGCTGGGCGAGCTCCTCGTTGTGCTCGCGGACGATGTCCGAGAAGCGCCGGAGCATCGCCGATCGATCGGCGGGTGCCACCTCGCGCCAGGCGGGAAACGCGGCATGCGCACGCGCGATGGCGGCGTCGGCCTCCTCGATCGATGCGGACGGGACGGTCGCGACGACCGTCTCGGTGGCCGGGTTGATCACGTCGTGCATGGGAACTCCTGAGCTGTGGGCGCGCACGCCCGCGGGAACGACCTTCGGGTTGAGGGTTCTATTAAAGCCGCTCGAAGCTGCGGTATCGCTCCCAGTCCGTGACGGTGCTTGTGAACGCGGCCAGCTCGACCTTCGCCATGTTGGTGTAGTGCGCCTGGACCTCCTCGCCGAAGATCTCGCGGATCCAGTCCGAGCCCTCCCACAGGCGCAGCGCCTCGGACATGGTGTGCGGCACTCGCGGGGAGTCGCCGACGTAGGCGTTGCCGGTGAACGGCGCCTCCAGGGTGAGGCCGCGCTGGATGCCGTCGAGTCCGGCGGCGATCATCCCGGCCACCGCGAGGTACGGGTTGACGTCGCCTCCCGGGATGCGGTTCTCCAGGCGCAACGCCGGGCCATGCCCGACGAGCCGGTAGGCGCACGTGCGGTTGTCGCGACCCCACTCGATGGCCGTCGGCGCGAATGAACCTGGGACGAAGCGCTTGTAGGAGTTGATCTGCGGAGCGAACATCAGGGCTAGCTCGGCGGAGTGAGCCAACTGCCCGGCGACGAATGACTTGCCGAGCTCGGACATCCCCTCCATGCCGTTGTCGTCGGCCATCACCATCGAGCCGTCGGTGCCGCGGAAGGACAGGTGGATGTGGCAGGAGTTGCCCTCACGCTCGTTGAACTTCGCCATGAACGTCAGCGCGTAGCCCTCCTGGGATGCGATGACCTTTGCGCCGGTCTTGTACGTGACGTGGTTGTCGCACGTGTTGAGTGCCTCGCGGTAGCGGAAGGCGATCTCGTGCTGGCCGAGGTTGCACTCGCCCTTCGCGCTCTCCACCGTCATCCCTGCGTCGAACATCTCGTTGCGGATCCGTCGAAGCAGTGGCTCGACCCGAGCACCGCCGAGCATCGAGTAGTCGACGTTGTAGAGGTTCGCGGGAGTGAGGTCGCGGTAGCCCGCGAGCCACGCTTCCTCGTACGTGTCCTGAAAGACGATGAATTCGAGCTCGGTACCGACGTAGGCCTGCATGCCTGCCTCGGCGAGCCGATCGACCTGCTTCTTCAGGACCTGCCGCGGTGATGCCACAACCGGCGAGTGGTCCTCCCACAGCACGTCGCACAGGACGCCCACGGCTCCCGGCTCCCACGGCAGTCTGTGCAGGGTGTTGAGGTCCGGCATCATCACCATGTCGCCGTAGCCGCTGTCCCATGACGACATGGCGTAGCCGTCGACCGTGTTCATGTCGACGTCGACCGCGAGCAGGTAGTTGCATCCCTCCGTCGCGTGCTCGAGCACTTCGTCGACGAAGTACTGCGCGTGGATGCGCTTGCCCTGAAGTCGCCCCTGCATGTCCGTGATCGAGACTGCGACAGTGTCGATGCGACCATCCGCAACTTCCTCGCGCAGGGTGTGGACGGACAGCTGTCCGGGGTTTGCCATGTGAGCTCCTGTTATCGGCGTATTCGTGCATCCAACCGCATGTGAGGGTGCCCATGCGTGCCGTTCGGGTGCGAACGTCCGGGTCGGGTCTCAGGCCAGCCCGGCCAGGGCGACCGGGTCCCGCAGCAAGCGGAGGCCGTGTGCAAAGGCGACGGCGGTGTAGAGCCCGACGATGGCCAACGCGCCCCAGAACGGAAGCGTCAGCACGGCGACGGTGAGGGCTGCAGCCCGGGCGAGCGTCCCGACGGCCGACACCACCGGGGCGGCCTGTGCTCTGAACGAGTCGAAGTCGGTGGCCATCGGGCGCTTGATCGACGGGGCCAGGCCTGCCGCGGCCGCTCCGATGGCCACCAGGACGAGTGAGGGCATCGCGGCCGCCACGATCGGCGCGCCCGTGAGGAAGCCGCTGACCGTGGCCACGAGGGCGAGGGCGAGGATCCAGGTCGTGCCGGCGGCCAGCCGGGCAAGGACCAGACCGCGGTGGCTGACCTTGCCGAGCAGCCACACGGCTGCCCCGCCGTCGTACGCGAACCCGTTGGCGCCAAGGACGGCGGCGGCCGCGGCCATGACGAAGAAGGCGATCGCCGTCGTGGCGTTGGAGCCCGCGCCTCGCACCAGCAGGGGCGCCAGGGCGGCCGTGATGACGGTGCTCCGGGCAGCCACCGAGCGGCCGATGCCCGCGCCCATGACCACCGAGAGGGCGAGGATCGGCGGGCGGGGGAGCCTGATGGAGCGCGGCGCCCGGAGGGCCCGGTCGTTGGGCCGGTTGAGCAGCCAGGCCCCCCACAGGGCCAGGGCACCGGTGAAAAGGATCGGGATGACGTAGGCGGACGTCGTGACGGCCGCCGACAGCCAGTGGCCGGGGCCGAGGGAGCTGGACACGACGACCGTCGCCATGAGCAGGACCAGTCCGGCCACGAGGAGCAGCGCCCACGTCGGCCCCACCTTGCGCATGAGGATGGCTGATGACGCGCCCGCCAGCTGGCCGACCGCGACGCCGTTCCAAGCAAGGGCCAGCCCCGCGAGCCAGCCCGGCCAGCCGGCAGCCGCCGCACCGACGATGGCCAGCGAGGGGACGAACAGCCCGGGCCCTGCGTCCGTGAGGGCGGCCGTGAGGCGGGTGCCGAACGTGAAGGACCGACCGCCACCGGCGGCCGCCACGGCCAGCGGGTCGTCGCTGTCGCCGCCACCGAGGGCGGGGAGCAGGGCGAGGGCGGACCAGAGGCCAGCGGCGAGCGGGATGAGCGAGGCGGTCGTGATCCCCGCCGCCTGGACGGCGTCGTGTCGCGCCGCTGTGAGGAGCGCGAGGCAGTGCAGCACGACGGTGGTGGCGATGGCAGCGATGGCGAACGGTCGAGAGGTCCGCCAGCCGGTTCGCAGCTGATGCGCGACCCCGAGGCGGATGTCGGCGGTCTGTGTCGTCATCTCGTGGCCGACAGGGATCGCCAGGCGTTGCCGAGTGTGCCGTGCTCGAGGAGCAGTTCGGCTGTGGGGTACGGCCCGACCAAGGTATGGCCACGGAAGACCGCCACCTCGTCGGCGACGACGGCGGCGTCGAGGAGGTGCGTGGTGAGGACGACGGCCCGCCCGCGGCCGCGGGCATCCACGAGCAGCTCGGTGATGGTGTCCACTCCCTCGGGATCGACGCCATCGAAGGGCTCGTCGACCAGGAGGAGGGGTGGATCGGCGACGAGCGCCATGGCCATCGACAGCCGACGCGACTGCCCGTGCGAGTACGCGGCGGCGGGCAGTTCGACCACCTCGTCAAGGCCGAGCCGGTCGATCAGCGCGTCGAGTTCGGGCTCGGTGACGTGCACACGGTGCAGCCGCGCGGCGAGCGCCAGATGCTCGCGGCCGGTGAGCCGCGGGAAGACCCCGCGGGTGTCGGGCACGTACCCGGTGGATCTTCGCGCATGGTCGCTGCCGCCTGGCTCGCCGTCGATCCAGAACTGGCCCGCGCTCGGCGGGATGGCGCCGGCCAGCACCTTCATCGTCGTGGACTTGCCGCAGCCGTTCGGGCCGAGCACCGCGAGGATGGTCCCGGTGGCGACCGTGAAGGAGACGTCGTCGACCACCCGATGGGAGCCGTACGACCGAGCAAGGCCCTGCACGTCGAGCATGTGAGTACCGTACGCAGGCTACGGAAGAGGCGATGGCCTCACCGCGCCCGTCAATCTGACCTACGCTGCCGAGCGTGCACCCGCTGCTCGAGGACATCCCTCCTCATGACGTTGAGCGCCTCGAGCGTGTGACGTGCCTGCGCGCGGCCACGGCCGTAACCCCGTTGGACGGCGGGATCACCAACCGCAACTACCGGATCTCCACTGCATACGGCGATTTCGTGGTGCGACTGTCGGACCCCGAGTCCTCGGTCCTCGCGATCGATCGCGGCGACGAGTACCTGAACTCGGTGGCCGCTGCGAAGTCCGGGGCGGGTGCCCCAGTCGAGCAGTACATCGCCGGAGCCGGGGTCCTCGTCGTCCACTGGATCTGGGGGCGGACGTTCAGCGAGGTCGACGTTCGCCGGCCCGAGAACCTGCCTCGCATCGCGGAGGCATGCCGGATGCTGCATGCCGGCCCGGATTTCTCGTGCGACTTCAACATGTTCGACATCCAGGCGCGCTATCTCGCGCTGGTGCGCGAGCAGGGCTACCGCCTGCCCGAACGCTACGAGGAGTTCCTCCCCGTTGTGTCGCGGTTGAAGGCCGCGATGGCCGAGTCGCCAGAGCCGACGGTCCCATGCAACAACGACCTCCTCGCCGCCAACATCATCGACGACGGCGATCGGCTCTGGCTGATCGACTACGAGTACGCGGGTAACAACGAGGCGTCCTTCGAGCTTGGCAACATCTGGAGCGAGTCCACCCTCGACGACGACTTGCTCGCGCCCCTCGTGCACGCCTACTGGCAGGACGAATCCCCGGTGCTCGTCGCCCGCGCTCGCATGTGGGCCCTTTTGTCCCAATATGGCTGGACGCTCTGGGCATCTATCCAGGACTCGATCAGCCCGCTGGACTTCGACTACTGGTCGTGGGGCATGGAGAAGTACGAGCGGGCGGTCCGCACGTTCGATGACCCGCGTTTGGGGGATTGGCTCGACGAGGTCGCACGTCCCTGATGGCGGGATGCCGGACCGCCCTTGCGGTCTCCGCGTGTCGCACTTGTCCAAAGTCGCTCCGCGAGGAGACTGCGGCTAATAGTGTCCGCCTGTCGGGGGACAAGACGTGGGTCGGGCCGCGACCGCGCAATGAGGAGGCTTGAGTGCCGGATCAAAGTGCATTGACCGAAGACGAACGGATGCTGGCAGAGCTCGGATACAAGCAGGAGCTCAGCCGCAGCTGGAGTGGATTCTCCAACTTCGCCATCTCCTTCTCCATCATCTCGATCCTCGCTGGTTGCTTCACCACGTTCTACTTCGGGTGGAACAACGGCGGGCCGATCGCCATCTCGCTGGGCTGGCCGTTCATCGCCGCCTGCATCCTGGTGATCGGCTTCTGCATGTCGGAGCTCGTCTCTGCGTACCCGACTTCGGGCGGCATCTACTGGTGGGCCAGCAAGCTCGGCAGTGTCAAGGCGGGCTACTACACGGGCTGGCTGAACCTGGTCGGCCTCGTCGCGATCGTGGCGTCGGTGGCCTATGGCACCGCGACCTTCTTCGATTACTCGTTCTCTCGCCTGAATGAGTCGTGGGCGGCGGGCTACTCGCTCGAGCGTGTCTTCGTGATGTTCCTCGCCATCTTGATCATCACCGCACTCATCAACATCTTCTCCAGCCACCTGCTGTCGATCTTCAACAACATTTCGGTGTGGTGGCACGTGTTCGGCGCGACGATCATCGTGCTCATCCTCGTGTTCTTCCTGAAGGACGGCACGACGCACTGGAACGTCACCGACGTATTCACCGGCCGAGTGAACAACACCTTCGGCCTCTACGGCTCCACGGACGGCGCTCTCAACGGCGCCGGCACGAGTGGCCCGGGCTTCTGGTTCTACGTGGTGCCGCTGGGCTTCCTGCTCACGCAGTACACGATCACCGGCTACGACGCCTCAGCCCACCTCTCCGAGGAGACCCAGGGTGCGGCGAACACCGCGGCCAAGGGCCTGTGGAAGTCCATCTTCTACTCGGCTATCGGCGGCTGGATTCTGCTGCTCGCCTTCCTGTTCGCCATCCAGGACCCGGACGCAGTCTCCGCGGGCGGCGGCGGCGTGCAGGTCATCTTCGACCAGGCACTCACGCCCACCATGGCGGGCTTGGTGCTGCTCATCGCCAGCATCGGCCAGCTCTTCTGCACCACAGCCTGCCTGACGTCGGCATCGCGCATGCTCTTCGCGTTCAGCCGTGACGGCGCGGTCCCCGGTGCGAGGCACTGGGCCAGGCTCAACAAGAGCAAGACGCCGGTCAACGCTGTGATCGCCGTTGCGCTCTTCGGCCTGATCCTTACCCTCCCGGCGCTGTTCAAGGTCAACGTCGGAACCGCGGACGCCCCGATCTACACGGTCACCGCGTTCTTCGCCGTGGTATCGATCGGCGTGCTGGGTCTGTACCTGGCCTTCGCCATCCCGATCTTCTACCGCTGGAGGGCTGGCTCGTCCTTCCAGCAGGGTTCGTGGAACTTGGGCAACAAGTGGAAGTGGATGGCCCCGATTGCGGTCCTCGAGATCGTCATCACCTCGGTCTACTTCATCCTTCCGCTGTACCCCGCGGGTGCGCCGGGCTTCATGCGCGGTCTCCTCGGGGCGCCGAGCACCGACGACGTTCCGTTCGACTGGAAGTCGGTCAACTACGCACCCCTGGTGCTGGGCTTCATCCTCATCTGCCTGTGGATCGGCTGGCATGTGTCGGCCAAGAAGTGGTTCACCGGCCCGAAGATGACCGTCGACCTGCCGGCGGGTGTGTCGTCCGCCGACGAGATCGAGCTCGAGCACGAGCACAAGGGATTCCACCAGCCGCCGGAGAGCTGATCGGCTGGCTCGGCACGACAGTTCGGCTTGGATCGGGAGGGGTGGGGCTTCGGCTCCACCCCTCCCCCCCTTTTTGTACTCGCGGAAGAGGCGGAAAGAGGCGGAAAGAGTCGGGGGCGGGGCGGGAG
>JBAXSI010000100.1:0-6159 GCA_037130755.1 Actinomycetes bacterium
ATTCTGTGGGGATGAATCCAGTAGGCGGGACCGATTCAAATCCTGTCCCCGCTACCAAATGAACGGTCAACTAAATGAACGTTCGAACGACCAGAGGGTCCTGGCGAAAGCCGAGGCCCTCGAGTCGTTTCCGGGGTCCTCGACCGCTGTCGTCGAGTGGGTGCTGAGAGGTCCTCACACCTTGTCAGCGACATTTGCGGCCTCGGTGACTCCGCTGGTGTTGTGCCGGGCTTCAACTGGGGGTCGAACTCCCCGTGGATCGCTGGCTTTCGAATCCGAGTGCTCCTGGCATGCGTTCACCGCACAGCCGCGACACCCGGGCCGCTCTTCGGGGAGACCACCATCGACGGGAAGACCACGCCACGACGGCGCTTCAAGGCCCCCGCCTTGTGATGGCGAAACGCGACCCGGCCCTCTTGGCTATCGCGGGACGGCTTCTGGCAGGTCATCGACCGAGTCTCGCTGCTAGTTTCCGAAGATGTGCACAAACTTCCGTGCAAAGCGGAGCAAGGACGGGTCGGCTGTCGTGGGCCGCAGCATGGAGTACCCCGTAGGGATGCCCACAGGTTTGGGCGTCCTGCCCAAGGGATATCAGGGCAGCGCGAAGGCGCCTGCCCCTGCGGACAAACGCGTCGAATGGACCGCTGCTTACGGTGTCGTTGGTATGGCGGCGTTCGGCGATGCCTCATCGATGTCCGATGGGATGAATACTGCCGGGGTTTCGGCACATCTGCTCTACATGCCCAATGGCTACTGCACTTACCAATCCTTCGTCGGTGACGGTGAAGACATCTCCGAAATGGATCTGGTGGCCTTCGTGCTGGGCACCTGCGCTTCGGTGAGTGACGTCAAAGCCTGCCTTGCCGCACTCCGGGTTTGGGGGTTCGACCCGGGAATGGGCTTCGCCCCGCCACTTCATCTGCTCGTGCACGATCGCGAGAGCGCCATCGCTGTCGAGTTCCGCCCCGAGGGCTTGAGCATCGTCGACAACCCGACGGGTGTCGGCACAAACGCGCCTTGGATGGACTGGATGCTCGTCAACCTGAACAACTACGTCGGCATCGGAGCCACCGTTCCTGCGTCAGTGGATGCGGTGGGTTTGCACTTCGCCCAGTTCGGCCAGGGCGCGGGGTTGCGCGGGCTCCCCGGTGACTACACCGGACCGTCTCGTTTCGTGCGCGCCGCAACGATGGTGGCCCTGTCAGACCAACCGGCGACCAGCCGGGACGCGGAAATGCAGGTTCTGCACATCCTCAATGCATTCGATATTCCTGCTGGCCTAGTCCGAGAGGAGGCGAACGGGCAACTCGTCGACGAAGTCACGGTGTGGATCACCATCTCCAACCTGCAGGACTTGCGCTATTCGTTCCGGACGGTGGGTGACCCGACCGTGTACGCAATCGACCTGAGCTCGGTGGACTTCACTGCGCCGCCTCGGACCCTGGAGATGTCGTGGGCGGGCGGCTTCACTCCGTTCCACGCCTAGTCGGGACCCTTCATGGACGGCCTTCCGGACATCGTGCTGCAAACGCCCATGTGGCTGGCGCTGCTGACGACCGGGGTCGGTGCGATCGAAGGGGCGCTGCTCAGTAGGAAGGGCGGCGACGTTTCAGTTGACATCATGGGTGCAGCGGTCTTCGCTCTTCTTCTCGGCCTGGGCGGCGGATTTGCGCGAGACACGATGCTGGGCAACACGCCCTTCGTGGCACTTCGCACACCTTGGTACTTGTTGACCGTTCTGGGTGCGCTGGTGCTCGCGCTTGTCGTGGGACGCTGGATACCACAACGCGGTCGCATCATGCTGGTACTCGATGCCCTGACGCTTGGCCTATATGCGGCCATCGGCACGCAGTACGCCATGGACTTCCATGTGTCGTGGGTTGGGGCGCTGCTCGTGGGGTGTGCCGCAAGCGTTACGGGCGGGGTCGTCGTTTCGGTGCTGCGACGAGAGACTCCCTCCTTGTTGGCACCCGGATTTCCATACGCATTATTGGCGATCGTTGGCAGCGCGACATATCTCGTACTGGCTCCAATCAACGGCGCGGTGGCCTCTTTAGCCGCGGTGGCGCTCGTGGTCGGGTTGCGGTGGCTCACGGTCGGGCTCGACATCAGGACGCCCGCCTTGAAAGCGTTCGGCGACGCGAAGTCGCAGCCGGCCGAGCGGTCTGGCGCCCAGTTGCCTTTCGCCGACTGAACCGCGTGGATCGACGACCAGTTGGGATCGCTCTGGTCCTAGATGAAGACGCGCCCTCCGATCACGATGCTCGAACGCGGTCGCAAAGGCAGCCAGAGTGGACTGGATCTGTCTTGATCAATAGTAACGAATAGCGTTACTATTCGCAGGTGATCGTGTCGTTCGGGGACCGTGACACCGAGCGCCTCGCCTTGGGTGAGCGCGTTCGGAGGTTCACCTCGTTCGAGGCCATCGCACGACGGAAGCTGCGGCAGTTGGAGATCGCAGGCCGGCTGGACGACCTCAAGGTGCCTCCCGGGAATCGGCTCGAGGCTCTGAAGGGTGACCGCAAGGGGCAGATGAGCATTCGGATCAACGATCAGTGGCGGGTGTGCTTCCGCTGGACGGCGGCAGGGCCGGCCGACGTCCAGATCGTGGACTACCACTAGGCGAAGGAACGGAGGACGAGATGGCGAGGAAGGTTGAACTGCTGGAGCCGGTGACTCCTGGGCAGCTGCTCTGGGCGGAGTTCATGGTGCCGATGGGGCTGTCGCGCTACCGGCTGGCGAAGGAGATCGGTGTGCCGGCCCCGCGCATCGGGGACATTGTCGCCGGCAAGCGGGCCGTGACCGCGGACACCGACCTGCGGCTGTGCCGGTTCTTCGGCCTGTCCGACGGTTACTGGCTGCGCGCCCAGGCGGCGTACGACGTTGAGGTTGCCCAGCGCGCGCTGGCGCCAGCGTTGAAGAAGATCAAGCCGTGGTCCGGCACCGCTGCCTGAGGACTCAGAAGTCAGCTGCAGGTTGACTGGCCTGCTGAAATCGTGTTCCGCTTTGGCCGGAGAGCCCTGACGCCACCGGATTTGTTTGCACCGGGGGTGCAGGGTGGCGGTGCAGGGAGTGCAGGAGGGGGGTGCAGATCTCTTGATTTGTGAGGCGATCGTGGGGGGCATCCAATCCAGCGTTCGCGCCTTGCCTGCGACTCCCCGCCACCAATCGAAGAGGGACCGGCCCAACGGGCCGGTCCCTCTTCGATTTCATCGTTAGGTCGCCAGGATTCGGGAGGAGCCGCGAAGCGGCCAACGGTTTCCTGTCCCCGCTACGTGTGTGAAGTCTCGGGACTTACTTATCTCCGGGCGGGTGTTTGTAGCCCTCCGGCAGGCCCCCGGTGCGGTGTGCCCCGTGGCCGCCATTGGCCCGAGACCACCGGATTCGCGACGGCGGCTATGCCATGCTCCGGTGCCGGGCACCTCGGACACAAGGAGCACGTATGAGCGACATTGCGAACCCGTCGGATCGGCTCGACGCTCTGGGCGCGGACACCCTGCGGAATGTCGCTGACGCCCTGTGGCAGTCCGAACTGGATCCGTCGGGCATCCCCGACGAGGTGCGCGCGGCCCTCACCAGCGAGACGAACAGTCCCGAGGCCTACGGGTGGCGTATGCAGTCGTTCCTGAGCTACCTCGTCGAGCATCCCGTTGAGCACACGCCCAACTATGAGAAGTCGTACGAGCACCTCCTCCCTTTCTGCTCCCGGCTGTCTGCCCAGCAGGCGTACGCCATCTCGTTGAATCTCCTCGGGCCGCCCGCATCCGTGGGCTACGACATGGTTCCGACGAAGGCTAACTTCGAGTTCCCGCGTGACTTCGGTCCGAAGCCTCGCAGCGCCGTGGGATGGCACTTCTTCGTAGGCAGCTGCTGGGACGAGGACGGCAACGAGTACGGGGTCGAGTTGATGTTCTTCCAGGCCGGCATCTTCCCGCCGCCCCTGGCCGCAGGCTTCGGCCTGACGGAAAACGAGAACCAGGTCGTCGAGGTCCAGCTGGCGGTCAGCAAGGCCGGCGAGGGCCACTGGCAGGCGGATCCGGTGTGCCTCGGCGGTACCAGCGGTCTCATCTCGCACACCGCGGACCCGTTCAGCTACCACATCGGTCGCAACAGCATGGCCTCCCGCGACGAGGACGAGTTCTTCCCGATCACCGTCAAGGCGTGGGGGGTCGACCGCGGAGAGACTCCGGAACGGGAGCTCTCGGTCGACATCACGTTCACCGGCGGGAAGCAGTACCTGTTCCAGGGGGCCGAAGGCTGCATGCCAGCGGTCGACGGCATCGGTTCGCTCTACTACTCGATCCCCAACATCTCGCTCGACCCGACGAGCAGCACCCTCACCCTCGATGGACGCTCCGTGCGGATGGTCCGCGGGCAGTTCTGGTTCGACCGCCAGTGGGGATACATCTCCGGCGTCTCCCGTTCCAAGGTCATGCGCGCCGCCACGTTCAGCAAGGACCCCAGCCCGGCTGGCTGGGACTGGTTCATGGCCCAGTTCACCGGCGACCGGCAGGTCACCGTCTTCGCCCCGCACGCCAGCGAGCGCTCGCAGTACTACGAGCAGACCGGACCGGAGCACCCCGGGACGATGACGGCGCGCGTGGGTGGCACCTACATGGATGCCGACCGGAACCAGTCGCTGACGTGGGGGACCCTGCGGATCACCGACTGGATCAGGGCCGTCACCTCGCCCAACCCCAAGCGGTACGCGGTCACCGACACCTGGTACCCGAATCGCTGGGAGTTCGAGTTCGACGACGTCGTGCCGGCGGATGTCCGGCGCGTGACGATGACCCCGATCGTCCAGGTCGCGCAGGTGGGCTTCTTCGCCAACGGGGCCCAATACGCCGAGGGCGCCGTGATCCTGACCGATCCCGATGGCACGGACATCGGGCGAGGCTTCGCGGAGTCGGTGGCCTACGCCGACACGCGCGCCACCATTCACCGGTTGGCCGGGATCCCGGACAGTCAGGCCCACATCGAATCGCTATCCCACAGGACGACACCGACGTCGCTGGCCATGCTCAACACCGCGTACGTGCTTGCGCACCAGGCAGAGCTCGCCGAGGTGATCCGCGAGTCGGTAGGTCTGGAGTTCTTCACCCAGCCGGCTGCCGAGAGCTGACCCTCGTCCGTTGCCGCCCAGCGGCGCTTGGCCGACGGGCGCTTGCCCGGCCTCACCCCCCGCCGAGCACGTGTCCGGTCAGGTGGCGGCGGGCGTCCGACGGATGCCGATGACGAGCAGATAGCCGACCATCCACAACTCGCCGATCGTGGCCGGAATGGTGAGGACGTTCGCGAAGCCGTTCGTCGACGGGACCGCGTACGTCAGGAACGTGCTGACGACGTAGCCCACGCCGCCGATCATCAGCACCCATCCGAGGGCGGCCGGCATCCACCCCGAGCGTCGGGCGAGCCAGCCCATCGGGATGAGCCAGAGGCCGAAGAAGAGGCCGGCGACGCTCCACAGTTGACCGCTGACGACGTAGAGCAGTTGCGCGGTCGATGCCGCCGAGGCCGGGCTCTGGAGGGCGCCCCCGGCCACGTCGAGAGCGGTTGCGAGTGTGGCCGAGCTGACGAGGATGGCAACGGCGTTGACGGTCCCGAAGACGGCGATGGCGCCGGCGGCGAACGGGTCGACCGAGCGGAACAGTCGGAAGAACCAGAGGGCGCACAGCACCTGGGTGAGCACGAGACCGAGCTCCAGGATCACGCCGAGCCGGGCCAGACCCTCGTTGGCCACGAGGTTGGCCAGCGTCGCCGTCGGGTCCCCTTCGACGAACAGCCGACCGCGCACGACGAGGAAGCCGAGCCCGCCGGTCAGCGCCACGCCGAGGTAGAGCAGGCCCGTGGTGCGCGCCGTGCGGACCAGTGTCGGGCGATCCGTGTCGAGCGACCGGACGGCGGGTGCCGTGGTGGTGGTCATAATTGCCTCCGAAGTGAGTCATCTTACGTTGTAAGGCAAAATTCTTACATGGTAAGGTTCGGGCTGTCAAGGAGGAGGGCCGATGACGGCAGACCAGGTGCGCGAGCCGCTGAGCCGCGGCCGGGTGCTGTCGGCGGCCATCGCGGTCGCCGACGTCGACGGCCTGAGCGCTGTGACCATGCGACGGATCGCCTCCGACCTGGGGGTGGAGGCGATGTCGCTGTACCACCACG
>JBAXSI010000101.1:0-6109 GCA_037130755.1 Actinomycetes bacterium
CCTGGCGAGGGTCGCGGTCGCGGTGCCCGAGCGGATCGACTCGCACTCCGTGCTCGTGTTCCTAGGCGCCGTCTGGATCAATGACGCGCTGATGATGGCCGCGCGCGACGCCCACGCTGCCGGGGCCCGTTGCGTCTACCTGCTCTACGACCTCACGCCGGTGCTGGAGACAGGGCACACGGCGGCGGTCAATCAACTGTTCGACAGGTACCTCGGGCTGATCACGCAGACCGCCTCGTCAGTCCCCGCGATCTCTGCATCGAGTCGCCGTGACTACGAGTCGCACTGCGCCGAGCGCGGCTGGTCGGCTTCCCCAGGCGGTGTGACTGGCTTGCCGTGCGGGCTGGAGCCAGGCAGGTTCGACACCACCGAGTCACCGTGGCCGCGGCCGTACGCGTTGTTCGTCGGCACGGTCGAGGCACGCAAGAACCACCTGCTCGCGCTCAACGCCTGGCGCGAGCTGATCGCGCGTCATGGTGAGGCGAACGTCCCCGACCTGGTGTGCATCGGCCGCCTTGGCTGGCACAGCGCGGACTTCCTCCAGCAGTACGTCCACACGCACGGCCTCGGCGGGAAGTTGAGCGTGCTGTCGGCGAGCGTGTCCGACGCGGAACTCGCGCGCTTCTATGCACATGCGGAGTTCACCGTGTACCCGTCCCGCTACGAGGGCTGGGGGCTTCCCGTCTCGGAGAGCCTGGCGTTCGGCAAGGTCCCGGTCGTCGCGCACAACTCCTCCTTGCCTGAGGCCGGCCGCGACCTGGCGGCCTACTTCCGGTCTGACAGCCTCGATGACTTCGTGCACGTCATCGAGCAGGCGGCACTAGATCCGTCCGCGAGGGCGGAACGGGAGCGCCTGATCGCCGACGACACCACGACACCCATCACCTGGCAGGACGTCGCGGACGTGATCACCGACGAGGTGGCACGCGCGACGACGGCGGAAGCGAGGACCCCTGTGTACCCCGAAGTCGAGTTGGGCCGCGAGTACCAGTTGGCCGTCGCACCGCCAGCACCTGACAGCGGCTACGCCGACCAATACCTGGCCTACCTGCAGTCCGAGGGCCTGACCCCGCTGCTCGGCCAGCCGCGCGGGGAGCGCGACTTCGAAGTCGTCGACGCGGCCGTGATCGGCACGTTCGGGTCACCGCAGACGTGGGGCAACGAACTGCGGCCCGGGCACCGCGCGGACTTCCGCATCACGCGCCCCGTTGACGGGCCGTTGACGCTGCTGGTCTCCACGCGGTCGATGCCCGGTGTGGCGATCGTCGAAGCCGCCGGTCCCGGAGGTCCGGTTCGCGATGAGGTCTACCTCGGAACCGTCATCACGCTGCCACTCGGCGACGGCAAGGCCGGCGAGCCGGCACAGGTGACGTTGACGGTGGCGGATGCGACGGACTCCGTCGAGGGCTTCGTGGGCATCAGGTCGTTCGTCGTGCTGCGCAGTGACGACCTGACGACGCAGGTGCTCGCGCACAAGACCGCGGCCGAGGCCCTGCGCCAGGAGCTCGACTTCGTCACCAACACCCGTTCGTGGAAGGTCACGGCGCCGCTGCGAAAGTTCAAGGGCCGCGGCGCGAGCTGAGCCCACGCCGCGGCCCTTGGCCAGCTGCGACTACCGCCTCTTCGGCGGGTTGTTCACCGTGATCGTGTAGGTCTCGCTGCCCGGGGTGAGCTGGGCGCTGCCCGGCGACGTGGCAGTCACCTGGCACTGCCCGGCGCCCAGTGCGCGAAGCGTTGCGCCCGCGATCACGCATGGGCCTTGCTCGCTGAAGAGCACCGTGGTGCCCGACACGCTCGTGCCCGCCAGCGTCACGTTCGAGCCGACCGTCATGATGATCGGCTGCGCGATCGACCAGACCGGCTGCGTCGGCGGGTCGACCGTGATGTTGTCGGCGACGCGCGCGCCCTGCACGTTCACGACCTGCGACGAAGTGCCGCTGAAGCCGGGCTTGTTGCCGGTGTAGCTGACCGTGATGGTGTGGATCCCGCTCGACGGCGGGGACCACTGGAACGACGCGACGCCGTTGGTCGTCGGCATGGAGCCGCTGATCCCAATGTTGTCCATCAGGAAGGCGACGCTGCCGTCGGGCAGTCCGTTGCCGATCACTGCCTGCAGGACCGTCGTCGTGCCGACGTACAGGTTGGCCGGCCAGCGCAGCGCAACGGTCGGGAGGGCGGTGCTCGAGTTCGGCTGCGAGTTCGGGCTGGTCGATGCCAACTGCCCGCCGGAGGCCGGGGAGTAGGAGGCCTGGATCGCGATTGGGCCGCCGGTGCTGGGAACCCAGTTGAGCGTGGCGGTGGAGATGGAAGCGCCGTAGGACCCGTTCAGCGGTCCGCTCGTGATGGCAGCCCCGCCTGCAGTGCTGAGTGTGACGCTGCCCGTCGGTGCGAGGGTGCCGATCGGCGCGACGACCGCGGCGAGGATGTTGTTATTGGCCCCCTGCTGTACCGCGTTCTGCGCAAGCAGCACGGTGTAGGTCGGCATCGGCGCGACGGTCAGCGACGTACTGCCGACGCTGGCGATGGTGCCCAGCCCGTTGATGGCCCACGTACCTGCGGCGGCCGGCGTCCAGGTCACGGCGCCGTAGCCGTTGGATCCAATCGTCGTCTGCAGTGTCTGGGCGGAGGCGCCCAGCGTCAGGCCGATCGTCACGGTCTGGCCCTTGGCGCTCGGGGCATTGATTGTGATCGTTTCCGAGACGCCGACCATTCCGTTCGGCGCGGCGATGAAGCCGCTGGACGCCGCGCTCGCGGGAGCCCCTATGGCCAGGCCGATGCCGGCCGTGACGCCGAGCGAGAGCGCGATGGCAGCGGCGGTGCGGATGCCGCGGGATCGGGATGTGAGCAGGGACATCGAGCCTCCTTGAGAGCAGTCGTCACGAGGCTACCGAGCAATCGGCGCAATTCGCCTCACATCCACGCGAAGGCGGACCGGTAGGATTCACCAGTCATGAGGCAGAGAGGCGGGGGCAGGTGCTGACCGACCTCTACACCCGTAGGGCTCTCGTCTGGGCCTTCGCCAACCGGGACTTCGCCACGCGCTATCGCGCGAGCGTGCTCGGCTGGGCCTGGTCGCTGATCCAGCCGCTCGCCACGTTGATCGTCTTCGCGGCCGTCTTCAGCATCGTCTTCCGCATCAAAGCCCCGCCGCTCGGCAACGGCGAGGGCTCGTCCTACGCGGCCTTCCTGTTCACCGGCCTGGTCACGTGGAACCTGTTCTCCAGCCTGCTCAACTTGTCGATGACGCAGTTGAAGTCCAACGGTGAACTCCTCAAGAAGGTGCAGTTCCCGGCCTGGACCCCCGTGCTGGGTGCATCGATCGTGCAGCTCGTCCAGGTGCTCCTTGAGCTCGCGGTCCTGATCGTGATGTTCCTGTGGCTGCGCAACGTCGGCTGGACCTGGATCCTCGCGATCCCGATCCTCATCGGCTGTGGCCTGTTCGCGCAGGGCATCGGCCTGGTGCTGTCGATCGTCAACGCGCGGTTCGGTGACGTGCAGTACATCGTCGCGGTGGTGCTGGGCGCGCTGTACTTCCTCACCCCGATCCTGTACCCGATCAGCATGCTCGACGGGCAGAACCCGTTGTTCGCTCTGGTCATCAAGCTGAACCCGATGTCGTGGTACGTGCAGAGCATGCACGACGCCATGTACTCGCTGGTGGCGCCGCCATGGTGGGTGATCGTCTCGCTCCTCGTCGGTGGATTCCTGACGTTCTGGGCCGGCTTCGCGATCTTCAATCGCTGGAGCGAAGACATCGGGGAGATGCTCTGATGGCCGAGACTCCACTCGCGGTGGATCTGCAGGGCGTGGGCAAGCGCTTCATGCGCCACACCGACCGGCGCAACAGCATCAAGGAGCGCATCGTGCGCGGGCGGGCGCGCAACCCCGAGGACTTCTGGGCAGTGCGCGACCTGACGCTGCAGATCCCCAAGGGCAGCGTCTACGGCCTCATCGGCCACAACGGCTCGGGCAAGTCGACGCTGCTGAAGATGATCGGCGGCATCTACCGACCCACCACCGGGACGATCACCACGGATGGTCGCGTCGCGGCTCTCATCGAGCTGGGCGCGGGCTTCCACCCGGACATGACGGGCCGGGAGAACATCGGCCTGAACGGCTCGATCCTGGGCCTGTCGCGCAAGGAGATCGCGGCGATCACCGACGAGATCATCGACTTCAGCGGCCTGGGCGACTTCATCGACGACCCGGTCAAGCACTACTCGAGCGGCATGTACGTGCGGCTCGGCTTCTCCGTCGCCGTGCACATGAAGCCGGACGTCCTACTGGTCGATGAAGTACTGGCGGTCGGCGACGAGGAGTTCCAGCGCAAGTGCTTCGACCACCTCTACCAACTGCGTCGATCAGGCCGAACGATCGTGGTCGTCAGCCACGGGCTCGGGCAACTCGAAGGGCTGTGCGACGAGATCGCGTGGCTCGAACGCGGCGCGATGCGGGAGCATGGGCCGGCGGTCGACACCATTGCGGCCTACCTGCGCAAGGTGAACGCCGACGAGTCCGCTCGCAACCCGATGGTGGCGGCGGTGCGCACCGACGACGAGACCAGCGTGCGCGGTGGCGACCAGACCTTCCGCGTGACCACGGCGGAGGTCGTGGACGCCGACGGCAGTCCCATCACCCACGCGGAGACTGGAACGGCCTTCAACATCCGGCTGGGCGTCACGGCCAGCGAGCCGGTGCTCGGGCCCAACGTGCGCATCGCGCTGCAGCATGACTCGGGGACGCTGGTCACAATGCTGTCGAACCATCGCTGGGGCTTCGACTTCGGCACAGTCCAGGGCGATCACGTCGTGTCGATGGGGCTGCCCAGCAACCCGCTGCTGCCGGGCCGATACCGCGTGCACATCGACGTCTTCGACTACACGGGGTCGCGACTGCTCGACTCGTGGAACGACGCAGTCGAATTCGCGGTGCGCAGCCCGCGCGGCGAGATCGGCCAGGGCCTGATCGAGTTCCATCCCGAGATCACGTTCGATTGAGGCATCGTGGTCTCTGAATCGAATCCGATCATCAAGGCGAAGCGGCGCGCCGGGCGCGCCAAGCGCTGGGTCAAGCGCAAGGTGTACGAGCGCAACATCGGCAAGCAGTACAAGGCGTGGCTGCTCGAGGCGGCGAACGTGCCCGCCGGCACGACGAGCTACCTGACCACCATCTCGATCCTCGTTCCGGTCTACAACCCGCCGCTGAACTTCCTGCGGCAGTGCCTGGAGTCGGTGCTCACCCAGCAGGCCCGCAACTGGCAGCTCGTCATTGCCAACGACGGCTCGACGAAGCAGGAGGTGACCGACTACCTGGCGGCGTTCGCGGCTGAGCACGCGGCGGACACCCGCGTCATAGTGATTGACAAGCCCAATGGCGGCATCTCGTCGGCGCTCAACGCAGCGCTGGAGCGGGCGACCGGCGACTACGTCGGGATGCTCGACCACGACGACATGCTCGATCCTCGGTGCATCGACACGTTCTCGCGGGCGCTGGAGGAGAACGGCTTCCCGGACGCGATCTACTCCGACGAGGACAAGGTCACGTTCAAGGGCGAGCACTACGAGTTGTACTGCAAGCCGGAGTTCTCCCCGGAACTCCTGCTGGCGCAGATGTACCTGTGTCACTTCACGATCTTCCGGCGCGACCAGGTCAACGAGGTGGGTGGACTGCGCAGTGGGATGGACGGTGCCCAGGACTTCGACCTGGCGCTGCGCCTGCTACCCAAGTTGAAGAGAGTCGTGCACCTGCCTCGCCCGCTGTACCACTGGCGGGCGTGGGCGGAGTCGACCGCGCTGACGATCGACGCGAAGCCGTGGGCGCAGGACGCCGCGGCGCGGGTGCAGCAGGAGCACGTCGATCGCACGTTCGGTGGCGGCAGCGTCGGACCCAGCGCGGTGCGTGGCCTGAACGAGGTGCACCCGCGGGTCGGCGGTGACCCGGTGGTGTCGGTCATCATCCCGACGATCGGCACGGCCAACGACGCGCACAACGCCCGCTACATCGATGATGCCGTGCGGTCGCTGATGGAGCGCGAGACCGCAACGGCCCTGGAGATCATCGTGCTGACGACCGGTGTGCTGCCCGACGTCAAGGTCGACGTGCGCGCCCG
>JBAXSI010000102.1:0-5991 GCA_037130755.1 Actinomycetes bacterium
GTTAAGGACGCCCGTCAGGGAATCGGTGATGGCTCGCTGCTCGGCCAGGTCGCCGCCGCGCGCGACCTGGCCGAGCAGCGAGCCATCACCGATTCCCTGACGGGCGTCCTTAACCGCACGGGGCTCGATGCCATGCTCCCGGGACTGACGGCTACCGCGTTGCGCCTCGGACAGCCCGTAGTCGTCACCTTCGTCGACATCGACGGATTGAAAGCGGCCAACGACGGTCACGGTCACGAGTTCGGCGACCAGGTCATCCGGTCCGTGGCCGAGGCCATCCGCACCTCTGGACGGCAGGGCGACCTCGTCGCCCGATGGGGTGGTGACGAGTTCCTCATCATCGGCATGGGCATCGAGCCCGACCCCGCATCTCTCACGCACCGCATCGAACAGTCCATTCGGACCGGCGGAATCGACCTCGGAAGATGGAAGGGCGGCATCAGCCTGGGCTCGGCCCACGGAATGCCCTCGGCCACCACGATTGACGGGCTCATCACCCAAGCCGACGCCCGGATGTACGCGGCTCGAAGCGCCCGGAGGCGGGCGTCGGCGGAGACTCCCACCGACTCTCGCTAAACACTCGTCGCCACGACCAGAAGAGTCGTCATTCACCCGCAGAACCAGCGCAGGGACCGTGGCTGCCGCAGATCCTGCGGCAGACTCCCCAGAGGCTCGCCCTACAGCCCGAGCAGCGCATCCGGATCGAAGTCGATCGGCACAACCGCGTCGAGTCGCACCAGGAGGCGCATGTGATCCGGCACAGGTTCATCTGTGGGTCGGTTCACGTGGGCGGCGGTAACTGCGATGGGGTAGTCGTGTAGTAGGTGCCCGACCAGGCCGGCTAGCACGTCGGGAACGTAACCCAGAGCCGAGTCCCGGGTCAGTCCTGGATTCGGTCCAACGAGCACTGCGAGAGGGCTGTGAGGGTTGTCCGGCTCGGATGCCAGATACAGCGTGTCGCCCGCCTCGACCCCGGCTAGGAGTGCCGCGTCGGGATCGACATGGCGCGCGCCGTGCACGAGGAACTGCAGGGAAAGTGCACCACCGGCGTTGCGGCGTGGCATGGGCAGGAGCTGCACGTTGTCGGTGGCTCGGGCCCCAAGGGTGACGGCGAGAACCTCGAACGGTTCGGGCCTGGGACCGGGCACGCCCAGGGACTCGATGTAGCGCTCGTATCCCTCGCGCCGGGGGGTCATCACGCGGTTGGCGAAGGTGGCGAACAAGGCCTCCGACCGGTACGTGGCGCTCCAGTCAGGGAACTCCGCGAAGCCGGTGAAGCCCTCAAGTTCCCTCGCGTCTGGCTCGTACCGGAAGGAGTAGCCGGCACCGTCGCGCTCCAGATATCCCACCCGCTGATAGCAGCGGGTCTCTGGGTCCTGCCACAGCACGAGGAAGCGATCGGGGGTCAGAACCTCCGACGGGATCGACGCAGCGGCGACCTGTGTCACGGCGTCAACCTCCTCTTGTTGGCTTGGACAAAGTCAACGACGAAGGTACGCGCCGACTCTGACATCCAGTCCGAGGGTACCTCGGCCACGGCCACGTGGACGGACTCCTCATCGAGGCCGGCCATCCGCGCCAACCACAGATCCCTCACGCCCTGTGACGCCCGATCAAGGGCCACGAACGCCAGGTCAACCAGCGAGTCGACCCGTGAGAAGTGGCGCGAGCGGGCCTTGGCCGCCGCGGCAGCGGCGTCCGCCCGCCTCAGAATCGGCACGTTGAAACCGAGCGAGGCACCGTGATCGTAGGTGGGGGCCAGGCGGCGCTCGTCTCGCAGCACGGCCCAGTTCTCGTGGTGGCGATCCGTGTTGCCGATCAGTGCGTCGAACGCCAGATACCCGGCGAAGGATTCGTACGCGGTGAGGCCTGGCTCGCTCCCCTCATAGGGTTCAAGAACGGCCTCAATCGAGGCCAGGTCGTAGCCGGGGACGCGGCCCTTCTCCCCCGCCTGGTAGGTCGGATTTCGCGCGGCGAGGAGCTCGTTTCCGTGCGCTAGATCGCCGCCGACCTGTCTCGAAATGACACCTCGATGAGGACCCCGAACGGCCAGCCGAACCTCTGCCGCGGGCACGCTGACGCCTCGCGCGACGCGGCAGGCTATGTACTCGGCCCACAGGTCAGCGCCCAGTTCGGGCAGGCCTAGGGATCGGGGCCGCTTGAACAGCCACGACCCTCCACCCTCGCTCGCCGGCGCGGCAAGCCACTCCTTGTCCCGGGCGCCCATTTGCTCGTCGACGAGGGCCCGCCACACAGTCGTATCGACGACGTACGCGGGATCTGGCACGGGGTGAATCTACCGCCGCCGACCGACAGAAACGCGACCTCGTGATGGACGACGCACGTCGACCGAGGGACCGCAGCCAACCGACACAGCGATCGATTTCAAGGCAGCAAGGCCCTCCCAGGCCCACCCCGATCAGGTGCTCCGACAAGTTGAGGTACCGACCCCTCGAATGTCGTTGGGGTAAGTAGGAGGGATGTTCCTTCCTGGCCTGCACGGTGTTCGCGGGCGCGCTTCGGGAGGGCCACCATGGGCATGTCAACGACGACAGCATCAACGATCTATCCAACGACAACGATCACTATCCACAGATCAACGAACTACACGATCACAATCCACAACCATCCAGATCAACGATCACAAGCACACGAATCACATCCCACAACCATCACCACAGAACCTCAACGACATGAACCAATTCACTATCCGGCTTGGAATCCGGATTCTCAGGTGTCGCGATGACGGCGCATGCGAAGGTGACGACGATGGCTCATTCGGCGTCGGGGATGGGTCAGGTCTGGTACCGGGTGACCGGGTCGACGGGGGTGGCTAACCGGCAGGTCGCGTATCGGGTCGGCAACGGCGACGTTGATGCGCGTCGGGTGCGGTTCGTCGGTGCGGGCGCGACCGCTCACTTGTCGGGCTTCCGACCCGGTGAGCTGGTGGGTGGGGAGTGGGACCTGGCGTTGATCGAGCGGGCGTTCTCCGGGGAGTACCTGACGCATGGGGTGAAGACCCGCCGGTCGCAGTTCGCTCGCGTCCCCGCCGCCCCGATTCACCAGGCGATCACCGAAGCACTGGAGCTCGCGGGCCTCGACGCGACGAACGTGTTCACGTCGCGTGACGCGGCGGCGTGGTGGCGCGCACTGGAACGCGCCGCCCGTGGTGACCGGTCGGTGTCGTTCCTGACCGCGGCGGGTTCGGTGCGCGCCGCGACGCGAGCCGGCGCGACAGTTGACGGGGATCGGCTGCACGAGTTGTTGGGGGCAGTGGTTCGCGAACGCGTCACCGGCGCAGTGCTGGTTCGCGGTCGCAAGACTGATGCGGCGACGCAACTGGACCTGCGCGATCTGGAGCTCGAGTTGCTGACCGATGCGGAGCTGGGTTCTCGTGTCTGGCAGGCTGCCAGCGACGCCGCTGGAAAACACGAGCCGGCCGGCAACGCCGGTTACGAGCTCACCCTCACCTTGCCGAAGTCGTTCAGCCTGTACGCGATCACCGGCGACCCGGCCGATCAGGGGCTGTGGATGGACGCTCTCGAGGCCGCCGCCACCCGCGCCCTCGATCAACTCATGGCGGAGGCGGGGTTCTGCTCCACCGGTCACCGCGGCGACGGCCAGAACGTCACCATCCTCGAAGCCGACGGCTGGGCAGGATTCATCGCGACGGAGATCTCCTCGCGTGCGGGGGACCCGCACCTGCACGTGCACTGCTCCCTGCCGAATGTCCTCGTCGCACGGGACGGTGTCGTGCGCACCATGGCCGACGGCGGACGCGAGCTGATCATCAACGCACCACGGTTCGCCGCCTGGGGCCAGGAGTACTTCATCGCCGAGGCGCAGGCGCGCGGTCTGCTCGACGGGGTGTGGTTCAGCCCGTGGGCGGGCGAGTGGCAGGTCGGTGCGTTCACCGCCGATCAGATCCGGTCCGTCAGCCAGGGCCGCGAGCGGATCCGACGGGAGGAACTCGCCAACGGTGACGCCGTGCCCCGCACCGCGAAGGCCAAAGCGCGCCTCGAGCGGCTCGCGAAGGCGCGGGTCACCGCCGCGAAGCCCGACCAGCAGCCGACCTGGTCGCAACTGCGGGCCGAGGTCGACCGCCGGGCGCGCATGCACCACTTCGACCTCGCCAAGGCTCGCGCCGGATCCGGGCCCGCGGCCTCGTACTGGGATCGGTCACCGGCGCAGTGGACCGATCAGCAGTGGGTTGACTGGGTGGAGTGGATGGCGTGCCGTCACGAGTCGACCACCAGCCTGGCGAAGATCCGCTCCCTGATGGACCTCGCCACCGTGGGTCTGCCCGACCAGGAAGGCGTACGCCTGACTCGTCTGGTGGTCGAGCAGGGGTTCGAGCGCGCCGACACCTCGCGTGACCTTGGGATGAAGACGGGCGGGCAGCAGTGGATCTCCCGCACCGCCCTGAACGACGAGGCCCGACTGCTGGCGCGGATGCGTGCCAGCGTCACCGGCATCGACACGGTCGATCCCTTACCCGGCGCGCTGGCCAGCCAGGGGATCGCGCGGTTCGAGAAGCAGCGCGGCTGGCAGCTCAGCGACGAGCAGGTCCGCGCGGTCGAGGCGATCGTGGAGGGGACCGCGCCGATCACGCTGATCTCCGGTGTCGGCGGTTCCGGCAAGACCAGCGTCCTGGCCGCGGCCCATCTCGCGATGACGGACTCGAAGGACCTGCTGGTGACGTCGACCGCGACTCGGGCGGCGTCGAAGGCCGGGCACGAGTCCGGCGCCAAATGGCGCAACCTCGCCTCCGCCCTGTCCCTCATCGACCGCGGGACCCCGCTGAGCGCGAAGATCATCGTGGTCGACGAGGCCTCCATGGCCGACGTCAGTTCGCTCACCCGACTGTCGGACTGGTGCCAGGCCAACGACCGTCGCCTGATCCTGCAGGGCGACGTCGCCCAGCTCCGCGCGGTCGGTGCGGGGGACGCGTTCCACGTCCTGTGCGCCGAGCATCCCGATGCCGTGGTGCGGCTGGAGACCAACCAGCGCCAGCTCACCGAAGACGGCCGAGCCCTGGCCGCGGCGCTGCACGCCCGTCACCTCGACGACGCGTGGGACGTGCTTGCCCGCAACGGGTCGGTCGCCGTGGCCCGCAACCACGACGCCAAGATCGCGATCACCGCCGCCGCGGTCGCGAGGTACGCGTCCGAGTACGGAGCCGACCACGTCACCTGCGACGCGGTCACCAACGCCGAGGCCGCCGAGCTCAACGAGCGGATCCACCAGCTCCTGCTCGACCGCGGCGACCTCGACCCGTCAGCGGCCCTGACGTACCGAACGCCGGCCGCTGATCGCGTCCTGGCCCCCGGCACGCACTTGCGCGTCACCACGCCACTCGGACACCGGGATCCCGGGCAGCGACTCGTCCGCGACCAGCAGGCGACGGTGCTTGCGGTCGAACCCGACCGCGTGAGGATCCGACTGGACGACGGACGTGAGCGCTTCATGAGCCCACGGGTGCTGCTGGACCACCTGGACTACGGGTACGCGGCCACCACCCACAAGGCCCAGGGCCAGACCAGCGCCGTCCACATCGCGACGCTCCAGCCCACCAAGGACGCCGCCAGCATGTACGTCTCCGCCAGCCGCGCGAGGCAGGTCACGTTCTTCGTCCTCGACGCTCGGGACTACCTCAGCGAACGCGAACTCCACCAAGCGTCGGACTGGACGCCGCAGGACCTCGTCGACGAAGTCGTCGACCGCGCCAAGACCGCCATGGCCCGACACGCCCGCGCCCTCGACTCACCCGGCGCCGCGCGCCGACCCCACTACGAACCCGTCTCCCGATCCCACGACTCCGGCATGCGACTCACCTAGAACCACCCCGGCACACCCAGACCCATGCATGTCCAGATGAGTCACCGAACCAATCACGTCGCTGAGGAAGTAGCAGCACCCGACGCGAATCGACCCCGAAAAATACGAGGTACCGAGGGGTCCATTCCGTTGTGAGGGTAGGAGACCAATTCG
>JBAXSI010000103.1:0-5862 GCA_037130755.1 Actinomycetes bacterium
GTGGGGGGGCCGGGGGGGTGTCAGTCCTGCGGAACGAACCCGGGGACCCACGTCTCGAGCTCGGCACGCATCGGCACTGTCGCGTCAAGCTGGCACAGGACCCCGATGCTGCCCAGCCACACGCGGTGGATGAGGGCGTAGGACGGCGGCAGGTTGAGCTTCATGCCGATCGTGAAGTCGGGGTTGCGGACGTCCTGCATGCGCGTGAACTGGCCGCGCATCCACGCGCGACTGAAGTGGAACGTCTCGTGGCGCGCCGGCTCGACGAACGGGTCGAGGTAGTTCAGCACCTGCTCGGGATCGACCTCGGTGCCCGGCCGGATGAAGCCTTCATCGCGGAGTCCGTCGGCGACGGTCTGCGCATCGCCGGACAGGGCGATCCGCAACAGCGTGCCCATCGCCAGCGGCAGGCCGTCCGGCAGTTCGGCCACCGCTCCGAAGTCGAGCACGCAGAACTTGCCCTCCGGCGTGACGCGGAAGTTGCCGGGGTGCGGATCGGAGTGCAGCAGGCCCGCACGAGCGGGACCGGCTAACAGGAAGCGCTCGTAGAGCTCACCCGTGCGGTCGCGCTCCTCCTGCGTGCCGTTGGCGATGATGTCGGACATCGGCCGCCCGTCGACCCACTCGGACACCAGGACGTGCGGAGCACCGGCCAGGACGTGCGGGATGACGTACTCCGGGTCGCCCTCGAACGCCGCGGCGAACGCCCGCTGGTTGCGCGACTCGCGCAGGTAGTCCAGCTCCTCGATCGCCCGTGCCTTCAGTTCGTCGACGAGGTCCTTGACGTCAATGCCAGGCACCATGGACGAGAACAGCTTGCCCATGCGGGTCATCTGGTTCAGGTCGGAGATGAACGCCTTGTCGGCGCCGGGGTACTGCACCTTGACCGCGACCACGCGTCCGTCGTGCCAGACCGCCTTGTGCACCTGACCGATCGATGCCGCGGCGGCAGGGGTGTCGTTGAACTCCGAGAAGCGCGACCGCCAATCCGTGCCCAACTCGTCGGCGAGGATGGTGTGGATCGACTCGGCCGGCAGCGGCGGGGCGGCCTCCTGGAGCTTCGTCAGCGCCGCGCGATAGGGCCCGGCCATCTCCTCGGGCATCGCTGCCTCGAAGATGCTCATGGCCTGCCCCATCTTCATGGCGCCGCCCTTGAGTTCACCCAGCACCCGGAACATCTGCTCGGCCGTGCGGGCCTGCAGTTCGGCCGTCACTACCTCAGCCGGCTTCCCGCCGATGCGCTTGCCGAACCCCCAGGCGGTGCGACCGGCATAGGTCGCCGGAAGCGACGCCATCTTCACGCTTCGCGTGATGGCGTTCTTCGGGATCTCCGGCATGCGCCCATTGTCACCTCATCTGCCCCGATCCGCTCAGGGGGCGTCCCCAGCCCCGCTCACCCGGCGTGGCGTGACACCAGGTCCAGCACCGACGGCCCATAGGCGTCGAGCTTCTTGGGCCCGATGCCGGGGATCTCCATGAGCGCGTCGTCGTCCGTCGGCTGCTGCTCGGCGATCGCGACGAGGGTCACGTCCGTGAAGACCACGTACGCGGGCACGCCCCGTTCACGCGACTCCGCCAGCCGCCACTCGCGCAGGGCCTCGAGCAGGTCCTCGTTGAGGTTCGACGGACAAGACCTGCATCGCCCGAGCGTCCGCTCCTCCGCGGTGACCAGGCCCTTGCGGCACACCCGGCAACGAGCCGGGCCCTTGCGCGACCGCTCCCCCTTGGCCTTGCCCCTGCCGCGCTGCACCGAGCCCCTCGCATCACCGGCCGGGACGGCCCCGGCGTCGATTAGGAACGGGCTCACCGATCGATGGCCTCGACCCCCCGGCTGCCGCGCCCTGGCCCAGGACACGTGCAGTGCGTCGGCAGCGCGGGTGATCGCCACGTAGGCAAGCCGACGCTCCTCCTCGATCTGCGCCGGGGTCTCAGCGTGCTGGAGCGGGAGCAGTCCCTCGCTGCAGCCGACGACGAAGACGACCTTCCACTCCAAGCCCTTGGCCGCGTGCATGGAGGCGAGCGTCACGCCGTCGGCGACCGGCGCGTGCTGCACCTCGGCTCGCGCATCCAGTTCAACGACGAAAGCGGACAGCGAGTCACCGAGCCCCTCTGCCAGTTCGTCCGCGAGCGTGGTCAATGCCGAGAGCGACTCCCACCGCTCGCGCACTGCGCCGGTGGTGCGCGGTGCCTCGGCAGACCAGCCGGCCGCGGAGAGGACAGCCCGCACCTCCTCGCCGAGTGCGCCCATGTCTGCGCCACTGCGCGCAGCGCCGCGCAGCCGGGTGACCGCCTCGCGGACCTCGGGACGATCGAAGAAGCGCTCCGTGCCCCGCAGCACGACCGGCACGCCTGCCTCGGCGAACGCCTCCTCAAGCACCTCCGATTGAGCGTTGATGCGGAAGAGCACGCCGATGTCACGTGCGGCAACGCCTTCGGCGAGGTAGTCGCGCGCGCGACGGGCGACGCTGTTGGCCTCCTCCACGTCATCGGCGTACGCGGTGACAACGGGAACCGGACCCGCGGGCCGCTGCGAGCGCAGCACGAGCGGGGCGGTCGGTGCCCGTGCGTCGGAGGGCGCCTTGGCGATGACCCCGTTGGCCAGCGCGACGATCTCCGGCGTGCAGCGGTAACACCGCACGAGCCGGACCTCGGTGGCCTCCGGGTACGTCATGCGGAAGGTCTCGAGGTATCGCGGGGTGGCACCGGTGAACGTGTAGATCGTCTGATGAGGGTCGCCGACGACGCAGACGTCGTCGCGGTCCCCCAGCCAGAGCTCGAGGAGGCGCTGCTGCAGCGGATTGACGTCCTGGTACTCGTCGACCGTGAACCACCGGTACGTCTGACGGACCGCGTCGGCGATGTCGGGCCGCTCGGCGAGTGCGCCGGCCGTCACCAGCAGAACATCCTCGAAGTCGAGCAGTCCGCGGTCGGTCTTGATCTGCTCGTAGGCCGTGAGGGCGGCGGCCACGACGGGCCCGTCGCCCGACAACGTCCGGGACACTCGCGCCGCCTGCTCGGCAAGCGCCGGCCCGTACAGGAAGTTGACCTTCGCCCACTCGAGGTCTGCGCTCAGGTCGCGCACGCTCGCGGCGTCCGTCGGCAGCCCGCATCGACGCGCCGCCTCGGCAACGACGCGCGCCTTGCTCGGGAGCAGTTCGGGGAAGGTGCCGCCGCTCAGCTTCGGCCAGAAGTAGCGCAGTTGGCGCAGGGCTGCCGCGTGGAAGGTACGCACCTGCGCACCCTCGACCCCGAGCGAGCGCAGTCGGCTGCGCATCTCGCCGGCCGCCCTCGTCGTGAACGTCACGGCCAGCGTGCGGCGGGGGTCGTGGGCGCCCGTGGCGACCCCGTAGGCGATGCGATGGGTGATGGCTCGCGTCTTGCCGGTGCCCGCGCCGGCCAGGACGACCACCGGTCCCTCGAGGGCTTCGGCGACCGCCCGCTGCTCGTCGTCGAGGCCCGCCAGGGCGTCTTCGGCATTGAGCAGCGGCATGGCAGGCACGGTAGCGTCTGTGCCCATGCAGATGTACACGACGGTGTGGTGCGGCTACTGCCAGCGGCTCAAGGCCCAGCTCGGTCGCGAGGGCATCGCCTTCGAGGAGATCGACATCGAGAACGATCCCGAGGCCGCCGCCCTGGTCGAATCCGTCAACGGCGGCAACCAGACCGTCCCAACCGTCGTGTTCGCGGACGGCACGGCGTTGACGAACCCGTCGATCATGCAGGTCAAGGAGAAGATCGCCGCCCTCTAACCCGCTGCCCCCGATGGAGCCCAGCGCTGGCGAGGGATCGCTAGCGGGGCGGGACGGGGATCTCGCGCGACCAGTCGCCGGGCAGCTCGCTGCCGTACCAGCGCTCGACGAGCCGCCGGGCGATCGACACCGTCGGCGGCAGCCGGACCTCGCCGCTCTCGCACGCGGCCGCAAGCTCATCACGGGTGAACCAGTGCGCCTCGGCGATCTCCTCGCCGTCGACGGTGATCTCGGGATCGTCGGTCCAGGCGTGGTAGCCGAGCATCAAGGAACACGGGAAGGGCCACGGCTGGCTGCCCAGGTAGGCGATGTCGTCAGGACCGCTCGCGATGACGATCCCCGCCTCCTCGAACACCTCGCGACGCAACGCGGCCTCGGCCGACTCCCCTGACTCGACGAAGCCCGCCAAGGTGGAGAACCAGCCCGGCGCCCACCGCTGCTGGCGGCCGAGCAGCGCCCGGTCGTCGCGGTCGCGCACGAGCATGATCACTGCCGGGTCGGTGCGCGGGAAGTGATCGCTGCCGTCGTCGGGACAGCGTCGCGACCAGCCCGCGGCGTTGAACTCCGTCGGCGCACCGCAGCGCGGACAGCGGGTGTGCGTGCGCAGCCAGTTGTCGAGCGCTACCGCCGTGACCATGAGCCCGGCGTCGCGCGGGTTCAGCCGCGCGCCCACCTGCCGCAGGTCCGCCCACTGCGCGTCGCCCTCGAGGTCGTGCGGCCAGCCGACGTGCTCGGCGAAGTAGGCGACATCGTCGTGGTCGACTCCGAGGAACGTCAGTTCAGCCTCAGCATCGACATCTGCGGCCGACTCGAGCGCGAGCTCGGCTGAGTCGGGGCCGAATGTCTGCACCCACGCCGACCCGTCGGACACGCGCAGGACCCTAGAGCGCGGATCGGCACGTCGGACGGCCTGCCACTGCGCGTCGGTGCGGCGCTCGGCGGCCCTATCGACGACGCCGCGCGCAAGGACGAGGTTCGTCAGCAGCATCCGGTCGGCGTCCACGCCCGTGAGCCTAACCGTGACGGGACGCGGGTCCATGACACGATGACCGCAATCGTCGACGGCAAGGGAACTCGTTGAACGTCTTCATCCGGCAGCTGACCGGCATCCGCTTCGTCGCGGCCGCCTGGGTCCTGCTATACCACCTGCAGATCCCCCTCGCGGCCCTGCACGTGCTCGCCATCCCGGGCGTGGGCGACGTGCTGCGGGTGGGTCGCCTCGGCGTCGACCTGTTCTTCGCGCTCTCCGGCTTCATCCTCACGCACACGTATCTGCGCCGGCTCGGACCAGCGCTGAAGTGGCGCGGCGCGCTCGACTTCTGGTGGCTGCGCCTGGCCCGCATCTACCCTGTGCACCTGGTGATGATCTTCGTCGCGGGCGGTGCGGTGGTCGCGCAGGCGAAGGTGACCGGCGACACGCTCGATCGCGACTGGCTCAACCCCGTCGACCTGCTGAAGAACCTGCTGCTCGTGCAGGAGTGGGGACCGGAGCCGCAGCGCGGCTGGAACTTCGTGGCGTGGTCACTGTCGATGGAGTGGCTGGCGTACCTGCTGTTCCCGTTGCTCGTCCTGCTGCTGTGGTTCTTCTACAAGCGGCTCCCGACGTGGCTGCTGGGCTTCGCGTGGGTCCTCGCACTTACGCCGCTGGTCATCTACGGACTGTCGACGACGGACCCGTACTACACCGACCACTGGGGCTCGACGTACCGCATTCTGACGGAGTTCACCGCAGGCGCGATCACCTACCTGTTCGTCATCCGCTTCCTGCCCGGCGACAAGCTGTCCGAGCCAGCGTCGCCGCAGGTGGAGCGCAGTGCCTCGGTCCTGGCGGTCCTGCTGCCGATCGTCGTCATCGCCGGCGCGATCTTCCTGGGCAACCTGCCCGCCGCGCAGCCTCCGCAACTGGACCTGACCGGCGACGCCGAGCCGTTGCCGCCGTTCTTCCACCTATTGCTCGTCCCGGTACTCATCGCCTGGATCGGCTCGCTCGCCCTGTCGCGGCGCGGCCTGAGCCGCTTCCTGTCCACCAAGGCGCTCGTACTGGGCGGCTTCATCTCGTACTCGCTGTACATGACGCACCTGGTGTGGTTCGGCCTGTGGCGCGCAGCCATGA
>JBAXSI010000104.1:0-5839 GCA_037130755.1 Actinomycetes bacterium
ATCTGGACGTTCGCAGTGTTGGATTCGTCGTTTTGAGCCACGTTTTGAGTTTAGGACGGGCATGGCAGCACCGGTCGTGGCGAAAGTCCGAACAAAGGGTGGCAAAGGTCCCTACAGAATGCTGGGCCCCCGGAGGCAGAATCTAGCGAGGAGGAACCCTCGTGTCGCGCGGAAATCCCGCTGGATTTCACGAGGCCAACGATCAGGATGACCGCCCCGCCAGACCCCCGGACGGATGCGTCGATTCCGACAGGATGGGAATGCAGCTCGTGACAAGTGAATCGCCGACCACGGCCCCCGAAGCAACGGCTCCCGCACCGGACTCCTCCCCCAAGAAGAAGCGCCCGCCACGATCCGAGCAGGAACTGCGTCGGATTCTGCGCCTGCTGATCATCTCCTTCGTCATCCTGCTGGCGGTGTTCGCCGGGGTGTACTACATGGGCCATCGGGTTGAGTCGACGCCCAGCATTCCCGACCAGTCGGTGACGAAGGCCGAGGCCGCCGTCAAGGAATCCCCCAACGACATCTCGGCGCGCCTCCAGCTCGCGGCCGTCTACGCGCGATTCGGGCGAGCTGACGACGCCCTCACCCAGTTCAACGAGATCCTGACCGCCCAGCCGAAGAATCGTGCGGCCCTGCTCGGCGTAGGGGCGATGCTCTCCAAGAAGGGCGACTTCGCGGGTGCGAAGGACCAGTACACCAAATTCATCAAGTCGTCCGGCAAGGCGGAGTTCTCCGCCGCCGATCCGCAACTCGAGCAGGCCTACTACTCCCTTGGTATTGCGAACCTCAGCCTGAACGACGTCCCTGGCGCCACGAAGGCCCTCCAGTCAGCACTGGGAATCGACAAGACCGATGCTGACGCTTGGTTCAGTCTCGGCGAGGCGCAGTCACGGGCCGGGAAGTACAAGGACGCCGCCGACTCTTACAGCGAGGCCCTTGCCTTCGTCCCATCAGGCTGGTGCGACCCGTTCTCGGGCCTGGAGAACGCCTACTCCAAGCTGAGCGACGCTGACGGCGTCATCTTCGCCAAGGGAATGAAGGCGATCTGTGAAGGCAGCGGATCGGATGGAACCCAGGAGCTGTCGACACTGACGAAGGGCAAGTACCAGCTGCCCGCGCTTCTCGGGCTCGGACTCGCGGCCGAGAACGACGGCAACTCCGAGATGGCCATCGAGTACTACACCAAGGCAACGCAGGTCGATCCGTCGAACATCACCGCCCGCACGGCTTTGGCCCGCCTGGGCGCCCCTACCGCTAGCGCAGCCCCGTCCCCCGCAGGGAGTGGATCATGACCACGGAAAGCATCACGCCGCCCCCGGCACCAGCAACGGAACCGGACCCGATCGACGAAGAGCCGAAGTCGCGCCGAGGCCTGCTCATCCTCATCGCCGTCGTCGTGGCACTGTTGGTCATCCTGGCGTCGGTGTTCCTGTGGTATCTGCGCACCGGCAAGCCGGTTACCCAGCTTCCCGTCCTTGGCCTTCCGACGCCCCCGGCATACTCAACGTCGATCTACGACATCGACCAGCCGTTGTCCGTCGCCATCGACGAGGGCAACGACCGCTTGTATACGACCCAGGTCGGCACCGATCCATCGGTGCTGGTGTTCAACAGCGCGGGCCAGGGCCAGGGCAAGCTCGTGGCACCCAATGACAAGACGAAGCGGCATGTGCCCGTTTATGTGGCGGTTGATCCCGCTACCTCGGACGTCTACGTCTCCGATCGCGCAGCGTCTGCCGTATACGTATACGACGCGTCGGGCAACTACCTTCGCGAGCTCAAGCCCGTCGGCGTAAAGTCGTGGTCACCACTGGGGCTTGCTTTCGACAAGGACGGAAATGTCTACGTCACCGATCTCACCGAGCCTCATCAGAGCGTCCTGAAGATGAAGACCGATGGCACCGTCATCACGCGAATGGGCGAGAAGGACGGCCTGTCGTTCCCCAACGGGGTCGCAGTGCGCGACGACGGCACGATCTTCGTCACCGACTCGAACAACGGTCGCGTGATGGCATACAAGTCGGACGGAACCAGTGCGGGCGCCCTGCCGCGCGGCAAGGGCGAGACGGCGCTGGGTCTGCCCCGCGGCGAGGCCTTCGATGACAGGGGTCGGCTCTACGTCGTCGACACCGTCAACAACTCCGTCAACGTCTACAAGCCCAGCGACAACGGGCTCGCAGAGTTCTCCTTCTCCTTCGGGGAGGAAGGCCAGAACGACGGGCAGTTCGAGTTCCCGAACGGCATCGCCACCGACAGCGTCGGCCGCGTCTATGTGGCGGACCGCCAGAACAATCGAGTGCAGGTCTGGAGCTATAGGTGAGTTTCCGCGGGCTTCCTGGTCGTTTCGGCATTCGCCGCCCGGCCTGGAAGTCCGCTATCTCCGCCACGGCGACGGCGGCACTGATGGCACTCGCAATCGGGACACCCATGGCATTTGCGACGGGCAACCCGTCCACCTCGGTTGTCACGGACGTCTCTGTCTCGCCCACCGACACCGCGTCTGCGAGTGCTTCCGCCTCGGCTTCCCCTACCGATACGGCTTCCGCCTCGGCTTCCCCTACCGATACGGCTTCCGCATCGGCCTCGGCCTCGGCGAGCCCAACGGACACTGCGTCGGCATCAGCCACGGCAACCTCGACCGCACCCGCGGCAGCGACCCTGCTTTCGCCGACGTCCCAGACCATCAGCGCCGTCGCTGGAAACGCCATCTCGAGCACGACGACGCTCACGCCTGACCCTTCGCTGAACGCGCCGATCACCTACAGCGTCAGCCCGCAACTTCCCGCCGGATTGGCGCTTTCGTCGTCGACCGGCGTCGTGAGCGGTACCCCGTCGACCGCGCAGTCGGCGACCGACTACACCGTCACCGGCACGGAATCCGGACCTGGCACGGGCGCGGCAACTGCCACGATCACGATCACGGTGTCACCGAAACTGAGCCCGGCGACACAGGTCATGGACCTGATCCCCCAGGTGCCGGCCGACCCCACCACCACCCTGACCGCAACGGGCTTCCCCGACACGGTCACATACTCCGTCGTTGGCGGCCTGCCCTCAGGACTGTCGGTCGACGGCAGTTCGGGCGTGATCTCAGGCACCGCCACGACTCCGCAGGTGGAAACCAGTTACAGCATCAAGGGAACGAGCACGGGTTCGAGCGGAACCTTCAGCGCCACCGTGGCAGTCGACATCACGGTCGGGTGCGACATCCCGGGGGCGACACCGCCCGACTGCACCCCGACTCCGCTGGTGTTGAGCGGGACCAATCCCAACGTCCAGATGCTGGCGGCCTTCGCGGAGACACCCGACCCCATCCATGGTCCATACACGATGCAGACCGACACCTGCGCGCGCTGCCACCGGACGCACACGGCCGAGGGGGCCGACTCCCTGCTCCGAGGCAATGCCACGCAGACGGCCCTGTGCATCACGTGCCACGACGGCACGGGCGCCGGTGCTGGCGATCCCGCTAGCGAGTTCCCCAACAATCCCGACACAGGCACCCGACTGCCCAACGTCTCCGATGAGTACGCCGAGGCGACAGTCGGTGGCGTGAGCGTCGCGGGGTTCTCCCACAACGTGCCGGCGAGCGCCGGCAACGCGCACGCCGGCCGCCTGTCGGACGAGGATGCAGGGGCCACGCCAGTCGACGAGTTCGGCGGCGTCAGCAATCGGCACTCGGAGTGCACCGACTGTCACGACCCACACGGCTCGGCAGCGACGCCGGCCTCCGAGCAGGTCATGAACGGAGCTGTCGGCCAGGGGTGGACGGCAAGCGCCCGCATCGCCGGCGTCTCCGGTGCCACGATCACCAGCTTCACCGGGAACACGCCGAACTTCGCGTTCCTCAATGGCACTAGCGACACACTGACCCGCGAGTACCAGCTCTGCTACAAGTGCCACTCGTCGTTCACGACCCTGCCCGCAGGGACTCCCGACACGGCCGCCCAGTTCAACCCGACCGCCCCGGCCAATGCGTCCGGGTCCTTCCACCCAGTCGAGGCGGCGGGCACCAACAAGTCCCTGGCGATGACCAACAGCCTTCTTGGCGGAACGTACTGGAACTTCACCAAGACCGGAACCGTCCGCTGCGTCCACTGCCACGCCTACTCAGCCGTCTCGGTGGCCAGTGGCTACATCCCTTCGGATGCTCACGCGGCGCCCGCCGCCAGTCCGAACCGCAAGGGCATCCTTCTAGGCAACTACAACGACACGACGTCAGATATCACGGGTCTTTCGAGCAAGCTGACGGAGAACTACAGCCTGTGCCTGAATTGCCACGCCACGGAGCCCTTCAAGACCGACAACACACAGGCCTCGAACTTCGACAGACACGCCAAGCACATCGGCAAGGGCATCGGCTGTCCGGTGTGCCACTACGAGACGGAACACTCGAGCACAGGAACGCCGGGAATCGCCGACACGGGCCTGCGCCTGGTCCGGCTGGCTCCATCGACCGGCCTGAACCCCGACGACATCAGCATTACCCGGACAAGTCTCAACGCCACCACGTGGACAGTGAACGTCACGTGCGCCTTCCAATGCCACAACAAGGATCACAGCCAGCACTACAGCTACACCGAGCCCAAGTAGCACGTCCTCAGTCGAGAGTCTCCCGGGGTTGCATTCCCGCGGCCGCGTAGAGATCGTCGATCATCTGCATCTGCACGATCGAGTCGTCGGCATCCGTGCGCATGGGCACGCCCTCGCGGATGAGCCGCGTGAACGCCTCCAGCATGTAGGTGTACGTCGTGCGCGAGCCCATCTCCTCGACGCGCTGCTCGGTGCCGACCGTGATGATGATGCGGTCGTCTAGGTGCGCCTGGAGAAAGGCGGGCGCGTACGCCTCGCCCCTGCTGCCCACGATGCGCAGCGAGAAGTCCAGCACCCCATGCGTCATGCTCGACTCGATCCGCGCGGGAATCCCGTTGGGATACGCCAGGTCGGCGGACAGCCACGCATCGACGCCCGGATGCTGCGGGATCTCCCCGCCCATCGCGGAGACGATCGTCGGCTCTCCCCCGCACCACTCGCCGAGATCGCGCACGGCATGCACGGCATAGCAGCCGACGTCCATCAGCCCACCGCCAGCAAGGGAAGCCGTCCAGCGAAGATCACCGGCAGTCGGCGGCGGCATGAGCATGCGCGCCTCGACGAACTGCAGGTCGCCGATCTCGCCGCTGCCGGCGAGCTCGATCATGCGGGCCATCAACGGGTGGTACGCGTAGTGGAACGCCTCGACGCACACCACGCCAGCAGCCTTGGCCGCGTCTCGCACCTGCCGGGCCTCAGCCGCATTGCTCGCGAACGGCTTCTCGCTCAGGACGTGCTTGCCGGCCTCGATCGCCTTGAGGTTCCATGGCCCGTGCTGGGCATTGGCGAGCGGGTTGTAGACCGCCTCGACCTCCGGATCGTCGATGACCGCTTGATAGTCGTCGAGCACGCGCTCGAAGCCGTGCTCCTCGGCGAACTCCCGGGCCCGCGCCTTGTCGCGCGCGGCAACGGCCACGAGACGAGCGCCGACGATGTGGGCCGGATCGATGATCGCGATACCGCTGATGCGCGCCGCACCGAGGACGCCCAGTCGCAGTGGGGAGGTATCGCTCACGCCTGCTTGCGACCCAGCACCAGCACGGCGAAGGCGCCGACAAAGAACAGCAGCGCACCCACGCCGACCGCGCCCACCGCGTCGCTGCTGATCATGTTGAAGAGGTAGGCCATCAGCCCGGCGAGGATCAGCACCATGATGAGGCCCTCGACGGTGTGGCCCTTGGCCGCATGCTCGCTCACGGGTGTCCTTTCGGGTCGTCCGGCTAGGTGAGCCGGTCGATGATCA
>JBAXSI010000105.1:0-5518 GCA_037130755.1 Actinomycetes bacterium
CTGCACGTGATGTGGGAGGACCTTGCGGAGGTCCGCACGCTCGCGGTCTCACCGGACTACGCGGGCAAGGGCATCGGCTCCGCGCTGCTCACCGAGCTGATGGATCGTGCGCGCGCCGTCGGCGTGAAACGCGTCTTCTGCCTGACCTTCATGGTCGACTTCTTCGGCGCCCACGGCTTCGAGGAGATCGAGGAGACGCCGGTCGACCACAGCGTCTACGAGCAACTGCTGCAGTCCTACGACGAGGGCGTTGCCGAGATGCTCGGCCTTGAGCGTGTGAAGCCCAACACCCTCGGCAACCATCGGATGCTGGCGATCCTGTGAGGCGAGCGGTCCTCGTCGTCCTCGCAGCCGTCATCGGCGCCGCCGTGCTGGGCGCTCCTGCGGCGGCGGCCACGCGACCACTCGAGGGCAAGGTCATCGTGATCGACCCTGGCCACCAGCTCGGCAACTCAAACCCGAAGTTCGCCAGGCAGATGGCGCAGACCGTGTTCAACGGCGCGATCACCAAGGCGTGCAACACGACGGGCACGGCGACGAACAGCGGGTACCCCGAGGCGACGTTCACCTGGAAAGTCGCGGAGCGGCTGAAGCGCAAATTGGAGCGCGCTGGCGCGAAGGTCGTGATGACGCGCACAACCAACAGCCGCGATGACTGGGGCCCCTGCGTGTGGGACCGCGCCAAGCTGGCCAACCGCGTCCACGCCGACGCCATGCTGAGCATCCACGCGGACGGTGCGGCGTCGAGCAGCAAGGGCTTCTTCGCGATGACCCCCGCCCTGATCAAGGGCTGGACCGACGACGTCGTCGTCAAGGACCGTCGACTGGCGAAGGCGATGATCGAGGGGATGAAGCTCGCCGGTGCACCACCGTCGAACTACATCGGCGGCCAGCTCATGGTCTCCCGCGACACCACGTCGCTGAACTTCAGCAACGTCCCGACCGTCACCGTCGAGGTTGGGAACATGCGCAACGCATCGGATGCTGCGCGCATGACGTCGACGTCGGGCCAGAAGCAGTATGCGAAGTGGCTCTTCGCCGGACTCGACAACTACTTCGGCCGGGCGTAGCGCCTAGTCGCCGAACTGCTGCACGAGCACGCGCAGCAGGCCGGCCAGCGCCTGTCGGTCGGCCGTGTCCAGTGACGCGAGCAGCGTGTGCTCGCGCGCAAGCAGGTCGCTCATCGCATCGTCGACGGCGCTGCGACCCGGGTCCGTGAGGACCACTCGGACCCCGCGGCGATCGGTGGCGTCGGGTTCGCGCCGTACGAGACCGCGCGACTCGAGCCGGTCGATGCGGTTGGTCATCGTCCCTGATGTGACGAGGGTCTCCGAGCCGAGTTGCCCGGGGGAGAGCGAGTAGGGAGCACCGGCCCGTCGGAGCGCGGCCAGCACATCGAACTCCCAGGTCTCCAGGTCGTGCGCCGCGAAGGACTGCCGCCGGGCGAGGTCCAGGTGACGGGCGAGCCGGCTGACGCGGGAGAGGACCTGCAGGGGGTCGACGTCGAGGTCGGGGCGCTCGCGTTGCCACGCGAGTGCGATGCGGTCGACCTCGTCCTGGGCCACGGGTCCATGCTACGTCAAGAATCTCGTCATCAAGATTCACGACGGCCGCCCTATCGCGGGCTGGTGGTTGGACTCGCGGGCGAGGGGACTGAAGTCCCGTCATCGCCTGAAGCAACCCTTCAGGCCGGTAAGTACAGGACGATGGCGGACGTGAGCCGCTGGGCAGTGCGCCGACCCATCGTGGCGTTGATCGCCTGGTTGCTGCTGGTGATCATCATCGGCGGAGCGGCAAGCGCCTTCGGCGGCAAGTTCAACGACAGCTTCGCCTTGCCGGGCGTGCAGTCCACGACGGCGCAGGACCTGCTCACCGAGCTGGCCGGCAAGCCGACGGACACGACCTCGGTCCAGGTGGTCTGGGCCCCTCGAAGCGGCACCGTGACCGACCAGACGACCCAGGCGGCCATCGAGCCAACGCTGCAGCGGCTCGCTGCCCTGGAGTACGTCACGTGCGTGGTCGGGCCCTACGGGAAGAACTACGGGGCAGCCTGTCCCAAGCCGACACCAACGGACCTGCGCGCGACCGTGCTCGAGGCGATCCGCTCGGAACTGAGCAAGAAGGTAGGCATCCCGGAGGACAAGCTCGACGAAGCCGCCAAGTTCCTTGACGAACTGGCGCCGCTGGAGAAGGCCGACCCGGCGAAGCTGGCCGCTCTGGGTCGGGCACTTCCCGAGATCGCGAAGCTCGCTCGGATGCCGAAGGCCGACCTGGCCGCCCTCGCGGCGATCACGCCCGCCGACCTCGACTTCGTCGTCGGGCTGAGCTCGGCCGACATCGAGGCCGGGCTGTCGGCGATCGGGGGCTTTGACAGGTTCGCGCACCTGCCGCCGTCGGTGCTCAAGGCGCTTGCTGACACGCCCAAGTCCGACCTTGCCGCGTTCGCGAAGAAACTGCCGGCCGACGTTCGCGGCGTGGAACAGGTTGTGGCTGGCCTTGCGAAGGCCGAGGCGGCCGATCCGCAACTCGCGACCCTCATGGCAGCGGTCGCGAAGGGAATCGGACTTACCAAGAAGCAGTTGCGTGACGGGGCGACACTGCTCAAGGAGATCGCCCCGCTGGCGAAGGCCGATCCCGCGAAGCTTGCGGCGGTGGCCCGTGCCCTGCCCGGCCTGGCGTCGCTGGCGTCCACATCCAAGGGAACCCTCGACAAACTGGCGAAGCTCACGCCCAAGGACCTGGCTTTCCTCGTCGGCTTGACGAAGGCGGACATCGACAAGGTCATCGCGGCGTTCGGTGACCTCAACGCGTTCGCGCGGCTGCCCAAGTCGACTCTCGCGGCGCTCGCGGCCGCGAGCCCCAAGAAGCTGGCCGCGTTCGCCCGCGCGCTCCCGAAGGACACTCGCGAGGCGACGAAGGCCATGGCGGAGGTGAAGGCCAAGGCGGAGACGCTAGCCAATGCCGCCACCGCAACGCAGGCCGCGACCTCCGCGGTCTCGCAGGACGGCTCCGTCGCATACGCCACCGTGACCCTCGCAGGAACGGCGCCGACCACTGCTCAGGCGACCGAGTTCGTCGATACAGCCATGACCGCAAACAGCCTGACGCTGACGGTCGGGGTGTCGGGGTCCGCACTGGAGGGTGCGGGCGCCGGCCCCGACTCCTCGCAGGCCGTCGGCCTGCTCGCCGCGATCATCATCCTGCTGATCACGTTCGGGTCGCTGGTAGCGGCGGGCCTCCCGATCGTCGTCGCCCTCACGGGGCTCGTTGCAGGGCAGTTGCTGGTCATCGTTGCGGCGCGATTCATGGACGTGGCCTCGTTCGCACCGACCCTCGCGGCGATGATCGGCCTGGGCGTCGGCATCGACTACGCGCTGTTCATCATGAACCGGTTCAACCAGGCAGTGCGCAACGGATCGGCTCCCAAGGACGCCGCGCTGGAGGCGGTCGGCACCGCGGGAAAGGCAGTGGCGTTCGCGGGCACGACGGTGATGGTCGCCCTCATCGGCATGTTCGTCCTCCGCATCAACTTCTTCAACGGCCTGGCCATCGCCGCTGCCGCCGCGGTGCTGATGGTGATGCTGTCTGCCCTGTGGATGCTCCCGGCGCTGCTGTCACTGCTCGGCACCAAGGCGCTGAGCATCCGCATGCCGTGGGCGCGGCATCCCAAGCGCGAGGATCCCGCCGCGTCACGCTGGGCGAAGTACGGCGCGCTGCTGCAGCGCATGCCCTTGGTACCGGTCGTCGTGTCGCTCGTGATCATCGGTGTGCTCGCGTCTCCCGCGCTGTCGATGCAGATGGGTTTCCCCGACGACGGATCAGAGGCCAAGGGCTCGCCCCTGCGAGTGGGCTTCGACCTGATGTCGACTGGCTTCGGCCCGGGCACCAACGGCCCGTTCTTCGTTGCGGTGCAGATGCAGAAGCCGGACGACTACGCGGCGCTCGCGAAGGTCATCACCGCGCTGGAGAAGACGCCAGGTGTGGCATCGACGATCCCGTCATCGGGAATGCTGCCGCTGCTCGAGCTCGACAAGAAGGTGTTCGGCATCGATGGGAAGGTCACCTCGGTGATCGTCAAGCCGGCCACTCCGCCGTCGTCCGAGGACACCACGGCCCTACTCGACCGGATCCGCGGCACGACGGCGCCGGAGATCGCCGCTCAGTCGGGGGCAACGATCTATGCCGGTGGTGCGCAGGCGGTTGCGGAGGACTTCACCACGGTCCTCACTGGAGCACTGCCGGTCTTCCTGCTACTCGTCGTCGGGCTCGGCTTCCTCGCCCTCATGCTGCTGTTCCACTCGCTGCTGATCCCGTTGACCGCTGCCGTGACTTCGCTGCTGTCGTTCGCCAGCGCTCTGGGAGTCACCGTGGCGGTGTTCCAGAAGGGCGTGGGGGACTCGCTGCTGGGAGTGACGGGGACCGGCCCGATCCTGCCGTTCCTGCCGATCATGGTCTTCGCGATCCTGTTCGGCCTGTCGATGGACTACCAGGTCTTCCTCGTCACGCGCATGCGGGAGGAGTGGGAGCACTCACACGACAACTCCGACGCCGTGCGCCTCGGTCTCGCGGGCTCGGGCAAGGTCGTCGTCGCTGCGGCGACGATCATGACGAGCGTCTTCTTGTCCTTCGTGCCGACGCCGCTGGACACCATCAAGCTGTTCGGTGTCGCGCTGGCGTCGGCGGTCATCATCGACGCGTTCCTCGTGCGCCTGGTGCTCGTGCCGTCGCTGATGAGCCTGTTCGGCCGGGCCAACTGGTGGGTCCCGAAGTGGCTCGACCGCATCCTGCCGACCATCAAGCTGGAGTAGCCCTCACGCGCAGGGTTGTCAGTGCTTTCCGGTGACCAGGGAGGGCTTGGCCTCCATGTTCTGCAGTCCATTCCAGGCGAGGTTCACCAGGTGGGCGACGACCTCCTCCTTCTTGGGCTTGCGCACATCGAGCCACCACTGCCCGGTCTGGGCCACCATGCCGACGAGCATCTGCGAGTACAGCGGCGCCCACTTGGGATTGAGCTTGTGGGCGCGGAACTGCTTGGCCAGCAGGTCGTCGACCTTCGCAGCGACGTCGACCAGCAGTCCAGCGAAGGTGCCGCCCACGTGGTGTCCGGCGTCCTCAGGGTCACTGATCGCGGGGGTGTCGCGCACGAGGATCCGGAAGCCATCGGGATAACGGTCGATGTAGTCGAACAGCGCCATGCCGGCCCGCTCCAGTAGCGTCCGGGCGTTCGTCGGTGCCGTGTCACCGTGGTCGTCCATGCCGAGTGCCTCGGCGATCGAGACGAGCAGGTAGGTCATCTCACGATCGACGACGACCGCGTAAAGGCCTTCCTTGCCACCGAAGTGCTCGTACACGACGGGCTTGGAGACATCGGCCTTGGCGGCGATCTCCTCGACGCTGACGGCCTCGAAGCCCTTCTCGGCGAACAGCTTGCGGCCGACGTCGAGCAGCTGCTCGCGGCGTTCCTGCCCACTCATGCGCACGCGCTCGCGCCGCGGTGGACGGCGCACCTCGCGCGGCC
>JBAXSI010000106.1:0-5380 GCA_037130755.1 Actinomycetes bacterium
GGGGGCGGGCGCGCGCGTGCGGCGCTGATCGCGCCGGGGGGTGAGCGATGCCAGGCCGTTCGCCGAGGCCGACATCTAGCGAATGGCAGACGAGGCCGAGCGTGGCTACAGCGACGCCCAGTTGCGTCACGTTGGTCGGGGCAGGCCCGCTGTGGGTGACGGCCCTGCCAAGGCGGTCCAGGCCAGGATGGACCCGGAGCTGAATGCGGCCAACGTCACCATGCAGAACGATGGCGGCGGCGACCCCGTAGTAGTCCCCCGAGGCGCTGACCCTGCCCGTGGCGGCGTCCCGTACCGCCCTCCTCGACTCGTCGAGGAAGGCAAGAATCCCGAGGTCGGACATGCGGAATCCGACCTCGCCTGTGGACGATGGAACGGAGTTGATTCTGCCGAACGCCGCCCACACGTCGGGGTGGCTTTCGCAGGGCGTAAGTCTCGTCGATGGTAGAACGACGCAAGGCTGGGCGGATGTTCGGCAACGCATCGGTAGTGCTTAGGTCCAAGCACCGAAGCGGTGGTCGGACCGGGCGAAAGCTAGCCCCACGGCTAGCCCCAACTCCAGTCCATTGGAGTCGTCTGGAGTGGTCTCGATGGGACGAAAACCATTGGTAACACTCGAATTCCCTCATGGCGGTGAGAGCGGAAATTTGTCTCGTAATGCGTAGGTCCGGGGTTCAAGTCCCCGAGGCGGCTCCGTCGAAAAGTGTTGCAGTGCAACGACTTTCAGCGATCAACCGGATCCACACCAGTGTCCGGTTTGACCAGATTCTTGGGGCCACAGCCCCAGAGCTAGCCCCAAAATCTCGGCGAATCGACGAAACGTCCCGAAGCGCAGTCTTGATGCGTAGGTTCAGAGCGCGCAGGGGACCGCGGCCGTGCCGGGCGGCGGCGAGCATAGGAACGCCTACCCAAAGCCCCATAGATCTCGATGACGGGCAGCCCGCACCTCACCCCACCCAGGAGATCCTTCGCGGTTGGCCGCTCGTCACGTGGTACTTGCAGTCAGGCCCCACGTCCTGAGACCTCAAGACGGCGATCAATTCACAGGAGCCGTCTAGACGAGGATCTTCGTGGGGTGTTCGAGGAGGTCGAGGAAGACCGTCATCCATTCGGCGCCGTTGACACCGTCGACGTCGACGTGGCGCAGCCCGGCGATCGCTTCTACGGGTCTGTACGCGCCTCCGTCTCAGCATTCGATGACGTTGACGGCGAGGCCGCCGCGGGATGTCTCCTTGTACTTGACGTGCATGTCGCGCCCTGTGTCGCGCATAGTCCTGATCGCCGTGTCCAGGCTGACCTTGTGACGGCCGGTTCCGATGAGTGAGAGTCGGGCCGCGTTGATAGCCTTCATGGCGCCGATCGCGTTTCGTTCGATGCAAGGGATCTGCACGAGGCCCCCCACCGGGTCGCACGTCAGGCCAAGGTTGTGCTCGATTCCGATCTCGGCCGCGTTCTCGACCTGCTCCGGCGTTCCGCCGAGGACCTCGCAAAGGGCCCCGGCGGCCATGGAGCAGGCAGCTCCGATCTCGCCCTGGCATCCGACCTCGGCTCCTGATATGGACGCATTCTCCTTGAACAAGATGGCGATGGCTGCAGCTGTGAGCAGCATTCGGACGATTCCGTCGTCGTTGGCGCCCGGAACGAACCTGCTGTAGTAGTGAAGGACTGCGGGGATGATTCCTGCGGCGCCGTTCGTCGGCGCGGTGACGACCCTTCCGCCAGAGGCGTTCTCCTCGTTCACCGCGAGGGCAAACAGGTTAACCCAGTCCATGATCGCCAGCGGGTCGTTGGATCCGCTCCGCGCGCTGAGGTCGTGGAACAGGGTGGGAGCTCGGCGCTCGACCTTCAGCCCTCCGGGCAGGACTCCCTCGTTCCGGCAGCCGGCTTCTACGCAGTCGACCATGACCGACCACAGGTTCATTAAGCCAGCGCGGATGTCCTCGGGCGAGCGCCAGGACATCTCGTTCTGCCGTACGACGTCGCTGATTGCCAACCCTTCGCGTCCGCAGATGTCCAGAAGCTGTCGACCCGTGTTGAAAGGGAACCGGACTGCTGTTGTATCCAGAACAACCCGGTCGGCGCCAACGGCTGACTCGTCGATCACGAAGCCTCCGCCCACGGAGTAGTACGTCTGTGACCGGATGTGTTCCTCGGTATCGTCGAATGCCGTGAAGGTCATGCCGTTGGGGTGCGCCGGCAGCGAAAGACGCCGATGAAGGACGAGGTCGGTATCGGGGTCGAAGGTGATCGGGTGGATGCCTGCGAGTCGTATGACGCCCTCGGCCTTCGCGTTGTCGAGACGCTCGGGCGAACGGCTAGTGTCGACGGTTGCAGGGTCCTTGCCTTCGAGCCCAAGGAGCACGGCTAACGGTGAGCCGTGTCCGTCTCCGGTGGCGCCAAGTGAGCCGAACAGCTCAGCCTTCAGCCGGGACACCGCCGGCAGCTGGCCGTCGGAGTGCAGCAGCTCGACGAATCGCCTTGCGGCGCGCATCGGACCTACCGTGTGGGATGACGACGGACCGATGCCGATCGAGTAGATGTCGAAGGCGCTAAGGGCCATGTCACAGTCCCTGGTAAAGGGGGAACGAGGTGGTTAGGTCGGCGACCCGGTGCCGCAGGGCGCGAACAGTCTCGTCAGAGAAGGATGAGGTCAGTGCCGTAGCGATGATGTCTGCCACTTCACTGAACTCGGACTCGCGGAAGCCGCGGGTGGCCAGTGCGGAGGTGCCGATGCGCAAGCCCGAGGAGACCATTGGCGGCCGCGGATCATTCGGTACAGCGTTGCGGTTGACGGTGACTCCGACGGAGTGAAGGCGGTCCTCGGCCTGCTTGCCGTCGAGTTCGGAGTCGCGCAGATCGACCAAGACCAGGTGGACCTCGGTGCCGCCGCCCAAGACGCGGATACCGTGCGCCAGGACGTCGTCCGCCAGAAGTCGGTCGGCTACGAGCCGCGCACCCGCCAGGGTACGACGTTGACGCTCGCGGAACTCCTCGGATGCGGCGAGCTTGAAGGCGACGGCCTTGGCGGCGATGACATGCTCAAGCGGCCCTCCCTGCTGCCCAGGGAACACCGCGGAGTTGAGCTTCTTGATGAGATCCTCGCGGTTGGTGAGGATCACCCCGCCACGCGGCCCTCCGAGTGTCTTGTGTGTGGTGGTGGTCACGACGTCGGCGTGGGGCACAGGATTGGGATGCAGGCCGGCTGCGACGAGACCGGCGAAGTGGGCCATGTCGACCATGAGGTAGGCATCGACGGAGTCGGCGACGCGGCGGAACTCGACGAAGTCCAGATGGTGAGAGTAGGCGGACCAGCCGGCCACGATCAGCTTGGGTCGGTGTTCAATTGCGAGACGCGCGACCTCTGACATGTCTACCCGGATCTCGTCCATGGTCACGTGGTAGGGCACGACGTTGTAGAGCTTGCCCGAGAAGTTGAGTCGCATGCCGTGGGTGAGGTGACCGCCGTGGGCCAGATCCAGTCCGAGAATCGTGTCTCCCGGGTCGAGCAGCGCGGACATCGCGGACGCGTTGGCCTGCGCTCCTGAGTGTGGCTGAACGTTCGCGAACTGGGCGTTGAACAACGACGTGACCCGGTCGATCGCGAGTTGCTCGATGATGTCAACGTGCTCGCAACCGCCGTAGTAGCGACGTCCGGGATAACCCTCGGCGTACTTGTTGGTGAGGACGGAGCCTTGGGCTTCCATGACTGCAACGGGTGCGAGGTTCTCGCTCGCGATCATCTCAAGGGTGTGCTGCTGGCGTCCGAGTTCGGCGCGGATAGCTTCGAACACCTCCGGGTCGACGTCAGCCAAATGCTGGTCGAGATCGGACATGTCAGGATCCTCCGTTCAATGCGTCGTACGCCGCGGCATCTAGCAGTTGGGGGGCCTCGGAGAACGCGACGCGGAACAGCCACCCTTTGTCGAACGGGTCAGCGTTGATCAGGCCCGGCGCGTCGACGACAGCCTGGTTGATCTCCACGATTTGGCCATCGACCGGGGCGTAGAGATCGCTGACCGACTTCGTCGACTCGATCTCCCCGCATGGCTGACCGGCCACGATGGTAGACCCGACTGCCGGTAGATCGACAAAGACGATATCGCCGAGAGAATCGGCGGCGAAGGTGGTGACCCCGACGGTCGCGATCTCACCGTCGATGTACAGCCACTCGTGCTCGGCGGTGTAGCTAAGGTGGTCCGGGAACTCCATGTTGTTCTCCTCGATGTCAGGCGGATCGACGGTAGAAGGGGAGTGGCGCAACGTCGGCGTCCTCACGGACTCCCTGAAGGTCAACCTGTAGTCGCATCCCTGCCTCGGAGAGGCTCGCCAGCACGAATGCCATGGCGATCGAGACGCCGAGGGTGGGTGACGGTGCACCGCTGGTGAGATCACCGACGCGGTCACCGGTCGAAGGGTTCACGACCGCGAAGGCCCACTCGTGGGACACATCCCTGCCCTTGACGTCGAAGCCCTTGGCACGCACCTCGAGGCAGGCGGCTATTGGCCGCGCGTTGCTGGCGTTGGCCACGACCATGTAGCGCTGGTCCTCGAGTAGGTAGACGACGAGGTCGTCGAGGATGCCGCCTTCGGCGTCGCAGATCGTCGAGTAGCGGGCCCGGCCGACATCGATCTTCGACGGGCGGGAGACGAGGGCATAGTCGAACTCGTCACCGGCGTGAGGGCCAGTCACCTCGATCTCACCCATGTGGCACAGGTCGAACAGGCCTGGGGTGGTGCGGACCGCCCTGTGCTCGGCGAGGTCGGAAGGGTATCTCACGAGCATGGACCCATCCGGCGAAGTTGCTGAAACTCGCGCCGAGGCGCTCGTGCACCTCATGCAGGGGGGTGCGGGCGGACGCGCAAACACAGGACGAAGTCATGGCGGGAGGCTTCCTAGTCGAGCGTCGCTGACGCGACGCCGCGGTTGGAGGGCCTCCCCGCTCTGTCATCGATGCCTGAGAGGTTCACCACCCTACGTTGGTGGCTTGCACCTTCGGCGCTGGACCGCGGTCCAGACTTTCCAGAGTTGCCTAGCCGGAGCGGTCTGTTGGCCTGAGAGTTTCGGGGAGAGTTGCTCCTTCGGCGTCCCGACGTGTCATATCGAGGACTCTCCCGCTCCGAGTTGAACGGCGGTATGAAGTTGTTGGCCTTTGAGCGCTGCGAACATAGCAGCAAGCGACTTCTGCGTCCATGACACGGCGGATGTCGCACGGATTCCGGGATCGGCCATCCTTGATCTGGTCATATGGTGAGCACGACGGGTGTCGGCGCGCAAGGAGGCAAGTGAATGGCACGGTCCCAGCGACAGGCTACGGCGGCGGCAGAGGGGAAGGCAGAGGCGGCGGCAGAGGCGAAGGCAGAGGCGAAGGCAGAGGCGAAG
>JBAXSI010000107.1:0-5329 GCA_037130755.1 Actinomycetes bacterium
TTGGACGCCGCCGCGTCGTGGTGATCCTTTCTTCGGGCCGGGTGGCAGTCCGCGGAACCGCCGTCGCAGGTCGATGATCTGGGCCCTGGTCTCATCGGGGGTCGCGGTCGGGCTCGACGCCGGCCGCCGAGACTTCGGCTCCAGTGCGTCCCAGCCACCGGCCCGCCACGACGCCATCAACTGACTGACCCGAGGCTGACTGACCCCGTAGAGCTCGGCGGCCTCCCGCTGCGACTTGCCGGACAGGACAGCCTCGACGATGACCCGCTGCTTGGACATGCCCCGAACCGTGAACCACTAGCGGGTGAGTAACCGATGGCCGTTGGCACACCTGACGTCGCCGGGTCTGACATTCGGAGTGAACTGTGATTCAGCCGAAGGCAGCGGCAGACGCATGAATGGGCGGGCGCCCGAGGAGCGCCCGCCCATCCACGTCCATCAAGCCGGGGGACTTTTGTCGGTCGGCCCCGTCCGGCTGCCGCGATTGACTAGGGGAGCAATTGCGGAGTGAAGGTGAAGACAGCCGGTGACTTCGCATTGACGTCAACACGCACCCAGCCGTGCTGGGTGTCGCCAGGAGTGACGACGCGGGTGAAGTTGGGCAGGTCAAGCGGGTTGTCGACCGTCATCACGTGCGAGTCGCCGTTGATCAGTGCGACCTGGCCGGAGAAGCCCGCGACCAGTCGAGCGAGAGCGGCCTTCTCGTCGGCGTAGTGGACGACGGGATCGGAGTTGATCGGCGAGTTCCACATGTCGGCCTGCTGGATGACCATGACGCCCTTCGAGCCACGCTTCTTGGCGAAGTCGAAGCCGGACTGCAGCCAGGCGAGGTTCGCCGCATTGCGAGCGGTGTACTCGGCGAGGTTGCCGTTCTGCTTGGTCGGGTCCGTGGTGATCTTGCCGTCGGGGGTGAGCATGTTGCCCGCTGCGTCGAACTGCGGAGCGTTGTTGTCGGTGCCGGGCGCGTGGACGGTGATGAAGGTGACACCGTCATGCTCCCAGCGGGCGTTCTCGGGGAACTGCGCGCTCTGCTGGGTCAAGTCAAGCGGGTCCTGGCCCAAGGACTCGTCGTCGGAGAAGAACATCGACCGGATGAGGGCCAGTTGCACGTTCGGGTCGAGGGAGCCGTTGCTGATCCGGTCGCAGTCGGTCCACTCGTTGTCACCAGGCGTGTAGACGGTGGCCCACTTGATGGATCCGAACATCGACTGTGCGTTGGTGTAGGGGTTGTATCCGGTGACCGGGTCGGTGCCACAGAACGAGTTCTTGCCGGCCTTGATGTCGCCGTCGAAGACTGTGAAGACAAGTTCCTGCTTGTTGATGTCGGCGACGACGCTCGCCTCGGCGGCGATGCCGGCGGCGTTGTAGGGCTGGTCGCCCCACAGCCCGATGGTGTAGCCGCCGCGGCGATCGTCGGCGGAGGCAGGCGAAAACGGGACAGCGATGACGGATGCGGTGACAGCGGCAGTAGCGGCCGCGACGATCGCGAGGCGTCGGAAGGTCATGGAGTCTCCTCGTTGCTGGGGTGAGCCACCACCACATCAGCGACAGGTGAGATCCGGTCGGCGCCTACGTGTCCGTCAGGTGAACACAAACGGTACGAATCGGGCTAGATCGCCCGCACCTTGTTGTTGCGCGCCTCATGGGTCAACTCGACCTGACCCAGTGCCTCCAGCAGCGGCGGGAGGTACATGCCGAAGCGTCCGCGGTACCCGTTGCGCAGGCCGTACCAGCCCCCGACCGGGTTGTCGTCCGCGCGGCCGAACGCCTCGACTGTGCCCGGGGCGGCCGGCTTCTTCTCGTCCGCCGCTCCGAGGTCGACCCAGTCGCCCTGCTTCTTCAGCCAGGCGTGCAGGTCGTCAATGGCCTCAAGGCGGTACTTGAGGGTCGTGGAGCCGACCTGGCACACGAGCGCGGGCGGATCAGCCGACTCGTCCTTGTACATCGTGTACTCGGACGAACCCGGAGCGGTGGTCAACTGCCACGGATCGTCTTTGGTGCCGCTTCCCTTGGCCATTTCACTCCTGCCCTCGTGGAGTGCCTAGAACTACCACCGATTCGCCCGGCTTGTACAGAAAAGTAATGGTCAGCTTGGGTGATACCTCATGGCGCGAAGGCGATTCGATTCGTCCTACAGTGATCGCTGGGCGTGGCGGTCGCGCTCGAACCCGGGGGTTTGACGATGAAGTCGGGAGTCCGCTGGGCGGCGTTGGCGACCGCGCTGCTCGTCCTCGCCGGGTGCTCCTCGTCCGCGCCGGTGTCTGGCGCGGCCAGCCTGCCGCCGATCCAGTTCGTGCCGCAGTCGCCGACGGAGGCTCCCGAGCCAAGCGAAGGGCAGTCTGGCAGCGTCGCGGGCACCTGTCCTGACGCCGTGAAGTCTGCAGTGGACTCGATCGTGTCTCAGCAGCTGGCCGCGTTCAAGGCGCGTGACTTCGATGCCGCGTTCGCGCTGGCCTCCGAGCAGTTCCGAGCGATCACCAACGCCGAGGGGCTCAAGGCGCTCATCCTCAAGGGCCATCCGGAGGTGGCGGACTCGGTCTCGCACGAGTTCAGCGACTGCCGACAGCCCAATCCCGGTCTCGTCCTGGGTGCGGTGTCGGTCACCGGCGAGAACGGCAAGACGGTGCTGCTCGTGTACCAGTTCACCCTCGAGGACGGCACGTGGCACATCCTGCAGTCGGCCCCGATGGACGGACATGGCGGCGGGTCTGAGTTGACCAGCGATCCTGCTGTGTCCGGGGACGTCTGATTGCCGCGGTGACGTGATCAGCGCTACGACGCGGGCCACTCGCGAAGGAACGGGTTCTCCCACAGCTGTGTCCCGTCCTGGACGGTGAAGCCCGACAGCGTCGGATGGGTCATGACGAAGTGCGCAGTGCAGGGATCGTCGATGAGCAGGCCCCAGCCGCGCGCGAGGAGGTGCTGCTGCAGCTGACCCTCCGCCAGTCGATTGGTCGTCCCCACGGCCATGAGCCGAACGTGGGCCTGGATGGCGTCGCTCATGGGCTCGAGGAGTTCGAACTCGACACCTTGCACATCGATGTGCAGCAGGTCGGTATGGGTACTGCCGGCGAGCAGCGTGTCCAGGCAGACAGCGGGCACCTCACGATGCCGCAGGTGGGCGCCTCGGTAGTCCACATCGGTACCGGGCAGCGTCCACACGGCGGCGCCCATGTCCGCCTCGTCGATCTCGGGGAACTGCAGTGTCGTCGTGGTGTGCCAGCCGGCCGCAAGCACGACGAGCAGTTCCGCGTCGCCGTGTCCGCTGAGGAGTCGGGCGCCGATCTCTGCCGGGGAACCCTCGACGAGCTCCACGCTGACGTCGTTGTCGTGGGCATGCTGCACAGCCCAGCCGGCCCTCGTGACGTCGGCCTCAATGGCGATGCCCTGTGCGCGGAGCCCGCGACGCCGGGCATACACGATTCCTGACACCGACCATGGCGCCCAGCCAGCGCCCACCTCGACGACGCGGAAGGTGTCGTGGGCAGTTCGCAGGGCCTCGGCCAGCGAGGCGTACTCCACGTCCTCGCTGCGGTAGCCGTCGTCGGGGATGGGCAAGTCAATGCACGTGACACCGCTCAAGTGCTGCGGTGCCCACGGCAGCATCGGGATCCGCGTGCGGATCCCCGACCAGTCGACCAGGAAGTCCGTCTCCGCATCGGGGAGCACGTTGGCGCGCAACGACTCAAGCAGACCGGGCACGTCCTCCGACGTGATCGGCCTTGCTATTCCGTTCCCTAGGCTTGGCACTGCTGGCGGCCCTGCTGGCTCCCCCGCCGACCGTTCAGGCGCCCGTACCGTGAAAGGCAGGCGCACCCCCGCACAGTAGGCCTCGGCAGGCCGGGTGTCCCGATAAGCGGTCTGCCGCTTGCCAGGGCGGTCCCGAATAGTCGGACGCATGCGGCAATCAGGACAATGACTGCGTGGCTGCGCCGTCCCGGAACCTCGTCAACCTTGAGACGGTGAGCAAGTCCTTCGGCGATCGCCCGCTCCTGGACGAGGTGTCGACTGGAGTCAACGCCGGGGATCGCATCGGCGTGGTCGGCCGCAACGGCGCCGGTAAGACGACCCTGCTCGACGTGCTGGCCGGGCTTGAGCCGGTCGACTCGGGACGGGTCAGCATGGCGTCCGACGTGCACCTCGGCGTACTGAAGCAGAACCCCGACGTGGACCCGCTCACGACGATCCTCGAAGCGGTTGTCGGCACCGGCGCCACCCACGAGTGGGCCGCCAAGCCGCGCGTGCGCGAGGTGCTGGAGGGGCTGCTCGGCGGGTATGACGACGAGCTGCTCGACCGACAACTGGGCGACCTCTCCGGAGGGGAGCGCCGCCGTGTCGAACTGGCGCGCCTGCTGGTCGCGGACCTCGACCTGCTCCTGCTGGACGAGCCGACCAACCACCTCGACGTCGAGATCGTCGCGTGGCTCGCTGACCACCTGAAGGCGCGGACGGGCCTGGCTGTGGTGGTTGTCACCCACGACCGCTGGTTCCTCGACGAGGTCTGCGAGAGCATGTGGGAGGTCGTCGGGGGTGCGGTCGAGGAGTACGACGGCGGGTACTCCGCCTACGTGCTGTCGAAAGCCGAGCGCCAACGTCAGAGCGCGGCCGTGGAGGCCCGCCGGAACAACCTCCTGCGCAAGGAGCTCGCGTGGCTGCGCCGCGGAGCACCCGCCCGCACCTCCAAGCCGAAGTTCCGCCTCGACGCTGCATACGAGCTGATCAGTACCGAACCGCCGCCTCGCGATGCGGTCGAACTGCTCTCCTTCGCTGACGCGCGACTCGGCAAGACCGTCTACGAGGTCCACGACGCAACGCTGTTCATGGGTCCGAAGCGGCTGTTCGACCACCTCAACTGGAACGTCGGGCCTGGCCAGCGCATCGGCATCCTTGGGCCGAACGGAGCGGGCAAGACGTCGCTGCTGCGCATGATCCTCGGCGACGTGCACCCCTCGCACGGTCGCATCGTCACGGGCCTGACGGTGAAGCCCGCATACCTGTCACAGCATCTGGAGGAGCTCGACCCGACGTGGCGCGTCATTGAGGCCGTGGAGCGCGTGGCGCAGCGGGTCGACCTGGGCAAGGGTCGCGAGTTGTCGGCCGGGCAGTTGTGCGAGCGTCTCGGCTTCGGTGCTGACGGGCAGTGGACTCCGGTGGGCGACCTGTCCGGTGGCGAGCGGCGACGGCTGCAGCTCACTCGGCTGCTCATGGGCGCACCGAACGTCCTAGTCCTCGACGAGCCGACGAACGACTTCGACGTCGAGACGCTCGCGGCCCTGGAGGACCTGCTCGACGGGTTCGCCGGCACGCTGCTGATCGTGTCCCACGACCG
>JBAXSI010000108.1:0-5220 GCA_037130755.1 Actinomycetes bacterium
ACGGGCGCGAGACCCCTCCGCTGCGCGGCTACGCTCCAATACGTGGACGTCACCATCTTCGACGGCAGCACCACGAAGCCGTGCAGCGTGGCGGAGGCGCAGGCGGCTGCCAACCAGCCTGGCATCGCGTGGATCGACGTCCGCATGCACGGCGGCGACGAGGCAGCCGCCGACGGACTGTTCCAGTCAGTGGGCATCGACCCGGCCGTGGCGCACCGAATCCTCGCCGAGGGGCCGGGCGCGGACTTCCTGATGACCCCCGGCGACGTCCACGGGGTCTGCTGGATCGATGACGACGACGGCAGCCCGGCCGTGCAGGTGTTCTTCGCCTGGAACAAGTTGCGCCTGGTGACGGTGCGCAGCGCGGGGGATGTCGCCGTCGAGCAGATCCGTCAGCGCGTGTCCGAGCGCGTGGACGTCCTGCACAAGGACCCGTCGACCCTGCTCGGGGTGGTGCTGCAGTTGATGCTCGCCTCCGTGCAGCGCGGACTGACGCGGACCATGATCGGCGTCGGCGCGCTGGACATGGAGATCATCGCGACGGCCACCCCCAAGCCCGTCCAGACTCAGCAACTCAACGCCTTCCGAACCGCCTTCCAGCCACTAGCGCTGCGCTTCCCCATGTATGTGGTGAACGTGCAGGCCTCGCTGATCTACCCGGGGACGGTCGCCGGGCTCGACACCGACGGCATGGGGCAGATGCAGCAGTTCCTCGGCGCCGTGCAGGGGACGTCCGGCCTCATCGACAACCTCGCAGGCGCCATTCGGAACGCCGCCCAGGACATCCAGGCCCAGGTGGGGTCCTGGCAGTCGGACCGCATCAACGTCCTGACCATCGTCACGATGATCTTCCTGCCGATCAGCTTCCTGACCGGCTACTTCGGGATGAACTTCACCTGGCTGGACAACCAGCTGGACTCCTTCTGGATCTGGGTCATCCTCGGCGTCGGGCTGCCGGTGCTCCTCGTGGTGGCCTGCGTCATCCTGCTGAGGACCAGCGGCTACGCCATCCCCCGACTTCGGCGTCGCCGACAGCAATGAGAGCCGGACCGTAGCCTGCGCTGACCCGGCACGACAGGACTACGCCTCACGGTGTCCCTACGCTGGATGAACCAGCCATGTTGGGAGCCATGCAATGACCATGTTCCCGTCCTCCCGTCGCATTTTCACAACAGCAATCATCGCTGCATTGGCCTTGATCGCCGGGGTGGTCGGCACGGCACCGGCAAGGGCGGGGGGCTGCTCGACTGCGGGCGGCTACTTCTGCATCACCATCACGCTGAACAACCAGAACGCCAATTTCCCAGGCGCTGGCAACACGCTCTTCGTGACGTTGAACGGCACGCAGGACGGCGTGCTGCTCGACAACGCAGGCAACGTGTACCAGCAGGGCACCAGCATGGCGTTGCCGACGTCCAGTGGCATCAACAGTTTCACCCTTCAGACCCGGCAGGACTACGCCTTGGCCAGCGGCCGGCTGTACTTCAGCAACGCCAGCCTCACCAACCAGGCCCAGCCCGGCCCAAACGAGACCTACAGGTACGACTACGTCGAGTTCACCGTCGTCTCCAACAGCGGCGCAGTCAACGGCGACGTCACGGCCATCGATCAACTCGGTGTGCCAGCGAGCATGTCGTTCGAGGACGCCAATGGAAACGTCCTGCAGCAGTCGGGCGGCGGCGCAGCGACTCGCAGCATCGGCTGCTGGGATGACATCAAGAACGTGGTCGAGAACTCCAAGTGGGCGTCCTCGATCACGAACTTCGACACCAACTTGGAGATCTACGACGGCTCCGGCATCACTTCCGCGGATCGCATTCGCCTGGCCGGCCCCACGTGGGGTCCGCAGGGCATCGGCACGTGGCCGTCGATGCAGTCGTACCTGACGAGCTTCCTCGGCGGGCAGACCGTGCGGGTGCGCGGCTACTTCGCTGGCAACTCGGCCCTGAGTGAGGACCCGACGCCTTACGACTACAGCGGCACGTTCGACCAGTACGGCAACATCGCACTGGCCCCGACGTCCACGCCATCCCCGACACCTGCGCCATCGCCGACACCTACGCCCACTCCAACGCCAACCGCGAACGACGTGCCGACGCAGACCATCTACCTGCCGGCCGCGGGCTTCTACACGACGATGGGCGGCGGCACCTGGTTCGAATGGGACCCGACGGGCACGATCCAGCAATTCGGCGCCGGCTACGGCGTGTACCTGCAGAACGGCCCGTACCAGCTCGGTGGCACGCAACCTTCGTACTTGTCGACGTCCGGTGACCCAGCCAACTCCTGGTCGTACACGCAGGGCAACGGCACGTTCATCAACTCGATCGGCAACGACATCTACGGCTGGATCTACGGCGATCTCGTCGCCAGCATGGCCAACGGATTCTTCTCCACGACCCTGGGCATGGACACGCAGGCGTGGAACACCAATACGAACGCCATCGGCACTCCGTTCGCCACGCCGCAGCCAGCGTTTGCCGACCTGTTCGCGCCCATCACGAAGACGCCCCTCCTGCCGACGTACGCGGTGTGGGACCTGTGGCAGCAGGCCATCGCCACCACGTCGGACTCCTACGGCGTGAGCCTCGGCGACCGCTTCGCGTTCCAGGGCCAGTCGCAGAACCCCGACATGGCCACGATCGTCCCCGTCGACACGATCGAAGTGACGCTGCTGGCCAATGACGGCTGCGGGGCGACCCTGTCGCCTTCGAAGCAGACGGTCACGACCTACGTCAACCAGCCGGTCAAGACGTGGACCTCGACCTCGGCTCCGACGGCACCGAACGACATGATCACCTACGCGGCCAGTGGCTTCAGCAACGGCGTCACGTACTCGCTGCTGGATGCGACCGGGAAGAACCCCGCCACATTGCCGACCGGGCTGACCTTCGAGGCCACTACCGGCACGTTCTCCGGGGCGGCGCAGTCGTCGATGGCGGCCACGACGTACACGATCTCCGCCACCGACACCGTCAACACCGCGACGGCCCAGGTGACCCTGCAGGTGCTCGGCCGCACGCTGACGCCGAGCACCCAGTCGCTGACGGGGCAGGTCAACCAGGCCCTGACGTCGCAGAAGCTTACGTGGACGGGGTTCAAGAAGACGCCGACGTTCACTGCCCCGGGCCTACCGGCGGGGCTGGTCATCGATTCGTCCACGGGCATCATCAGCGGCACACCCACCACGTCGCAGCCGTCGACGACGTACCTCGTGACCGCGACCGACCGCCGCCTCACTGGCACCGCGAACGCCCAGGTCAGCATCACGGTCACGGGTGGCGCCACGTTGTCGCCTGCCACCCAGTCGTACGCGTTGACAGTGGACAATCCCATGACGGCCACTCCGGCGCTTACCGCTAAGGGCTTCGTGGGCATCCCCACGTACACGATCGCGCCCCCACTCCCGTTGAACCTCCGCTTCAACAGGGGCAACGGAAGCATCAGCGGGACATCCGCCGTGGTGCAGCGGCCGCTCACCTACACGATCACCGGCAAGGACACGTCGGGCAACACCGCAACGAGCACCGTGACCTTGGCCGTCAAGCAGAGCCAGGTGTACGCGCTCACTCCGAACCAGCAGATCATCACGGGCACCGTCGGCCAGCCGATCAACTCGCAGCCGATGTCCTCGTCCGGCTTCGCGAACAAGGTGATCTACACGCTTTCGTCGCCACCGCCGAACGGCATGGTGTTCGACGGCAACACCGGCATCCTGTCGGGCTCGCCGGCGCTGCCGGTGGCGGCGACGTACCTCATCACCGGTCGCGGTGCCAGCCACTCCGCGCTGGCGTCGATCTCGATACACGTACAGGCGCTGCCCAACCTCGCGCCGCTGTTGCAGCCGTTGTCGCAGGTCATCGACGGGCAGGTCGGCACGTTCACGACTTCTGCGGCGATCGTGCCGAGCGGCTTCACCGGCCCGGTGACGTATGCACTGTCGTCGGCCCCCCCGACGGGCATGATGTTCAACCCGTTGACCGGCTCGGTCTCCGGGATTCCGACGCAACCGTGGGCGCAGACCTTCCTCATCACGGCTGCCGGCGGCGGGCTGACCGGCAAGACCGGGCTGACCTTCAACATCACCGACAGCGGACCACCGCCGCCGGCCCCGCGGACGCTCAGCCCCAACCAGCAGAACATCAGCGGGCAGGTCGGCACGCCGATGTCGTCGGCGGCCATCTCTGCCAATGGCTTCCAGCATGCGGTGATGTACACGCTGTCGGCCAACCCTCCGGCCGGCATGAGCTTCAACCCGCACTCGGGCGTGCTCTCCGGATCGCCGACGCAGCCCTGGGGACAGACCTTCGTCATCACCGGCTATGGGGCGACGACGCAGGCGACGGCTGCCCTGACCGTGCGGGTGAGCCCGGCACCAGGCCCGGCGCCGGGCCCGACACCTACGCCTACTCGCACGCCCACGCCGACCCCGACACCCACACCCACACCCACTCCGACGCCCACACCTACCCCGACGCCCACACCCACACCCACGCCAACGCCGTCACCCACACAGTCCTGTCCGGCCGGAATGAACGTCTCCTACGGACCGAATGGCTGGATGTGCATGCCGTTTGGGTGACGCGTCCGTCGGCGGCGGGCCGGGAGGTCGGGCATCGATCGGGCCGCCCGCAGGCCGCAGGCCGCGCGACGGCCTGCGGCCGGTAATCCTGGGCTCGACGGGCCGGTCACAGGGGGCGACCACGATTCAGGCCCCCGGAAGGCCCCGATATGCTTTCCCGGCACGTCCACGGCCAGGTAGCTCAGTTGGTACGAGCGTCCGACTGAAAATCGGAAGGTCGGCGGTTCGACCCCGCCCCTGGCCACACTGCAAAGTCGTTGCACTGCAACGTATTTTTGCCGACCAACTCTCCCACTGCGGCACTCGAGAAGGGGTGCTGCCCTTTCATTTTCGGGGCAGAAGGGGCAGCGCTGCGCTGGTGACGGTAATTCGACCGCGAACGGCAACGATCGGAAGGTCAAATAGCGCGTAGCCAGTTCAAAGGTCGGCGCATCGGGGCCATGTTGATCACGACGATGGTCTTGGACGTCTGCCCGACATCTCACCACAGGCTGCCGTCAACTGCCCACGGCGAGAGGTCCACAGATGTGTCGAGATCCCGGCGAGAATGCCCTCTACGCCGACCACATGGCGACGTGTGCTGACGCGCCCAAGCAGCGCACCGACCTCGGCAACCTCACCAATCGTTAGTACAACCC
>JBAXSI010000109.1:0-5209 GCA_037130755.1 Actinomycetes bacterium
AACCCGGTCGACTGGTGGGAGTGGTCGGACGAGGCCTTCGAGGAGGCGCGCCGCCGCGACGTGCCGCTCTTCCTGAGCATCGGATACAGCGCCTGCCATTGGTGCCATGTGATGGCGCACGAGTCGTTCGAGAACGACACGATCGCAGCGATGCTCAACGAGCGCTTCGTCAGCATCAAGGTGGACCGCGAGGAGCGCCCGGACGTCGACTCCGTCTACATGAACGCGACCGTTGCGCTCACTGGGCAGGGTGGCTGGCCGATGTCGGTCTTCCTCGACCACGACGGCCGCCCGTTCTACGCGGGCACCTACTTCCCGCCGCAGCCGCGTCACGGCATGCCGTCGTTCCCGCAGCTGATCGTCGCCTTGAGCGACACGTGGCGCGAACGGCGAGGTGAGGTGCTGTCGGCAGGTGAGCGGATCACGGCAGCACTCGCTTCGCGCACGGGCCTCGCCGCTGGTGGCGACCTGCCCACCACTGAGGACTTCGACGCCGCCGTGCGATCGCTAGGCCAGGACTTCGACGCGCGGCGCGGCGGCTTCGGCGGCGCACCGAAGTTCCCGCCGTCGATGGTCCTGGAGTTCCTGCTGCGACACCACGCGCTGACCGGTGACGATGCGTCGTTGGCGATGGCCGAGAGAACGCTTGAGGCGATGGCGCGCGGCGGCATGTACGACCAGCTGGATGGTGGCTTCGCGCGCTACTCCGTCGATGCGAACTGGGTCGTGCCCCACTTCGAGAAGATGCTCTACGACAACGCGCTTCTGCTACGGGTGTATCTGCATTGGTGGCGGCTGACGGGTTCGATGCTGGCCGAGCGGGTGGTCCGTGAGACCGCGACGTTCCTGCTCGAAGAACTGCGGACGGCAGAGGGCGCGTTTGCCGCCGCGCTCGACGCGGACAGCATCGACGGCGAAGGCGTCTTCTACTCGTGGACCCGGCAGCAGTTGGCCGATGCCCTTGGCCCAGACGACGGTGTCTGGGCGGCGGCACTTCTCGAAGTCACCGGTGAGGGGACCTTCGAGCACGGACTGTCGACCCTTCAACTGCGTCGCGAGCCCGACGACGAAGAGCGATGGGCACGCGTGCGTGCGCGCCTGCTCGCGGTGCGCGCCGGCCGGGCTCGGCCGGCCCGAGACGACAAGGTTGTTGCGTCGTGGAACGGCCTGGCGATTGCTGCGCTCGCCGAAGCAGGCGCCCTGCTGCGTGAATCAGCGTGGGTGGAGGCAGCGGCCTGCGCGGCTGACGTCTTGATCGCCGTCCATCTCGGGGCCGATGACGACGACCGGCTCTGCCGCACGTCGAAGGACGGCAGGCCGGGCGTAAACCTCGGCGTCCTCGATGACTACGGCAGTGTTGCGGAGGGGCTGCTCGCGCTGTACCAGGTCACCGGTGACGACGAGTGGCTCGCGTTCGCCGGCATCCTCCTCGACGTGGCGGTCCAGCACTTCGCCGACGGTGAGGGCGGCTTCTACGACACCGCCGACGATGCGCCGGCCCTGATCCAGCGGCCGCGCGATCCGTCGGACAACGCCGAGCCGTCAGGCTGGTTCGCCGTGGCGAACGCCTGTGTCGCGTACTCGGCCATCACCGGCGTCCTGGAGTACCGCGAGATCGCCGAGCGCGCACTGGGCATCGTTCGCACGCTGGCCGAGCGTGCGCCGCGGGCAGTGGGCTGGGGCCTGGTCGCGGCGACGGCTCTGTCGGCCGGCCCGCTCGAGATCGCGATCGTCGGAGATCCAGCCGACGCGGACGTCACGAAGATGTGGCACACAGCCCTCCTGTCCACCTCGCCTGGCGCGGTAGTGGCCGCCGGCGCCACCGTGCTGGACGCCGACGGTGTCCCCCTGCTGAGGGACCGGATCGCCATCCAGGGGAGGGCTACGGCCTACGTGTGCCGCGGCTTCGTGTGCGAGCGCCCAACGGTCGATGTGGTCGAACTGGCCGGTCGCGTTGGCTCTCGCGGCATGTCGTCGCAGGAGTAGCCTGCTGTTCTATCCCGCTGAAGGACTGGAGAGCGCGTGGGCCTGTCGGATCTGGTGTACGGCGTGTACGAGCGCCGACTCAACACCCAGATCCCGGCTGACCGCCGGCCGCGTCACGTGGGCGTCATCCTCGACGGGAACCGCAGGTGGGCCAGCGCCCAGGGCTCGTCGTCGTCGGCCGGGCATCGAGCCGGTGCCGCCAAGATCGTCGACTTCCTTGGCTGGTGCGACGAGGCCGGGGTGGAGGTCGTCACCCTGTGGCTGCTGTCGACCGACAACCTCAACCGCCCGCAGCCAGAGCTCGACGCGCTGCTCGGCATCATTGAAGACACGGTGACCGGGCTGGTGGAGCAGCGCCGCTGGCGGCTGCACCCCGTGGGTGCGCTCGACCTGCTGCCCGCACACACCGCACGGCTGCTCAAGGAGGCGCAGGAGTCCACCGCCGACGTTACGGGGTCGTTGGTCAACGTCGCCGTCGGATACGGAGGCCGACGCGAGGTTGTCGATGCCGTTCGTGCGCTCATCAACGAGCACGCGTCGCAGGGCACCTCACTTGATGAGCTCGCACAGCTGATCGACGTGGAGCACATCGCCGACCACCTGTACACCAGCGGCCAACCCGATCCGGACCTCGTCATCCGAACATCTGGTGAACAGCGACTGTCCGGATTCCTCATGTGGCAGAGCGCTCATTCGGAGTTCTACTTCTGCGAGGCGTACTGGCCGGACTTCCGCCACGTGGACTTCCTGCGTGCCCTGCGCGCGTATGCGGATCGGCAGCGTCGCTTCGGCTCCTGAGGGTGCCCACGCGCGCGGCGTGTCTGTTATGCCTGTCGCGTCTGCCACCGTACGGTGAGATCAGCGGTGGGCATCCGCTCATCGCACCAGCACCGGGTCATCCGGCAGGTGGCCCGCTTCAGGAGGCCCACGTGCCCGCTGCGCGTCACGATCCCAGCACCCGACGCACCTACGTTCTCGACACCTCGGTCCTGCTCTCCGATCCGCGCGCGCTGCTGCGGTTCGACGAGCACGACGTCGTCATCCCCGTCGTGGTGGTGACCGAGCTGGAGGCGAAACGCAGTCATCCGGAGCTTGGGTACTTCGCGCGCCAGGCGCTGCGACTTCTGGACGACATGCGGGTCGAGCACGGTCGCCTCGACGAGCCCATGGCGGTCGGGATTGCCGGTGGCACTGTGCGGGTGGAGCTGAACCACACCGACGTGAACGTCCTTCCGAGCGGCCTGCAGCTCGGTGACAACGACACCCGCATCCTGGCCGTCGCGCGAAACCTCGAGACCGATGGCAAGAGCGTCGTGCTGGTGAGCAAGGACCTCCCGATGCGCGTCAAGGCCTCGTCGGTCGGCCTCGCCGCCGAGGAGTACCGCGCGGAGTTCGTGGTCGAGACCGGCTACACCGGGATGGCCGAGGTGGACGTTGCCGCCGTCGACATCGACAACCTCTACGAGGACCAGCTGATCGACCTCGAGATCGCCCGTCAACTGCCCTGCCACACCGGCCTCGTGCTGCTCTCGGATCGGGGCAGCGCGCTGGGCCGGGTGACCCCAGACAAGCGCGTGCGCCTCGTGCGCGGTGACCGCGAGGCATTCGGGATCCATGGCCGCAGCGCGGAGCAGCGGGTCGCCTTGGACCTGCTGCTCGACCCCGACATCGGCATCGTGTCGCTCGGCGGCCGGGCCGGTACCGGCAAGAGTGCCCTCGCCCTGTGCGCCGGGCTGGAGGCGGTCCTGGAGCGCCGTCAGCATCGCAAGGTGATCGTCTTCCGTCCGCTGTTCGCCGTCGGTGGCCAGGAGCTCGGCTACCTGCCCGGCACCGAGGCCGAGAAGATGGGCCCCTGGGGCCAGGCGGTGTTCGACACCCTGGGCGCTGTCACCACGCAAGAGGTTGTCGAGGAGATCGTCGACCGGGGCATGCTCGAAGTGCTGCCGCTCACGCACATCCGCGGACGATCCCTGCATGACGCCTTCGTGATCGTGGACGAGGCCCAGTCGCTGGAGCGCAACGTTCTGCTCACCGTGCTCTCCCGCATCGGCCGCGACAGCCGCGTGATCCTCACGCACGACATCGCCCAGCGCGACAACCTGCGGGTGGGTCGACATGACGGCGTGGTCGCGGTGGTGGAGAAGCTCAAGGGGCATCCGCTGTTCGCCCACGTGACCTTGACGCGGTCGGAGCGTTCTCCGATCGCTGCCCTGGTAACCGAGATGCTGGAGGACATCCAGCTGTAATTCGGTGTGATCCCCGTCACAGCGCAGCATGGGCGATTCCCCATGGCGCGTGACGGATGAGGTCTAATGCCCGAAATGTCTCACCCCCCATGCCAGGGTTCCCACCGGACCCGAACGTGACAATGGCAGCGATCTTCGGCACCGTAGGGGCCGTTGTGTCGTGTTCTGGCTAGGACCACCAGGAGCGAATTGATGCGTCGAAGCGGCATCGTGGCGATCGCCACGACGGCACTGCTCACGCTCACCGGCCTCGTTGCCGGTGAGGCCGTGGCTCAGACGCCGTCGTCACATGTGGCGTCGGTGCGTTCGGCGTCCCTCGTGGCCGCCCAAGCGCGCGATGCCGTTCGCACGGTAAAGCGTCAGAAGAAGCAGGCGAGCAACACGTTCTCGAACGGCACGCACAACAAGCCCGCCGCGAAGAAGCCGGCGGCCAAGAAGCCGGCGGCCAAGCCCGCTGACACCCCAACACCGCCCGCAGCCACGACCGCGCCCACGTCGCGTGCGGTTGCCCTGGCCCGCGGCAACCGCGCATCGCGCGACCTCAGTGGCTGGCGACCGAGCCTCTACCGTGGCAAGTGGTTCCGCTCAGAGGTCGAGTCGATCCGCAGGTGCATCATGGATCGGGAGAGCAACTTCAGCTACACCGCGGTGGGTGCTGGTACCTACTTCGGTGCGTACCAGATGAACCGCGGCCTGGCGGTCGGAGCGACGCGCACCATGGAGGCGGAGGTCCGCAAGGAGATGGGCGCCGAGGGCGTCAAGATCCTCCGGGCTTTGCGCCAGACCTCCCCGAACCACTGGAACCGCTACTGGCAGGATCGCGCCTTCTACACGATCTGGCGCAACGGTGCCGGCATGGGCAACTGGCGCGGCGGCGGCCTGAACTGCTTCTAGTTCGTCCTGCCCCGCCCCTTCCGCCCCGTCCGCCGAGAAGCAGGGCATGGTCGTCAACCCGCCCTTCACACACTCGTTTCACG
>JBAXSI010000011.1:0-74216 GCA_037130755.1 Actinomycetes bacterium
TGCAGGAGCAGAACTGGTTCTTCAAGCTGAGCGCGTTCCAGGACCGGCTGCTTTCGTACTACGAGGCCAACCCGGACGCGATCCAGCCGCGCAGCGCCCACAACGAGGCGGTGTCGTTCATCCGTCAGGGGCTCGTCGACATCTCGATGTCGCGCTCCAGCGTCAGCTGGGGCATCCCGCTGACGTGGGACCCGACGCAGGTCATCTACGTCTGGTTCGACGCCCTGCTCAACTATGCGACAGCAGTCGGGTACGGCGCGGAGCCCGGCTCATCCGAGGCTGCGCTCTTCGACCGGGTGTGGCCGCCCGACGTGAACCTCGTCGGCAAGGACATCCTCAGATTCCACGCGGTCTACTGGCCGGCGATGCTGATGGCCGCCGGGCTGGAGCCGCCCCGCCAGGTGTTCGCGCATGGCTGGCTGCTCGTCGGCGGCGAGAAGATGTCGAAGTCGAAGCTGACCGGTATTGCGCCGTCGCAGATCGTCGACCACTTCGGGTCCGACGCCTTCCGCTACTACTTCCTCCGCGCGATCCAGTTCGGCCAGGACGGGTCGTTCTCCTGGGAGGACATGTCGGCCCGCTACACGTCCGAGTTGGCCAACGGCCTGGGCAACCTCGCCTCGCGCGCCACGGCCATGGTGGGCAAGTACTGCGACGGGGTGCTGCCAGCGGCCCATAACTTCGCCGAGCCCGAGCAGAAGGTCATCGCCGCTCTTGCCCGCACGGTCGACGTCGCCGACGAGTCGATGGGCTCCCTCGACTTCTCCACCGGCCTCGCGGCGATCAAGGAGTTCGTCGACCTCGTCAATGGCTACGTCACCGAGCAGGAGCCGTGGGCGCTGGCCAAGGACGAAGCCAACCGCGCGCGACTCGAGGTCGTCCTCTACACGATCTGCGACGCGCTTCGCGCCCTCGCCGTCCTCTACAACCCGGTCATGCCCAAGGCGATGTCGTCACTGTGGCAGCAGCTCGGCGCGCAGGCGCAGCTCGGCCCGTTGGCGGAGCAGCGAGTGTCCGACGTGGCGCGCTGGGGCCAGTTGCCGCCGGGGACGCTCGTCACCAAGGGCGAGAGCCTGTTCCCGAGACTCGACGAGGCACCGTGACCCTGGTCGCTGCGCCGGAGCCGCTCGCGGCGCCAGTCATCGACACGCACACGCACCTGAACCTTCACGACCGCTACCTGCACGGCGAGTCCGTTCCCGATCCAGACGAGCTGTTGTCGATGGCGGCGTCGGTCGGCGTGCCCAAGGTCGTCCAGATCGGGTGCGACGTCGACTATGCGCGGCACTCGGTCGAGCTGGCGCGCACTCGTCCCGACGTCGTCGTCGGCGTCTCCGTGCACCCGAACGACGCGGCGCGTATCCACGAGCGCGACGGCGCGCAGGCCCTCGACGCGGCCATCGACGAGATCGGCGAGCTGGCCCGCGAACCCGTCGTCCGGGCGGTGGGGGAGACCGGCCTGGACTACTACCGAACCGGCGAGGACCTGCACGCGGCGCAGCAGCACGCCTTCCGCAGGCACATCGCGCTCGCCAAGGAGCTCGACAAGGTGCTCGTCATCCATGACCGGGACTCCCATGAAGACGTGCTGGCCGTGCTCGAGAACGAGGGCGCACCGGAGCGCGTGATCTTCCACTGCTTCTCCGGCGACGCCGAGATGGCAGCGCACTGTTCCGAGCGCGGCTGGTTCATGTCCTTTGCGGGACCGATCACCTACAAGGCCAACGATGCGCTTCGCGCGGCGATGGCCCGAGTCCCCGACGAACTCCTCCTCGTTGAGACGGACGCGCCGTACCTGACGCCCGTGCCACACCGCGGCAAGCCGAACGCCTCGTACCTGATGCCCCACACGGTGCGTTTCATGGCCGAGCAGCGAGGTGCTGACGAGGCGTCGATGTGCGACCTGCTCTACGCCAACGCCCAGCGCGCATTCGGCGCGTGGTGAGCGCCGAGCAGCCAGGCGCCCTGCTGGGTGCAACCGACGTTCGCGCTCTTGCGGCCGAGCTCGAGATCCGACCGACGAAGAAGTGGGGTCAGAACTTCGTCATCGACCCCAACACCGTCGAGCGCATCGTGCGATCTGCCCGACTCGACGAGGACGACGAGGTCCTCGAGGTCGGGCCTGGGCTGGGCAGCCTCACGCTCGCCTTGCTTCCGCATGCTCGTGCGGTCACTGCCGTCGAGATCGATCCCGCGCTGGCGGGGCGCCTGCCGCGCACCGTCCTTGAGCGCCTGCCGCAGTACGCGGATCGGCTGAACGTCCTGAACGCCAACGCAATGCGCCTCGATGCGCTGCCCGGTGCCCCCACCGCGCTCGTGGCGAACCTTCCCTACAACGTCGCCGTTCCCGTCGTCCTGCATCTGCTCTCAGTCGTGCCCTCGATCAGGTCCGTCCTCGTGATGGTCCAGAAGGAGGTGGCCGATCGCCTCGCCGCGGAGCCGGGCAGTCGCGTGTACGGAGTGCCGAGCGTCAAGGCGCGCTGGTACTGCCACATCGAGTCGGCCGGCAATGTCGGAACGAAGGTGTTCTGGCCCGAGCCGCGTGTCGACTCAGGACTGGTGCGCATGACGAGGCACGATCCGCCGACGTGCATCAGCGGGCGGGCGTCGACTTTCGAAGTCGTCGATGCGGCGTTCTCGCAACGACGCAAGACGCTGAGGGCTGCGCTGGCGACCTTCGCCGGTGGCGCCGCTGTTGCTGAGCGTGCGCTGCGCCGCGCTGGCATCGATCCTTCGCTGCGTGGTGAGCAACTCGACGTGGCGGACTTCGCCCGTCTGAGCGATGCGCTGGCGAGCGAGCGCGCGACGATGCCCGAATCGGAATAGCCTCGTGAGCGTGTCCCTGTCGTCGGTAACGGTGCGGGTGCCGGCCAAGGTCAACCTGCAGTTGTCGGTTGGGCCGCTGCGTCCGGACGGCTTCCACGAGCTCGCGACAGTCTTCCAGGCCGTCAGCGTCTTCGACGAGGTCACCGCGCGCAGTCGCTCCGACGTGGGTATCTCACTGACGATCAGCGGCGAGGGAGAGGGTCAGCTGCCCCTCGACGACGGCAATCTTGCCTACCGCGCCGCAATGTCCCTGGCCGAGTTCGCGGGCATCGAGCCTGTGGTTGACCTCGTGATCCGCAAGGCCATCCCGATCGCCGGGGGCATGGCTGGTGGAAGTGCTGACGCAGCCGGGGCGCTCGTCGCCTGCGACGCGCTGTGGCGGCTGGGCACCCATCGCGATGACCTGAGCAGCCTCGCGGCCGATCTCGGTGCCGATGTGCCGTTCGCCCTGCACGGGGGCACGGCGATCGGCACCGGCAAGGGCGAGAACCTCACATCGGTGCTGACGCGCGGCTCCTTCCACTGGGTCTTCGCGCTCGCCGAGGGGGGCCTGTCCACGCCGGCCGTCTACGCGCAGTGCGATCGGCTGCGCGAAGCGCGGCCGGTTCCCGAGCCGTACGTCTCGGACATGCTGATGCAGGCGGTGCGCGCGGGCGATCCTGTGCTGCTCGGCAAGGCCCTCCACAACGACCTTCAGGCGGCGGCACTGTCGCTTCGGCCATCACTGGGCCAGGTGCTCGAGGTTGGCGATGACTTCGGGGCACTGGGTGCAGTGGTCTCCGGCAGTGGTCCCACCTGCGCGTTCATCGCCCGCGACGAGGAGCACTCGCTGGATCTCGCCGTCGCGCTGACGGCTTCAGGCGTGTGCCGGACGGTGCGCCGTGCGACGGGGCCGGTTGCCGGCGCCAAGGTCGTCGGCTGACCGTCAGCCGGCAGCCACCTCGGTCACCTGTCCGTCCTCGACGTGCCAGCGTCGGGTGAGCCGCACGGTGTCGAGCATGCGCCGATCGTGGGTTACGAGGAGCACCGTCCCGTCGAACGACTCGAGCGCCTCCTCCAGTTGCTCGATCGCGGGCAGGTCCAGGTGGTTGGTCGGCTCATCGAGGACGAGCAGGTTCACTCCTCGCGCCTGAAGCAGGGCCAGGGCCGCACGTGTGCGCTCGCCAGGTGACAACGACGCGGCTGGGCGTCCGACGTGGTGGGCCCCGATGCCGAACTTCGCCAGCAGGGTTCGCACGTCCGCGGTGGGCCAGTCCGGCACCTGCAGGGAGAAGGCGTCGACGAGCGCCTCGTCGCCCTCGAACAGCGCACGTGCCTGGTCCACCTCGCCGACCACGACGCCCGAGCCGATGCTCACCTGGCCGGAATCCGGGGCCACGCGGCCCAGCAGCAGCGCGAGCAGGGTGCTCTTGCCAGCGCCGTTGGGTCCGGTGATGGCCACGCGGTCGCGCAGGTCGAGCTGCAGGTCCACGGGCCCGAGGGTGAATGCGCCGCGTCGCACGATCGCTGCCCGGGCGGTGGCGACGACGTCACCGGAGCGGGGGGCCGCCGCGATGGTGAACTCGAGGCGCCACTCCTTGCGCGGCTCGTCGACCACCTCGAGCCGTTCGATGAGGCGCTCGCTCTGCCGAGCCTTCGCGGCCTGCTTCTCGGTCGCCTCCGTCCGGAACTTCCGGCCGATCTTGTCGTTGTCGGTCGCCTTGCGCCGTGCGTTCTTGACGCCCTTCTCCATCCATGCGCGCTGCGTGCGCGCGCGTGCCTCGAGCTCGGACCGGCGGCCGGCGTACTGCTCGTAGTCGAGGCGTGCCTGCCGACGCGCAACCGATCGCTCGTCGAGGTACGCCTCATATCCGCCGCCGTAGGTGGAGATGCGCTGCAGGCTGCGATCGATCTCGACGATCGACGTCACTGTGCGGGCGAGGAACTCCCGGTCATGGCTGACCACGACGACGGGCGCTTCGAGGCCGTCGACGAACTCCTCGAGCAGGTCCAATCCCTCATTGTCGAGGTCGTTCGTCGGCTCGTCGAGGAGGTACGCATCGAAGCGGGAGAGCAGGAGTGCTGCCAGACCTACGCGAGCAGCCTGACCGCCGGACAGCACGGTCATCGGCACGTCGAGTCGAACGTCGAGCCCGATCGCCTCGATGACGCTGCCGATCCTGTCGTCGAAGTCGGCCGCCCCGAGCGCGAGCCATGCCTCGAATGCGTGCGAGTACTGGTCCTCGGCATCGGGCGTCGCGTCAACGAGGGCGGCGGAGCAGCGGTCGAACTCGGCCTGGGCGTCGGCCACTCCCGTGCGCCGAGCGAGGTGGTCGCGCACGGTCTCGTCATCGACGAGTTCGGGCTCCTGCGTCAGGTAGCCGATGTGCGACCCGGCAGGCACGACCCGGACCGTCCCGGCGTCCGGCGGTCGCAGTCCGGCCAGGATCCGCAGCAGGGTGGACTTGCCTGCGCCGTTGGGACCGACGAGGCCGACGACGTCCCCCGGGGCCACGATGAGGTCCAGGCCGGTGAAGAGCTCCCGTTCGCCCTGGCGGGCCGCCACGTCCCGGGCTTGCATGGTGGCGCTCATGGGGTCATTGTGCTGGAGTCGGCGCGTGTGCCGGCTCGGGCGGTTTCGGGGGTGTTGATTCCGTGTTCGCGGTTGGCGTACTGGGCGCCAATCATTCGGGGAACACCGGGCATTAGGTCACGGTTGGACGACGAGAAGGCTGCGGCTGGGAGGCGATGCTCCCCGCGGCGGTTAGCATTTACCAATCTGGCGGGGCTTAGGACGGAGTAGGGCATGTTTGAGAGGTTTACTGACCGGGCTCGACGGGTTGTCGTGCTGGCGCAAGAAGAGGCCCGCATGCTCAACCACAACTACATCGGGACCGAGCACATCCTCCTCGGCCTCATCCACGAGGGCGAGGGCGTTGCTGCCAAGGCCCTCGAGAGCCTGGGCATCTCGCTCGAGGCCGTGCGCCAGCAGGTCGAGGAGATCATCGGCCAGGGGCAGCAGGCGCCCAGTGGCCACATCCCCTTCACCCCGCGCGCCAAGAAGGTCCTCGAGCTGAGCCTGCGCGAGGCGCTGCAGCTCGGCCACAACTACATCGGCACCGAGCACATCCTGCTCGGCCTCATCCGCGAGGGTGAGGGTGTCGCCGCTCAGGTCCTCGTCAAGCTCGGCGCCGACCTCAACCGCGTCCGCCAGCAGGTCATCCAGCTGCTCAGCGGCTACCAGGGCAAGGAGCCGGCGGCCGCCGGTGCCGGCCCGGCCGAGGGCACGCCGTCGACCTCGCTCGTCCTCGACCAGTTCGGCCGTAACCTCACTGCTGCCGCGCGCGAGGGCAAGCTCGACCCGGTCATCGGGCGCGAGAAGGAGATCGAGCGTGTGATGCAGGTGCTCTCGCGCCGCACCAAGAACAACCCCGTGCTGATCGGCGAGCCCGGCGTGGGCAAGACCGCCATCGTCGAGGGCCTTGCGCAGAACATCGTCAAGGGCGAGGTGCCCGAGACCCTCAAGGACAAGCAGCTCTACACACTCGATCTCGGCGCGCTGGTCGCCGGCAGCCGCTACCGCGGTGACTTCGAGGAGCGCCTGAAGAAGGTGCTGAAGGAGATCCGCACGCGCGGCGACATCATCTTGTTCATCGATGAGATGCACACGCTTGTCGGCGCGGGTGCTGCTGAAGGCGCCATTGATGCCGCGAGCATCCTCAAGCCCATGCTCGCCCGTGGTGAACTCCAGACCATCGGTGCGACGACGCTCGACGAGTACCGCAAGCACGTCGAGAAGGACGCCGCACTCGAGCGCCGGTTCGCGCCGATCCAGGTGCAGGCGCCGGACGTCAAGGACACCGTCGAGATCCTGCGCGGACTGCGCGACCGCTACGAGTCGCACCACCGCGTGTCGATCACCGACGGCGCGCTCGAGGCTGCCGCCCGACTGTCGGACCGCTACATCTCCGACCGCCAGCTGCCGGACAAGGCCATCGACCTCATCGACGAGGCCGGCTCGCGTCTTCGCATCCGTCGCATGACCGCCCCGCCGGACCTGCGCGAGTTCGACGACCGCATCGCGACCGTGCGTCGGGAGAAGGAGTCGGCGATCGACGCGCAGGACTTCGAGAAGGCCGCGGCCCTTCGCGACCAGGAGAAGAAGCTGCTGGCCGAGAAGGTCGAGCGCGAGCGCGAGTGGAAGGCAGGCGACCTCGACGTCGTCGCCGAGGTCGACGAGCGGCTCATCGGCGAGGTGCTCGCCCTGATGACCGGCATCCCGGTGTCGGACCTCACCGAGGACGACATCGCCCGGCTGCTGCGCATGGAGGAGGAGCTGCACAAGCGGGTCATCGGCCAGGAGCAGGCCATCAAGGCGCTGTCCAAGTCGATCCGTCGCACGCGTGCGGGCCTGAAGGATCCCAAGCGCCCGTCCGGCTCGTTCATCTTCGCCGGGCCGTCAGGCGTCGGCAAGACCGAGCTGAGCAAGACGCTGGCCGAGTTCTTGTTCGGTGACGAGGACGCGCTCATCGCCCTCGACATGAGCGAGTACTCCGAGCGCCATACCGCTTCGCGGCTCTTCGGATCGCCCCCCGGATACGTCGGCTACGAAGAGGGCGGCCAGCTCACCGAGAAGGTGCGCCGCAAGCCGTTCTCGGTCGTGCTGTTCGACGAGGTCGAGAAGGCCCACCCCGACATCTTCAACTCGCTGCTTCAGGTGCTCGAGGAAGGTCGTCTCACCGACGCCGGGGGCCGTGCGGTGGACTTCAAGAACACCGTCATCATCATGACGACCAACCTCGGCAGCCGCGACGTGTCCAAGGGCCAGACCCTCGGCTTCGCGCCGGACAACGACGACGAGAGCGCCTACGAGCGCATGAAGGCGAAGGTGCAGCAGGAGCTCAAGCAGCACTTCCGCCCGGAGTTCCTCAACCGCATCGACGACGTCATCGTCTTCCATCAGCTCACCGAGAAGGAGATCGTCGAGATCGTCGACCTCATGATCGCCAACCTCGAGAAGCGTCTCGAGGAGCAGGACATGGCGATCGAGCTGACGCCGGCAGCCAAGGCGCTGCTCGCGCACCGTGGGTACGACACCAGCCTCGGCGCCCGGCCGCTGCGTCGCACGATCCAGCGCGACATCGAGGACCCGCTCAGCGAGAAGATGCTCTTCGGCGACATGAAGCCGGGGTCGATCGTCCTGGTCGATGTGGCGACGGACGACTCGGAGGAGCCATTCACCTTCACGGCGATGCCCAAGGGCGAGCTGCCGGACGCGCCGCCGCTCGAGGCTGCCGGTCCGGACGCGCCCTCGGTCGAAGCAGCCGGATAGTCGTCGCAATCACGAAGGGCGGTGGCGCGCCGTGGTGAACGGGCCGCTCATCCCAGGGATGCGCGAGTTCGACACGCCTCGGCGCGGGGTGCTGCCGTGGCTGATCGGCCTGCTGGTCGTGGTCGTGGCCCTTGTGGTCGTTGCCGGCTTCGTCGGTGGCGCGGGTCCCTTGCGCTTCCTGGGGCTGACGACGTCGGGGCTGCAGTCCGTCCAGTACCGCACGACCACCGACGACTCCGCGCTCCAGGTTGCCGTCGCGATGCCGCCCACCGGGCTGTGCCGCGACGACGAGATCAACGTCATCGCCTTCGAACGCGGCAACCGCGTCGAGATCGACAGCACGGTCACTCGGCCGCGCCAGTCCTCATGCCCCGTCGCCAGCCTCGGCGGAGATGTCACGTGGGTCGACGTGAAGCTGGGTGCGCCGCTTGGCGACCGCACGGTCATCCGGCTGCCCGACCGGCAGCCGCTGCCGCGCGACATCGCGAGCCTGGGCTAGGCCCTCAGGCCGGCAGCCCGTACCTCCCGCGGGCGTGTGCCTGCACGAGACCGTCCTCCACGAGGCTGTCCAGTGCCCGCGATGCCTGGGCCGGATCGGGCCAGCCCGACTCGAGCGCCTTGCGGGTGAGCGTGGTGCGGTGGTCCCGGAGCCTGCCGAGCACGTGACCACGGGCCTGCCGATCGCTGCCGACGTACTCGGGCTGGCGGCGAGGGGTGCGGTCGTCGTCGGGCTGTCCCAGGGTCGTCCAGGTGCAGGAGCCGATGACGGGGCATCCGTCGCAGGCCGGCCGCCGGGCCGTGCACACGAGCGCGCCGAACTCCATGACGGCTGCCGACCAGCGAGCGCTGCGGGCGTCGGTCGCCGGCCACAGGTCGTCCGCCCTGGCTCGTTCGCCTGCAGTGATGTGCGGCAGCGCCGAGGCTCGCCCGTCGAGTGTCCGGGCGATGACGCGGCGCACGTTCGTGTCCATCACGATCGATCGGCGCCCGTAGGCGAAGGCCTGGATGGCGGCGGCGGTGTAGTCACCGACCCCCGGGAGGGCCAGGAGCGCGGCTCGGTCGGCGGGCACCTGGCCACCGTGGTCCCGCACGATGATGCGCGCGCTCTCATGGAGGCGCTTGGCCCGACGGGGGTACCCCAGGCGCCCCCACGCCCTCAGCACGTCGGCCAGGGGTGCGGCGGCCAGTTCGTGTGGCTGCGGCCAGCGGGCCATCCAGTCGGGCCACATGGGCAGGACCCGGTCGACCGGGGTCTGCTGGAGCATGAACTCACTGACGAGGACCCCCCACGGGGTGCTCGAGCGCCACGGGAGGGGGCGTTCGTGGACGTCGAACCAGGCCAGGAGCTGCCCAACTAGGGCCTCCTCCGCGGCGGAGGGGGGTTCGACCGGCACGCAGGGATCGTGCCACGGTGTCCGTGGCCGCACAGTAGCGTGGTCCCGTGAGCTCGCTGATGAACCCGATCGGGCCCGAGCCGTCGACGGTCTACTGGATCCGGCGGGTCGCGATCGTCGTCGTGGTCATCACGGTCCTCATCGCCCTGTGGTGGCTGATCGGCGCGCTGCGCGGAGGTGGCGGTTCGACCTCGTCGGAGCCCGCGGCGTCGGCAGCGCCGTCGGGTGCGGCGAGCGCAGCCCCCGGTGGGTCTGCTGCGCCGTCCGGCGCAGCCAGTGCCGCGCCGTCGTCGACCAAGGCGGCTGTGACGCAGTGCCCTGACTCGGTGATCAAGGTCGAGGCCACCACGGATGCCGCGACGTACCCGGTCGGATCGACTCCGAAGCTGACGCTCACGATCACCAATACCGGGTCCGCGACCTGCAAGCGCGACGTCGGCCCCAAGGCGAACGCGCTGGAGATCACGTCCGGCGGCTATCACGTCTGGTCCAGCGACGACTGCAACGCCAGCAACAAGAGCAAGGTCATCAAGATGCAGCCGGGCGACAAGGTCGCCTCGAGCATCACCTGGGACGGTCACCTGTCGCAGAAGGGCTGCCCCAACGGCAAGGGCGCGGCAGCCAAGGCCGGCCGGTACGCCCTGACAGGCAAGAACGGCACGGTCAGCAGTTCCGAGACACCCTTCGGCCTCACCGCCAAGTAACCCCTCCCGCCGAGAGGCAGGGGATGGTCCTGAAACGAAGTATCGGAGGCCCGTTTGACGACCACTGCCTGCCTCTCGGCGGGAGGCTAGACGAAGCGGTCGAGGATGCTTGCCTCGGCGAGCCGGGACAGGCCGTCGCGAACCGAGCGCGCCCGTGCCTCGCCCACGCCCTCGACCTGCTGGAGGTCCTCGGTGGTGGCCGCCAGCATCCGCGGCAGGCCCCCGAAGTGGCCGACGATGCGATCGTTGACGACGTCCGGCAGGCGGGGCACCCGCGCCAGCAGCCGGTAGCCACGGGGCGTGACGGACTGCTCGAGCGCCTCGGCACCGTCGGCGAAGCCGAACGCCCGCCCCACCCGCGTGAGCTCGAGGAGATCGGCCTCGCTCAGGGTGTCGAGCTCGTCGAGGCCCTTCTGCACGCCACGCTTCCTGCGGTTGCTGGCCGGCACCAGGTAGTCGCGCATGAGGAGGATGCGGTCCTTGTCCACGCCAGCGACCAGTTCGTTCAACTGCAGCGACAGCAGGCGGCCCTCGGTGCCGAGCTCGATCAGGTAGTTCACCACCTCGCGGTGGATGCGGCGGACCATCTCGGACCGCTGGGCCACGACGCAGACGTCGCGCACGGTGACTACGTCCTCGATCTCGAGCGCCGAGAGGGTCGAGCTGACCTCGTCGAGTCGTGACTTGTAGCGCTCCAGAGTGGCCAGCGCCTGGTTCGCGCGCGAGAGGATCTCTGCGGAATCGTCCAGGACATGCCGCCGGCCATCGACGTACACGGCGACGATGTTCATCGACTTGCTGACAGCGATGACGGGGTGTCCCGTCTGTCGCGACACCCGATCGGCGGTGCGGTGGCGGGTACCGGTCTCGTCGGTGGGCAAGGACGGGTCGGGCATCAGCTGCACCGCGGCCCAGACGATCAGCTGGGCCTGGGCATCGAGAACGATGGCGCCGTCCATCTTCGACAGCTCGCGCAGCCGGGTCGCAGAGAAGGGGACGTTCAAGGAGAAGCCGCCGTTGACCACCTGGTCGACGGAGCGGTCCGAGCCGAGGACGATCAGCGCGCCCGTGCGGCCGCGCAGGATCCGCTCGAGCCCGTCGCGCAGGGCAGTGCCCGGCGCAACCATGGCCAGGACCTCGCGGATGCGGTTCTCTGCCTCGGTGCTCATGAGGACCCCCGTCGAGTAAGTGCGGTGACCGCTGCGATCGCCTCGTGGATCGTTCCGACCTCGTGAACGGTCATGCCGGTCGGGGGAGGCGTCGCGGCGCCCCGCGCTCGCAGCGCGCGAGCGGGCACGATCGCGTCGGTGAAGCCGAGCCGCTGCGCCTCGGTGAGCCGCCGCTCAAGTGACCCGATCGGGCGCACGTCTCCGGCCAGTCCGATCTCGCCGAAGGCGACGAGTCCGGCGGGCAGGGCAGTGTCGGTGGCGCTGCTCGCGATGGCGAGCGCGACGGCCATGTCGGTGGCCGGCTCGGCGAGGCGCACCCCGCCGACGGTGGCCACGAAGCAGTCGGCTGTGGCCAGGCGGATCCCCGCGCGCCGCTCGAGCACGCCGAGCATCATCGCGATGCGCGCGGAGTCCAGGCCGCTGATGACCCGGCGGGGCTGCGGAGCGTTGGTCGGAGCGACCAAGGCCTGGACCTCGGCGACCAGGGGCCGGCGTCCTTCGATGGTGACGGTCACGCAGGTGCCCGGCGCCGGGTCGCGACGATCGCCCAGGAACAGGCCGCTGGGGTCGGCGAGCCCGACGATGCCGTCGTCCACCAGCTCGAAGCAGCCGATCTCATCGGCCGGGCCGAACCGGTTCTTGACCGCTCGCACCAGCCGCAGCGGGCTCTGCCGGTCGCCTTCGAACGTGAGCACGACATCGACGAGGTGCTCGAGCGTGCGCGGGCCCGCGACGGACCCGTCCTTGGTGACATGGCCGACGAGCACGACGGTGATGTCGCGCGCCTTCGCGACGGCGATGAGCGACGCGGCCACCTCCTTGATCTGCGTCACGCCGCCCGACGCTCCATCGACCTGGCCGCTGCTGATCGTTTGGACCGAGTCGAGGATCAGCAGGGTCGGCTGCGTGACGTCGATCTGCCCGAGAACGCTGCCGAGGTCGGTCTCGGAGGCCAGGTAGAGCTCGTCGGCGACCGCATCGATGCGCTCGGCCCGCAGGCGTACCTGCGCAGCGGACTCCTCGCCGGTGATGTACAGAGCGCGTCGGCCCGTCCGCGCCCAGGTGGCGGCGGTATCGAGGAGCAGCGTGGACTTGCCGACCCCAGGTTCGCCCGCGAGCAGGATGACCGCTCCGGGGACGAAGCCGCCGCCGAGCACCCGGTCGAGTTCGTCGCTGCCGCTCTTCACGGCGCGCGCAGACTCGATCTCGACGGAGCCGATCGGCACGGCGGGGCTGCTGGCAACGGTCGACGACGTGGTGCGCGCGCGCACCACGCCGACCTCCTCGACGGTGCCCCAGGCCTGGCACTCGCCGCATCGGCCGACCCACTTGGCCGCGGTCCAGCCGCAGTCCGTGCAGCGGAAGGCTGCCGCTTGCACCTTCGCCACGTTGCTACCTCGGATCGGCAGGATGCGGTGTGAGGCCGAGGTCGAATCGCTTGGCCTCGAGCAGCAGCACGCGGGCGCGGCACAGTCGGGCCAGCTCGTCGTAGGCGGGCTGGCCGATGAGCGCCACGATCTCTTCACGGTTGGACACGTACACCGGCTCCGCGCCGACGTGGGCGTCGGTGTTGGACGAGCAGTACCACGGGAAGTCGTGTCCACCGGCGCCCCAGTCGCGCCGCTGGTACTCGCCCAGGACGATGACGAGCTGCTCGGTGTCGTCCTCGTACTTCTTGTTCTCGTACGAGCGCCGCATGGGAAGCTGCCAGCAGACCTCGGGCTTGGTCTCGATGAACGAGACTCCCTCCGAGACCGCGAGGTGGTGGAGGGCGCAGCCATACCCGCCGGCGAAGTCCTTGTCATTGTGGAAGATGCAGGCGCCCTTGACGACGCGGGTCTTCTCGCCGCCGTCCTCGGGCTCGGTCCAGCCCTTCTTCAGACCGGTGCTGTGGCGCTGCCAGAGCTCGGGGGTGAGCTTGTCGACCCAGGCAGCCACGCGCTTCTTGTCCTTCTTGCCGGAGAAGTGCGCGCCGTGGACGCAGCAGCCGGCATCCGGGCGGGCGGCGTCGATGCCCTGGCAGCCGTTCCCGAAGATGCAGGTCCAGCGCGACGTGAGCCACGTGAGGTCGGCCTTGATCAGGTGACGCTTGTCGGCAGGGTCGTCGAACTCGACCCACTGGCGCGGGAAGTCAAGGGGAACCTCGGGCATGACGACAGCCTACGTGCTTCGGGTGACGTCGCGGCAAAGCCGATCCACCGGTGCGGCGGCCGGTCGATGCCGATAGTTTCGCTCTGTGCGACTCGGCGTACTCGATCTCGGCTCCAACACGGTGCACCTCCTGTTGGTGGATGCCCACTATGGGGCTGCCCCCGTCCCGGCCTCCAAGATGAAGATCCCGCTGCGGCTCTCCGAGCACCTCAATGCGGACGGCAGCGTCGACGAGGTCGCGATCGCCACGCTGCTCGACTTCGTATCCGAGGGACAGAAGCTTGCCGAGGACAAGGGCGCGACGGAGATCATGGCCTTCGCCACCTCGGCGATCCGCGAGGCGACCAACGGCGAGGACGTCCTCCGCCAGCTCCACGAGCGGTCCGGCCTCGACATCCAGGTCCTGTCCGGGGAGGACGAGGCCCGCATGACCTTCCTGGCCGCCCGCCGCTGGTTCGGGTGGTCCAGCGGCCGCATCCTGCTGCTCGACATCGGTGGCGGCTCGCTGGAGATCGCGTCAGGCACCGATGAGGAGCCCGACACGGCCGTCTCGGTGCCGCTCGGCGCCGGTCGGATGACCCGAGACTTCCTGCAGGGCGATCCGCCAACCCCGGACTCCGTGCGCGAGCTTCGTCGTCATGCCCGGGCCCGCATCGCCGAGGTGGTGGGCCGGGTCCGCCGTCACGGGGAGGCGCGGGTGGCGGTCGCCACCTCCAAGACGTTCAAGCAGCTGGCCCGCATCGGTGGCGCGCCGCCGTCCGGTGACGACATGTACATGCACCGGGTCCTGCGTGTGGATGACCTTCGCGACATCGTGCCCAGGCTGGCCGGGATGACCGCAGCCGAGCGCAGCAGGATCCCGGGCGTCTCCGAGGGCCGGTCGGCACAGATGGTCGCCGGAGCAATCGTCGCCGAGGCGGCGATGGACCTGTTCGAGCTCGAGGAGCTGGTCATCTGCCCCTGGGCCCTTCGCGAGGGACTCATCCTGCGCCGGCTGGACGGACTGCCCAAGTGACCGAGGTCGCGACGGTCGATCACGCGATCGGCCTGACGACGGCCCAGGTCGCCGATCGGGTCGCGCGCGGCGAGATCAACGCGGCGCCCGATGCTCGCAGCCGATCGCTCAAGGACATCATTCGGGCCAACACCCTCACCTGGTTCAACGGCCTGATCGGCACGCTGTGGGTGCTGATGCTGATCGTCGCGCCTATCCAGGACTCGCTCTTCGGCTTCATCATCGTCGCGAACACGGCCATCGGCATCGTCCAGGAGTGGCGTGCGTCCCGGACCCTCGCGAAGCTGGCCGTCATCGGCGAGGCCAAGCCGACGGTGCGGCGTGACGGCGCCGACGTCGCTGTCAGTCCGCACGACGTGGTGCTCGACGACATCATCGTCCTGACGACCGGGGACCAGCTCGTCGTCGACGGCGTGGTGCTGGGCGCAGACGGCCTCGAGATCGACGAGAGCCTGCTCACCGGCGAGGCCGATCCGGTCGACAAGGACCCCGGGCAGGAGGCGATGTCCGGCTCGTTCGTCGTCGCCGGCTCCGGCCTTTACCAGGCCACCCGAGTCGGACGGGACTCGTTCGCATCGGGACTCACCGAGCAGGCCAAGAAGTTCCATCTCACGAACTCCGAGCTCCGGGACGCCATCAACGGGTTCATCCGCGGCATCTCGTTCATGCTCGTGCCCATCGGGCTGCTCCTGCTGTGGTCACAGCTCGTGCGTGCCGACCTGCCGTGGAAGGTCGCCGTTCGCGGCACCATCGCGGGTGTCATCACGATGGTGCCCGAGGGCCTGGTGCTCCTGACGAGCATCGCCATGGCCGTCTCCGTCATCCGGCTGGCGCAAAAGCGCGTTCTCGTGCAGGACATGCCCGCGGTCGAGGTGCTCGCGCGCGTCGACACCATCTGCGTCGACAAGACAGGCACCCTGACCGAGCCCGGGATGCGAGTACGCGAGGTGCGCACGATCAACGGCGCCTCGTCCACGGCAGTCCCGCTCGAGCAGGTGCTGGGCGCTCTGGGCGCCAGCGAGGCGAACCCCAATCCGACGTTGGCGGCCATCGCTGAGGCCTACCCGTCACCGGGCTGGTCGGTCACGCAGACGGTTCCGTTCTCGAGCGCGCGCAAGTGGTCGGCGGCGTCCTTCGGCGGTCACGGCGCGTGGCTGCTCGGCGCACCCGAGATGGTGGCGCCCGACGACGCGAGCGCCCTCGCCCAGGCAGAGTCCGCGGCTGGCGACGGTGCTCGCGTCCTGCTGCTCGCCGAGGGTCGGGGAGTGCCGTCCGCCGAAGAGGGCACCGGACCGGTCACGCCGATCGCGCTGGTGATCATCAACCAGCAGCTTCGCCCAGACGCTGCGGAGACCGTCGCGTACTTCCTCGAGCAGGACGTGTCCGTCAAGGTGATCTCCGGCGACAACGCGGCCACCGTCGGCGCCATCGCGGCCCTTGCCGGCGTTCCGGGTGCGGACGCCCCGTTCGATGCTCGGGAACTGCCCACCGATACCGCAGAGCTCGCCGACATCATGGCGACGACCAGCGTCTTCGGGCGGGTCACGCCGCTGCAGAAGCAGCAGATGGTCGACGCCCTGCACCTTCGCAAGTCCACGGTGGCGATGACCGGCGACGGCGTCAACGACGTGCTCGCGCTGAAGAACGCCGATCTCGGCATCGCCATGGGGTCGGGTTCGGGAGCAACTCGTGCTGTGGCACAACTGGTGCTGCTCGACAACAAGTGGTCGGTCATGCCCAGCGTGGTCGCCGAGGGCCGGCGCGTGCTGGGCAACATCGAACGGGTGTCGGACGTCTTCCTGACGAAAACGACCTACGCCGTGGTCTTCTCGTTGATGACCGCACTGTTCGCGGTGGCCTTCCCCTTCCTGCCGCGCCACCTGTCGCTCATCGGTGGCCTGACCATCGGCATCCCCGCCTTCTTCCTTGCCCTGATGCCGAACACCGAGCGGTTCCGGCCGGGATTCCTGCGACGCGTCCTGCTCTTCGCGATTCCCTCCGGGATCATCTGCGCGGCCGCCTCGCTGACGACGTATGCCGTCGCGCTGAAGCTCAACGAGCCCCTGCTTGCTGCGCAGTGCGCGGCCACGACGACGCTCTTCATCGTCGGCATCTCGGTGCTCACGCAGTCCGCTCGACCGCTGAACTGGATCCGCATCGGCATCGTTGGATCGATGGTCGTGGCCTTCTTCGGAGTGCTCTGGATCCCGTGGTTCTCCAAGTTCTTCGCGCTGACGCTCGGCGCGGAGAAGTACACCGCGGTCGCTGTCGTCGTGGGTCTGATCGGCGCCTTCCTCGTGTGGATCGCTGCGCTGATCACCGACCGTTGGCGGCGGGCGTGACCATCGCGGTCGGCCTGTCGACCTCGTCGGTATTTCCCGAGTCGACGCCGGCTGCGTTCGAGATCGCCGCGAAGCTCGGCTTCGACGGCGTCGAGGTGATGGTCGGCACCGACACCACGAGCCAGGACCCAGAGACGCTCAAGGCGCTGTCCGACCACTACCAGTTGCCGATCCTGTCGATCCACGCTCCTTGCCTGCTCGTGACCCAACGGGTGTGGGGGACCGACCCCTGGGGCAAGCTCCAGCGCGCGCAGTCGGCGGCAGAACGGGTGGGTGCTCGCACGGTTGTCGTCCACCCGCCGTTCCGTTGGCAGCGCGACTACGCGCGTGACTTCGTGACGGGCCTTGAGCGCATGCGCTCGGAGACCGACATCGTGTTCGCCGTCGAGAACATGTACCCGTGGCGGGCCGGACCGGGATCCGTGGCTGCCTACCTGCCCGACTGGGACGTCCGCAACGACGACTACCCGGCCACCACCTTGGACCTGTCGCATACGGCCGTGTCGCGCACCGACGCCGTCGAGATGGCGCGCGACCTCGCCGATCGGCTGTCGCATGTGCACCTGGCCGACGGCACCGACTCCGCGCGCGACGAGCATCTCATCCCCGGTCGTGGCGACCAGCCGGTGGCCGAGGTGCTCGACCTGCTGGTCACCTCCGGATTCAGCGGCTCGGTGATTCTGGAAGTGAGCACCCGCCGCTGTCCGGACCGGGCAACCAGGGAAAACGACCTCGCAGAGGCACTCGCCTTCGCCCGGCAGCGCCTAGTCTGAAGTGGTGGCCATCGAACCGCGACTGCCTGGGCCGTCGCCGCAGGACGCCGCGAGTGCGGTTGTTCAGGCGGCTCGACTCGCCTTCGCCTCGAGGGGCTACGCGCACACCACGATGAAGGGCGTCGCTGCGGCGGCTGGCGTGGCGCCTGGGGTGGTCAAGTCCCTGTACAGCAACAAGGAGCGGCTGTTCGCCGCAGTGATCCGACTGCCGTTCGATCCGGCCAAGGCGGTGCCCGAGTTGATCGCGCCCGGCCTGGACGGCATGGGCGACCGGCTCGTCAAGATGACCTTGACGTTGATGGGCGACGAGAAGGTCCGCAGCGACCTCACCAAGCTGCTCACCTCCGAGGGCACCGCATCGGCCTCGAGCACGGCTGCGCGCGCCGCGATGTCCGCCGAGGGCTCGCCCGTCGCACTGACGCAGCTTCGTGCAGTCGCCGAGTACCTGCAGGCGACGGTGCTCGATCCGGTCGTGTCGACGTTCGGCGTGCCCGACGCGCGCCTTCGAGCGACGCTCATCTCGTCGTACCTGGTGGGCATCGCGATGACCCGTTACCTGCTGAAGATCGAACCGCTGGCCTCGGCGACGGACGACGAGGTGGTGAGCCTCGTGGGCCCAACGATCCAGGAGCTCCTCGATCCCACCCGTCGGCCGGGGACGTCCTGACCCATGATCCGCGATGCACTGGCGTCGATCGCCCGCAACGAGTCCCTCGGCGAGCTGATCGGCAGGGCACCGCTCGCACGCGGTGTAGTCAAGCGCGTGATCGGCGGCGACAGTGTCGATGACGCCGTCGCGGTGGCATCGGAGCTAGCGGACGCCGGCCGCTGGGTGAGCTTGGAGCGCGCAGCACCGAGCGTCGACAGTGAAGCGACGGCCGACGCGGTGCTGGCGGACTACCTCACGCTCGTGGACCGCATCGCCACCGCCGGGCTCGCGGGCGTTGCCGAGGTGTCTGTGTTCCCGGGGTCGCTCACTGCAGGGCCGCCGTCGGCTGCGCATGGCCGGCTCTTGGCGCTCTGCGAGCACGCGACCCTGGCGCGCGTCTTCGTCTCCGTGGGGATGGGGCCTGCCGAGCATGTCGATGCGACCCTCGAGACCGTCAGCGGGCTTCAGGACGCCGGGCTGCTCGTCGGCGGGACCGTCCAGGCGAGCCTCAAGCGCAGCGAGGCTGACTGCCGGCGGCTCGCCGACCGTCGACTACGGCTGGTGAAGGGCGGTCGACGACAGCCCGGCTCGGTCGCCCACGAGCAGGCGGTCGAGACCGACAAGGCCTACATCCGGTGCGCGAAGGTGCTCCTGAAGGGATCGGGTTCGCCCTCGTTCGCGACGCACGACCCGCGAATGATCGAGATTCTCGAGTCCCTGACGACGCGTTACGAGCGGCCCAAGCAGTCCTATGAGTTCGCGTTCTACCTCGGCCGCCAGGAGGCCGCCCAGGACCGCCTCGGCGCGGCGGGTGAGCGGGTTCGGGTCTACGTGCCCTACGGTCCAGACTGGTTCGAAAGGCTTGTTGGCGGGCTGGCGGAGCAGCCGTCATCGATCACTGCGGCGGTCCGTTCGCTGCTGCCCGGCTCGGCGAAGTGAGGGGAGAGCGCGAGATGGCATTGCGGATCGCGATCCTGGGTGCAGGAGTGATGGGCGAGACGCTCATCAGCGGCTTCCTGCGGTACGTGCGCCCCGAGCCGGACATCTGCGTGGTCGAGAAGCGCTCCGAGCGTGCCGAGGAGCTTGCCGGCCGCTACGACATCACGGTCAGCGAAGCTCCGGAAGCCCTGCGGGGCGCCGACGTGGTGGTCCTTGTGGTGAAACCCCAGGACATGGGCGCCCTTCTCGACGAGGTCGGACTGTTCGTTGTGACGGGCAGTCTGGTCATCTCGATCGCAGCCGGCATCACGACTGCGTTCATTCAGCAGCGGGTCCCGCTCGGCGTCAACGTCGTGCGGGCGATGCCGAACACGCCGGCACGGGTGGATCGGTCCGTCACCGGCGTGAGCCCCGCAGAGTCCTGCACTCGTGAGGCACTGGCTCTCGCGGTCTCGTTGCTCGAGTCGGTGGGTTCCGTCATCGAGGTTCCTGAGTCGCTGCAGGATGCCGTCACCGCGGTCTCGGGCAGTGGACCCGCCTACGTCTTCTACCTGGCCGAGGCGATGATCGAGGCGGCCGTCGGGTTGGGACTCGACGAGACGACGGCGCAGCGCATGGTCCACCACACGATCCTCGGCGCTGCCACCTTGCTGGAGTCATCCGGCGAGACAGCGCAGACCCTCAGGCGTAACGTCACATCGCCGAACGGGACGACCGCCGCAGCGATCGCCACGATGGACGAGCTCGAGGTTCGTTCATCGATCGTCTCCGCCATCGGAGCCGCCCGCGATCGCAGCCGAGAACTGTCTGGGGGCTAGCCGTGTCCGAGCGCGTCGGTGTCGTGTGGGACGACCGACTGGCCGAGTACGACTTCGGGCCCGGTCACCCGCTCGCGCCGGTGCGCGTGCAGCTCGCGATGCGTCTGGCTTCCGAATTCGGTCTGTTCAAGCACGGCGACGTCACGATCCTCGGACCGGTCGAGCCCGCCGACGAGCGCGACATTCTGCGTGTGCACGAGGCGGAGTACGTCGCGGCCGTCCGCCGCGCCTCCAACGACCCGCACTTCTACGATGCCGCGCGCGGCCTGGGCACCGATGACGACCCGGTGTTCCCGAACATGCACACTGCCGCCAGCCGCGTCGCCGCTGCGAGCCTGATGGCCGCACAGGCCGTGCACTCGGGTGAGGTGGAGCATGCGGTGAACCTCGCGGGCGGGCTCCATCACGCGCTGCCGGGTGCCGCCGAGGGCTTCTGCGTCTACAACGACATCGCGGTGGCCATCGCGTGGCTTCTCGATCAGGGCGTCGAGCGGGTCGCGTACATCGACATCGACGTCCACCATGGGGACGGCGTCCAGGCCATGTTCTGGGACGACCCGCGGGTGATGACGATCTCGCTGCACGAGAGCCCCAAGTCGCTCTTCCCCGGCAGCGGGCTGCCGGAGGACGTCGGGGGAGCCGCCGCGCTCGGGTCTTCGGTCAACGTCGCGCTGCCGGCCGGAACCGGGGACCAAGGCTGGCTTCGGGCGCTGCACGGCATCGTGCCGGACCTGCTGGGCGCCTTCGCCCCGCAGGTGCTCGTCACCCAACATGGCGTCGACACGCACTTCGAGGACCCCCTGGCGCACCTGCTGGTGTCGCTGGACGGGCAGCGCATGGCGTTCGAGGCGCTCCACCGCTGGGCTCACCGCTACGCAGGCGGCCGCTGGATCGCACTTGGCGGCGGCGGATACGAGTGGGTGAACGTGGTGCCGCGCGCCTGGACGCACCTGATCGCCGAGGCGACCGGTCGGCCGATCGACCCGGAGACTCCGCTGCCGGACGGCTTCCACGAATTCGTACTGGAGGCGCTGGGGCGACAGGCACCCGGGCGCATGACGGACGGGCGGCAGCCGTGGCCGCGTCCGTTCGACCAGGGATTCGATCCCGCGGACGGTGTCGACGCGGCTGTTCTCGACACCCGAAATGCCGTGTATCCGTACTGGGGCCTTACACCAGAGCCCGGCTTCTGGTTCTGACGGCGCGCCGTCGGACGAAGATCACAGGCACCAATTTCGGAATCAACTTTCCCAAGGACCTCACGGGCCACTAGTCTTCGCAACGCCTGCATGTCGTGTGTCTCCGGAGGGGAAGCCGGTGCGACGTTCGGCAGAAAGTTCGGTGAGAAATGTCCTCGACCCCTGATCGGGCCCTGTCTGACGTGCACTTCCTGACCGTCGCGGAGGTGGCCTCTGTGATGCGCGTGTCGAAGATGACCGTCTACCGCCTGGTCCATAACGGGGAGATGCCGGCTGTTCGCGTGGGTCGCTCGTTCCGCGTCCCTGAGCAGGCGGTCCATGACTACCTGCGCGACTCGTTCGTCGAGACGGCCTGATCGCCGGACCGCGCCGTACGGCAGCTGATGGACCGCCGGTAGGCTGGTCTCCTGCACCCGCGAGTTCACGCTCGCGCATGAACACGTAGCGAAAAGGACATTTGATGGGCTCTGTGGTCAAGAAGCGTCGCAAGCGGATGGCTAAGAAGAAGCACCGCAAACTGCTGCGCCGTACCCGAGTCCAGCGCCGCAACAAGAAGTAGCGCTCCCCGCACAGGACTCCGTGAGGAGAACCGATGAGCCGAACCGTGCTGGTCACCGGAGTCTCGCGGTACCTCGGCGGCCGGATGGCCGCGATCCTGGCGGATGACCCCTGCATCGACCGCGTGATCGGCGTCGACGTCGTCGCGCCCGACTCGCCGATCGATGGCATCGAGTTCGTCCGAGCCGACATCCGCAACCCCGTGATCGCCAAGGTCCTCGGCGAGGCAGGGGTCGACACCGTCGTGCACATGGGCGTCATCGCGACCCCGAAGCAGGCCGGCGGCCGGTCGACGATGAAGGAGATCAACGTCATCGGGACCATGCAGCTGCTGGCTGCCTGCCAGCGGACCCCGAGCGTGGAGAAGCTCGTCGTGAAGTCGACGGCGGCCGTGTACGGCTCCGGCCCGAAGGATCCGGCGATGTTCACCGAGGAGATGGAGCCGCGGCATTCCCCGACCTCCGGCTGGCCCAAGGACTCCGCCGAGGTCGAGACCTACGTGCGCGGCTTCGCCCGCCGCCGCCCCGACGTCGCCGTCACGACCCTGCGGTTCGCGAACTTCATCGGGCCCAAGGTGCAGACGGCCCTGACCAGCTACTTCGTGCAGCCGGTGATCCCCACCGTCCTGGGCTTCGATCCCAGACTGCAGTTCATCCACGAGGATGACGGCCTTGCTGCGCTGCAGCACGCCATCGTCGAGCGCCGCACAGGGACCTTCAACATCGCCGGCGACGGCGTGCTCACCTTGTCGCAGGCAGTCCGTCGAACGGGGCGCTCGTCCGTCGCCGTTCCTTCGCTGTTCTTCTCCCTGGTCGGGCGCAGCGTCTTCAAGTCCGGGCTCGTCGACTACTCCGACGAGGCGATGCGCTACCTGACGTACGGCCGCGCCCTCGACACCTCCGCGATGCGGGATCGGCTCGGCTTCCAGCCGGCCTTCTCGTCGGAGGAGGCGTTTACGTCGTTCGTCCGTGCATACAGCGACGATGCGGAGGCCGACGTTGCCTGACGCCGATGTGATCGCCTTCGAGCCGCGCGACGGCGAACCGACCGTCGGCCCGTCCAAGGCTGCCCGCATGGTCGGGAACACCGGGCCGAAGCCCCCTGCTCCCAAGCCCGACGTTGCCCCAGTAGTGGCCCCCGTCGAGAAGAAGAAGCGGAAGAAGGTCCTTGTCGAGCCCGATCCCACCCAGGACGAGCCGAACGAGATCGACCTGATTCCTGATGAGGACGTCGAGGGCTGGATGGAGTTCGCGCGACGACGCCTGCGCGGCGACTACTCCGTCGACGACTTCGGCTTCGACCCAGAGCTCACCGATCGAGTACTGCTTGCGCTCGCTCGTCCGCTCTACAAGTCGTGGTTCCGTGTCGAGACCACCGGACTGGAGAACATCCCCAGCGACTCTGCGGCCCTGGTCGTCGCGAACCACTCGGGCACGATCGCAGTGGACTCGATCATGGCCCAGGTGGCGCTGCACGACGAGCACCCCGGCCACCGGCATCTTCGGATGCTCGGTGCCAATCTCGTCTTCCAGACCCCGTTCCTCGGCGAGGTGGCCCGCAAGGCCGGGCACACCCTCGCCTGCCACCCCGATGCCGAGCGTCTGCTCTCTGACGGCGAGGTCGTCGGCGTGTGGCCGGAGGGCTTCAAGGGCATCGGCAAGCCGTTCAGCCAGCGGTACAAGCTGCAGCGCTTCGGCCGTGGCGGCTTCGTGGCCGCGGCCATCAAGACCGGTTCGCCGATCGTCCCCACCGCGATCGTCGGTGCGGAGGAGATCTACCCGATGATCTACAACTCACGCACGATCGCACGCATCCTCGGGCTGCCGTACTTCCCGATCACCCCGACGTTCCCGTGGCTCGGGCCCCTTGGCATGGTTCCGCTGCCGAGCAAGTGGCTGATCCACTTCGGCGACCCGATCCCGACCGACCATTACCCGCCGAGCGCGGCCGACGACCCGATGGTCGTCTTTGAGCTCACCGACCAGGTGCGCGAGCAGATCCAGCAATCGCTCTACCGCCTGCTGATCAAGCGTCCGTCCGCCTTCGGCTGACCTCCTCGCCGAGTCCGACCGCTCGCGTCATCCAGAGAGGGCTTTTGTGACGCCGGTGGTCGGAGTCGGCGCGGAACTAGACCGGCAGGCGGCCGCTGCGGGTGCGGGCGGCGGCGTAGCCCACCGCAAGGCCCACGACGATGCCGCCCACACCGGCCGCTGCAGGCAGGGCCACGCGCTTGACCTGCTGGCGGCGCCGGAAGTCGCGGATCTTCCAGTCGTTCTCCTTGGCATGCGCGCGCAGCCCGGGGTCGGGATTGACGGCCACCGGATTGCCGACCAGCGAGAGCATCGGGATGTCATTGGACGAGTCGGAGTAGGCAGAGCACCGGGAGAGGTCAAGGCCCGCGGTCTGCGCGAGCGCCTTGATGGCCTCTGCCTTGGCGAGGCCGTGCAGCGGCGGGCCGTCGAGATGGCCGGTGTACCTGCCGTCCTTGATCTCGGAGACGGTGCCCAGCGCGCCGGTGAGCCCGAGCCGGTGGGCGATGATGCCGGCGAGCTCGACGGGAGTGGCCGTGACCAGCCAGACCTGCTGCCCGGCATCCAGGTGCCCCTGTGCGAGCGCGAGGCTTCCCGGGATGAGCTTGTCGATCATGATGTCGTCGAAGATCTCCTCGGCGAGGCGGTTGAGTTCGGCGACCTGACGCCCCTCGACGAATGACAGGGCGGCCTCGGTGGCCGAGGCCATGTCCTCAAGGTCCTCCGAGCCGCTCATGACGAACTTGACCTGCTTCAGCCCGAACCCGACGATCTCGCGGCCGCTGAAGAACTTGCGCTTGGCCAGCCCGACCGCGAAGTGGTACATGCTTGCGCCGCGCATGATCGTGTTGTCGACGTCGAAGAACGCTGCTGCAGTGGGGTCGGACTTGGGCTCGTGCGATGCGCCGGCACCCCCCGCGGCGGCCGAGGCGACGCCGGCCATGCGGTAGCGGGAGAGGAGGTCGCGGGGCTCAGCTGCGGCCTGCTGGCCGGGTGCCGCGTCGGGCTCGTTCACAGGGGTGAGACTACCCAGCGAGGCGAAGCGGTGTGCCAGACTCAGGAGGGAGCAGGCGGAGCGACGACGAGGGAGGCATGGCGTGAGCGCCAACATCGCGGACTTCCTGCGTGCCTCTGCGCGGCGGCACCCCGATGCCGTGTGCCTCGTCGAAGGCGACCGGACCTACTCGTGGGCCGACGTCGACCGTGAGGTCGACGCATGTGCATCAGGACTGGCCGCGCGGGGCCTGCACCCCGGGGAGCGGGTCGCGCTGCTGCTCGGCAACAGCTACCACTTCGTGATCGCCTACTTCGCGGCCGCGCGGGCCGGCCTGGTTACGGTGCCGCTCAACCCGGCCTACACCAGCGCCGAGGTCGCTGTCCTGCTCGCCGACAGTGGTGCACGGATGCTCGTCGTGCAGCCGGCGACCCGCAAGGTCGGCGAGGAGTCGGCCGCTGCGCTGCCGGGCTGCGATGTGATCTCCGTCGACGATGCCGAGTGGCGGGCCATCGGGGCGACCGGCGCCGCGACCCCGCGACCAGACGCAGATCTCGCCGACGATGCGCTCGCGCTCCTGCTCTTCACGGCCGGTACCAGTGGCCGGCCCAAGGGCGCGATGCTCACCCACGCGGCCCTGCGCGCCAACATCGACATGCTGCTGGCATTGACCGATCCGCCAGCTGTCGTCGACAGAGACGTCGTCCTCGTCGTCCTGCCGATGTTCCACGTGTACGGGCTCAACACCGTGCTCGGCACGGCGATGGCCGCCGGTGCGACCTGCATCCTCAGCGACCGCTTCGACCCGGCCGAGTCGCTCAACGTGATCTCTGCGCACAGAGTGACCACTGTCGCCGGCGCGCCCGGCATGTACCAGGCGTGGTGCGCCACTCCCGGCCTGCGCGAGGCGATGGCGACCGTCCGACTGCTGTCCAGCGGCGGTGCCCCGCTCCCGGAGACCGTTTTCGCGAAGTTCGCCGAGTTGACTGGCCTGGAGATCTTCGAGGGCTACGGAATGACCGAGACCGCGCCCGTCGTCGCCACCAACCTCGTCTCGGGCAGGCCGAAGCCTGGCTCGGTAGGTCGTCCGCTGCCCGGGCTGGAGATCCGCCTGGTCGACGACTCGGGCGAGGAGCCCGACGACGAGCCGGACGAGGCCGCGCCCGGTGAACTGTGGGTGCGTGGTCCGTCGGTGTTCAAGGGCTATTGGCCTGACGGGGCCGGCGGTCCGGACGCCGAGGGCTGGTTCCGTTCCGGCGACGTCGCCTATGCCGACGACGACGGCGACCTGCACGTTGTCGACCGGCGTCGCGAGGTCATCCTCGTCAACGGCTTCAACGTCTACCCGCGCGAGATCGAACTGGTCATCGACTCCCTCGAAGGGGTCGCCGAGACGGCGGTAGTCGGCGTCGCCGACGACCTCACCGGTGAGGCTGTCACGGCGCTGGTGGTCGCACGGCGAGGTGCGACCCTGACGCCCGAGCAGATCGCCGAGCACTGCGCCACTCGCCTTGCGCGGTTCAAGTGCCCGACGGTCATCCGCGTCGTCGAGGCGTTGCCGCACTCGGCAACGGGCAAGGTCGCCAAGGGTCGGCTGAGGGATGTGTACGGCGACACCGGATACGGGACATGAGCGCCGCGGAGGCCGCCCCGCGCATAGAACTCCTGACGAAGCCGGGCTGCCACCTGTGCGATGTCGCACGCGAGGTCATCGACATCGTCTGCGCTGAGTCGGGCGACGACTGGATCGAGACCTCGATCGAGGACGACCCGGCCCTCTACGACGAGTACTGGGAGAAGATCCCGGTGGTCCTGGTCGACGGCAGGCCCCATGAGTACTGGCGCGTTAACCCCGAACGGCTCCGCGCCGCGCTCCGGGAGCCTGCGGTCCGCTGAGGGCTGAACGGCCGCCCGCCTCACGGCGTCCGTTCATTCTCCGGTAATCGGACGGTAACGTCCGGTCAACTTTGTGCCCTCGTGCGCAACTGTTTACCCTAAGGGCGTCGAACCCCCCGCCAGGTGGCCAGTTCGGCCCCGGAATTCAATGTTTTCCACTGGAGTACCGTGTCCGCTTCCCGCTCGTCGGCATCGTCTGCTGCGCGACGATCGACTCGCACTGGGGAATCCGTTCGTGAGATCCCCGACGCGACGATCGCGCGCCTGCCGGTGTACCACCGCGTGCTGGGCCAGTTGGTCGACAGCGGCGTCACCACGGTCTCATCCGAGGAGCTCGCGCAGTCCTGCGGAGTCTCGTCCGCGAAACTGCGCAAGGACCTTTCGCACCTGGGCTCCTACGGCACGCGTGGCGTCGGCTACGACGTCCGCTTCCTGACGTACCAGATCTCGCGCGAACTCGGCCTCACCCAGCCGTGGGGCGTCATCATCGTGGGCGCCGGCAACCTGGGGCATGCGCTGGTTCAGTACCGCGGCTTCGCATCACGTGGCTTCGAGGTTGTGGGTCTGCTGGACTCGCACCCTGACGTGATCGGCCAGCGTCTCGGGTCGATCGGCCGAGAGGTCGTCGTCCAGCCGATTGGCGAACTCGAGGTCGTCGTCGCGCAGGGGAAGGCGCACATCGGCGTCATCGCGACCCCTGCCGAGTCGGCTCAGGACGTGTGCGACCGACTGGTCAACGCGGGCCTGCGCAGCATCCTCAACTTCGCTCCTGTCGTGCTGAACGTGCCCGCCGATGTAGAGGTGCGCAAGGTGGATCTCGCAGTCGAGCTTCAGATCCTCGCATTCCATGAGCAGCGTCGTACCGACGAGTTGCAGAAGGCGAAGGGCGCCGACGCGTCGTCCGCACCAGTGCCTTCGGCGGAGGTGGCCACCTCATGACGACTCGAGCTACGAGCGGCAAGTCAGCAGGCACCCCGCCACCGGTGAAGCCGCCGGCCGCGAGGAAGCCGCCCGCCAAGAAGCCCAGCACGAAGCCGTCCACGACGGTGGCCCGCAATTCCGACACACGAAAGAGCGCCCCGGCCAAGCCGGTCGCAGCGAAGGAGTCAGGCGTGAAGCAGTCCGCGTCAAAGACGGCGGTCAGCAAGTCGACCAAGCCAGTCTCCACGCGTGCCTCCGTCAAGCCGACCGAGGCGAAGGCCTCCGCCGTCAAGCCGGCCAGCAAGTCCGCGCCCGCGAAGGCCGCTGAGGCCAAGGCGGCGCCGGCGAAGCCCGCCGCGGTGAAGGCTGCCCCGGCGAAGACGGCCGACGCCAAGGTCGGTGCGAAGCCGGTCGTCGTCAAGGACGCGGCCGTGGAGAAGGACGCCGTCATCAAGTCGCGCAAGCGTCCGGTGCACGGTGCCGTCGCGCTGGTCGCGTCGGGTCCTGGTGACCCCGACCTGCTGACGCTTCGTGCAGCCGGCCTGCTCTCCTGCGCCGACGTGATCATCGTCGACGCTGACGCCGTCTCGGTGGCGCAGGCACACGCTGGCAAGGACACCAGCATTGTCATCGCCGTCGACGCTGCGGGCCTGCCGCTCGACCAGGCCGCCCGCAGTGCCCTCGTGATCGAGGCCGCTCGCGAAGGCAAGAACACCGTGCGCCTCATCGCCGGCGACCCGGTGATCGACGGCACGCTGCTCCATGAGGCGGGCGCCCTGCGCAAGGCCCGCATCGACTTCGAGGTGGCGCCCGGCGTCAGCGAGGTCACCGGCGTCCCGGCATACGCGGGCTTCGGACTCACCGGAGGCCGTACCCGTCAGGTGCGCATCGTCGACGCCAACGACACCGACATCGCATGGGGCGACCTCACGTCCTCGCGCGTGACCGCCGTGTTCATCGACGGTGCCGACCGCGCCGTCGAGATCGCCACGCGGCTCGTCGCCGCAGGTGCCGACGAGCGCACGCCGATCGCCGTCACCCGACGCGGCACGACTGTCGACCAGCGCACGGTCGTGTCGACCCTGGGCGAGATCGGCGTGGCTGCCAAGGCGGCCAAGCAGGCCGGTCGCGGCCTCGTCGTCGTGGGCGAAGTCGTTGCCCAGCGCGACAAGCTGGACTGGTTCGAGGTCAAGGCGCTGTTCGGCTGGCGGGTGCTGATCCCACGCACGCAGGACCATGCCGGCTCGATCGTCGGCCTGCTCCGCACTCATGGGGCCGTGCCGATCGAGGTGCCGACCATCTCCGTCGAGCCGCCGCGCACGCCGCAGCAGATCGACCGTGCGGTGCACGGCCTGGTCTCCGGCCGCTACGAGTGGATCGGCTTCACGTCCGTCAATGCGGTCAAGGCCATCCGCGAGAAGCTGCAGGAGTACGGCCTCGATGCTCGCTCGTTCGCCGGTCTCAGGGTCGCTGCGGTGGGTGCGCCCACAGTTGCCGCACTGATTGACTTCGGCGTGCGCCCCGACATCATGCCGCAGGGCGAGCAGACGACGAGTGCGCTGCTCGACGAGTGGCCCGCCTACGACTCGCTGACCGATCCGATCAACCGCGTCTTCCTGCCTCGTGCCGACATCGCCACCGACACCCTCGTGGCTGGCCTCGGTGAGCTCGGCTGGGAGGTCGAGGACGTCACGGCGTACCGGACCGTGCGTGCGGCACCGCCGCCGGCCGAGACCCGCGAGGCGATCAAGACCGGTGGCTTCGACGCAGTGCTGTTCACGTCGAGCAGCACGGTTCGCAACCTCGTTGGCATCGCCGGCAAGCCGCATCACAGCACCGTCGTCGCCTGCATCGGCCCGCAGACCGCGAAGGCTGCTGAGGAGCACGGCCTGCGCGTCGACGTCCTCGCCGAGACGAGCACCGTCATCGGCCTGGTCGAGGCGCTCTCTGCCCACGGCGAGTCGCTTCGCATCGCGGCGATCGAGTCGGGCGAGGGCACCTGGCGTCCCAGCCGTCGTAGGGCGACAGCGCGTCGCAAGGCGACCTGAGCATGGACCGCACCGTCGTCCACCTCCTGAGGCACGGCGAGGTCTTCAACCCGGAAGGCGTCCTCTACGGGCGCCTTCCCGGCTACTACCTGTCCGACCTGGGCAAACAGATGGCCGCACGGGCCGCCGATGCCTTGGCAGGCAGCGACATCACGGTCGTGATCTCATCCCCGATGGAACGGGCGCAGGAGACCGCGGCCCCGGTTGCCGACCGGCACGGCCTGCCTATCGGGATCGATCCCGACCTCATCGAGGCCGACAACATCTTCGAGGGTCAGCGGGTCAGCGTGGGCGACGGTGTGCTCAAGCAGCCCCGCACCTGGCGGCATCTCTGGAACCCGTTCAAGCCGTCGTGGGGCGAGCCATACGACGAGGTCGCCGAGCGCATGCACCGAGCCATCGACTCGGCGCGTGACCAGGCGCGCGGACATGAGGTCGTCCTGATCAGCCACCAGCTGCCGATCTGGATCGCGCGCCTGCGCGCCGAGGAACGTCGGCTGTGGCATGACCCGCGCAGCCGCCAGTGCAGCTTGGCGTCGCTGACGTCCTTGACGTACGACGACGACACCCTCGCCGCCATTACGTACACCGAGCCGTCGCGTGACCTGCTGGGCAAGGCGAGCAAGGTAGCCGGGGCCTGACGGCATGCGTCCGCGCCGCATCGTCGCCGCCGGCCTGACGATCGCGACCGTGGTCGCGCTCCTCTCGGGGTGCGGCTCATCTCAGGCAGCCGAATCCGGTGCTGGCTTCGTCGCCGGTGACGGGTCGCTGGTGGTGCTGCCCGAGTCCCAGCGCTCGCTCGCTCCGGACTTCACCGCGAAGACCCTCGACGGCGGCACCTTCCGGCTCGCGGACCACCGCGGCGAGGTCGTGGTGGTCAACGTGTGGGCCTCCTGGTGCGCCCCCTGTCGCGCCGAGGCACCCGTGCTCGCGAAGGCGGCCACCGACTTGACGGGCAAGGGCGTGCAGTTCGTCGGCCTGGACACCAGGGACTCGGACACGTCGGCCCGCGCGTACGTGCAGAAGTTCGGACTCACCTACCCCAACGTCATCGATCGCGACGGTCAGGTGCAGTTGCTCTTCGCCGATTCCCTTCCGCCGCAGGCGATCCCGTCGACCGTGGTAATCGACCGGCAGGGTCGGGTCGCGGCGAGGGCACTGGGCACGGTGAGTGAATCCGCCGTCCGTGGCATGGTTGAACCCCTGCTAGCGGAGAAGGCGACCTGATGAGCGGCGTGACAGATCTCGTGACGAACGGTGCCCTTTGGGGTGCCGTCCCGATCGCGTTCGCCGCGGGCATCCTGGCCTTCCTCAGTCCCTGCGTCCTGCCGCTCGCCCCCGGTTACATCTCCTACATCACCGGCCTCACGGGTCAAGAGCTCGCGAACCCCCAGGGCAAGCGCGGCCAGGTGCTGCTCGGGAGCCTGCTCTTCGTCCTCGGCTTCAGCGTCGTGTTCATCTCCTACGGAGTGCTGTTCGGCAGCGTCGGCTCGGCGCTCCTGCAGTACGCCGACGTGATCAACCGGGTGCTCGGCGTGCTCGTGATCGTGATGGGCCTGGCCTTCATCGGCTTCATCCCGGGCCTGCAGCGCGAGTACAAGATCCACCAGGCGCCGAAGTGGGGAGTCGCCGGCGCCCCGCTGCTCGGCGTCGTGTTCGGCATCGGCTGGTCGCCGTGCATCGGCCCGACGCTGGCTGCGGTGCAGAGCCTGGCGTTCGCGGAGGCCAGCGCCGCGCGCGGTGCGCTGCTGTCCTTCGTGTACTGCCTGGGTCTGGGCCTGCCGTTCGTCCTGCTCGCGCTGGCGTTCAGTCGGATGGCGGGCGCGATCGGCTGGATCAAGAAGCACTACGTGTGGGTCATGCGCATCGGCGGCGGCATGCTCATCCTCGTCGGCATCCTTCTGGTCACGGGCCTGTGGACCGATTTCACGATCTGGCTGCGCGTGACCATGCCCGGATTCACCACGCCGCTGTGAGCAGCACCACCGACGCGCTGTCCCAGGCAGCGCCTGACGCACCCATCCCGCCGATGGGAACGGGCGGCTTCCTGCGCTGGGTATGGCGCCAGTTCACCAGCATGCGCACGGCACTCATCCTGCTGTTTCTCCTGGCTCTGGCGAGTGTGCCCGGATCGGTCCTGCCGCAACGGGGCACCAATCCCATCCGCGTGCAGGAGTGGATCAGCAACAACCCGACCGCTGGCCCGGTCCTCGATCGGCTCGGCTTCTTCGAGGTGTACTCCTCACCGTGGTTCGCATCCGTGTACCTGCTGCTGTTCATCTCGCTCATCGGTTGCGTATTGCCGCGCACCCGCCAGCACGGGCGGGCCATGCTGGCTCCGCCTCCGCCGGCGCCGCGACGTCTCGAACGCATGCCTGCCTTCGAGGAACTGACGTCGGACCGGTCCCCCAACGATGTCCTGGAGTCCGCCCGGGCCTTCCTGTCGTCGCAGCGGTGGCGCGTCCGACTGGGGGAGACGCCGGTGGAGTCGGGCGGTGACGGCAGTCGGTGGGTCGCGGCGGAGAAGGGCTACCTGCGTGAGACGGGCAATCTGCTGTTCCACCTCGCGCTCGTCGTCGTCCTCGTCGCGGTGGCAGTCGGCGGCCTGTTCGGCTGGAAGGGCAACGTCATCGTCCGCGAGGGCAACGGCTTCTCCAACACGCTGACCCAGTACGACGCGTGGGGCGGTGGACGCTTCGTCAACCCTGATTCGCTGGCGCCGTTCGCCCTGACCCTTGACGCCTTCAAGGTCGACTTCGAAAGAGGCGCCGCGCAGCGCGGGGCACCGCGCCAGTTCGAGGCCGATGTCACGTACCGCGCTCGGCCCACCGATGCGCCCACCCGAACGACGATCCAGGTGAACCAGCCGCTCGAGGTGGACGGGGCGAAGGTGTTCCTCGTCGGGCACGGCTATGCGCCGCATTTCGTGGTCAAGGACTCGACGGGTGCGGTGGTGTTCGACGACACCGTGGTGTTCTTGCCGCAGGACGGCAACTTCACCTCGACCGGCGTCGTCAAGGTCCCGGACGCCACTCCCTCCCTCGGGCTCAACGGGATGTTCCTTCCCACCGCGTCCTTCGACAAGGTCCGCGGCGGCATCTCGACTTTCCCCGCCCCGGACAATCCGGCACTGTTCCTGTCGGCCTTCCGCGGCGACCTCGGGATGGACACCGGGGTGCCGCAGAGTGTTTACCGGCTTGACACGTCGAAGATGCAGAAGGTCGGACTGCAGGCGCTGGCGCCAGGCCAGACATGGACCCTGCCCAACAACACCGGAAGCGTGCAGTTCACCGGGTTCCAGCGCTGGGCGTCCTTCCAGATCGCCTACGACCCGGGCAAGGAGCTGGCTCTCGGCGCAGCCGCCGCCGCCATCGCCGGCCTGATGCTGTCGCTGTTCGTGCGCAGGCGTCGGGTGTGGGTCAAGGTGGCGGACTTGCCCCAGGGAGGTAGCCTCATCCGAATCGCCGGGCTGGCGAAGAACGACGGCGCAGATCTCACCGAGGACGTCTCGGCGATCGTGGCGCGGTTGGGTGCCGACCAGGAGAAGGGCAGCGCATGACGAGCGTCGAACTCGCGCAGCTGAGCAACGCCGCGGTCTACGCGACGATGATCTCGCTGTCGATCGCCATGGTGTGCTTCGCGGTGTCATTCGCACTCGGCCGTCGTCGTCCGGCTGTCGCCACCGGCCCGCGGGCCGTGGTCGAGCAGGCGGAAGGCTCGACGGCCGTCCTCACGCGCACCGAGACCACCGTCGACGAGACCCCGGACGCCGGCCGCCGCTGGGCGAACGTGGGCATGTCGATGGCGTGGCTGTCGTTCCTGACCCTGCTGTTCGGTGTGGTTCTCCGAGGCCTCTGGGCCGGACGGGTGCCATGGGGAAACATGTACGAGTTCTCCATCACTGCCGCGCTCGGGATCCTCGGCGTCTTCCTCATCATGTCCATCGGCCGCGACCTGCGCTGGCTGGGACTCTTCATCGTCATCCCGGCACTGCTCACGCTGGGCCTGGCCGTCACCGTCCTGTACACCGAGGCCGCGCAGCTTGTGCCCGCCTTGAAGTCGTACTGGCTGGTCATCCACGTGTCGGCGGCGATCATCTGCTCGGGTGCGTTCACGCTGGCCGCCGCCACCGCAGGACTCTCACTCCTGAGGTCGCGCGCCGAGCGGAAGTCCGCCGACGTCACTGGGTGGCTGACGCGGGTTCCCAGTGCCGACAAGCTGCGCACGATGACCAACCGCATCATTGCGTTCACGTTCCCCCTGTGGACCTTCGCGGTCGTCGCCGGAGCCATCTGGGCGGAGAACGCCTGGGGTCGCTACTGGGGCTGGGACCCGAAGGAGACCTGGGCCTTCATCACCTGGGTCGTCTTCGCTGCGTACTTGCATGCGCGATCGACTGCCGGCTGGCGCGCAGACCGCGCCTCGTGGATCGTCATCGCCGGCTGGGCTGCCTTCATGATCAACTACTTCGGCGTGAACATCTTCGTCAACAGCCTGCACTCGTACGCCGGCATGTGATCGCGAGTCGGCGTCTGTCAGGCCGACTGCTCGCCGCGACGACGCTTCATCTTCTTGTTCCAGACGTCGTCGTCGAGCTGCTTGAGGAACTTGGGATCGTCGTCCGGGGCCAGGGGGGCACGCCGACGGCCGAACCGGGATCCGGGTGAGGGCCAGACCCGACCGAGCGCCAGCCAGATCAGCCCGCCCAGCAGGGGCACCACGACCACCAGGAGCAGCCACACGGACTTCGGCAGCGACCGCGTCTGGCCGCGCGGGGTGCGCAGGACGTCGATGATGAAGTAGATGTACAGCGCGACGGCGAACAGCACGCCGGCAACTCTCAGCATCGACACCCTCCTTCCCAGTCAGTGCCTCAGCCTAACCGGGGAGGCGGGCCCGCGCCCGGCGGGTTTCGGCGACCGACGTACGGCGTACCTTAGGGCCGTGACGAGCGGCCGAACCGAGAGCGCGAAGGCGATCGTCGTGTACACGGTGCTGCGCGTGCTGCTCTTCGCGGCGGTATGGGTCGTCATGGAACTGCTGACGCCGATCCACGGCGTGTGGGCGGCCGTTGCCGCCATCCTCATCTCCGGTGCGATCAGCCTCATCCTGCTTGATCGGCCCCGCAACAAGGTGGGTGCCGCTGCGGGCTCGTTCTTCGGGCGGATCAATGAGCGGATCGATGCCTCTGCCCGCGCCGAGGACGACGACTCAGACGACGGCGAGCAGCACACCGAGCACGAGCCCGTAGGCAAGCAGCAGGATGCCGGTCTGCTTCAGGGCGGGGATGAGGCCGGGTCCGAGCGCCCCGCCGAGCACGACGCGCAGGGGTGAGACGGCCAGCAGTGCGGTCAGGGCTGCCAGGGCCACCCAGGGTGACGTCATCAGCGCGAGCACTAGCGGGATCACCAGCGCACCCAGCACCATCGCGGCGTAGAGCCGTCGGGTCGCGGTGTCGCCCAGACGAACCGCCAGCGTGATCTTGCCCGCCACGGTGTCGCCCTTGATGTCGCGCAGATTGTTCGTCACGAGAATCGCGCACGCAAGAAGGCCGACGCCGACGGAGGCCACCAGGTCGGTTGCGGTGATCGCGAGGGTCTGCACGTAGGCCGTCCCGACGACAGGGACGACGCCGAAGAACACGAAGACGAAGAGTTCGCCGAGCCCGGCGTAGCCGTACGGTCGGGGCCCGCCGGTGTACAGCCAGGCCGCCGCGATGCTCGCTGCTCCGACAAGGAGCAGCCACCATTGAGAGGTCAGCAGCACCAGGACCAGTCCGCTGACCGCCGCAATCGCGAAGCAGGCGAAGGCCGCGCGCTTGACCCGCACGGCAGGTGCCAGTCCTTGGCCGACCAATCGCACCGGTCCGACCCGCTTGGCGTCGGTGCCCTTGATGCCGTCGCTGTAGTCGTTCGCGAAATTCACGCCGATCTGGAGGGCGAGCGCCACAACGAGGGCGAGGAGGACGCGCGCAGGCAGGAAGGCGTTCGCGTAGGCGGCGAGGCCGGCCCCTACGGCGACGGGCGCAATGGCGGCAGGAAGGGTGCGCGGTCGCGCCCCTTCGATCCACTCGCTCGTCGTCGCCATGTCACCCCTCCTTCGCAGCCCAGGCCTGCAGCTCGCGTCGGTCCACCTTGCCATTGGGCAGATGAGGCAGACGGGGGACCTGCCGGATGACGGGGACGGCCACCTTTCCCAGAGCGGTCTGCACCGCGGTTCCGACGGCCTCCTCGACGCCCGGCGCGCTGTCACGAACCTCGACGTAGGCGAACAGTCGCGGCGCGGCGTCCTCGTCCCCGACACTGATCACGGCAGCTGCCACGACGTCAGGCAGGTCGGATATGACCCGCTCGATCGCGGTGGGGGACACGTTGATGCCATTGATGATCACGACGTCGTCGGCGCGGCCAACCACGGTCACCGTGCCATCGTCGCTGACGAGGCCAAGGTCGCTGGTGACGAAGCCGTCCGCCGTGAAGTGCTCGGACGTCGCCTCTGGATCGCAGCGATATCCAAGGGCCAGCATCGGGCCGTTGATCGTGAGCGTCCCCGGCTCGGTTGGCGACCCTGACGATGACGTGACGAACACGCCCGGCAGGGGCTTTCCGTCGAACACGCATCCACCCGCGGTCTCCGTGGCCCCGTAGGTCGACGTCAGTGAGATGTCCAGGTCCGCGGCGGCGATGCGCAGCGACCGGCGAGTGGGTCCGCCGCCGACGAGGATGGAACTGCACTCGCGCAGGGCCGCGATGCCGACGTCGTCGCTCAGGAGGCGTGCCACCTGCGCCGGCACGAGCGCGACCCGTACGTCCTCCGTCACGGCCGCAGCTTTCGTCACGGCTGTGCGGAACTCGTCGATGCGGAACGGGTGCGCGCCGCCGATGCTCGGCAGGACGACCGGCTCCCGGTCGGCGTCAAGGGCGCGGACCAGCACGTTCATGCCGCCCATCGATGTCACTGGAAGGGCCGCAATCCACTGCGGTCGGGCTGATCCGTTGACGGCCGCGCTCAGCGACGTGAGTGCGCGGGCGCTCAGCAGGACGCCGCGCGGCGCGCCAGTCGAGCCGGACGTCGCCATGACGACTGCGACGTCGGTGGATTCCAGTTGGGGATCGCTGGGGCTGGCCCTGACCGCCTTGAGCAAGGACATGACATACGAATTCGACATGGCTGCAGACACCGTCGGGATCGGCGCAATCGCGGGCCCGCTTCCGTCGAGTGCCGCCGCCAGCGCGGGCAGGATCGAGGCGACGCCTGCCTCGCCCGGAGGCGTAGGGATGCGCGCGAGCGGGCGATGGTCTTGGCCGGGTTGAGTGGACATCATGGCGAGCGTAGGGCGATAGGTTTCCGGTCATGGACACCCGTACCCGATACGTGCTGCCGCCGGTCGCTCCCGAGGGCTCGCCCGCGCTGAAGGACCCGGCCTACTCGTCGCAGCGCCCTGCCTGCGAGTGGCGATCCGACGGCGAGTTCGGCGACATCACTTACGAGCTTTCCACCGGTGACGCCGAGGGCATCGCGAAGATCACCATCAACCGCCCGCAGAAGCGGAACGCCTTCCGCCCGCAGACGTTGTTCGAATTGCAGGACGCGTTCAACCGCGCCCGTGACGACGACTCGGTTGGAGTCATCATCCTGACCGGGCAGGGCGACCTCGCCTTCTGCTCCGGCGGAGACCAGGTCATCCGTGGTAACGACGGCTACATCGGTGACGACGAGGTTGCCAAGAAGGGCATCGGGCGCCTCAACGTCCTCGACCTCCAGATCCAGATCCGTCGCACCCCGAAGCCGGTGATCGCGATGGTGGCGGGATACGCCATCGGCGGCGGTCACGTCCTCCATGTCGTGTGCGACCTGTCGGTGGCCGCCGACAACGCCCGCTTCGGGCAGACCGGCCCGATGGTCGGGTCGTTCGACGGCGGCTACGGCTCCGGACTCCTGGCGCGAATCATCGGGCAGAAGCGAGCGCGCGAGGTCTGGTTCACCTGTCGTCAGTATGGCGCCGCGCAGGCGTACGACTGGGGGCTGGTGAACGAGGTCGTCCCGATCGAGGAGCTCCAGATCGCGACCGTCGCCCTGGCCAAGGAGATGCTGGAGATGTCACCGCTCGCCCTGCGGATGCTCAAGGCGTCGCACAATGCGGCCGACGACGGCCTCGCGGGGATCCAGCAACTGGCCGGCGACGCGACGCTGCTGTTCTACATGACCGAGGAGGCGCAGCACGGGCGGGATGCGTACAAGGAGAAGCGCAAGCCGGACTTCCGGCAGTTCCCCAAGCGCCCCTGATGCCCCTCGCCGACCCTGGCCTGGCAGCCGTTCTCGATGCGGCCATGCCGTTCGCGCTGCCGCTCAAGCGGCGCTTCCGCGGCATCGACATGCGCGAGGGCATGCTCATCAGAGGTCCGCGTGGCTGGGGCGAGTTCGCGCCCTTCGATGACTACACCGACGCTGCCGCGGCGCGCTGGCTCGACAGTGCCATCGAGGCGGCCTTCGGCGAGTGGCCTGCCGCCGTGCGCGGGGAAGTCGCCGTGAATGCGATCATCCCGGCGGTTCCGTCGGCTGATGCTGCCGGACTCGCGCGTGATGCCGTTCTTCGAACTGGCTGCACCACGATCAAGGTCAAGGTCGGTGACCCCGACCTTGCCGACGACGAGGCTCGTGTCGCCAGCATCCGGGACGTCCTCGACACCACGCTCGGACGCGGTGTCGGCCGCATCCGGATCGATGCCAACGCGGCGTGGGACGTGGCGCACGCCGAGGTGGCACTTCGACGCCTCGGCGCCTATGGGCTGGAGTACGTGGAGCAGCCGTGCCGCACAGTCGAGGAACTGCGCGAGATCAGGTCGCGCATCGACGTGCCGATAGCCGTCGATGAGACGGTCCGAACTGCGGATGCTCCGCGGCGTCTGAGGCTGCGCGATATCGCTGACGTGGCTGTCGTCAAACCCGCTCCTGTCGGGGGAGTTCGAGCGGCGCTGCGTATCGCCGACGCACTGGATGTCCCGGTCGTCATCAGTAGCTCGCTCGACTCGTCCGTCGGCCTCAATGTCGGCATCGCCACCGCGGCGGCCCTCGATGTACTGCCGTACGCCTGCGGCTTCGGCACGGGGGCGCTGCTCGCTGCTGACGTCACCGAGCGCCCGCGAGTGCCGGTCGATGGCGCACTGTTCGTCGAGCGAGTCCTTCCCGACCTGCCTTCGCTTCTCGCTGCGCGGGACCGACTTGATGAGGAGCGAGCGGCCTGGTGGCGGCAGCGCCTGGCGGCGGCCTGGCTGGCGGGCGCGGGCAAGCGGAGTGGTGCGCTCGTCCTGGCGTCGGCGTGAAAGGCTGACCGCGTGAATCCCTCGACCGCCCAGGCGACCGTCATGGTTGACGAGTTCCTCCGGTGCGGTGTCACCGATGCGGTGCTGTCGCCCGGCTCCAGGTCCACGCCGTTGGCGATGGCACTGGCGGCCGCCGAGGCCCGGGGCGAACTCGCCCTGCACGTGCGGCTGGACGAGCGCACGGCCGGGTATCTCGCGATTGGGCTGGCGAAGGTCACTGGCGTGCCCGCGATCGTCGTCACCACATCGGGCACCGCTGCAGTCAACCTGCACCCCGCGATCGTCGAGGCCGAGCAGTCCGGCGTGCCGTTGATCGCCGTCACCGCCGATCGCCCCCCGCAGTTGCGCGGCGTCGGTGCTAACCAGACGATTCGCCAGACCAACGTCTTCGGCGACAGCGTTCGCCTGACCGTCGACATGGCGGTTGCGGTCGAGCAGGCGGGAGCCGTTCGCTACTGGCGGTCGACGGTCGCACGAGTCGTTGCCGCCGCGACCGAGGCAGTGCGCCCCGGTCCCGTCCACCTCAACGTCCCGTTCGCGGAACCGCTCGTGCCCGATGGTGACGAGGACTGGATCGAAGGCCTGGAGGGCCGTCCGGATGGTCGGCCGTGGACGGCCGACGCCCGACTGGTCGCGGGAATGAGCACACCGCTCGACGACGTCCTCGACGCCCTCCTCGACGATGCCAAGGTCCCGGCCCGCGGCGTGGTCGTCATTGGGGACCACGACGACACTGAGGCCGTCGACCTCGTCGACGATCTCGCCGACGCACTCGGCTGGCCGATCATCGCCGAGCCGAGCGGCAACGGCGCCGGCTGCACCACCGCGTTGTCGCATGGCCCGCTGCTCATGGCTGATGCATCCTTTGCCGAGGCCCACATTCCGCAGATCGTGCTGACCGTGGGTCGGGTCGGTCTGAATCGTTCACTCCTGCGGATGATTGCGCGGGCAGAACTGCACGTGGCGGTCGACTCGAACCCGGAGTGGAGCGATCCCACACGTACGGCCGACGTGGTGCTCGCGTCTGTTCCCCTCGCCCCGTCAGAGGCAGAGATCGACGACGCGTGGTTGGAGTCCTGGCAGCGCGCCGACGTGCTTGCGGCCGCCGCCGTCGAGACCGCCCTGTTCTCGGTCGAGGACGTGCTCACGGGGATCCACGTCGCGCGCATCACCGCCAACGCGGTTCCCGATGGCGGGCTGCTCTTCGTCGGGGCGTCGTGGTCGGTCAGGCACGTCGGCTCGTTCGCTGCGAACACCGTGCAGGATGCGGTGATCATGGGCAACCGCGGCACGTCCGGCATCGACGGCTGCGTCTCCACGGCCTGGGGAGCGGCCGCGGCGCTGCAGCGCAACGGGGGAGCAGGTGTCATCGCGCTGATGGGCGACCAGACGTTCCTCTACGACAGCAACGGGCTGCTCGCGCCGCCCGAGGAGGAGCGACCCGACCTGGTGATCGTCGTGTCCGACAACGACGGCGGCGGCATCTTCTCCTCCCTCGAGCAGGGTGCCCCCCAGCACGAGGCAGTCTTCGAGCGGGTGTTCGGCGTGCCGCTGAGCGTCGACCTGGCCGAGGTGTGCCGATCGCTCGGGATCCCGTCGGCTGTGGCGTCGACGTCCGAGGAGCTCACGGCCGCCATCGATGACGCGGTGGGCAACGGCGGCGTCCGTGTCGTGATCGCCAAGACCGTCACTCGCGAACGTGAGGCGGCCACGTTGGTGAACATCCAGCGGGCGGTCGGCGAGGCCCTCGGTTCGCAGTAGCGTGGGGGCATGGCCGTGGATCCCGTGAAACGCGACCGTGTCGTCGAGGCGGCCGCGGAGGTCTACTCGCAGCGCAGCGCCATCAACGCCGGGCGCCGCGACGTCGCCAGGCAGGCAGACCTGCCGCTCCGGACGGTGTCAGCGGTCGGCCGGCACCGGGTCGACCTGCTGCGCGTCGTCGTGGAGGGCCTGCCGTTCCCGCCGGTCGCGCGGCATCTTCAGGAGCAGGCGCTGTACCCGATGGAGCCCGCGATGCAGACGCTCCTGCGCGCCTCCCGCGACGTCCTCGGCGACCCGGCGGCGGCCTGGGACCCGTTGGAACTTCAGGCGATGATCGTGGCTCCCTACGACGAGGCGACGCGTGAGGTCGTCGCGCACCGGCTGAACCAGCGGTGGGATGCCGCCGTCGAGGTCATCCACCAGCTGCGCGGGTCGGCGGCCGACGACGCCATCGAGGATGACTCCGCCGCATTGCACGTGGTCGCCGTGGGCCTCGGCCTGGCGATCCTGTCGCCGATCTCACCGCGCTGGAGCGACGGCCAGTCATGGACCGCCCTGGTCGCCCGGCTTCTCACCGCGCTCGCCCCCGACAACGAGATCGACGATGCCGATCCGGACTCGCTCATCACCTGGCGAGCCCGGGTGGCCATCGGCAGCAATCCGTCCGAGTTGGCGCGCTTGATGCATGCGCTGTCGATTCTGCGCGTTCGCGTCGTGAGCCTGTTCACGGCCCAGGTGAACGACGGACAGCAGCTGGTGGACCTGATCCTCAAGGCACCGGCCGACATCGATCGGTCCACCGTGGTTCAGGGCATCTCGTCGGTGGGCACCGACGTCATCGTCACGCGGGGCGTGGTCGATGACTCTTCCGACGTCGCGACACGCGTTCTGTACCTGTGCGCGCGACTGGCCCAGAACCCCGAGGCGGCGCCCAAGGCCGTCGCAGACCTCGTCCTCGCAGACTCCTGGGAGGTCACGACCGCGACCGTCGGCGACGACTCCACCGCGAAGATCCTTCGCCTGCAATGGACGCCGGAGCGCCATGTAGTGCTGCATCGGGTGCGGGCGCCCTTCACCAAGACCGAGCGCAACCGCGCGTCGGCGCTGCTTGCCCTGGTGGCCGCCCTCGCAGAAGTGCGCGGCGAGCCCGACAGCTTCGGCTGGCGGGAGAACCTCGACGACGGTCGCTACGTCTCCGTTCGACTCAGCCGGCCCGAGGACATGACCGGTGTGGAGGAGATGCACGAGCGATCCTCGGCCGAATCGCGGTACCAGCGCTACTTCACGCCGATGAACGAGTGGCGCGAGGACAACCTGCGCCGCATCTCCGGTGGGCATCGTGGGGCGACCCTGGTGGTCACCGACATGCACGACCGGATCATCGCGCTCGGCAACGTGTTCCCTGTCGGGCCGGGCGAAACCGACACGGCGGAGATCGCGGTCATCGTCGACGACGCCTGGCACGGCGCTGGTGTGGGGCTGCTGCTCACGCGCCACCTCGTCGGTGTGGCGCGGCGGATGGGATTCGCGACCTTGGTGGCGTACGTGCTCGCCGACAACTCGGCGATGCTCGGGCTGCTGGCGCGGACGGGACTGGACTGGGTGCCCGCTCCCGCTCCGGACTTCGGCGGCAACGTCACGGCGCTCACCGCCTCCCTCGCCGACTAGTACCAGGACGTCGCGAACCCCGGGAAGACGGCCTGCTTGACGACGCTGCGGGACTACTCGAAGGTCAGCGGACCTCGAGGGCGTCGCGGATCGGCACCAGCTTCGCAACCGACTCGGACAGTTCGTCGGCTGGAACCGAGCCCGCGACGATTCCACAGCCGGCGAACGACCGCACCTGTCCGGCTTCCGCGTCGATGAGCGCGCACCGCAGCGCGATGCCGAACTCGCCGTCGCCGTGGCGGTCGAACCAGCCGACCGGTCCGGCGTAGCGGCCGCGGTCCATGCCCTCGATCTCGCGGATCAGTGAGAAGGCGCGCTCTGTAGGAGTGCCGCACACGGCGGCAGTCGGGTGCAGCGACGCGGCGAGTGCGAGGACGGGCGCGGAGTCGGCGAGTCGGCCGGTGACGTCGGTGGCCAGGTGCTGGACGTTCGCGAGCTCAAGGACATGCGGGCGCTCGGGCACGTCGAGGTCGGTGCAGTGCGCAGCCAGGGCGCGCGCCACAGAGTGCACCGCGAACTCGTGCTCCTCGGTGTCCTTTCCGGACTGCAGCAGCGCCTGCGCCAGGCTGGCATCGGCCTGGTCGTTGCCCCGCCGCCGCACGGTGCCCGCGAGCACGCGACTGGTGACGAGGTCGCCGGTGCGGCGGACGAGCAACTCCGGCGTGGCGCCCACGAGGCCGTCGACATGGAAGGTCCAGCAGGACGGGTACGAGCGGGCAAGGCGGAGCAGCAGGTGACGGACGTCGATCGGTCCGTCGACGTTGGCCACGACGTCGCGAGCGAGCACGACCTTGTCGAGCTCGCCGGCCCGAATGCGTCGCACAGCATCGGCGACCTCGGCCTGCCAGTCGATCGCACTGACGGTGCCCTCAGACCACGTCACCCACAGCGGAGGCTCGGGCACCGAGACGGGCGGAAGGGCGGGGCGCGCGCCCTGCTCCCTGCCGATGACGGTCATCCACGCCTGTCCGGCGCGACGACCGACGATGACCTGTGGCACGACGACGATCGACGGCCCCGAGTCAGGGTCAAAGGAGAATGAGCCGAAGGCGACGGGGCCGGTGCCGGGCATGGCCACGGTGTCGTCGACGTCGAAGGACGCGCACAGGTTCGACCACCAGCGCTGCGTGCGACTGAATCGCTCGTTGCCGCGCACTTCGAGCCGAGCGGCGACGCCCCAGCCGATGAGGCCCTCGCCGTTGCGCACCCAGGCCACCGGGTCGTTGACCGGCAGTCGGGCCAGCAGTTCCTCGGGGTCGGCGATCGGCCGGGTGACGACGGGAAGCCGCTCGGTGTCCGCGGAAGGCTCGACGGACGATCGCGGCTGGGTCACGAAGCAAAAGCCTAGGGCGCATCCCCGAGAGCGGCACATCCGGCGGGGTGCAAGGATCGCTCCGTGGCCCGCGCAGACCTGGACAAGGCACCGTCGCAGGTGGCGGCGATGTTCGATGACGTCGCCGAGCGCTACGACATCACCAATGACGTCCTGGCCCTCGGCCAGACCCGCAGGTGGCGCGCTGCGGTGCTCAAGGCGGTTGATCCCCGACCGGGGGAGCGCATCCTCGATCTTGCCGCCGGGACCGGAACTTCGAGCGTCCCCTTCGACCGAGCCGGGGCGTTCGTGGTGCCCGCGGACTTCTCCCAGGGGATGCTCCGCGTGGGCAAGGAGCGCCAGCCGACGCTGTCCTTCGTTGCCGGCGATGGCATGAACCTGCCGTTCAAGGAGGCTGCGTTCGACGCCGCGACGATCTCGTTCGGCCTGCGCAACATCCACGATCGACTCGCAGGCCTCCGCGAGCTTGCGCGGGTGGTGCGCCCGGGCGGCCGACTCGTCGTCTGCGAGTTCTCGCACCCGACGTGGGCGCCGTTCCGTACGGTCTACTCCGAATACCTGATGAAGGCCCTGCCCGAGGTCGCCAAGCGGACCTCGTCCAATCCCGAGGCATACGTGTACCTCGCCGAATCGATCCGCGAATGGCCCGATCAGGAAACGCTCGCGAGCGACATCGCGGCGTGCGGATGGCGGTCGGTGCAGTACCGGAATCTGACGGGTGGCATCGTCGCCCTCCACCGCGGATGGAGGACCTCGTGAGTCTTGCCAGCCTCGGCCGGCGGGCGAAACGCCACCAGAAGTCCCCGACATTGAGGGGTGTTTGGGAGTGCACCACGCCCGACTATGCTTTCGTGGGTCGTGAAGTGAATCACAAATGCGCAAAGCGTGAGGAGATGGGCGCTTGAACGTCTACACCCCCATCCTCGTCCTTGGTCTCCTGGCATTCGCCTTCGCAGTGTTCTCGGTGACGGTTGCGTCCTTCACCGGTCCGAAGCGATACAACCGAGCCAAGTACGACGCCTACGAGTGCGGCATCGAGCCGACTCCGCAGCCGATCGGTGGTGGACGGTTCCCGGTCAAGTACTACCTCACCGCGATGCTGTTCATCGTTTTCGACATTGAGATCGTGTTCCTCTACCCGTGGGCCGTCGCGTTCGACGAGCTCAGGCTGTTCGGGCTGCTGGAGATGTTCTTGTTCATCGTCACCGTCCTGGTCGTGTACGCCTACGTATGGCGTCGCCGTGGACTCGAGTGGGACTGACCGGAGAAGCACATGGGACTTGAGGAGCTGCCTGGCGGCGTCCTTCTCACCACGGTGGAGAAGGTCGCGGGCTACGCGCGCAAGGGCTCGCTGTGGCCGGCGACGTTCGGCCTGGCCTGCTGCGCCATCGAGATGATGGCTGCCGGCGGCCCGCGCTTCGACATCGCTCGCTACGGCATGGAGGTCTTCCGCGCCTCACCACGCCAGGCCGATCTGATGATCGTCGCCGGGCGCGTGAGCCAGAAGATGGCGCCGGTCCTGCGGCAGATCTACGACCAGATGCCCGGCCCGAAGTGGGTCATCGCGATGGGCGTGTGCGCATCAAGCGGCGGCATGTTCAACAACTACGCCATCGTGCAGGGCGTCGACCACGTGGTTCCCGTCGACATCTACCTGCCGGGCTGCCCGCCGCGACCGGAGATGCTGTTCGACGCGATCCTCAAGCTGCACCAGCAGATCCAGGACACCAAGCTCGGCAGCCATCGTCGCGAGGAGATCCGCGAGCTCGAGGCCGTGGCCTTGACCGCGCCGACCACCTTGGAGCTGAAGGGGCTCATGCGATGAGCGAACCCTCTGTGCCCGCCGTTCCCGAGGGAGTCCGCGAGCTCGACGTCATCGGTGTGCGCCACGGTGCCTTCGGTGCCAGCGGCTCCGGCGACACCAGCGGCTTTGGCGGCCTCGTCGAGCCCATCGTGCTTCCCGCCCCGGCCATTCGCCCGTTCGGCGGGTGGTACGACGAGATCACCGACGAGATCGAGCTGTCGATCGCCGATCGGGGCGTCCCCGCGACGGATGCGATCGAGAAGGTCGTCATCTGGCGCGACGAGATCACGTACCACGTGCGTCGCGAGCACCTGCTCAACTTCGCCACTGCCCTGCGCGACGAGCCGGGGTTGCGATTCGAGATCTGCCTCGGCGTCAGCGGGGTGCACTACCCACACGAGACGGGCCGCGAGTTCCACGCGGTGTACCTCTTCTTGTCGATCACGCACAACTGCCGGATCCGCGTCGAGGTCTCGGTGCCCGAGGACGATGCGCACATCCCGTCGATCGTGGCGGTCTACCCGATGAACGACTGGCACGAGCGCGAGACCTGGGACATGTTCGGGATCATCTTCGACGGACACCCCGCCCTGACCCGCATCCTCATGCCCGACGACTGGCCGGGCCACCCGCAGCGCAAGGACTACCCGCTCGGCGGCATCCCCGTGGAGTACAAGGGCGGCACCATCCCGCCCCCGGATCAGCGGAGGTCGTACCACTGATGTCGACCGAAAACGTCAGCTACACCAGCGCAGAGGCCGAGTTCGACGACTCGATCGATGACGAGTTCGACCCCTACTCGGGCTCGTACGACACGACCGAGGGCCGGGTCTACACCGTCTCCGGCGGCGACTGGGACACGATCTCGGCCGCTCCTGAGGGCGAGAAGGACCGCATCGTCGTCAACATGGGTCCCCAGCATCCGTCGACTCATGGCGTGCTGCGACTGATCCTCGAGATCGACGGCGAGACGGTCACCGAGGCCCGCTGCGGCATCGGCTACCTGCACACCGGCATCGAGAAGAACATGGAGTTCCGCTCGTTCGTGCAGGGCGTCACCTATGTGACCCGCATGGACTACCTAACGCCGATGTTCAACGAGACGGCGTACTGCCTCGCTGTCGAGAAGGCTCTCGACGTCACCGAGCAGGTCCCCGAGCGGGCCAGCGTCATCCGCGTGATGATGATGGAGCTCAACCGCATCGCCTCGCACCTCGTTGCGCTGGCGACCGGCGGCATGGAGCTCGGCGCGCTCACCGCGATGGAGTTCGGCTTCCGCGAGCGCGAGCTCGTGCTCGACATCTTCGAGATGGTCTCCGGGCTGCGTATGAACCATGCCTACATCCGTCCCGGTGGCGTGGCACAGGATCTCCCCGAGGACGGCGTCCAGAAGATCCGCGAGACCGTCCCGCTGCTGCGCAAGCGGCTGAAGGACACCGTCGACCTGCTCGTCGACAACTCCATCTGGATGGGCCGCACCGTCGGCGTCGGCTACCTCGACCTCACCGGCTGCATGGCACTCGGCATCACCGGCCCGATCCTCCGCGCGACGGGCCTGCCGCACGACTTGCGCAAGTCGCAGCCGTACTGCGGCTACGAGAACTACGAGTTCGAGGTCTGCACGGAGACCACCAACGACGTCTACGGCCGGTTCCTCATCAGGATCCGCGAGATGGAGCAGTCGCTGCGCATCGTCGAGCAGTGCCTGGACCGCATCAAGCCCGGTCCGGTCATGATCGAGGACAAGAAGATCGCGTGGCCGGCGCAGCTGTCGATCGGAAGCGACGGCCAGGGCAACTCCCCTGAGCACATCAAGGAGATCATGTCGGAGTCGATGGAGGCACTGATCCATCACTTCAAACTGGTCACCGAGGGCTTCCGCGTGCCGGCCGGCCAGGTCTACTCGGCGGTCGAGTCGCCCAAGGGCGAGCTCGGCTGCCAGCTCGTCAGCTCCGGCGGGACGCGTCCGTACCGCGTGCATTTCCGGGAGCCGTCGTTCAACAACCTCCAGAGCGTGGCAGTGATGAGCGAGGGCAGCATGATCGCCGACGTCATCGCCGCGGTCGCAAGCATCGATCCCGTCATGGGCGGCGTGGACCGCTAGGCCACACGAGAGCGAAGAGACGAAGACATGACGATCAGCGACACGACGCGCGACGAGCTGAAGCAGCTGGCTGGGCGGTATCCGCATGCGCGGTCCGCACTGCTGCCAATGCTGCACCTCGTCCAAAGCGAGCAGGGAGAAGTCACTCCCGAGGGCATCCAGGCGTGCGCCGACGTCCTGGGCATCACGCCGGCCGAGGCGACCGCGGTCGCGACGTTCTACACGATGTACAAGCGCACTCCGGTCGGCAAGCACCACATCGGGGTGTGCACCAACACGATGTGTGGCCTGCTCGGCGGCGACGCGGTCTACGCCGCCCTGAACGAGCGACTCGGCGGAATCGGCCATGACAAGCCCACCGACGACGGCGCGTTCTGGCTCGAGCACATCGAGTGCCAGGCGGCCTGCACGCATGCACCGGTCATGACGGTCGACTGGGAGTACATGGACGACGTCACTCCGACGCAGGCGGTCGAGATCATCGACCGCCTCGAGCGCGGCGAGGAGGTCCACTCCACCCGTGGCCCGGTGATCCGCGACTTCCGGGCGACCGAGCGCACGCTGGCCTTCCCCGACGACGGACTCGCCGACCAGGGCACGCAGGTCGACGCGAAGATGCTCGTTGGACTGAACGTGGCCAAGGAGCGCGGCATGTCCGCTCCCGGTATCCCGGCTCCCAAGGCCGCCGACTCAGGACAGGAGGGCTGACCGTGGCTCTGACTCCCGTCATCACCGAGCACTGGGATGACCCCGAGCTTTACACGCTCGCCGGCTATCGCCGCCACGGCGGCTATCGCGCGCTCGAGTCGGCGCTCAAGCAGGATCCCGACGCGCTGATCGGCATCGTCAAGGACTCGGGGCTGCGCGGTCGTGGTGGCGCAGGCTTCCCGACCGGCCTGAAGTGGAGCTTCGTACCGCAGACCGACGGCAAGGAGCACTACCTCGTCGTCAACGGCGACGAGTCCGAGCCGGGTGCCTGCAAGGACATCCCGATCATGCTCGCGAACCCGCACGCGCTCATCGAGGGCGTCGTCATCACGTCCTACGCCATCCGCGCGAAGCGGGCCTTCATCTACATCCGCGGCGAGGTGCCCGCTGCCATCCGCCGCGTAGCCAACGCGGTCCGCGAGGCGCGCGAGGCCGGATTGGTGGGTGACAACATCCTCGGCTCCGGCGTCAACGTCGACGTCGTCGTGCACTCCGGCGCCGGCGCCTACATCTGCGGCGAGGAGACGGCGCTGCTCGACTCGCTCGAGGGTTACCGCGGCCAGCCGCGGCTTAAGCCGCCGTTCCCGGCCGTCGCTGGCCTGTACGCATCGCCGACCGTCATCAACAACGTCGAGACCATCTGCAACATCCCCTACATCATCGATCGCGGCGTCGACTGGTTCCGCCAGTTCGGCACCGAGAAGTCCCCGGGCTTCAAGGTGTTTGCGATTTCAGGTCACGTCAACCGACCCGGCATCTACGAGGCTCCGCTCGGCATCACCATGCGCGAGCTGCTCGACTACGCCGGCGGCATGCGCGACGGCCGCGAGGTGAAGTTCTGGCTGCCTGGTGGCTCGTCGGTCCCGATGCTCACCGCCGAGCACCTCGACGTTCCGATGACCTATGAGGACATGGCCGCTGCTGGAACCATGATGGGCACCGGCACGCCGATGATCTTCGACGACACGGTCAGCGTCGTGAAGGCGGTGACCCGCTGGCTGGAGTTCTACAAGCACGAGTCCTGCGGCAAGTGCACCCCGTGCCGCGAGGGCACCTACTGGATTACCGGAACGCTCGGGAAATTCGAGCATGGGCACGGCACGGCAGCGGAGGTCGACACTCTGGTCGAGCTGTGCGGCCAGATCTCCGGCCGTTCGTTCTGCGCCCTCGGCGATGCGGCGGCGACGCCGTACCCGGCGGCGCTGAAGTACTTCCGCGACGAGTTCGTCGCGGCGACAACCACCTCGGCCGACGAGCAGTTCGACCCGGTCGCGTCCTACGTGTTTGCGGGAGCTGTGGCTCGATGACGATCACGAACAGTCCTGGCCCCAGCACCCCGGGCTCCGATGTCGAGGTCGCCGTCGACCTCATCACCGTCACGGTCGACGGCGTGGAGATGCGCGTGCCCAAGGGCACGCTGGCGATCCGCGCCGCCGAGCTGCTCGGCGTCGAGGTGCCGCGCTTTTGCGACCACCCACTGCTCGACCCGGTTGCCGCATGCCGCGCCTGCCTCATCGAGATCGACGGCATGCCGAAGCCACAGCCAGCGTGCGCGCAGGTGCTGTCCGACGGCATGAACGTGCACACGCAGCAGTCCTCCGAGGTCGCCCGCCTCGCGCAGGAGGGCGTTATGGAGTTCCTGCTCCTGAACCACCCCCTCGACTGCCCCGTCTGCGACAAGGGCGGCGAGTGCCCGCTGCAGAACCAGGCGATGTCGATTGGTCGCCCCGAGAGCCGGTTCGACGGCACCAAGCGGCACTTCGAGAAGCCCATCAATGTCAGTGCACAGATCCTGCTCGACCGCGAGCGCTGCGTGTCCTGCGCACGCTGCACGCGCTTCGCCGACCAGATCGCTGGCGACCCGTTCATCGAGCTGTTGGAGCGCGGTGCGAAGCAGCAGGTCGGCACCGCTGCCGACCAGCCGTTCGACTCGTACTTCTCCGGCAACACCGTGCAGATCTGCCCGGTGGGTGCTCTGACTGCGGCCTCGTACCGGTTCCGGTCGCGCCCGTTCGACCTCGTCTCAGTCCCGACTGCGTGCGAGCACTGCGCCTCTGGCTGCTCGCTGCGCACCGACTACCGACGCGGCGTCGTCACCCGTCGCCTCGCGTGGGACGACCCGGCGGTCAACGAGGAATGGAACTGCGACAAGGGCCGCTTCGCCTTCGCGTATCAGACCGAGGGACGGGTCTCGTCGCCGCTTATTCGCGAGAACGGCGAGCTCCGTCCGGCGTCCTGGCCGGAGGCCATCGATGCAGCCGCGCGCGGCCTCGCCGATGCCAAGGGCAGCGTTGGCGTGCTCGTCGGCGGCCGGTCGACGGTCGAGGACGCGTATGCGTACGCGCGCTTCGCCCGCGCCGTGCTCGGTACCGACTCGATCGACTTCCGCGCCCGCCTGTCCTCGACCGAGGAGGCGCAGTTCCTGGCCGCCGAGGTCGCCGGCACACCGGTGCACGCGTCGTACGACGCCATCGAGACCGCTCCCGTTGTCGTGGTCGTTGGGCTGGAGCCCGAGGACGAGTCACCGATCCTGTTCCTTCGCCTGCGCAAGGCGTCGCGCAAGGGCGTGCGCATCGTGCATCTGGGTCCGTCACGCACTCAGGGTGTGCGCAAGGTCGACGCGACGTGGGTCCCTGTGGTCCCGGGCGGCGAGGCTACGGCGCTGGGGTCGCTCGACGACCGGACTCGTGCGCTGCTCAGCCAGCCAGGTTCGGTGCTGCTCGTTGGCGAGCGCGTTGCCGGCTCGGCCGGTGCCGCCTCGGCCGCTGCGGCACTTGCCAAGCAGACCGGGGCCGCCCTGGCGTGGGTGCCGCGCCGCGCTGGCGAGCGCGGTGCTCTCGACGCTGGCGCCCTTGCCGGGCTGCTGCCTGGTGGTCGCCCGCTCACCGATCCTGCAGCGCGGGCCCAGGTGGCCGCGGCTTGGGGAATCGAGGAGTCGGCGCTCCCGACTGCCAACGGACTGGCAGGGGCCGAGCTGCTGGAGGCCGCTGCGAGCGGTCGCCTCGCGGCGCTGGTCGTCGGCGGCGTGGAGCTCGCGGACTATCCGGACCCCGCACTCGCGCGCGCGGCCGTCGAGAAGGCGGGCTTCGTGGTCTCATTCGAGAACCACCACTCGGAGGTCACGCAGGCCGCCGACGTGATCTTCCCCGTCGCCGTCGTGACCGAGAAGTCCGGCACGTTCCTGAACTGGGAGGGTCGTCCGCGGCCTTTCGCCCAGGTCTTCCGTGACGCACTGACGATGTCCGATGCGCGAGTCCTGGCGATGATCGCCCATGAGCTCGGCGAGAGCCTGCCGGGCGACGTGCCCACGATCCGTCGTGAGCTCGGTTCGCTCGGCGCCTGGACCGGAGCTCGCTGGGACAGCCCGCAGGTCACCGGTGGCAGCGTCGCTGGCGGCGTGCGCCTGGCGTCGTGGCGGCGCCTGCTCGACTCAGGCCTCATGCAGGAAGGCGAGCCGCACCTCGCTGCCACGGCCCGCCCCACCTCGGTCATGGTCTCCGCGGAGCGCGCGGCCAGCCTGGGGGAGACCGCCACGGTCTCTGGCCGCAGCGGCTCGGTCACCCTGCCCGTCGAGGTGGCCGACATCGCCGACGACACCGTGTGGGTCCCGCTGAACTCGCTCGGCTGCCACGTCTACTCAGACCTGGGCGTCCTGCCCGGTGACGAGGTCACCATCACCGCGGGAGGTGCCGCATGACCGGCTCGCAGTTCGGGCTCTTCGGCACGGATCCGTGGTGGCTGGTGATCCTCAAGGTCGTCGCCATCTTCGTCATCCTCGTGCTGCTGACGCTGTTCACCATCTGGTGGGAGCGCCGCGTGGTGTCGCGCATGCAGAACCGCATCGGCCCCAACCGAGTCGGGCCGCAGGGCCTGCTCCAGTCGCTGATGGACGGCGTCAAGCTCGCGCTCAAGGAGGAGATCATCCCCAAGACGGCGCACAAGGCCGTCTACTGGATCGCCCCGGTCATCTCCGCCACCGCGGCGTTCATGGCCTTCGCGGTCATCCCGTTCGGCCCGACCGTCTCGATCTTCGGCGTCGAGACGCCGCTGCAGCTGACGGACTTCCCGGTGTCGGTGCTCTACGTTCTCGCGATCGCGTCGATCGGCATCTACGGCATCGTGCTCGCCGGCTGGTCGTCCGGGTCCACCTACCCGCTGCTCGGCGGCCTGCGCTCCAGCGCCCAGATGATCTCCTACGAGATCGCGATGGGCCTGTCCTTCGTCGCGGTGTTCCTCTACGCCGGCTCGATGTCGACGTCAGAGATCGTCTCCGCCCAGGAGCCCATCTGGTTCGCCGTCATCCTGCTGCCGTCGTTCCTCATCTACGTCACCGCGATGACCGGTGAGACCAACCGCGCGCCGTTCGACCTCCCCGAGGCCGAGGGCGAGCTCGTCGGCGGCTTCCACACGGAGTACTCGTCGCTGAAGTTCGCGATGTTCTTCCTCGCCGAGTACATCAACATGGTCACGGTCTCCGCCCTCGCGACGACCCTGTTCCTGGGCGGCTGGCGTGCGCCGTGGCCGCTGTCCTTGTGGGCCGGGGCCAATGAGGGCTGGTGGCCGGTGCTCTGGTGGCTGCTCAAGGTCCAGATCTTCATCTTCATGTTCATCTGGCTACGCGGCACCCTGCCCCGCCTGCGCTACGACCAGTTCATGCGCTTCGGCTGGAAGGTCCTCATCCCGATCTCGATCGCGTGGATCATGATCGTCGCGACCGCGAAGGCGATCCGCAACGACGTGACGTTGAGCAACGTCGAGATCCTCGCCGGCGGGGCGATCGTCATCGTCGTCCTCCTGCTCGGCTCGTGGATCATCCAGAGCCGTTCCGACCGACAGGCGGAGGCGGAGGCAGCCGAGCTGGCGGCCGCGGCCGAGGCACCGTTCGACCCAGTGGCCGGCGGCTACCCAGTACCACCGCTCCCCGGACAGGAATTCACGTACACCTCGCGGCGCGAGCTCGCCCAGGGCACGACCATCGTGCAGGAGCGAACCGAGGCCGCACCGACCGACGAGGCAGTCGCTGACGCGGCGTCCGAGGAGGACACCCATGGCTGAGACCCCGCAGGCCATTCGTGGCTTCGGCGTCACCTTCTTGACGATGTTCAAGAAGGTGGTGACCGAGCAGTACCCCGAGCAGAAGGTTCCGACGCAGCCTCGCTACCACGGACGCCACCAGCTGAACCGCTGGGCCGACGGCCTGGAGAAGTGCGTCGGCTGCGAGTTGTGCGCGTGGGCGTGCCCCGCGGATGCGATCTTCGTCGAAGGGGCGTCCAACTCCGAGGAGGAGCGGTTCTCGCCCGGCGAACGCTACGGTCGCGTCTACCAGATCAACTACCTGCGCTGCATCTTCTGCGGCCTGTGCATCGAGGCCTGCCCCACCCGCGCCCTGACGATGACCAACTTCTACGAGCTGGCCGACGACAACCGCGCCGACCTCATCTTCGAGAAGCAGGACCTGCTGGCCCCGCTGCTGCCGGGCATGGTCGCCCCGCCGCACGCGATGGTCGAGGGCACGACCGAACGCGACTACTACGCCAACAACGTGAAGGGCGCCAGCCCGGAGCAGGTCACGACCAGCACTGAGGGGGTCGCGTCATGACCGACACGGCCGTCAACACCGGCGAGGCAGTGGTCTTCTGGATCTGCTCGGTCCTGGCGGTTGCCGGCGCACTGGGCATGGTCCTGTCGCGCAAGGCAGTCCACAGCGCGCTCTGGATCGCGTTGACGATGATCAACCTCGCCATCCTCTACGTCGCCAACTCGGCTCCGTTCCTGGGCATGGTCCAGGTGATCGTCTACACCGGCGCCGTGATGATGCTGTTCTTGTTCGTCCTCATGGTGGTCGGCGTCGACTCCTCCGACTCGCTCATCGAGACCATCAAGGGCCAGCGGCTCGCCGCGCTGATCCTTGGCATCGGCCTTGCTGGACTCCTGGTGTGGGGTATCGCGAACGGCCTGACCGAGACCAGCACCGTGGGGCTCGACGCCGCGAATGCTGCTGACGGCGGGAACGTCGAGGGCATCGCCCACCTGATCTTCACCAAGTACCTGCTGGCCTTCGAGCTCACGTCGGCGCTGCTGATCACGGCCGCCATGGGCGCGATGGTCCTGGCGCACCGTGAGCACTGGACGAGCAAGGCGACCCAGAAGGACCTCTCCGTCGAGCGCTTCCACCGCGATGAGCACCCGGGCAACCTGCCCAACCCCGGCGTGTACGCCCGTCACAACGCGGTCGACACGCCCGCTCTCCTGCCGGACGGCACGCCGCTCGAGGAGAGCATCCCCGCTCCGGTCCGTGCCCGCTCGGACGCCCGTCCGGTTGACCATGCCGACGTGCGAGAGGTGCACGAGATCACCGAGGGGAAGGGCGAATGAACCCGTCGAACTACGTAGTCCTCTCCGCGCTGCTGTTCAGCATCGGCACCATCGGGGTGCTGGTGCGCCGCAATGCAATCGTCGTCTTCATGTCCGTCGAGCTCATGCTCAACGCGGCGAACCTGGCGTTCGTGGCGTTCGCGCGCATGAATGGCAACCTCGACGGTCAGGTGGTGGCCTTCTTCGTGATGGTCGTCGCCGCATCCGAGGTGGTCGTCGGGCTGGCGATCATCCTCACGATCTTCCGAACTCGAAGGTCGGCATCGATCGACGAACCGAACCTGCTGAAGTACTAGACGAAGCGACGTGGAAACCACCATGGATAGGACCGAATCGTGACAGAGCTCATGCCCGCCGAGGGGGTGTTCTCCCTCATCTGGGTGCTGATCGCGCTGCCCCTGGTAGGCGCGGCGATCCTGCTGCTCGGGGGTCGGCGCACCAACAAGTGGGGCCCCTACCTGGCGATCCTCACCGTCTCAGCGGCCGCCGTCATCGGCGTGCTCATGCTGCTCGGGATGATGCAGGACAGCGCGGAGCAGCGCACGTACGGCCAGACGCTTTTCACATGGGTGTTCGCCGGCTCGTTCCAGGCGGACATGGCATTCCAGCTCGACCAGCTCTCGATCTGCTTCGTCCTGCTGATCACCATCGTGGGTGCGCTCATCCATGTGTACTCGTTGGGCTACATGGAACATGACGAGAACAAGCGCAAGTTCTTCGGCATGCTCAACCTCTTCGTCGCGGCGATGCTGCTGCTCGTCCTGGCCAACAACTACCTCCTCCTGTACGTCGGGTGGGAGGGCGTGGGCCTGGCCAGCTATCTGCTGATCAGCTTCTGGCAGCACAAGGACTCGGCCGCCCAGGCGGGCAAGAAGGCATTCATCATCAACCGCGTCGGCGACGTGGGCCTGAGCCTGGCGATCATGCTGTTGTTCGTCACCTTCGGCACGGTCAGTTTCCAGGACGTGTTCGGGGCTGCCGACAAGGCGAGTGAGGGCACGCTCACGGCGATCGGACTGCTCCTACTCCTCGCGGCCTGCGGCAAGTCGGCCCAGTTCCCGCTGCAGGCGTGGCTGCTCGACGCCATGGAGGGCCCGACCCCGGTTTCAGCCCTGATCCACGCGGCAACGATGGTCACAGCCGGCGTCTACCTGATCGTGCGGAGCAACGTGATCTTCACTGCAGCCGAATGGGCCGCAGTCGCCGTCATCTGCGTGGGCCTGATCACCATGTGGATGGGCGCGATCATCGGCTCGGCCAAGGACGACATCAAGAAGTCACTCGCCGGCTCCACGATGAGCCAGATCGGCTACATGATCACCGCCGCCGGGCTTGGCCCCATCGGCTACGTCTTCGCCATCTTCCACCTGCTCATGCACGGCATCTTCAAGGCCGGCCTGTTCCTCGGGGCCGGCTCGGTGATGCACGGCATGAAGGACAACGTGAACATGCGCCGCTACGGCGCTCTGCGCGCCCTGATGGTGCTGACGTCGACCACGTTCATCATCTGCTACCTGGCGATCATCGGCATCCCGCCGTTCGACGGCTTCTTCTCCAAGGACGACATCATCCATGCGTCCTTCGAGCGCAGCCCGATCATCGGCATCCTCGCGATGCTGGCCGCCGGCCTCACCGGCTTCTACATGACGCGCATGGTGGCGATGACCTTCTTCGGCAAGGCGAGGTGGGAGGACGACGTTCACCCGCACGAGTCGCCCAAGGTGATGACGATCCCGCTGGTGATCCTCGCCATCGGCGCCACCATCGGCGGCATGTCGCTGGTGTACTGGGGCAACATCGAGTCGTGGCTGGAGCCGGTCGTCGGCATCAAGACCGTCGAACTGCCGCTGCCCTCCTGGGTCTACGAGCTCACCACGCTGGTGCTGGTCCTCATCGGAGCCGGCTTCGCCTGGCTGACCTACGCCCGCCGTGAGGTGCCCGTCGAGGCCCCGCACGGCAACCTCCTGACGCGCGCCGCGCGCGAGGAGCTCTACGGCAACCACGTCAACGATGCGCTCGTGGTCGCGCCCAGCTTCTGGCTGTCACGGGTCCTCGTGTGGTTCGACAACAAGGCGGTCGACGGGTTCGTCAACGGCAGTGCCGCCTTCGTCGGCGGACTGTCCGGCCGAATGCGCAGGTACCAGACCGGATTCGCTCGATCGTATGCGTTGTCAATGGTGGGTGGCGCCGTCCTGGTCGTCCTCGCCCTGGTGTTGGTGAGGGTCTCGTGACGTCCTTTCCGTGGCTGACCACGCTCGGGGTCGTCCCCCTTGTCGGCAGCATCGTCGTGCTGCTCCTCCCGAAGGGGAAGGCGCTACTCGCCAAGCAGGTGGCGCTGCTCTTCGCTGTGGCCACGCTCGTCCTGACCGTCGTGATGGCGCTGCAGTTCCAGGCCGACTCGGTCGAGCCGTTCCAGTTCGTCGAGAACTACCCGTGGATCCCGACCTTCGGCATTTCGTACTCCGTCGGCGTCGACGGCATCGGCCTGGTGCTGGTGGCGCTGGCCACCACGCTCGTCCCGATCGTCGTGATCGCCGGATGGAACGATGTCGAGGAGGGCCGCGGCACCGTCAAGGGCTACTTCTCGCTCATCCTCGTCCTCGAGACGCTGATGATCGGCGTCTTCTCGGCGACCGACGTGTTCTTGTTCTACGTCTTCTTCGAGGCGATGCTCATCCCGGTCTACTTCATGATCGGACGCTTCGGCGGCGTGCAGCGGTCCTATGCAGCGGTGAAGTTCCTGCTGTACAGCCTCGTCGGCGGCCTGTTCATGCTCGCCTCGCTGATTGGGCTGTACGTCGTTTCCGCGCAGCTGACCGGCGACGGCACGTTCGACTTCCTCAAGCTCACGGGCCTGGACATCGATCCGACCACCCAGAAGCTGCTCTTCCTCGGCTTCTTCTTCGCCTTCGCCGTCAAGGCGCCGCTGTGGCCGTTCCACACGTGGCTGCCCGACGCTGCTGCCGAGGCAAAGCCCGGCACCGCAGTTCTGCTCATCGGCGTGCTCGACAAGGTCGGCACCTTCGGGATGATCCGCTACTGCCTGCCGATCTTCCCGGCGGCCTCGTCCTTCTACGCTCCCGTCGTCATCGGCATGGCGTTGGTGGGCATCTTCTACGGCGCCTTCGTCGCCCTCAGCCAGACCGACATGAAGCGGCTTTTCGCGTACTCGTCGATGTCGCACTTCGGTTTCATCGCCCTGGGCATCTTCGTGTTCACCACGCAGGGGCAAAGCGGCTCGGTCGTCTACATGGTCGCCCACGGGCTGTCGACCGCGGCGCTGTTCCTGACGGCGGGCTTCCTGATGCAGCGCTACCGCGGCTCGAGCACGATCACCGACTTCGGCGGCGTCAACAAGACCGCCCCAGTCCTGGCCGGCTTCTTCCTGTTCGCGACGCTGTCGTCGCTGGCACTGCCCGGCCTGGTGTCGTTCATCGGCGAGTTCCTTGTCCTGCTGGGCTCGTTCGAGCGGTACATGTGGGTCGGCGCCGTCGCCACCTTGGGCATCGTCATCACAGCGGCATACGCACTGCGGCTCTACCAGCGCACGATGACCGGGCCGGCGAAGCCCGAACTGGCCAGCATCACCGACCTCAAGGGCCGGGAGATCACCGCGCTGGTGCCGATCATGGCGCTGTCGATCCTGCTCGGTCTCTGGCCGGCTCCGCTGCTCAACGTGATCAACCCGGCAGTCGACAAGGTCATGACCAGCATTGGAGCCACGGATCCCACTCCGACCGTGGCCCTAGGCTCCACCGTTGAAGGGACGAACAAGTGAGCGCCCTGGCATCGGCAACGGCGGTCGTGAGCGAAGCCGGCACGCCGTTCGACCTGCCCAGCGTCAACTACTCGGCGATCGCGCCGATCCTGATCATCTTCAGTGCGGCCATCGTGTCTGTGCTCGTCGAGGCCTTCGCGCCCCGCCGGGCCCGGCGCCCCCTGCAGTTGATCGTCGTGATCGTCTCGGTGCTCTCGGCTCTGGTGGTCGTGATCTCCCTCGCTGGCACGCGACTGGTCACCGGCGACGGTGCGATAGCGATCGACGGTCCGACGCTCGTCATTCAGGGCACGCTCCTCGTGGTGGCACTGCTCGCCGCGCTGCTCATGGCTGAGCGGAGCATCGATCCCTTGGGCGACGCCTTCGCCCCGCGCGCCTCAGCGCTCCCGGGATCGGAGGACGAGAAGCAGTTCACGCAGCGCGGTTACCTCCAGACCGAGATCTGGCCGTTCTTCCTCTTCGCGCTGACCGGGATGCTGGTCTTCCCGGCGGCCAACGACCTGCTGCTGATGTTCATCGCGCTTGAGGTCATGTCGCTTCCGCTGTACCTGCTGGCCGGCATGGCCCGTCGCCGCCGCCTGCTTTCGCAGGAGGCCTCGCTGAAGTACTTCGTGCTGGGCGCCTTCTCCTCGGCGTTCTTCCTGTACGGCGCTGCGATGCTCTACGGATTCAGCGGCACGGTCTCGTTGCCCGGGATCTCCGCGGCCCTCGCGGCCAAGCCCGGTGAGAGTGCGCTGGTCGCGATCGGCATCGCCCTGCTGCTGGTGGGCCTGCTGTTCAAGGTCGCCGCCGTGCCGTTCCACCAGTGGACGCCGGACGTCTACCAGGGCGCACCGACTCCGGTGACCGGCTTCATGGCCGCCACCGTCAAGATCGCGGCCTTCGGCGCACTGCTCCGCCTCCTGTACGTGTCCCTCGGCGGTCTCCAGTGGGACTGGGTGCCGATGCTCTGGATCATCGCGGCCCTGACGATGCTGGTCGGCTCGATCATCGCTGTCACCCAGACCGACATCAAACGCATGCTTGCGTACTCGTCCATCGCGCAGGCCGGGTTCATCCTCGTCGGGGTCGTGGCGGTGAGCCCTGCAGGCCTGTCGAGCTCGCTGTTCTACCTGATTGCGTATGCGTTCACGACGATCGGTGCCTTCGCGATTGTGGCCATGGTCCGAGACGCTTCGGGCGAGGCCACGCACCTGTCGAAGTGGGCCGGACTTGGCCGGAAGTCACCGCTGGTCGCGGGCATCTTCGCGATCTTCATGCTGGCGCTGGCAGGGATCCCGCTCACCAGTGGGTTCATCGGCAAGTTCGGCGTCTTCACGGCGGCGATCGCCAGCGGCGCCACCTGGCTGGTCATCATCGCGATCTTCGCCAGCCTCATCGCGGCGTTCTTCTACGCACGCGTCATCGTGCTGATGTTCTTCTCCGAGCCCGGCCCAGACACGGCCTCGGTGGTCATTCCCTCCACGTTCACCACGATCGCCCTGGCTGCTGGTGCCACGGTCACGATCGTGCTCGGCATCGTGCCCCAGCCGGTGCTCGAGCTGGTGAGCAACGCCGACGTATTCATCCGGTAGTACCGTTCACCGATGACCGACTCCCTGCTGGGGCTTCCGCTCCCTGACCCAGCCCTCGAGGCAGAGCTCGCCGAGGGCTTGGCGCGGGTCGAGGTCGGGCTGCGCGAGGCGGTGGCTAGCGACGATCCGTTCGTGGCCGATGCCTCCCGGCATCTGGTCGACGCGGGAGGCAAGCGGTTCCGGCCGCTCCTGGTCCTCCTCTCCTCGCAGTTCGGTGATCCGGAGTCCTGGGGCGTTGTTCCTGCCGGAGTCGTCGTCGAGCTGACGCACCTCGCGACGCTCTATCACGACGATGTGATGGACGAGGCCCAGCTGCGTCGTGGCGCGCAGTCAGCCAACGCGCGCTGGGACAACACGATCGCCATCCTCACCGGCGACTTCCTCTTTGCCCGCTCGTCGAAGATCCTCGCGGACCTCGGCCCCGAGGCCGTGCGCATCCAGGCCGTCACGTTCGAGCGACTGTGCACGGGGCAGATCCGCGAAACGGTCGGTCCGCGGCCAGGCCAAGACGCCGTCGTGCATCACCTTGAGGTGATCGCTGACAAGACCGGCTCCCTCATCGCTGCCAGCGGCTGGTACGGCGGACTGATGTCGGGGGCCAAGCCCGCGCACGTCGAGACGTTGACTCTGTTCGGGGAGCGGATCGGCGTTGCCTTCCAGCTCGCCGACGACCTCGTCGACATCACCTCCGAGTCGATGCAGTCGGGCAAGACGCCGGGCACCGATCTGCGCGAGGGCATTCCCACGCTGGCCGGGCTCATCGCGCTGACCAGCACCGACCCCGCGGACGCGCGGCTGCAGGAGCTGCTGGCGCGCCCGCTGCCCGACGACGCCGAGCACGCTGAGGCCCTGGCGCTGCTGCGCGCCCACAAGGCCCTCGATGTGGCGCGTGACGAGGCCAGGCGCTGGTCCGACAGCGCCCGCGAGTGTCTTGAGGACCTCCCGGCCTGCCCGGCTCGCGATGTCATGGAACTGCTCTGCGACTACGTGGTCTCGCGCACCGGCTAGTGGATCGCGTGCCTTGCCTGGCTCGCCAGGCGGTCGGCCAATTCGATGCTCGGCACGGCCGGACTGAAGAAGAACCCCTGCGCTACGTGGCACCCCTGGGCGGTCAGGTAGTCCCGCTCGCCGGCAGTCTCCACGCCCTCGGCGATGGTGTCGCACCGGAGGGCGTGAGCCAACTGGATCACTGACTGGACGATCGCGGCCACATCGGGGTCATGGCAGAGGTCATGCACGAACGACCGGTCGATCTTGAGCCGGTTGATGCGGAAGCGCTTGAGGTAGGCCAGCGACGAGTAGCCGGTTCCAAAGTCATCGATCGAGATCTGGACACCGAGCTCGCGCAGACGTTCGACCATCGTGGCTGCCATCTCGGGGTTGCGCATAGCGACAGATTCGGTGATCTCGAGGTCGAGGCACTCCGCCGGGAACTGCTCTTCGCTGAGGATGGCCGCGATGCGGCTGGGCAGGTCGTTCTGCAGGAACTGGACCGCGGAGAGGTTGACGGCCACAGTGGGCGACCTTCCGTCGACCAGCGGCCACGTCCGGGCATCACGCAGGGCCTGGCGAAGTACCCACTCTCCGATGGGCAGGATCAGGCCGGTGTCCTCGGCCACCGGGATGAACTCATCGGGGGGCAGGAGCCCTCGCTCGGGGTGGTACCAGCGCACCAGCGCCTCGGCGCCGATAGTGTTCCCCGTCGCCAACTGCACCTGGGGTTGGTAGTACACGACGAACTGATGATCCTCGATTGCCCTGCGGAGTTCGGCCCGCATGCGCAGTCGTTGGGCGGACGCCTGTCGGATGTCATCGGCATGGAAGCGGAAGGTGTTGTGCCCCTCGTGCTTGGCACGCGCCATGGCGGCGTCGGCACCCTGCGAGAGGGTCTCGAAGGTGCGCCCGTCGTCAGGGAACAGCGCGATGCCCATCGACGGCGTGAGCGTCAGCTCGTATTGCTCGACCCGGAAGGGCCGGTCGATGGCCTGGATGATGCGCTGCGCGAAGTTCGCGGCTCCCGCCGCGCCTGTGTCAGCGAGCAGGAACGCGAACTCATCGCCGCTGAGTCGGGCGGCGGTGTCGTTCTCGCCGACCATGTCGTAGAGACGGGATCCGGTCTCCTTGAGGATCACGTCACCGACCTGATAACCGAGCGTGTCGTTGATTGTCTTGAAGTCGTCGAGATCCACATAGATCAGGGCATGTCCTGATGACGGCTGAGCCGCCAGCAGGCCGCTGCACTGCTGCTCCAGCATGACCCGGTTGGGCAGTCCGGTCAGCTGGTCGTAAAGGGCCATGTGCAGGAGACGTTCCTCGGCCTTCCGCTGATCGGTCACGTCGCGGCTGACTTCGATCAAGCCGAGCGTCTGGCCGTCAGGCCCGAAGTAGGCGGTCTCCCACGTGTCGAAGAGGGCCCCGCCGCCGTCGGTGCGTGGGATCCACTCCTCGAAGCGCTGCGGAGTGCCGGTGGCCAGCACCATCGCGTCGGTCTGCGAGCCACCCGCACCGCGCACGATGTCGGTGGGCGTGAACGAGGTGAGATCGTCTTCGGCGTGGCCGGTGAACTCCGTGAAGGCCCGGTTGGCACCGATGTAGCGTCCCTCGTGATCCTTCAGGACGATGAGATCCGGCATCGAGTCGATGAGGGACCGGAGCCGCGACTTCTCCAGTTCGAGTTGGCGGTATGGCTCACGAACGCCGGCCACGAAGATGGCGCGGTAGATCATGAGGTACGCGATCAGCTTGTACACGTGGCCCAGCACGTTGAAGGTGTCGGTGACCGTCGAGTACAACGTGAAGAAGAGCTCGGCCAGGCCCAGGGTCCACGCCGCCGCCGCCAGCCAGCCCGGATCGATCCCGCTTCGTCGGCCGCGACGGAACACCAGCACTGCCGCGGCGGTCCAGTAGATCGCCGTGATGGCGTACTCGGCACCGATCTTGAACGGCGTCAGGCCCCGGCCGGCAATGAAGGTGTGCGGGAACCAGTCTGGGTGGTCGACGCCCACGAACGTCACGAGCCCGACGACGACGAAGACCACGGGGATCAGCGCGAGCCAGATCCGAGGCGACCAATGACGTGGTGGCAAGACCGCCACGAGGAGCAGCGCGAGCGCGGCCAGGAGCCGACCGACCAGCCAGAAGTAGATGGCCTTCTCGGGACTGCTCGGGGTGATGAAGTCGGGCATGCCCGAGAACGAGAACGTGTGCACCAGGTCGACGAGGCCGATGGCCAGCGAGAAGATCCCGAGGATGATGATCTGGCTGTTGTTGTCCATCTGACGCAGGTTCCACGCCAGCGCGAAGACCATGAACGAGACTGCGATCGAGATGAACTCGAGGGTCATGTGCAGCGGCAGGTAGTCCTGCGGGTTCGCGAAGAACGTGAAGGAGGGCAGCAGGGAGCAGACGAGGAACAGGCCGGTGAGAACGGCGGCCCAGACGGTCGCAGCGCGAAGGCTCGCGGGCGCGCCGGTGTCGCCCAAGGTCGATGTTCCCACGACGTCACTCACACCGACCCCCCCTCGTGGTGCCCGGATTGTCTCAGTGTGACCTCATCGGCCTGACGAGTCCTGCTGAGAAGGGGCTCAGTCGGGTGCGATGACCTCAAGGTCGTCTGCTCGGGTGCGGCCGTTGTGCGCGTTGCGCAGGCCGTCGATGGACATCACCATCAGGGAGATCCACACCAGCAGGAAGCCCAGCCACCTGCTCGGCGACATCGCCTCGCCGAAGACGAAAACCCCGATCAGGAACTGGAAGACCGGCGTGAAGTACTGCATCAGCCCCAGAGTCGACAGGGGGATCCGAGTGGCAGCGCCGCCGAATGCCAGCAGCGGAATCGCCGTGACCGGGCCGAGGAGCACCAGCAGCATCGTGGTCTTGGGGTCCCCGCTGGCCAGGGCGGAGTCCCCGGAGCGGGCGAAGGCGAACATGACGATGAGCGCGAGCGGGGCCAGGGCCGCGGTCTCGATGGTGAGGCTCTCGACGGCGCCCACTCCCACCTGCTTCTTCAGCAGCCCGTAGATCCCGAACGAGAAGGCGAGGATGAGACTGATCCAGGGCAATCGGCCGTAACTGAAGGTGAGCACCGCCACGGCGAGGACGGCGATGCCGACGGCGACCCACTGCCCGGTGCGCAGGCGCTCCCGCAGCACGAGGACCCCGAGGCCGACGCTGACCAGCGGGTTGATGAAGTAGCCGAGCGACGCCTCGACCACCTGGTTCGACGCGACGGCCCAGACGTACACACCCCAGTTGAGGGCGAGGAACGCCGCCGCGATCGCGAGGGTTGTGACATTGCGTCGCGAGCGGGCTGCAGCGATGGTGCTGCTCCATGTTCGCGTGACGAGGGTGATGATCACGAGCAGGACCAGGGACCAGACGACGCGGTTGGCCACCACCTCGACTGGCGAGACGTCGCCGAGCATGTGGAAGTACAGCGGGAACAGGCCCCACAGGCCGTAGGCGACGAAGCCGAGCAGTACTCCGATGCCGGCCTGTGACTGCGGCAGTCGTGAGCGAGCGGTCAGGACACGTTCCAGGTGTCGCTGCCCGTGATCAGCGACTGGAGGTCTCCTGGTCCTTGGGCCTTGATCTGACGGTGGACCTGGTTGCGCACGAGCCGGTCGTACGACGGGCGCTCGATGTCGCGGAAGATCCCGATCGGCGTGTCGGTGAGCGTGCGCTGATTCGCCAGGCGGGACAGGGCGAAGGCCAGTCCCGGATCCTTCGCCCTGGAGTCGTGGCGGATGATCTCGGACTCACCGACCTCGGCGACCTGGACGACCGCGATGTGCCCGTCAGACGTGCGGATGACGCCCTTCTCGTTGTCCTTGCCGAAGCGGATCGGCTCCCCGTCGACGAGGCGGATGAGGTTGTCGTCGCGGATGTCGGAGTCCTTCAGCGCTTCCCATGCGCCATCGTTGAAGATGTTGCAGTTCTGGTAGATCTCGACGAGCGCCGTGCCCTCGTGGGCTGCTGCGGCGCGAAGCACGTCGGTCATGTGCTTGCGGTCGGAGTCGATCGTGCGGGCCACGAACGTGGCCTCGGCGCCGAGGGCGAGTGAGACCGGGTTGAAGGCATAGTCGAGCGAGCCCTGCGGAGTGGACTTGGTGACCTTGCCCTGCTCGGACGTGGGGGAGTACTGGCCCTTGGTCAGGCCGTAGATCCGATTGTTGAACAGCAGGATCTTGAGGTTGACGTTGCGGCGCAGCGCATGGATGAGGTGGTTACCGCCGATGCTCAGCGAGTCACCGTCACCGGTGACCACCCACACCGACAGGTCCTGGCGCGACACGGCAAGTCCCGTAGCGATCGCCGGAGCGCGCCCGTGGATGGAGTGCATGCCGTAGGTGTTCATGTAGTAGGGGAAGCGCGACGAGCAGCCGATCCCGGAGACGAAGACGATGTTCTCGCGCTTGATGCCGAGCTCGGGGAGGAAGCCCTGCACTGCGGACAGGATCGCGTAGTCGCCGCAGCCGGGGCACCAGCGGACCTCCTGGTCGGACTTGAAGTCCTTGGCGGCCAGCGGGATCTCGCTCCTGGGGATCAGGTTGAGGGGCGGGAGGGTCTCGGTCATGTCGATCCTCACAGGCTCTCGATGGCGGCGCTGATCGCCGCCACCAACTCGGTGGACTTGAACGGCATGCCGCGCACCTGGTTGATGCTGACGATGTCGACGAGGTACTTCGCGCGAAGCAGCATGCTCAACTGGCCGAGGTTCATCTCGGGCACGAGCACCGTCTTGTACGACCGCAGGACGTCGCCCAGATTCAGGGGGAACGGGTTGAGGTGGCGCAGATGCGCCTGTGCGACCTTCACGCCGGTCCGTCGAGTGATCTCGCAGGCGGCACCGATCGGGCCGTACGTGGAGCCCCAGCCGAGCACCAGCACATTGGCGTCGCCGTCGGGATCGTCGACCTCGAGCGGTCCGAAGCTGTGCGCGATGGCGTCGATCTTCGCCTGGCGCAGTCGCACCATGCGGTCGTGGTTGTCGGGGTCGTACGAGATGTTGCCCGAACCGTCGGCCTTCTCGATGCCGCCGATGCGATGCTCCAGCCCTGCGGTGCCGGGCACGGCCCACGCTCGCGCAAGGGTCTCCGGGTCGCGCACGTAGGGCCAGAATGCCTCGGTGCCGTCGGCGTTGACGTGGTTCGGTGCGGTGGCGAAGCCCGGGTCGATCGCCGGCAGCGACGAGACGTCAGGAACGCGCCATGGCTCCGAGCCGTTGGCGAGGTAGCCGTCGGAGAGCAGGAATACCGGAGTGCGGTACTCGATCGCGATGCGCGCCGCTTCGATAGCCGCGTAGAAGCAGTCCGACGGGGATTGCGGGGCGACGATCGGAACGGGCGACTCGCCGTTTCGGCCGAACATCGCCTGGAGCAGGTCGCTCTGCTCGGTCTTTGTCGGCAGTCCTGTGGACGGTCCGCCGCGCTGGACGTCGACGATCACCAGTGGGAGTTCGAGCGACACGGCAAGTCCGATGGCCTCGGACTTCAGGGCAACGCCCGGGCCCGACGTGGTGGTGACGCCGAGCGCCCCACCGTAGGCGGCGCCCAGGGCGGCGCCGATGCCGGCGATCTCGTCCTCGGCCTGGAACGTGACCACGCCGAAGTTCTTGTGCTTGCTGAGCTCGTGCAGGATGTCCGAAGCCGGCGTGATCGGGTACGTGCCGAGGAAGAGCGGGAGGCCGGACTGCTCAGCCGCGGCGATCAGGCCGAACGCGAGAGCGGGATTGCCGCTGACATTTCGGTAGGTGCCCGCCGGCAGGGCGGCGGGGGCGATCTCGTACTGGACGGAGAAGGATTCCGTCGTCTCGCCGAAGGACCAGCCGGCCTCGAATGCCGTGAGGTTCGCGCGGAGGATCTCCGGCTTCGAGGCGAACTTCTTCTCCAGGAACCGGCGGGTGCCGTCGGCGCCACGCGAGTAGAGCCACGACAGGAGCCCCAGCGCGTACATGTTCTTCGCGCGCTCGGCCTCCTTCTTCGTGATGTCGAAGTCCTTCAGGGCGGCCACCGTCTGCGACGTCAGAGCGACCGCGTGGACGGTGTACGGGTCGAGCGTGCCGTCCTCGAGCGGATTGCTCGTGTAGCCGACCTTCTCGAATGCGCGCTTGGTGAACTCGTCGGAGTTGACGATGATGTCGGCGCCGCGCGGCAGGTCCTTGACGTTGGCCATCAGCGCCGCTGGGTTCATGGCCACCAGGACGTTGGGGGCATCGCCCGGCGTGGTGATGTCGTGGTCGGCGAACGCCAGCTGGAACGCGCTGACGCCAGGCACCGTGCCTGCTGGTGCGCGGATCTCAGCGGGGAAGTCGGGCATCGTCGAGAGGTCGTTGCGAACGCCAGCCGTCTCGGATGTGAACCGGTCTCCCGTGAGCTGCATGCCGTCGCCGGAGTCGCCGGCGAAGCGGATGACAACCCTGTTGACCTGGACGACCTGCTTGGTCACGGTGTCCCCTTGTCGTGGGTGCTGCTAGTCACGGACGCCGCTGCTCCCGCCCGAGTGGGCGTTCGCCAGTTTCGCTGCGTGACGAGGTCCGAAGGTGAATACAGGGTGTCATTGTGCCCCTGATTCGCGGCTGACGCCGAGGGGGATGGGGTGTTTGTCACTACGCGAAGGCCGATGCGGGGCCGCCCACCGAGCCGCCTCAGTAGTCTGGCGCGGTGGCCGCGACAAAACGGGCGCCCTCGTACCGGGTGGCGTCCGACCCCTCGATCCGTGTCACGGTGGCGAACCTCGGCCTGGCCTGCTGCACCCTCGAGGTCGAGGCGGCCGTGCGCTCGGGCCTGCTTGTCCCGGATGACGGGACCGACGAGGGCCGCACCGTGCTCCTCGTGAGCGGAACCGTCACCGAGGCCCTCGCGCCTGCGGTCTCGGCCGCCCTCACGAGCCTGCCGCCGGACACGCGCGTGGTCGCCTTCGGCGCGTGTGCGACCTCGGGTGGTCCGTACTGGGATGCCCCCACGGTGGTTGGGGGCGTCGACCTGCTGGTTCCCGTCGCGACCTACGTGCCCGGCTGCCCGCCCCGTCCCGAGGCGCTCGTCGCTGCCGTGATCGCCGGCGCCGCATGAGGAAGGCTGAAGACGTCGTCGTGCCCGCGGCGGAGTGGCTCGACCGGATCGTCGGGCTGGTCGCCGACGGCTACTGCTGGCTGGACTTCCTGACCGCCGTCGACCGCCAGGCCGATCTCGACGTGATCGTGCGTCTCGTCGATCCCGCCTCGCATGCGGCCGTGCTCGTGCAGGTGTCAGTGCCAGTCGGGTCGGCGACGCTCGACAGCCTGGCCGATCTCCTGCCGGGTGCGAACTGGCATGAGCGGGAGACGGCCGAGATGTTCGGCATCGCCTTCACAGGGCACCCCGACCCGCGCCCCCTGCTGACGAGGCCGGGATCCGAACGCCCGCCCCTGCGCAAGTCGACCCCGCTCCCGGCGCGCGTGTTGACGCCGTGGCCGGGCGCGGAGCCGGACTCCGATCGGGCTTCGGCCCGGCGTCGCGTCCAGCCGCCCGGCATCCTGGATACCTGGGAGACCCCATGACGGTGCCCGCGAACGCCCGTGGCGTGATTGGCCTGATCCCGTCGGCCTGTACCTCGTGCATGCTCTGCGTGCGGGAGTGCCCGACCTGGTGCATCACGCTCGACAGCCACAGTGAGCAGGTCTCCGAGCCGGGGGCGCGTCGGCCCAAGGCGGTCAGCGTGCTCGATGCCTTCTCGATCGACTACGGCCTGTGCATGTACTGCGGCATCTGCATAGACGTATGTCCCTTCGACGCCCTGGAGTGGCACGCTGACTTCGACTACGCGGCGACCGATCGGTCGGGCTTGGTGCAGTCGACCGATCAGCTGGCGGACTGGTCTGACGGCTCGAACTCGATCTCGACGATCTCGCCCTCGTAGTCGAAGCCGAGCCGCTCGTAGATGCCGTTGCTCGTCGGATTGTCCGCGTCGGTGAACAGCATGATCAGGTCACTTCGCGGCTGCAGGTACTCCACCATTGCGGCGGTGATGGCTGTCCCGTAGCCGCGCCCGCGCAACGCCTCAGGGGTGAAGATCGGTCCGATGCGGGCGACGACCCCGGCAGGAGTGGAGACCAACGCCGCATGGCCGCCGAAGGCCACGGTCTGTCCGGCGACTTCCCACAGGTGTAGTCGCTCCTCGCCGATCATCGCGGTGAGCTCCTCGTCGAGCGTGGCGGTGTCGCGCATCGCTAGTCCGGCGTCCAGGGCGAACTGAAGCCACCAGGCCCGCACGAGCTCCATGTCAGCGCGAGTCACCGGCCGAGCGGCTCCTTCAACGGGCAGCGGTGGACGGTAGGCGTGCAGCACGCGGACGAACTCCGTGAGGGCTGACGTGCCGCGCTTGCCCAGGGCGTCGGCCAGCGTGAGTGCGACCTCACGCGGCCCGACGATCCCAGGCAGGTCCGGGTCGCTCAGGCGAAGCACCTGAGCGAGAGCGAGCGCTGCGGTGCCGTCCATGGGGGAGACGGCCAGCAGCCACGGCGGCGTGCGCATGGCGCAGCCCACGACGGAACCCCGCTCGTCCTCGACCACGTACCAGAACTCGTCGGAGTACGACTTGCCGGTGACGATGCTCGTCGCGACGGAGCCGATGATGCTCGTCAAGGTCGGATGCTGCCCTCGGAACGACTCGGTGGCCGAGAGGAACTGTGCGGCGGTGGGGTGCTGGACGACTCTCATGCGGTGACCTTTCTTCGCCAGCGGGGCTCGACGAGCAGGCCTCGTGATCGCGCCATCGCCAGTAGCACGAAGGCGACGATCAGCCAGAGGCCGACGACGACGACCGACGCCTCCATCCCGAACGCGCCGCCGGTGAGCCAGTTCGGGCCTTCGAATGTCGTCGTGATCACGCCAGTCGGCTCATTGCCGGAGACGGGCACGCCGAGCAGGGACTCGCTGAGGTTCCAGCCGATGTGCATCCCGATGGCCGCCCACAGCGATCTGGTGAGCACGTAGATGGCGGCCAGGCTCACCCCGGCCTCGAGGGCGATCGCGATGGCCGCCCACAGTGAGGCGTCGGGGTTCGCGAGGTGCAGGAATCCGAAGAACAGAGCCGACACGACCAGGGCGAGCCAGGTTCCGAGGTACTGCTCCGTCACCCGGAACAGCACTCCGCGCAGGAAGAGCTCCTCGACGACGCCGGCGATCACCGCGAGGCCCAGGGATGCGGCGATGGCTGTCGGCCAGGGATCGCCGCCGCCGATCGTCACTCCACCGAGCAGGGCAATCACCCCGTAGGCGAGCAGCATCACGACGATGGCCAGGGCGAAGCCGGCGAGCAGCAGTCGAGGCATTCGAGCGTCGAGGGCAATCTCCGGCGCGGAGGGCCGACCCTCGAGGAAGCGGGTGATCAGTCCCCGGTAGACGACGATCGCCAGCGGTGCGACCACGACAGCAGTCACGAGCACGACCCACGGTCCGCCGCCGAGACTGTTGATCAGCGCCGCCGCAGAGCCCTCGACCCCACCGAACAGGACGAGGAAGCCGACGACGATGACGACGAACGGATTGCGCCGCAGGCGATCCGCCCGACGCGTCGACCTCACGGGCGATCCGACCATGGGCGTGCTAGCGGTAGTTGTCGAACTGCACGGCGAAGTCGAGGTCGGCACCCTTCACCAGAGCCTGCACGGCCTGGAGGTCATCGCGGCTCTTGCTCGTGACGCGCAGCTCCTCGCCCATGACCTGCGCCTTGACGCCCTTGGGCCCTTCGTCACGGATGAGCTTGCCGAGCTTCTTGGCTTGCTCCTGGGAGATGCCGGCCTTGAAGGTGCCGGAGATCTTGTAGTCCTTGCCGGACGACCGCGGATCGTCCGCCTCGAACGACTTCAGGCTCAGGCCGCGCTTGATGATCTTCTCGCGGAAGACCTCGAGCGCTGCCTTCGCGCGCTCCTCGGTGCCGGACGTGATCTCGACGGAGAGCTCGCCCTTCCACTCGATGGTCGTCCCCGTGTTCTTGAAGTCGAATCTCTGGGCCAGCTCCTTGGCCGCCTGGTTGAGGGCGTTGTCGGCCTCCTGTCGGTCGACCTTGGAGACGATGTCGAAGCTGCTGTCAGCCATGTGTCCTCCTTCGTGAGCAGTCGCTCATTGTGTCAGTCGCGCTCACGCGAGCGGCTCGCGCAGCATGGGTGCGGGGAACTCCGGATGCGGAAGGTCGATCTCGCGGGCGAGGCGGTGCCCGTCGAACACCGACTCGGAGATCCACCGGGGTGCCGCCGCGTCTCCGATCAGGTGGACGGCGGAGATCCCCGCGTCCGCGAGGCGGCCCGGATCCGAGATGAGCTCCCGGTAGAGCGAGTCGACGGGCTCCTGGTGCGTCACGAGGACGAGGTCGTCGGCCTCCAGCACGACGTCGTCACCGAACTCGCTCCGCGCCGAGATGACGCCTGGCGAACGGGACGTGATCGTCGTCCCCGTGCGCATACGCACGCCGACGTCATGCAGGTGCTGGCGCAGCATGGTGCCCTCGAGGCTGCCGTCGGACATCGGTGAGACCACGGGGAATGTCGTCACCAGTTCGACGTCGAAGCCCTCGAGCGCCAGGAGCTCTGCGATGCCTGGGCCTACGTAGTAGCCGTCGCAGTCGTACACGATGACGCGGCCGCCCTTCGGTCGCTCACCGGCCATCACCTGCTCCGGCGTCAGCGCGTCCTCGGCGCCGGTGATGAGCTCGTCATGCTCGGGCTGGCTGCCGTCGTCGGCCCAGCGGCTCCCGGTGGCGATCACGACGATGTCCGCGCCGTAGTCGAGGACGTCGGCCGCAGTCAGCCGCCGCCCGGTGATCACGTCGACGTTGGGCAGTTGCGCCAGCTGGGTGGCCCGCCAGTCCGTGACCCGACCCCATTCGCCGAGGGTGGGCAGTCGGCGCGTCCAGCGCATCCGTCCGCCGATCGCGTCGTCCGCGTCGACCAGATGGACGGCGTCGAACCCGCGGCGAGCAAGAACCATGGCGCATTCCATCCCGGCCGGCCCGGCGCCGACGACCAGGACCGCGCGCTCGGGGTCCTCCGTCGGCGGGACCTTCTCCGGATGCCACCCGCGGCGATACTCCTCGCCCGCGGTGGCGTTCTGGATGCAGCCGACGTGTGCGTGCACCTCCTCGCGGTGGATGCACACGTTGGAGCCGGTGCACTCGCGGATGTCACCGAGCCGGCCCTCGCGGATCTTGGTCGGCAGGAACGGGTCGGCGATGGCCGGTCGCGCCGCGCCGATGAGGTCGAACGCACCCGACCGGATGACCTGCGCCATCTGGTCGGGGTTGGTGTACCGCCCGACGCCGACGATCGGCTTCTCGGTCGCCTCCCGCACCCTGCTGGTCCAGGGCAGTTGGTGGCCCTCGGGGTAGTAGCGCGACGTGCCTGAGTCCTCGGGCCAGGAGCCAACGGTCACGTCGAAGAGATCGACGAGCGGGTCGACCATCGCCACGAACTCCAGCATCTCCTCGATGTGCACGCCCTTGAGCTCGTCGCGGCCATCGAGGCAGATGCGCGTGGCCACCACGCAGTCGGCGCCGATCGCGTCCTTGACCCGCTCGAGGATCTCCCGCTGGAACCGCGCCCGGTTCTCCAGTGATCCGCCGTAGGCGTCGGTGCGACGGTTGTAGTACGACGACAGGAACTGAGTCATGAGGTAGCCGTGAGCGCCGTACACGTAGACGATGTCGAACCCGGTGTCGCGTGCGCGCTTTGCCGCCTCGACGAAGTCGTTCTGCACGCGGATGATGTCGTCGCGGGTCATCTCCCGGGTCATCGACCCCCACTCGGACGCGGCGGGCCGTTGGCTGGGGGAGACGCGGGTGTGCCGGCCCATGACGTTCTTGCTGTCCTTGCCGCCGTGGTAGAGCTCGATGCCCACCAGTGACCCGAAGGCATGGACGGCATCGACGGTCATGCGCAGGGCCTGGGCGTCCCGGTCGTCGCGGATGTTCGCGGCGATGCTCGGGACCTCCTCGGCGTCGGCCGACACGGGTGCGTACTCGACGCACACCCCGCCCCAGCCGCCCTCGGCCTTGATGGCTCGGAACGCGGCCTGACTCCCCGGCTTGATCGAGCCGAATCCGGACGCATGTGGAACCTGGTAGAAGCGATTGGGGAGCACCTTGGGCCCGACGGGCACCGGCTCGAACAAGATCGCGTGCCGTGGGTCCATCGTCGAGTCTCCTGCCGCCTGGTTGCCCGTCACGAGGTCATTGTGTCGGCCTGTGTATCCTTCTGCACGCACCAAGGCGGGTTGCCCGAGCGGCCAATGGGAGCGGACTGTAAATCCGTCGGCGTAGCCTTCGATGGTTCGAATCCATCACCCGCCACCAGTGCGCTGAGTGGTCAGTTGTGGCGGTGTTTGCGCGAGCAAACCCGACCACAACTGACCACTCGCGGTTGCGGGGTGGGTAGCGTGCGGGGATGACGGCACGCCTCGTGGAACTGGTCCACGGCGTCTGGGTGGCCACCTCGACCTGGTATGCGACGACTTCGACCGTTCTGCTGGACGGCTCAGGGGGCGCGGTCGTCGTCGATCCGGCCTTCCTGCCCGACGAACTGGCCGCCATCCCCGCCGACCTCGCGAGCCTGGGGGTCCGCTGCGTTGCCGGCCTGGCCACCCACGAGCACTACGACCACGTGCTGTGGCATCCCGACCTGGGCGATGTGCCCCGGTGGTCCTCTCGTGGGACCGTCGAGCACCTAGGGCTCGAGCGGCCGGAACTGCTTGCGCCGCTTGCCGAGTACCTGACCCCGGACCTCATCGAAATCGCCGGCCGCCTCCAGCCGCTGCCAGACGGGTCGCTCCCCTGGGCAGGTCAGCGTGCGGAGTGCATCGAGCACGACGCGCACGCCGCAGCGCACCTGGCCGTGCTGCTCAGCGACCCAGGTGTACTGGTGGCAGGCGACATGCTGAGCGATCTCGAGCTGCCCATGCCGGCCAAGGAAGAGTCCCTCGAGCACTACGCGGCCGGGCTGGAAACCCTGCGGGACGCAGTGTCCGCGGCGCGGTGGCTCATCCCGGGACACGGAACCCCGACGTCTGCACCCCTTGATCGCT
>JBAXSI010000110.1:0-5170 GCA_037130755.1 Actinomycetes bacterium
CGGCGTCAAACCCGGACCCCGCCCCGGCCACCGCTCAGGAGGCATGCCCAAGGGCTACAAATTCCCACCCAAGAAATAAGAATGTCCCGGGACATCCCATAAGGATGTCCCGGGACTTCACACCGAGCCGCCTCGGGGACTTGAACCCCGGACCTACGCATTACGAGCCGTTCGCGGCCCCCCTAAGGCCACGCTCTTACTCGTGCATGTTCGTGCTTGCTCCCGCATATTCGGCCCTACCTACGCCATGTTCCGGGGCAGTTCCGGGGCATTTCGAGATGCTCAGCGGTGGACCGCGCGAGGACGGCCGACCTGGTCGACTTGGACCAGGATCGAGGGCGGTCTGACAAGGAGCGGCCGGCGGAGCATCACGATCGCGCTGGTGAGCATCCAGAGAATGAAGCCGCCGAAGGCCGCAGATGCAAGGGCGCCGCGGGTCGCGGTGGTGACCGTGTAGATCACCCGGTCGATGCTCGGGCGCATGCTCAACCGGAGCGGCACCTCGTGGTCGGAGCTCATGTCACGTCCTTGCCCGAGGATGCAGCTCAGATGTCCAAGATTGCATCAGTCCACCAGAGCGGCGGCGTGGGAGGAGCCTCGGAGCTGGGCTCGGTGTGCGACGGTCCGTGTACAGGTGACGCTGCGACGTTCACCCTGGCCTGCCGGGAGGACACGTCGGCTTCGGTGATGTTAAAGACCGTGAGGTCCTGGCAGGCGGTGACCGGTCCGCCGAAATTCGTGGCCACCTCGTCGAAGACGGCATCCACGCCGGGAGTGAGGTCGAGGTGCCAGAGCGCGCCCATGCGGGGCTTGGCCAGATCGAAAATCCTGCCTACCTGTTCCGGGACGGTGTGCGCGAGGCGGAGGGCCTGACTGACTGCGGCCAGTGGGAGTCCCCTGGTTTGAGCGAAGACAGCGGGGGACTGGAAGCACTCGTGGATCAGCAGGTCTGCACCCTCGGCGGCGGCCACGACGTGCTTGCACGGGCGGGTGTCTCCGGAGAAGACGACCTTGCGGCCGGCGTAGGTGATCGCGTATCCGACTGCTCCGCTCAAGCCGTGGATCGCCGGGAAGCTCGAGATCGTCACTCCGTTGCGTTCGTAGACCGTCTCGGGGCGGTCGTACGGGATCTCGTGGGCGATCGCGGCACAGCCGGTGGTGGGTGCGACCCCTCGGATCGAAGCGGTGTCCCAGGCCAACGCCTTGCCCATGTGGTCGACGAACGCCGCCAGGCCGAGGTCGGGGTCCTCGCTGCCACCTCCCCAGATCTCGACCGGGTCGACGCGACCTGCCTTCGCCAGGCTCCCCAGCAGGCCAGGGATGTCACCGATGTGGTCGGCGTGAAGGTGCGACAGGAACACCTTGGTGGTGGCTTCCACCGGCAGTTGCAGGGACGTGAAGTTGGAGAGAGACCCTGAGCCGAGGTCGAAGAAGAAGAAGTCTTGCTCGGGGTTACCGACCTCTACCAGCAGCGAACCGGACGCTTGGCTTCGCCGGATCCACGGGTCGCCACTGCCTAGTACGGTCACGCGGATCTCGCCTGGCGCCAGTGCCTACGATCCGGGGACATACATGGAGGGCCGAGGCGACGACGGTCTTCCGACGATCGGCGTGACTGTCAAGGCCTCTGTCCCGCCCAGGTATGCCGCCGTGGGCAGACCGTCGGTGTCGTGTGCCATGGATCCTCCGTAGGCCTCTGCGGTTATTGACGGACGCGAGCGTGAACCCGGCAGCATCTGACCCACAGCGCACTCGTGGAAGAGTCGCACGTCCTCAGCCATACGACCGCCACGCCATCGGATCATCAGACTAGGCGATAGGTCTTCTTGAGAGCGGTTCTACGCCCACGTCACCGGAGCCGAGCACCTCCGAGCCGCTATGAGCCACTACTGAAGCTTCACGGATTCGCTGCCTCACACAAGTGGGGCGATGTACGCCCTTGGACGGCCGGGCCGCCGATGAAAGCCACGCTCCGTCACGCAACCGGTCCTCGATTCGAACTCGAACTACGCATTCTGTGCCTAGGTCGAGCAGAATGCCGCTCAGACCGGGGCATTTCCGGGGCATTTGGTGAGTGGAAAGGGGCGATTCGGACCCCTTGACGGGGCATCAAAATCGCCATAACCTGTTGCAGCGCAACGGATTTCGACTGAGGGCCGCCTCGGGGATTTGAACCCCGGACCTACGCATTACGAGTCGGGCGGCAACACGCCGATATGCCCCAGACCGTGGCGATTCCTAGAGGCATCGACTGCCAGGGCGAGCTGCTGAGTGTCACCCAGTGCCATGCAGTTAGTGCAAGCTGCAGTGCAAGCAGATTCGGCCCGAACTGGGTCACGACCTACGCACTCTTGCTGCGGTAAGTCAGGGTCAGGAGTTCTCACTCGGTGCCGGCATGGCGATGCCGGCTTCCAGGTCGGCGAGGAGGTCCAGCAGTCCGGTCGCTTCCCAGGTGCGGTTGCGCTGGCCTTGCGATGCCCGGGTCACCACGCCGGCGGCTTCGAGTTGGAGCAGGGCCTCGTTGACGACGGCCTTGGTCCGGCCCGTGGCGGCCACCGCGACGGGGACGGAGATCATGGGGTGCGCGGGCATGACATCGATCAGTGCCCAGGCGACGGAGTCCGCTCGGGGATTCGCGGCGGTGCGCAGCCTCGTCCGCCACTGGTCCTGGAGGGTCTCCACCCGTGTGAGGTAGCTGGCGGCGAGTCCGGCGGACTGGGCGGTCGCTGCTGCGAACGTCGTCAGCCAGGCATCCACGTCCCCGCGCGCGTAGGCGTCGAGGCCCGCGATGTAGGTGGCCTTGTCGCCGGCGAGCACGACGCTGATCGGCGGCACATACATGGGAGTCAACTCGCGCCGGCGCAGGACGATGTGGATCAGGGCCCGGCCGGTGCGTCCGTTGCCGTCCAGGAACGGGTGGATGACCTCGAACTGCGCGTGCACCAGCCCGGCCTGGATCACCGGCGGCAGGACGTCATCGTTGATCGCCGCGCACAGGTCCTCCAGCAGTCGTGGGACCTCTTCGGGCGGTGGTCCCACGAAGCTTGCGCCGCACGGGTTGTAGTTGTTCCCGCCGATCCAGTTCTGCTCCGTGCGCACGACGCCGGCGACGCGGGCGTTCGGTGCAGTGGCCATCAGCGCGGCGTGGATGCTCACCAGGTCGGGCACCGTCACGGCGCTGGATCCGGTGGCGTGGTCGATGGCGAGCTCCATCGCGTCGATGTTCGCCAGGATCTCCCCGGCCGTGGATCCGGCCTTCCCTCCAGTCTCGAGCCGGGCCTCCGCGCGTGCCAGGTCGCGGGCGTCGACCTGCATGCCCTCCACCTTCGAGGACGCGATCGACTCGGTGCGCAGCAGGAGCCGTGCCAGCGGCGCCAACGCGGGCCGGGCACGGGCATTCAGCCGGTGGACGGCCGTCTCCGCATCGGAGACCACCCCCACCAGGTCCGCGGAGAACGGCTCGTCGAAAGCGGACAGCTCGTCAGGGATGAACGACTCGTAATGGCAGGCACGCCGGAACCTGGGGGGCGCATACCGGGCGGGGTCGTGCTCCCACGTCCGACGGACCAGGGTTCCGCGCATATCCCCTCCTCGCCGAACCGCATCGAATGGATTGATGCACAAACCATACTATGGAGATTCACTGGGGTACCACTGTCGACGGAAATCGGTACCCGGTCCAGCAACGTCGAGACCCCCGGGGCGCTGAACCGTGCGCAGTCAGTCCCGCGTCCCCCTCGCCGGAATGCGCGGCACCGACCCGGTCCACGGCGTTGTAGTAAGTAGGAGGGAAGGTCCCTTCTATCTACTGCGCGGACCCCGACCCCGAGCCGTGAACACCCAGCCACGTAGAGAACCCCACGTGGAGGGGGTGCACCCTCGGGGGCGAGTTCGGGGGCGACCTTGCGGTGGTCGATTGGTGGGAGGCGTGATGATCCTGAAGACCCAGCAGGGCCGGTACCGGGTGAAGGTCAAGGACCACGGAGTGATCGTCGCGGACCGGACCTTCGTGCAGTGGAACGACGCCGAGCACTTCGAGGCCGACCGCAAGCAGCAGGTCGCCGCCGGGCGCCTGGCTCCGGCATCGGCGGGCCGGACCCCGCTGCGCGACGTGTATGCCGCGTGGAGTCGGATCCGCCCACTGCAGGTCCAGGCCCGCACCTGGCAGTCCGACCAGTCCGCATTGGCCAGCCACCTGTCCGAACGCTTCGGTCACGAGGCGGTGGGTGCCATCACCGGCCGCGATGTCCAGTCCTTCGCGGAGGACCTGCACGCCGGCCACTGCGTGGGCACGGTGCGCCGGATCATCGCAACGCTGATCGCACTGCTGGACTTCGCCGTGGACCAGTGCTGGATCGAGGGCAACCCCGCCCGTGTCCCGCTGACCCTGGGCCACGACCCCCACGGGCACCGGCCGCATGCGATCCTGAACCCGCCGGAACTCCTTGCCGTATGGGCAGTTCAGCGCCGGCGGTCGCCGTTGGCGGACGTGACACTGTTCCTCGGGCTGACCGGCCTGCGCTGGGGTGAGTTCGTCGCCCTGCGCCCCGGCGATCTCCTCACCACCACGACCGGCGGGCCCATGGTGCACGTTGCGCGCAGCATCGTTCGCGCCCGCGGCGAAGGCCCGCCGACCGTGAAGTCCACGAAGACCGGTGCCGACCGGCTCGTCCCCCTCGCCCACCTCGCAGCCGACATCGCCCAGACATGGGCGCGCGGCAAGGACAGGGACGCACTACTGGTCCCCGGACCCGACGGTGGACCGCTGCGGCCGTCCACGTTCCGGCGGCAGGTCCACTGGACCCAGACCGTCCCAGCCGGGTTCCGCATCCACGACCTGCGGCACTCCTGCGCCACGAACCTGCTGACCAGCGGCGCGGACATCCTCGGCGTCCAGGGGATCCTCGGCCACGCCAGCCCCGAGACCACCCTGCGCTACTACGGCCACCTCACCGGCACCGAACACCTGCGAGCGGCCATGAATCACTACGAGGCGCCCCTCACCGCGGGGGGTCAAGCTCCTGGGGGCGCCTTGGGGGCGACCAGACCGCCGGAATCAACGCCTCACGACATCGATAACGGCCGAAAACCCCAGCAATAGCAACGATTCTCACGTGGGGCCGCCTCGGGGATTTGAACCCCGGGCCTACGCATTACGAGACATCTTCCC
>JBAXSI010000111.1:0-4978 GCA_037130755.1 Actinomycetes bacterium
TACCAGTTGTTCTCCCGGACCGAGCGCAGGAACGCGTACTTCACCCCGATCTTCTTGTACTCCTCACGCGTCCACCCCAGCTCCTGATCGACATTGCTTGCCGACACCAGCGGGCAGTTCGTGTAGTAGACCTCGTTCCAGTCCAGAGCGATCGTGCTCAGATCGACGACCTTGTCCGCCATGACAGTGTTCCTCCACTCGACCGCGGCAAATGCACACGTTTGTGTACACAACGATATGGGCGAGCTGGTGCCGTTGCGCGGCGAAGGAGGAGGGCTTTGGTCCCGTGTCAGGTGCCGAGGACGGGCGGGTCCGGCGGGGACGGCCACGGTGTTGCGCCCAGTCGCCGGGCGGAGCGCACGAGCTCCTCGCGCAGCACCTCCATCGGTATGTCGCCCAGACCGGCAGCGTCCACCAGGTACGCCTCGAAGATGCGCCACCCGAGCGCCGTCGCCACGATCTGCGCGGCTCGGACCCGGGCCGCATGGGGGGACAGGCCGTACCCGGTCACCAGGCTCTCGGCAATCGCCTCCACGGGGTTGTGGATCGCGTGAGCCGACATCGGTCGGCCCGAGATCGCCAGGGCAGCCCCAATGCGAACCCACTTGCCCATCACTGTCTCGGGACCATGCCCCTGCCCGTCAAGCGGATGCTCGTCGACGGCTTGCGCGAGCTGCTCGGACACATGCGCGAACACGGCGTCGATCAGATCGTCCCGGCTTCCGATGTATCGACGGATCAGCGACAAGTTCACATCCGCCTCGGCAGCGACGTCGCGAAGCGAGACCCCGTCGATCCCGCGCAGAGCGAACAGGGTCGCCGCCGCATCCAGAACGGCATTGCGCACCTCGTCCGGGCCTGACGGAGCACCCGGACGGCGCCGTGGACCGGGCCGAGCCGGGGTTGAATCAGCGCTCATCTCCCCATCCTTCCCGATGTGTCACGCCGGCTCGGATGGAGCGCGCGTTCCGTCGGATGGTTGGGCGAAGGACGCGACTGCCTCGTCGACCGTGGCGTACATGGACTGCAGGACGTCGGCATCAGCCCCGGCGCGACGGAGGATGTCGCGGACCTGTCCGATGCTGTGCGCAACGACGAGCCGGATCCGTCGCCGGCGAAGCTCATCGGCGAGCTGGGTGAGCATCTCGGTGGCGGTCACATCGATGGAGGGGGTCGTCTCCGCGTCGAGCACGACGCCCACGGTGGACTCGGTGATGCGGTCTCGGATGGACTGGCGCACGTGGTCGGCGTTGGCGAAGAACAGCGAGGACTCGACGCGGACGACGAGCACGTCCTCGTTGATCGGCAGGTCCGGGTGCCTTGCCGCGTCGACCCAGATGCCCGGCTCGGTGGCGGTGGCACCGGTCCGGGCGAGCGTGGCGACTCCCGGTCGCGAGGAACGGAAGACCAGCAGCAGGACGGACACGACGATGCCGATGAACAGGCCGGGGAGAGTGTCGAAGACGAGAACCCCGAGCAGGGCGGCGAGGGCCGCGATGAAGTCGGCACGGGCGGCCCAGCCGTAGATGTGGCCGAGGTTTCCCGTCCACACCCGGAAGAGGCCGACGAGAGACGGGATATCGACGAGCTCGATCACGGCAGCGATGACGACCGCGGCGAGGGTGGCTTCTGGGAGGGTCTCGAAGATGCCGGTCAGGAACAGAAGGGTGATGACGACAAGGGCCGCGACGGTCAGGCCCGAGACCTGGCTGCGCGCTCCGCTGTTGGCGTTGACCGCTGACTTGGACAGGCTGCCGTTGACGACCATTCCGGACATCAGGCCGGCGCCCAGATTGGCGGTCCCGAGGCCGATGAGCTCGCGGTTGGGATCGATGTCGTACCCGTCTCGTGCGGCGTACGCCTTGGCCGGTCCGAGGCCCTCGACGAAACCAAGCAGTAGCACGCCCGTTGCCGCGCCGACGAGGGCGAGATAGTCCTGGACGCCGAGACCCTCCGGCACTCCCACCGACGGCAGCCCCGCGGTGATCGCGCCGACGACCTCGACCCCCTTCTCCTCGAGGCCCAGCACTCCGGTGGCCACGATCCCGAGCATGACGGCGACAAGGGAACCGGGCAGCAGCGGCAGCCAGCGTCGGCAGCCGAGCACGATGATGAGGCTCGCGGCGCCGACGGCGAGGGTTGCGCCATTGGTCTCGGGAAGGCTCTGGACGAGGCCGCGGATCTCCTCGAAGAAGTTGCCGGACTCCTTGGGCACTCCGAAGAGCGCGGGCAGTTGCCCGGCGATGATGGTCAGCGCCAGGCCGACGACGAAACCCTTCAGAACCGGCTCCGAGATGAAGCTGGCGAGGAATCCCATCCGCGCCAGGCCAGCGGCGATGCCGAGGATCCCGGTGACGATAGCCAGTACTGCCGTGATCGCGACGAAATCGTCAGATCCGGCAGTGGCGTACATCGCGACGATGCTGGCCGACAACGCCGCCGTTGCGGACATCGTCGCGACGATGACCACTCGAGATGTCCCGAAGATCGCGTACAGCACCAGCGCCGGAATCGCCGCATACAGGCCAACGACCGGAGGGACCCCCGCGATCGTCGCGTAGGCCAGGGACTCGGGCACCAGCACGGCCCAGACCGACAGGCCGGCCAGGACGTCGAGCCGTATCCATCCCGAGCGGTAGCCGCGCAGGGACGGGAGAAGCGGAGCCATCCCTGCGTCAGTCGGTGATGAGCGCGTCGGCCCACCAGGCCGGTGGCGGGCTCGGCGGGTTCATGGGCGGGCCGGTGATCGTCGTCGGGCCGACGACGGGCCACGCGAACGGGTCGATGATCGTCTGGCGGGTGACGACCGCTTCCTTGGTGATGGTGAACGTGGTCAGGTCCTGCGCGATCGTCACGGGACCGTCGTACTTCGTCCGCATCTCGGCGTAGACCGGTCCGACGGTGTCGTGGTCGACCGCGAGGTGCCACATCACCGACATCCGGGCCCGGGCGCGGGCGAAGACGCCACCGGCAGCGGCCGGACTGGTGTGCACTCCGTTGACGACCTGCTCGGCGAACGCCAGCGGGACGCCGGCCTTCTGCGCGAACACGCCCGCCGAGGGGAAGGTCTCGTGGATCAGCAGGTCTGCCCCGTCGCACGCATCGACCAGGGTGTGGCTGGGCCGGGTGTCGCCGGAGAAGACCACGCTCAGGCCGTTGTAGTCCAGCCGATAGCCGACCGACCCGTTGAGGATGTGGATGACGGGGAACGACGAGATTCGCACCCCGTTGCGCTCGTACACGGTCGACGTGGACGCGAAGGGCACCTCGGTGACCTCCATCTGGGCACCGGACTGGCCCGGATGGCCGTTCAACGACCTCGTGTCCCACGCATGTGCCAACGCCAGGTGCTCCGCGTACGAGCGGGTGCCCAGCTCCGGCACCTCGCCGCCCGGACCCCACACCTCGACCGGATCACGTCGCCCCGCCTTCGCGAGGCTCCACACCAGCGTCGGCATGTCCCCGACATGGTCGGCATGCAGGTGCGTCAGGAACACCTTCGTCGTCGCCGTGACTGGCAGGTGCAGGCCGTTGAAGTTCGCCACCGCACCCGAGCCCAGGTCGAAGAAGAAGAAGTCCCGCTCCGGGTTCCCCACCTCCATCAGCACCGACGCCGACCCCTGAGCCTTGTTGGTGAACGGGTCACCGCTGCCCAGAATCGTCACCCGGATCTCCCCGTCGCCGATCCGCTCCTCGTCCGGAACCACTGTCGGCGCGTAGTCCCTAACCGGCGAGCCGACCACGGGGGTCAGCGTGAGCGGCACACTGCTGCCCTCGAACGCCAGTTCGGTCATGTCCGTGATCTCGGCGCCCATCGTCGAATCCTCTCTGAATGGCGGTCACGTCGCCGCGGCGTGTCCGTCACGCGACGTCCCCGCGAATGACGTTAGCGGCGTCCACCACCGGATGGCATGAGATGTGGACTCAGTCACCTCGGGTGATCCGTCAGGACTCCGGCGCGTGACAGCGCCGGACGGCATCGACATGACGGCCAGCCGCACCAGCCCTCCGGGAGGGCTAGCCCAACCGCCTCGTCGGCGTCCTCCAAGGCTGCCTACGCCACCGAACCCCCTACGACGCGGCGGCGGAGTACGCCTCGCAGGGTGTGCGCATCAACGTGATCAGCCCGGGCGCGTGATCGGCTGGACCTCTGCCATCGCCGCATACGGGCCCTTCATCTTCGGGGCCAGGCTCGCCTACATCTCGCCGACGCCGTTCTTCGCCATGGGAGTCGTGTACGCCCTCATTGCCGGCGAGATCTCCTGGTACCACTACGCCCGTCCCGGTGCGGAGAGGCCCTGATGACACGCTCGTGATCGCAGCGGGCCCGATGAAGGCGGCTGTGGGGCCGATCCCGAGCCCACCTGCCCCACGCCGATCATCCTCGGTTGTGTCACAGCAACCCCCCGAAGAGCGTTGACTGGGTAGGAGAAGAAGAGTGTCCTCACACCCCAGCGCACGAAAGGGCGAGGAAAGGGCGAGGACCGAACAAAGGAGACGAATCGGACGCACTACTGAGACGCGCAAGATTCATCAAATACGTTGCAGCGCAACGACTTTCGCGTGGGGCCGCCTCGGGGATTTGAACCCCGGACCTACGCATTACGAGACTGCGCGGAAGCATGGATTCGCCCCTAGGAGTTGTTGCCTAGCAACGACTTCCGTGACACCGAGTGACACCCAGACACACTGAGCGACAGGGAGAAAGGGAGACGGAAAGGGCGAGAGTTCGTGCGTAGATCAGCCGATTCTCCGGCTCGGACCTAAGCACCATCGATGCGTTGGTCGGAACGCGACGTCCATTGGCGTGCGGGCCACCCATCTGGCCGCCCGGTAGCCCGTCCAGCAGATGAGTCTTACACCTGAGTGACGTGGCAATTTCGACAGGCTACTAGCCGGTTGCCCTTGGTGATAGTCAAATCCAAATGGGTAGATGCGCTTCAGAAGCGAATGGGATTCACGGTGGCGTTCCTCTGGC
>JBAXSI010000112.1:0-4847 GCA_037130755.1 Actinomycetes bacterium
GCGCAGCGGTCGGCTCACGATGGCCTTCTTCGGCTGATTGACGCCCGCGGCCTTCCACACGTCGAGATACCCGCAGTGGTCCTGAGCGAAGGTGATCGCGTTCACGTCGGCCGGCAGGAGGCTGGACAAGGTCACCTGGAAACTGTGCGAAGCGGTGCAGGGGACCGCAGTGCCGCCGGGCCAGTAGTCGTCGTAGGTCTGCTTGTCCGTGACCTGGTAGCACTCCCCCACGTCCGGCACGCCGGCGTCGGCCCGCGCTGGCCCGACACAGGTCAGGGCCACCAGCACAGCAGTGAGGATCGCGGGCCCGAGCCGAGCAACCCTCATGCCACCTCCTCCTGATTGCCTCAGACCCTTGCACTCGGTCCCAGCAGTGTCTAGCGAAGCGGCCCGATCCGTCGCTCCTTGACCGGACGGTGCAGGATGCGCACGTGACCACGCCGCCCGAGTACCGCGACATAGATGACGGTCGCATGCTCGCGGACCTCGAGGAGCTGTGCGGGATCCCGTCCATCAGCGGCAGCCCGGCCGAGATCGAGATCCAGCGTCACCTTGCCCGCGCATGGCGGGGCGAGGGGCTCACGGTCGACGAATGGGACATCGACGTCGAGGCGATGACTCGTGATCCCGAGTTCCCCGGCATGGAGGTGCCGCGGCGCGCGGCCGTCGGCGTCACCGCGACCCTGGCCGGCGACGGCACTGGCCCGACGCTCCTGCTGAACGGCCACACCGATGTTGTCCCGCCCGGCGATGTCAATGCGTGGAGCGGCGATCCGTTCGAGCCACGGCGCATGGCCGTCGACGGCGACGAGTGCCTAGTGGCGCGCGGTTCGTGTGACATGAAGGCAGGGGTTGCGGCAATGTGGGCAGCCGTGCGCGCCGTCAAGGCCTCCGGGCTTCCCTTGCGCGGCAACGTGATCATGGCCGCAGTCTCAGGCGAGGAGGACGGTGGACTGGGCACGTTCGCGCTGCTGCGGCACGGAGTCACGGCCGACATGTGCGTCATCACCGAGCCGACCGAACTCGACATCATCCCGGCCAATGGCGGTGCGCTCACCTTCCGCCTGACGGTGCGCGGTCTCGCGAAGCACGCGTCCCGACGCACCGAGGGTGTCAGCGTCATTGAGAAGTTCATGCCGATCATGGCGGCGCTGCAGGAGTTCGAACTCCGTAGGAATGCGAACGTCGATCCGCTGATGCAACGCTGGGCGCTCGCCTACCCACTGTCGATCGGCACCATTCAAGCCGGGGACTGGCCCTCATCGGTTCCTGACCTGCTCACTGCCGAGGGCCGACTCGGCGTCGCACTCGGCGAGACCGCCCAAAGTGCCCGCGAGGAACTCGAGGCGGCGATCGCGCAGGCCTGCGCCCAGGACTCGTGGCTGGCAGATCATCCCGTCGAGGTCACCTGGTGGGGCGGGCAGTTCGCCTCGGGACGCACGCCGGACGACTCGACAGCCATCTCCGCGACGCGTCAGGCCCATCGGACGATCGCGGGCACCGACCTCGAGGTCTACGGCGGCCCGTATGGCTCGGACCTACGCCTGCTCTGGGGACTCGGTGGCATCCCGACCGTCCAGTACGGACCTGGCGGAGCGAACGCCGCACACGGTCCCGACGAGTGGGTCGCGATCGAGGAGATCCGCACGTCGGCACGCGTCCTCGCGCAGTTGATCGTCGACGTCTGCGGCTGACGCGTCCGCGTAGGAGTCGCGCGTTGGCACCCCCAAAATTGGGTGAAAAGCCCATATTTTGATGGTTTTACGGGGATTTTGCCGGTCCGTGGTGGCGACCCAACCCGGTGGAAAACAGACTGAACCCGTTCACGACAACGCCCCCCACCTGAAGGAACAGTGACGATGACCCCCCGCACCGTTCGCACCATCATTGCTGCCACGGCATCCGTGGCAATCCTCATCACGGCGCCCGGACTCGTCGGCATCGCTGCCGCCCGCGACAAGGGCGGCAACGACAATGTCGCTGCCGTGGCAACTGGAACCGCTACCGCGACGGCGACAGCAACTCCCACGGCCACCCCGACCGTTGCCGCCACGGCGACTCCGACGGCCACGCCGACCCTCGCGGCCGCCGCGACGGCCACCCCGACCGCCACTCCCCGTCCGGGACGCGGCCACGGCCACGGCCACGACGGCGAGGACGGCGACCACCACGGCAACCAGTTCGGCCTGCAGAACGTCAGCCCCGAGCTGGCGATGGCGATCAAGGACGCGCGCACCACGTACCGGCTCGCCGTCGCGAAGGCCAAGCTCGACTTCCGCATCTCACTCCAGACGGTCCGGACGGCTATCCAGACCGCAACAGCACCGCAACTCGCCGACGTGCGGGCCAAGAAGCAGGCCTACCTCGCGGCAGTCGTCGCCGGGGCTGACCTGGCCACGCAGGACGCCGCGAAGCTCGCCTTCGTGACCTCCCTGCAGGCGTACCGCACGGCCTGGGTCGCGGCCAAGGCCACGCACCAGGCCGAGATCGACGCGGCGATGGCCAAGGCCAAGGCCGACATCGCCGCCGCCGGCACCGCCTACACCGCAGCAGTGAACGCGGCCTTCGCCAAGCTCCTCCCGGGCACCACGGTCCCGGCCGGTCTCCTGAACCCGCCGGGCCGCGACGGAAACAAGGGGCACGGCAGCCTCGGCTGGCTCAAGCTCAAGGGTGTCTCGCACAGCTAGGACGTATTCATCCCACCCCCCGCGCGGGGGGAGCACCGCACACTGGCGGAGCTCCCCCCGCGACCCCTTTCCGGGGGCAGTTCACACCCCGCGATCTCCTACCAAGCCCGGGCAGGCAAAGGCGCGCGCGGCATCCAGCGATGTGGAACGGTGAGCGCATGGATGCCATCGCCGCCCTCGCCTGGACCGCCCTCGACTGTGCTGACCCTGTGGCCCTGGCCGCCTTCTACACGAAGGTGACCGGGTGGCCGGTTGACGACAGCGAGTCCGACGACGACTGGGTGCAACTGCTCAGCGATTCCGGACCGACGCTGGCCTTCCAGCGGGTCGCGGACTACCAGCCCCCCGTCTGGCCCGGGCAGGACCATCCGCAGCAAGAGCACCTCGACTTCGCCGTCAATGACCTCGACTTGGGCGAGGCGCAGGTCATCGCGGCAGGAGCCCGCAAGCACGAGTTCCAGCCGGGCCACATGTTCCGCGTGTACCTGGACCCAGCCGACCATCCGTTCTGCCTGATCCTTCGCTAGCGGGCTCAGTCCCCGCTACCAGCGAACGGCTGTGGACCGCGACTGTCCGTCCACATGATCGATCGGCGACCCTCGCCGCATGCTCATCCCCGAACTGGCTGACCTTCAACGCCCGCAGTGGCGTTCGCACGTGCCGGCGCTGTGGCGCGACAACGCGACGATCCAACTCGGCGACGACGTCATCATCGACCGAGTGTCGCCCGAGCAGGTCGAATGGCTGCGACGGCTCGACGGGTCCCACACCGGCGAGCAACTCGGTGCGGAACTGACGTTCAGCCTGACGGATGCGCGAAGGCTCGTTCGCTGCCTTCGCGCCGCAGGCGCGGTGATCGACGCCGCCACCGTGCCTCAGGCGCTGCGCTTCACGGCGGCCGAGGCGCGCGACGCCCTCGTGCGCCGGTGGGACGCTGCTGTCGACCAGCATCGCGACCCCGTGCGCGCAATCCAGATGATCGACGCCCGCGACCGGCTGCGCGTGGCAATCATCGGTGAGGGCGAACTGCGCGACGCACTGGCACGAGCGCTCGAGGCGGCCGGACTCACGGAGGTGGCCACGACAGCCAGCGCCGGCTGCGTCGTTCTGGCGGACGCCCATCACCCGGACGTGCCTGCCCATCTCGACGCGACGTACCTCGACATTCCCCATCTGCACGTCGGCGTCCGGGGCGACCGAGGAATCGTCGGCCCGATGGTGGTGCCAGGTGTGACCGGCTGCCTGCGGTGCGCACATCTGCATCGACGCGACCGCGACCGGGCGTGGTCCCTGCTGGCGGTCCAGTGGTCGCAGGCCGGCGCGAGCACAGCCGACCCGCTGGTCGTGATCCTCGCGGCTGCGCACGCGGCCCAGCTGGTGCGCACATGGGTAGACGAGCCAAGGGATCCGCAGCGTTGGGCCGATCTCGCCGTGGAACTGCGCCTGTCCTGGCTCCAAGGCCAGGTCGTGTCGCGTCCGCCGCATCCCCTGTGCGGATGCCGCTGGCCCGCTGCCTAGCCCATGGCTGGAAACAGCGCTCCGGTCGATGACAGACTACTGACCAACGATGGGACCAACATGACCGAACAGGCAAGCATGATCGTCCACGAGGACGAGGCGACGAACGACATCCGCTTGTTGGTGGCCATCGCCTGGATCGTCGGACCCACGGCGTCGTTCGTCGGATGGTTCCTGCAGAGCCTCATCGCAGGCTCGCAGCAGGAGAACATCGGCGGCTACGACCGTCAGATCGGGCTCGTCCTGCTCTTCGCGTTCATCACCAGCATCCCGCTCGTGCTCATCAGCCTGATCGGGGCGGGGGCGGCGATCTTCTCGGACCGGCTCCGCACGCAAAGTGTCCTCAACACGCTGGCGCTCGCCTGGAGCGTCATGGTCTTCCTGCTCTACTTCGGGCTGTTCGGCGCCGTCGGAACCCTGACGGAGAACGGCTTCCCGGTCACCGGGCTGACGATGGCGACCCTCGTTCTCATCGCGTGGCTGTCGATCAGCGTGCCCGTGGTGCTGTTCTTCGTGATCCGTCGCCGCATCAGGGCTGCGATGAACCCGCCCGCACCCGCCGACTCGTTCGAGATCTAGCGCAGTCGAGCTGCACCCTCGGGAGTCAGGCCGCGCGCTTGGCGGACAGGCTGTGGACGAGGC
>JBAXSI010000113.1:0-4813 GCA_037130755.1 Actinomycetes bacterium
TGGTGGGGCGGGTCGGGCTCGAACCGACGACGACCAGATTATGAGTCTTTTCCGTAGTTGAAAAGTTGTTGCGCTGCAATAACTTTTCGAGGTAATGTCATCATCGTGTCCTCTACGTGCCCAATCACTAGCACAAGAGAGACGACGTAAGGACAAAACAGGTTGGTATATAAGGGGTTTTCAAATGGCCGCAAATTCGTCCCGAAAGCGCTCCTTCGGCACTGTTCGGAAGCTGCCGTCGGGGCGCTTCCAGGCGCGCTTCACGGGCCACGACGGGCTCCGTCGAACGGCTCCGATGACGTTCGCAACAAAGGCCGATGCGAACGCCTGGCTGGCCACGCAGGAGTCCGATCTCGTGCGCGAGTCATGGAGGGCACCGCGGCATGCGCGCATCACATTGGGCGAGTTCGGCCGCGACTGGATCGACCAGCGGCGCATCAAACCGTCCACGCGAGAGCGCTACCGCTCCGCGTGGAACCTGCACATCGAGCCGCGCATCGGAAGCCTGATGATCGGCGACGTCACTCCCGCGGTCGTGCGCCAGTGGTACGCCGAACTCGGCAATGACCTGCGCACCAGACTTCTGACCCACCGCAGCTTCCAGACTCCGGACCAGGCCGGTGCCGCAACTCAGGCGCACGCCTACCGACTCCTCAAGGCCGTCATGAACACGGCCCTGGAGGACGAGCTCATACCGAACAACCCATGCCGCATCAAGGGCGCCAGTTCCTATGAGCACACCGAACGCCCGACTCTGGGCATCGAGGAGATCGAAGAGCTCGCCAACCAGGTCCCGCCTCGCTACAAGGCCACCGTCTACCTGCTCGCCTGGGCCGGCATACGACTCGGCGAAGCCTCTGAACTCCGACGCAAGGACGTTGACCTCAAGCACTCTCAGATCCGCGTCGAGCGCGGCGTCTACCCGCTCAACGGTGAATACGTGGTCCAGACACCGAAATCCCGAGCGGGTGCTCGCACCATCGTCCTCCCGGACTTCGTGACAGAGTTGCTGCGGCAGCACATGAAGGACTACTCCCCCATCGGCCCTGACGGCCTGATCTTCCCCACCCGAGCTGGCAAGTGCGCCTATAACGGGATCCAGCTCGCGATCACGCGGACATTGCGCAGGATGGGATACGACACGGTGCGGGTGCACGACCTTCGCCACTCAGGCCAGTTGCTCGCGGCCACCAGCGGAGCCACCCTGACCGACCTCCAGCGCCGCATGGGCCACTCGACCGTCAACGCCGCGATGGCCTACGCCCACGCGTCGCGGGACAATGGTCGCAGCATCGCCGAACGCATGAACGCGCAGCGGGCGAGCGTCGTCGACATCAACGGCCGTAGGGCGCCGGCGCAAGCCCGGTGACGACCGCCGAGTACGTACGTTGCGCGATAGTATCGCCATACGATAGGGTTTCGCAGTGATCCGGTCCTTCAAGGACAGCCGCACCGAGAAGGTCTGGAACCGTGAGCCGGTTCGCGCCTTCGGGCCGGACCTGCAGCGGGCCGCGCAGAAGAAGCTCCGCCTGATCAACGCGGCGTCCGAACTGAATAGCCTTCGGGTTCCTCCGGGCAACCGCCTCGAGAAGCTCGCCGGCGATCGATCCGGACAGCATTCGATCCGCATCAATGACCAGTACCGAATCTGCTTCGTCTGGACCGATGCCGGTGCCGAGGACGTCGAGATCACCGACTACCACTGAAGGGTTCCACGATGAAGAAGGCCCATGAGCCGATCTCTCCGGGGGAGATCCTGCTCACCGAGTTCCTGGAGCCGCTCGGCATCACGCAGTACCGACTCGCCCAGGCAACCGGGCTCCCCCAGACCCGCATCAGCGAGATCGTGCGCGGCAAGCGGGCCATCTCGATCGACACGGCGCTGCGACTGTCCAAGGCCCTTGGCGTCGACGACCGCTTCTGGATCAACGTCCAGACCGACTACGACCTTGAGGTCGAGCGCGACCTTCACGCCGAGGAGTTGGCCAAGGTCACCACCCTCGTCGCAAGCTGACCGACACCTGGTCATCTCCGCACCGCCGGGACGAGGCGTCCGGCGAGGTAGTCGTCGATGTCGGTGCGGCGCAGGCGCACGAGGCGGCCGACCTTCACGAAAGGGACGCGTCGTTCGCGGATGAGGCGGCGGACGAAGTGGTCGGTGATGTTCAGATACTCGGCTGCCTGCTCGACGGTGAGGTACTCCCCTGACGATTTCTTCGGGGTCGCCGAGCGTGTGCGGGCGGTGGCGGGGGTGCTGGTGCCTTCGGTGATGGTCATGATCCGGTCCTCTCGAAAAGTGCTCCTACCCTTACAAACGGCATTGACCCCTCGGTACCTCGTATTTATCCGCTTCGATTTCGCGTCGGTGTTCCTGCCTTGTCAGCGACGTGACCTGCTCGGTGACTTCGTTGGCGATCCGATGCGCCTCCGTGTGCCTGCGTGGTCCTAGGTGAGCCGCATGCCGGAGTCGTGGGATCGGGAGACGGGCTCGTAGTGGGGCCGGCGCGCGGCGCCCGGTGAGTCGAGGCCGCGAACGTGGCGGGCCATGGCGGTCTTGGCACGGTCGACGACCTCGTCGATGAGGTCCTGCGGCGTCCAGTCCGACGCTTGGTGCAGTTCGCGTTCGCTGAGGTAGTCCCTCGCGTCGAGCACGAAGAACGTGACCTGACGTGCCCTGCTGGCGGAGACATACATGCTGGCGGCGTCCTTGGTGGGTTGGAGGGTGGCCACGTGGACGGCGCTGGTCTGGCCTTGGGCCTTGTGGGTGGTGGCGGCGTAGCCGTAGTCGAGGTGATCCAGCAGCGCCCGTGGGCTCATGCTCCGTTCGCGGCCGTCGTCGAGGCGGATGCGCACGCGGTCGGGTGCGACGGCCAGCACGGTGGCCCGCTGGTCGCGGACCAGGCGCTGGCCCGGGTCCTGGTGGCCGAGCGGTGTCGTCACCCGCAGGCAGGTGCCGGGGGCGAGGACGCGGTCGGCGGCCGGGGTGCGGTAGGTGACCGAGGCGGCGGGGTCGAGGTCGCCGCGGTCGAGCAGGAGCTGGTGGATCCGCTCGTTGAGCTCCGTAGCCTCGGCGTTGGTGACCGCGTCGCAGGTGACGTTCTCCGCGCCACACTCGGCGGCGTACGTCGCGACCGCCGCGGCCGTGATGGTGATCTTTGCGTCGTGGTTCCGGGCGACCGCGACGGAGCCGCTGCGGGAGAGGACCTCCCAGGCGTCGTCGAGGTGCCGGGCGTGCAGCGCCGCAGCGAGGGCGCGGCCGTCCTCGGTGAGCTGCCGCTGGTTCGTCTCCAGCCGGACGACGGCGTCGGGGTGCGTTTGGCAGAGGACGTGGAACGCGTCACCCGCGCCGACGGCCCGCAGTTGCGCGACGTCGCCTTGCAGGATCAGGCGGCGGTCGTTGGCCTGGCACCAGTCCGACAGCCGGGCGAGCGAACTGACGTCGGCCATGGACGCCTCGTCGACGACGATGATCTTCGCGCTGAGCGGGATCCCGCGGTCGATCAGTGACAGGGCGGAGGCGAGGTTGCGCCACTTGGCGCCGGACTCGTGCCCGGCCTTCGACGCCGCCCGCGTCGCGGTCGACGTGACGAGGAGGTCCTTGGAGTCGGTCATCGCCAGGTGCGCGGCGGCCAGGACGCTGGTCTTGCCTGAGCCGCCGACACCGGAGATCAGCGTGATGGGTGCGGTGCCCTCGACGATCGCCTCGACCGCGCGGACCTGCTCGTCGCTGAGCTGCCAGCCACGTTGCTCCTCGAACCGGGCGATCCCGTATCCGGCTCGGAACTCCTGCAGCATCGACTGGCCCGTGGTCATCTGGGCGCTGATCGCCATCCTTGCGAGGAGTCGGGCTTCGTCGTTCAGAGCGGTGCGGGAGATCCACTGCTGCCCGCCGGTCTTCATGCCCAGATCCCGCGACGAGTCGGCGCGCTCGAAGCCCTGCTCCACGACCAGCCGGGCGAGCCGCAGCCGCTCCTGGTCGGGCAGGCCCACGGTGGCAAGGTCCATCAGGGAGCGGAGCTTCGCCAGACTCGTCGTCGACTCGTGACGGCACGCCATCCACTCGGCCCAGTCGACCCACTGCTCGTCGGACCACTGCGCTGGTGGCCGGGTCCAGTACTCGGTGCCAACGATCGAGCCGGTGCGCGCCATGTCGAGGTCGAAGAAGTGCATCCTCGCGCGGCGGGCGACGTCGGCCCGCAACTGCGTCCAAGTCGGCTGGGTGTCGGCTTTCGCCGCGGTGACCCGCGTCTTGGTGCGGCGCTGACGGCGTGCTCGGTCCTTCGCGGTGCGTGGCACGTCGTCGTCGCTCTGTGAGCTCTCGCGCAGGATGTTCGCGCGGCCCTGACTGAAACGGCGGATCTGCTCATCGCTGAACGAACCGACCTGCCACTCCCCGGCCCACGGACTGAACCACACCTCGCCAAGAAGTCCGCGGGCCTGGGCCTCGGCGATGAAGTACTCCTGCCCCCAGGCGGCGAACCGTGGCGCGTTGATGATCAACTCCCGTCCGCCGTCGGCCATCGTGCGCACGACCCCGTCCCGCCCGACGAGGACATTCGGCAGGGAGCAGTGCACGTGCAGGTGCGGATCACCCGCCCGGGACGAGATCTCCGTCGCGATGAAACCCGCCCAACCGTCCGCCGGCACGATGGTGACGTCCTGGCCCTCGCCGCGGTGACCGGTGGAGCAGAACCCCGCCTCCGCCATCAACTGCACCAGCGCGCGAGTCGCGGCAGCCTCCAGCGCATCCATCCACAGCCGGGTCTGCCCCCGCTTTGGTTGACTCGCGGGGTGGGGTGGTTCAGGCCGCTTT
>JBAXSI010000114.1:0-4743 GCA_037130755.1 Actinomycetes bacterium
GGCGCGCCGATCGGCACGACGTTCGAGTTGACGATCAGCCGCGACGGCGTGGAGGTCGACGGATCTGTCAAGAACAACGTCGAGCAGACCCTCAAGGTCACGTCCGCCGCGAACCCCGACGACCCGAAGATCCCGTTCATCGGCATCGGCGTCGGCGTCTTCTACTCGGCCGGCTTCCCGATCGACTTCACCCTCAGTGACGTCGGTGGCCCCAGCGCTGGGCTGATGTTCGCCACGGGGATCATCGACAAGCTGACTCCTGACAACCTCACCCAGGGCAAGCACATCGCCGGCACCGGGACGATCGCGCCCGATGGCAAGGTCGGCCCCATCGGTGGCATTCGGCAGAAGATGGCCGGCGCGCGCAACGCCGGTGCGGAGCTGTTCTTGATGCCCAAGGTGCACTGCACGGAGGCCCGTGACCACATCCCCGACGGTCTCACGGTCGTGCCGGTCGAGACGCTCACCAACGCGATCGACGCGATCAACAACTACACGACGGGCAAGCCCGTTCCGTCGTGCCCGGCACCGGTGTCGTAGGTTCATCAGATGAGCTTCGAGATGCCAGGCATGGAAGGTTCCGGCGGTGCACCCGCCGAGGTGGAGCCTCGACGTCGCGGCGTGCTGCTGCCGACCCTGATCATCCTCGCGCTCCTGGTGGGCTCTTTCGTCATCTTCACGGGCTTCTACACCGACTGGCTGTGGTTCGACTCGGTCGACAAGACCGAGGTTTTCACGACGTCCCTGTTGACGAGAGCCGTCATGTTCGCCGTGTTCGGCGCGATCATGGCGATCGCCGTGGGAGCGGCCATGTGGATCGCATGGCGCACGCGTCCCACGTTCATCAGCATGACGCCGGAGCAGGCAAGCCTCGAGCGCTACCGCATCGCCATCGAGCCGTATCGCCGTCGCATGACGATCCTCATCGCACTCGGACTCGGCCTCATCACCGGCCTCACCGCGGCGGGCGAGTGGGGCACGTACCTGCTGTGGAAGAACGCGGTGCCCTTCGGTGTTACCGATCCGCAGTTCGGCATGGACCTGTCGTTCTACACGTTCACACTGCCGTTCATCCGGTTCCTCATCGGCTTCGGCTTCGCGGTCATCGTGCTCTGCGCGATCCTCGTAGTCATCGTTCAGTACCTCTACGGCGGCCTCCGGCTCCAGCCCAAGGGCGATCGAGCGTCCAACGCCGCCCAGGCGCAGCTGTCGCTCCTGATCGGGCTCTTCGTCCTCCTGAAGGCCGTGTCGTACTGGTATGACCGCTTCGGCCTTGCCACGCAGAGCCAGCAGCTGGTCGCGGGCTTCACCGGCCTGAAGTACACCGACGTGAACGCCGTCCTTCCTGCGTTGAACATCCTTGCTGCCGTGTCGGTCCTCGTGGCGCTGCTGTTCTTCATTACCGTCTTCCGACGTCATTGGGTGCTGCCGGTCCTGGGCGCGGGGCTGCTCCTCGTCACGAGTGTCGTCGTGGGCGCGCTGTACCCGATGTTCGTCCAGCAGTTCCAGGTCCGTCCGAGCGAACTGGTCAAGGAGCAGCCGTACCTCGATCGCAACATCACGGCCACCCGAGCGGCCTACGACATCGCGGACTCCACTGTCGCGGACTATGCGGGCACGGTGTCGCCGCCGACTCAGGCGGTGCTCGACGCCAGCGCCGGAACGCTCAACAACATCCGTCTGCTCGACCCCGCCGTCGTGTCGCCGACGTTCAACCAGTTGCAGCAAATCCGCGGCTACTACTCGTTCAACAGCAAGCTCGACGTCGATCGCTACACCCTCGACCAGGCCAAGCGCGGAGCGATCGTGGCGACCCGCGAGATCAGCCTCGCCGGCATCCCCGATGGCCAGCGCAACTGGACCAACGACCGCATCGTGTACACCCACGGCTACGGATTCGTCGCTGCGTACGACAACACCGCCCAGAGCAACGGCCAGCCAGACTTCTTCGAGAGCGATATCCCGCCGGCCGGCAAGCTCGACGTGGCCGAGCCCCGCGTGTACTTCGGCGAGCTGTCGCCGGCGTATTCCATCGTCGGCGCGCCGAAGGGCACCCCGCCGGTCGAGCTCGACTACCCCGATGACGTCAGCCCGACGGGTCAGAAGACCAACACCTATCAGGGCAAGGGCGGCGTCTCGATGGGCTCGCTGTTCGGGCGCGTGGTGTTCGCCACGAAGTTCCAGGATGCCAACATCCTGCTGTCCGACCTGGTCAATCCCGACTCGCGCATCATGTGGGATCGCGATCCGCTGACCCGGGTCGAGAAGGTCGCCCCGTGGCTGACCCTCGACCAGGATCCGTACCCGATCGTGGCGGACGGCCGCATCAAGTGGATGGTCGACGGCTACACGCTGAGCAATGAGTACCCCTACAGCAGTCGCGTCAGCCTGAGCGACGCCACGAGCGACTCGGTGTCCTCGCGCACGATCCCTTCAGGTCTGCTGCCGCGTGACCAGGCGAACTACGTACGCAACTCCGTCAAGGCCGTCGTCGACGCCTACGACGGCACGGTGACCCTCTACGCCTGGGATCCCAACGACCCCGTGCTCATGACATGGATGAAGGCGTTCCCGGGCATCGTCGAGCCCGTCTCGGCGATGTCGCAGCAAGTGCTCGAGCACGTGCGGTACCCGCAGGACCTGTTCAAGATCCAGCGCGCGATCCTCAGCCGTTACCACGTCACCGACGCGTCGACGTTCTACAACGGCACCGACGTGTGGATCGTGCCCAGCGACCCGACGGTCTCGCCGGCACAGGTGTTCCAGCCGCCGTACTACCTGACCCTGCAGATGCCAGGGCAGGAGGCGCCGGTCTTCTCGCTGACGACGACGTTCGCTCCGCAGCGCCGGCAGACCCTGGCGGCATTCATGGCGGTGGACTCTGCCCCGGGCGAGGGCTACGGCACCATGCGGGTGCTCCAGCTCCCGAGCAACACGACAATCCCCGGCCCACAGCAGGTGCAGAACAACTTCGAGTCCGACCCGCTCGTCTCCTCGCAGCTGTCGCTGCTGCGCCAGGGCGGCTCCCAGGTCGAGCTCGGCAACCTGCTGAGCCTGCCCTTCAACGGCGGCCTGCTGTACGTCGAGCCGGTCTACATCCGCGCGTCCCAGGAGGGCTATCCGCTCTTCCGCAAGGTGCTCGTCGGCTACGGCTCGAATGTCTCGATGGAGAACTCCCTCGATCTTGCGTTGGCGAAGGTGTTCGGCAAGAGTCCGTCCTCCACCACCGACCAGCTGGCCGATCCGAACGCACCAAGCGGTCAGGGCGAGTCCAGTGCCACTCCGAGCCCGTCGCCCAGCGGAACGACGAGCCCGGAGACAGCGCTGGCTGAAGCACTCATCTTGGCGCAGTCGGCGTACGACGACGGGCAGCTCGCACTCGCCAAGGGCGACTTCGCGGCGTACGGGCAGGCGATGGAGCAGCTGAAGGCGGCGCTCGATGCGGCCGCCGCGGCGGAGGCGCAGCTGAATCCCGACCTCCTGCCGACCCAGCAGGCCACACCGTCGGCGAGCCCAGGCCCGTCGACCGCGGCGGCGTGACCGAGCCCGAACCGGGCGGCTCCGACTACTGGGATGCCCGGTACGCAAGCATCGGCGACCAGAACGTCAGCTGGTTCCAGCCCGAGCCGACGACCAGCCTCGAGCTCATCGGGCATGTCGCCACCGCCGGGGCGAGCGTGGTCGATGTCGGTGGGGGCGCCAGTCGACTGGTGGATCACCTCCTCGCTGCTGGCTACCGCGACCTGACGGTCGTCGACCTCAGCGCCGAGGCACTCCGGGCATCGAGGGAACGCGTGGGGGACGCGCCCGTGACGTGGGTGGCGGCTGACCTTCGCCACTGGCAGCCGGCGCGCGCCTTCGACGTCTGGCACGACAGAGCGGCGTTTCACTTCCTCACCGCCACCGATGACCAGGATCGCTACTGGCAACTCGTGCGCGAGACCGTACCGCCCGGTGGTCATGTCGTCATCGCGACGTTCGCGCTCGACGGACCTGAGTCCTGTTCGGGCCTTCCCGTCGCGCGCTACAGCAGCGCCGGGCTCGCCACTGCGATGGGCGCTGGCTTCACGGTCGTCGAGACTTGCCCTGAGGTGCACCGCACCCCCGGCGGTGGGTCGCAGTCGTTCACCTGGGTGGTCGCTGAGCGCGTGTAATTCGGCGGTGCGCCGATGCGCGATGCTTGAGCCATGGACGACGACCTGGTGGTACGCGGATCGGTCGTAGTCCCGGCGTCTGAACTCGCCTGGAAGTTCTCGCGATCTTCCGGGCCGGGTGGTCAGGGCGTGAACACCACCGACTCCAGGGCGCAACTGACCTTCGACGTCCAACGCTCACCGTCGATCCCCGAGTCGCTACGAGCCCGGGCGCTGGAGCGCTTGGCCCCGAGACTGGTCGGGGGCACCTTGACGATCGCGTCGTCGGAGTATCGATCGCAACTGCAGAACCGCCGCGCCGCCGAGCATCGCCTCGTGGAGGTGCTCCGGGCAGCGATCGCACCCCCTCCACGCAAGCGCCGGCCGACAAAGCCGAGCAAGGCTTCTGTCGATCGTCGCATCAAAGAGAAGAAGAGCCGGTCGACGATCAAGCACCTTCGCCGGTCCACGCGCGATCCCGAGTAGCGCTCGGCGACCGGCGGGTACGGTGAGCGCGTGATGAAGCCGCATCGGAAGGCACGCGAATGATGAGGCCCCTCGCCGGCATCGTCGGCCTGCTGCTCATCGTGGCCACGTCGTGGTCGGTGCT
>JBAXSI010000115.1:0-4736 GCA_037130755.1 Actinomycetes bacterium
CGAACCGTCCACCGTCCGAGAAGGACTCAGGGCTCGCGTTCACGACGCCCATTACGAGGGTGGAGTCGATGACGAGCTCGCGCCCGCCCACCCGCAGGGTTGGGCTCATGCCCCGATCGTAAGGCCATCGTCCGGAGGGCGACCGTTTGACGGGATCGACGCTGCCTGCGATAGTCCAGCGCCACTGGACGAGACCTAGCCATGCGGGGGCCAACGTGAAGCGGCTGCGCGGTTTCGTCTCTGCGTCCCATGCCCCGCCGACCATCGCTGTCACCGCGGTGATGGGGCTCTTCGCGTGGAACATCGGCTGGAGTGGGATGCCGCTGGCGCTGGTCTGCCTGGCGATTCTCGTCGGGCAGCTGTCGGTCGGCTGGAGCAACGATGCCTTTGACTCCTCCAGCGACGTACGCGCCGGCAGGAGTGAGAAGCCGACGGTTGCTGGCCTCGTCTCGCCACGGGCCCTGTGGGTGTTCGCCTGCGCAGCGCTGCTGGTGTCCAGCGTCTTGAGCTGGGCCGTCGCGGGGATCATCGGCGGCTCCATCCACGTCTTCGCGCTCGCGATGGCCTGGCTCTACAACGTCGCCCTGTCACGAACGGTGTGGTCCTGGCTCCCGTACGCCCTCGCCTTCGGAGTCATGCCCCAGTTCCTGTTCGTCGGGCTGGACGGGGACCTCGGCCCGTGGTGGACGGTGGCCGTCTTCGCGCTCGTCGCCGTGAGTGCTCACCTGGCGAACGCGCTGAAGGACCTGGACACGGATCGATCGGCCGGAATCGACGGCCTGGTTGTTCGACTCGGGGCCCGCTGGTCGACTCTCCTGTGCTGGCTACTTCTCGGAACGGCCACCGGCCTGCTCGTGGTGGTGGCGACGGCCCACTCGGCAGCTCCGTGGACGGCGACAGTGCTCATCGTGGGCTTCCTCGCGGCGGTTCTGTTCGGCTCCCGATCGCGTCGTTCCTCCGCGATGTTCCTCGCGCTCCTCGGCGTTGCTCTGCTCGACGTCGGGGCCGTCACTCTGGCGCCCGTGCTGTAGTTCGATCCACGTCTGGCCAGCCAAGTCGCCGTGCGGCATCAGCGAAGTTGGTCGTCCAGCCAGTCGAACACGGCTTCTTCGGCGACCTGCGGCCCGACCGGCTGGTCGTGCAGGCTCGCGCCCTTCTGCGCGGTGAGGTGCACGATGGCCTTGCGCGATGAGGGCACCGAGTCCAGGAGCTTGTAGGCCTTCTCCGGCTGGTCGCCGAAGAACGGGTCGCCTTCGTTGGCGAGCACCAGCGTGGGAATGGTGATCTTGCGGAAGTCCCGTTCGAACTGGAACGGGAGCATGGCCTCCAGCAACCCGTAGTAGTCGGACAGTGGCCGGCCCGCGCGTGCCTCACGCTGCACCTGACGGTCGAAGATCGAGCCGCGCTTGTAGATGGTGAACTGCTCGGTACGGGGCATCGACGGCCATGCCTCCAGGAACCCCTGATTGAGCCCCTTCCTTGCGCCGTCCTTCTCGGGAGCCGGAGCCCGGTAGGTCTCCTTGACCATCCCCATCGACTTCTGGTCGCCCCACATGGCAGGGAAGTCGTAGCCCGCGGGCTCGAGAACGACGGCATCCAGCCCGGGCACTCGCGCCGCAGCGCGTGCGCAGAGCATCCCGCCGAACGAGATGCCCACGAGAGCAACCTTCCCGACGTCCGAACGCCCACGCGTCCACGCCAGGACGGGTGCCACCACCTTGTTCCAATCAGGGGTGAACATGATGTGGCGCTTGAACAGAAGCGACATCTGCCCCGGTCCTTCGAAGAGCACCACGTTGTAGCCGCGGGCGAGCGCTGCGGTTACCCCGAACTGCATCGTCTCGACGTTCTGGCCGTCACTGCCTTCGCTGATGATGACAGTGGGACGTCGACCCGACCCCGACGGGCTGGGGAAGAAGTGCACGGGGATCGGACCGAACGGCGAGTTGACCTTGGAGTGCTCGACCGCGGGTTCGAACAGTGCGACCGCACGATTCCAGCGAGCCTGTGCCACGTCGAAGACGTGCTCCTCGCGCGAACCGTCGGAAGAACCGAGAACGAAGAACAGCTCCTGCGCCGCGTACATCGAGGCACGCATGTATCGGTTGCGCGTCGTCACGGCGTGCGACGCACCCGATGATGTCGCGCGATGCGCAATGTCATCGCCGTAACTGCTGAAGGCAGCGCAATAGGCATCAAAGGCATCCGTTCCAGGACTTGCTGGGTCCTGGGTACGGGAGTTGATCGTCTGCGCGATGCGCAATACCTCGCCAACTTCGGCCGACTGAGAACTCGCGGCCCCGAGCGCAAACAGTGCTTGGTCGTTGAAGGTGGACGATGCGAACAGGTCCAGCGGGACGACCTTCAACCCCTCTCGCGTGAGCGAATCAGGGACGGGGCTAGTGGCGGGACTCGCCATCGCCGACCCGATGAGCGGTCGGACTGCGATGAGTGCCGCGGCACCTGCTGCGCTGCGCAGCAGCCAACGACGATCGACATACATGTTTGGATCGTACGCCGCGCGGAGCCACGTTGGGCTGGCGAGAAATCTGGGAGCGCCCGTGACTAGATGTTGGCCAGCACGTGCGCGAGGGCGTCTGAACTGATGGGGATGGGACCGCCGAAAGGCTGGGAGAACGCCCAGATCGTGAACAGTGCAACACCGATGAGGCTGGCCATGGCAAACAGCAGGCTCATGCGCAGGAACTTGGAATCGAAGTGCAGAAGGCTCATCATGGCGATCACCAGCAGTCCGCCGCCGACCAGAAGTGCCCACATGAATGGCGAGAAGCGGGCGTGGAAGAGCAGGATGCGGTCGGCCCTGCTCTCGTCAACTGCCGCGAGTGTGGCGAAGATGGCCGTCTGCGCCGCCGCTGCGGCGGGCGAGCCACTCAGCGCCTGGGTGTCGACATATCCCTGCCGAATGGCCGCCAAACTCGGGGACTTGATACCTGCCTCGCCAAGTGCGTCCCATGCCGCGATCTCGGCCGTCAGGTACCTGCGCATGTCCTCGATGATCGGTTCGCCCTGCGGCGAAGGAAGCGCCAACGCCGCGTTTGAGGTCGCTATCACGGCGCCCATCTCAGTGCGCACCGCCGATTCGGAGTCTGCGTACGACTGCTGCGCAACGACGACGGCGAAACCAAGGAGGACCCCGTACACGGCAAAGGCGGCGCCGATCTTCACCCCGACGCGATCGTCGTCCGGCGTGTGGGCACGGTGCGCGCGGGCGCGCTCGACGATCCACGCGATGCCCAGGGCGACCAGGCACGACACCAGGACGACGACGAGGAACTCCAGCAGACTGATCACGAGTTCCCCCCGCGCATGCGTGCGTTCGTTCCGAGATCGACGGTGATGGCCGCCTCATTGGGGAGCCGATCCGGCAGTCGGATCTGCACGTCTCCAGCGTGCGCCGCAACGGGCAACGCCTCTACTACGCCGAGGAGTCTTGCCTCAGTGACGGACCCGGCATCCACACCGGTCAACGTGACACTGGTCGCAGGGTTAGGGCTGAGGATGAACGCGTACACACGTCCCGCGTTCGACACGAAGCGCACCTCGCAACCGTCGCTGGTCACGGCCTGCGCACTCGTCCAGGGGCGTGACCCCTTGATGGCTTCGGCGTTGATCTGCATCCACTCGCCGAGGCCGCGGAGCGGTGCCTGCTGCTGTGCGGGGATGCTGCCGTGATCATCAGGACCTACACCGATGAGGAGGTTGCCGTTCTTCGAGACGACGTCAACGAGGAGGTGGATCAACTCGGTGGGCGTGACGATGTCCTGAGGCCGCTCGTTTCGGTTGGCGCCGAACGAGTGCCCGACTCCTCTGGTCGCCTCCCACTTCTTCTCCTGGATGGCGTCGAACACCTGGTACTCAGGTGTGCGGAAGTCGAACCAATGGCTCGTCGGGAAGGTGAGTGATTTCTCCCCCTCAGGGATGTGGTGCCACATGAGCTGGATGATGCGCCCGGCGGCACGCGCCACAGTGTCGCTGACGGGCCCCCGGCGACCTGTGGGCTGAAGCCACCGGTCATTGATGACGCCATCGGGAACCACGTTGTAGAAGTGGGCGAACAAGGCGGCCAGGTCGCCACCCGGTGGCCAGGCAATGTCGTTCCAGAGCACTGAGGGCTGATATCGGTCGATGAGTTCACGAACGTGAGCGGTGGCGTACGCCTGGTATGCCTCGCTCGCGGGTACGGCAAGAGTCGTGTCCGCAGCCTGCCGAATCACTGCGTTGTTGAAGGACCAGTCATAGCCGCCGGAGTAGTACAGGCCCATGTGCATGCCTTGCCGGCGAACGGCGTCTGTCATGTCGCCGACCAGGTCACGCTGGGCGCGATACCCCGGCTTCGTCGGGTGCGTGACGGCCGTGGGCCACAGCGGGAAGCCTTCGTGGTGCTTCGTGGTCAGGACGACGTACCCTGCTCCCGCCGACCGGCATAGTGCCGCGATCGCGTCAAGGTCGGCGGCTCCCGCTGTCTCGTCGAACCTGGGAATGAAGCCGTCGTACGGGAAGTCCGCGCCGTAGGTCTCTGCGTGATGCTGTTGGGTCGGGCTGCCGTGGATCTGCATCGTGTTGCGATACCACTCTGCGTACGGGTTGTTCTTCAGCATGCCCTCAGGCCCTTGGCTCTGGAGCAACTCCTGGATGTCAGCCACCTGAGGGCCCCAGCCGGGGATCGAGTACAGGCCCCAGTGCAGGAAGATGCCCAGCTTGGCATCGTCGTACCA
>JBAXSI010000116.1:0-4712 GCA_037130755.1 Actinomycetes bacterium
ACGTGGCCCCCGGACTGGCGGGCTGGGTCAAGGCCAAGATGGCCGGCACCCAGGAACTCAAGGCGCTGGTGCTCAACAACTACCCGACGCCGATTCCGCCCATCCCGCACGCCGACATGCCGTCCACCACGGTGACCTGCCAGAAGTGCCACTCCATCGACCGTATCAACACCCCCGGCAATCCGATCAAGCTGATCCTTCGTCCTCGCTACGAGCAGGACGAGTCCAACACGATGCAGATGGTCGCCGTCGCCATCCGCCCGACCGGCTTGGGCTCGACGCGGAGCGCCGGCACGGACACGTCTGGCGTGGACACGCACTCCGGCGAGCAGCAGGTCCTCGATCCTCGGGGCGTGCACTGGCACGTTGCTCAGCCGGTGCAGGTCTACTCAACCGACGAGGAGTACCAGGAGATTCCTCTCGTCCAGTATCAGGACGACAAGGGTCAGACGGAGAGTTTCATCAACTCGGCGGAGATCGGCCTGGCGACGAACGTCCAGCCTGACATCGACCGCTTGAAGTCGAAAACCATCAACCACACGATGGACTGCATCGACTGTCACAACATGGTCGGGCACAACATCCCTGATCCGGCCAAGGCGCTCGACGAGTCGCTCTCCAAGGGGACCATCTCGCCAGCGCTGCCTTTCATCAAGCGCGATGCCCTCGAACTGCTCAATCGCAGCTACCTCACCGACGAGATGGCGAAGAAGGCGATCGACAAGTTCCCTGGCGCGTACGTCAGCCGTAACCCTGAGGCCGGACAGGATCCAACGGCAGTCACGGCCGCCACCGAGGAAATCCGCAAGATCTTCACCGAGACCTCCACGCCTGCCATGAAGACCATCTGGTCCTCCTACCCGGACAACCTGGGGCATCAGCGCAGCAAGGGCTGCTTCCGCTGCCACGATGGCGCCCATGTGAAGGTCGTCGACGGAGTCGCCACGGACAAGGTCATCCCTTCCACGTGCTCGACCTGCCACACGTTCCCACAGGTTGGTTCGGAGATCTCCGGACTGCAGCTGGGCGTACCGCCCGAGTCGCACCAGGACAAGCTGTTCGTGTTCAGCCACAAGAACAACGTGGCCTCTGTGGATGCGGCCTTCGACCCGAATGCGCCGGCGACCGCTGCCTGCTCGACCTGCCACCAGCGCAGCTACTGCGAGAATTGCCACAACTCCGGTGCCGTCAAGGTCACGCACGACGAAATGCTTTACAACCACGCCGAGTCCGTGAAGAAGTCGTCCTTGAACGCGTGCGGCTACTGCCACCAGCCGGTCTACTGCTCCACCTGCCATTCCTCGGATGTCACCGATGGAATGCAGTCACCGCAGGTGCAGTTCGACCCCAATGCCGACGGGTCAGGTGATGCGCCTACCGACAGTCCGTCGTCGGATTCAGTGGCGAATCCGTCGTCGCAGCCCGTTGGCGACGGCACGATCTCCGGGGCTGCGGCTACTCCGCCGAGTAAGCCGGTTCTGGGTACTTCGGCCGGCTGAAAGGGACTTCCGCCCGTGGCTGGGGCGGACGTCGTGAAGGGACAATTGCGGCATGGACGAGAACGACGGCCCCATCGACGATTCGATGGCGGGCACCGGCGTGGATGTCGCTGCTCCGGAGGACGCTCCGCCGGCCAACAGCAGTCGCAAGGCCGGGATCATCACGCTGGTTGGCGTGCTTGCCCTGTTGGTGATCGTCCTTGTCGTGGCGCTGGCGCCCAAGGGCAAGCCGGCCGATGGTGTGCTCCCAGCGGACCCGACTGGCTACAACGCCCCCGCGCTGTCCCTGCCGAAGCTAGACGGGGACGGGAAGATCAGCCTCGCGGACCTCAAGGGCAAGCCCGTCGTCGTCAACTTCTGGGCCTCATGGTGCGTCACTTGCAAGGCCGAGGCGCCCGTGGTGGCGGCGGCTGAGAAACGCTGGCGTGACAAGGGCGTCGTCTTCCTAGGCATCGACGCCCTGGACAAGAACGATGCTGCCAAGGTGTTCGAGGGGGAGTACGGCTTCGAGTATGACTCGGTGGTGGATCCTGAGGGCACCACGGCGAATGCCTGGCGCGTCACGGCCTACCCGGAGTCCTTCTTCATCGGCAGGGACGGTCGTATCGTCTCCGCCGTCCGCAACGCCGTGGACGAGACCACGATCGACGAGCGGATCGCCCAGATCGTCGGCTGACCGCGGCCCATCTCCGGACAGGGATATCCACTAGATATCCCTGTCCTTCTCCAGTTCCGGGTACAGGTTGGCCGATAACCCCTACGCAGCAACGGATTCCGGGCATATCCGGTAGGGGGTACTGGATATGCCGCTCGCTGGGGGCCGATCCTGATTCGGCCCCCAGCGACCGTCCTTGTGCGCAATCGCACGCACTTGTGAGGCGTTGGTCCCCCCTGGCGGGACCTAAGTCCTATGTGAAACCCCGCACAAGGCCCCTTTGTGATTCAAAGCACAAGATGACCGGCTGCTCACCCGGTATCCCCATCATTCGGGGCCAAACAATGGGCCTAGCGCGAAAACCCCCTCGCGCAATGGGAGGAAGAACGACATGAGTCGGATGTCGAAGCAAGCCGCAGCCCGCATCGGAGGAATCCTCACGGGAGCTGCCGCACTATTCGTCGGTGGAGTGCTGATCGCCAGTGCTCCCGCCTTTGCGGACAACGGTCCGCACGTCACCTACCAGGGCACGTCCGCGCTGGGCTCAGGCCCGGACGGCTGCGCTGGCTGTCACCGCCTGCACACTGCTGCCGGCCCTGACTACCTGTTCCGCAGCGCGACGACCGAGACCTTGATGTGCGAGAACTGCCACGGCATCGCAGGCACCGGAGCATCCACAGACGTCATCGACGGCTGGAGCTACTCAGGAACCGCTACCTCTGCCGTTGCGCCACTGCGCGCCGGCGGCTTCGACGCGGCCAGCATCGTCGGCAACGGCGCCACCCGTAATGCGGCCTTCGACACCACGAACGACCGCTTGATCACCAAGGCTGCCAATGCGATCGGCGCGTCGAACGCCTCGAGCAAGGTGACCACTTCGAAGCACGCGATCGAGGGAATCGGGACCATGTGGGGCTACGGCACCACGGGAGCGGGCGTGACGGGCGTCACCCTCGAGTGCACGTCCTGCCACAACCCGCATGGCAACGGCAACTACCGCATCCTTCGTCCAGTTGCCTACGCCGGTGCGACCGCCACTGGTGGCGCCACGGCGCAGACCGCGACGTCGAACAACTACTTTGTTGCACCCGTCGCCGTGAGCAGCGCCTCCGCCGTCTCCTACACCGCGGCCGATGGCACGACCAAGTACAACTACGTGTACGTCACCGCGACCGATCACGGACTGCGTCCCGGCCAGACCGTCGGCATCACCGGCGTACTACCAAGTGGCTACACCAGCTTCGGGACATCCAAGTCCCCGACAGCTACGGTCACGTCGGTCGCCGACGCAACACACTTCAGCATCGGCAATCAGTCCGCGACTCTCGTCGCATCCACCGCAGGCGGCTACGTGTCCCAGGCATGGCCGCAGAACATCAAGTCGGTGTCCGTTGATACCAACGCTCGCACCGTCACCTTCACGACCTGGGCGAACCACGGTCTGACTGCTCCGCTCGACAACACGCTGAGCCGTCAGACCACCCAGTACGTGACCATCTCCGGCTCGGCTGCAACAGCATTCAACCTGCAGCAGGTCCCGATCACGGCAGTGCCAACGTACTCCAGCTTCACTGTGACGGTTCCGGCCGGCACGACGATGCCAGCTGCCGCGGACTACACCACGGGATTCTCGGGCGGCTACATCCTGGGGATCCCGGACTCACTGAACAAGACCGCACTCGGCAAGGTCGTATACGAGCAGGACAACTACTGGCGCGCTGACGACCACTACTACACCGGCGCCAAGTCGAGCAACCTGTCGCCGTCGTCTCTGATCACGGTCACGGCTGCAACTCGTGACGCGGCGTGGACGAACGCGACGACAGCAGTCCCGGTCACGTACACGACCGGATCGGCCCACGGCCTCAGTGTCGGCAACATCGTCACCGTGACCGGTCTCTACAAGTCGACCGCTACCAGTTCGAGTTCGTCACTGGCGCTGAGCGCGGTCGTCGTGAAGTCTGTCGGAGACGCGACCCACTTCACTGTCGACGGATTCTTCACCAGCGATCCCCTCGCTGCTGCCCAGGGCGTCAACAGCGGCACCGGCCTGCAGATGGGCTACCTGTCGCCGAAGACCTCGTCGGCGTTCATCAACAACGTCTCGCAGTGGTGCTCGACCTGCCACACGCGGTACCTCGCGGCGAGCACGTCTCGCACGGTCGCGAATTCGACGGCAGCGGGCGTGGATGGCAACTTCACATACCGGCACACCAGCAACAGCGCCGGCGAGGACAGCCCGAACTGCATCCAGTGCCACGTGGCACATGGTTCGGATGCCCAGATGACCGGTGTTTACTCCTCGGCCCTCAACAACCCGGGCGAGCAGAAGACCGACCCGCTGAACAAGGGCACCGCGACGACGGGCGACTCCCGCCTGCTGCGCGCCGACAACCGCGGGATCTGCCTGCTCTGCCACAACATGTAACAAGGCACCGAAGCACGACGAATTCCTCCTAGTGCTGAGCCCGGACCCCACAGGGTCCGGGCTCAGCCAATTCCTGCGTGACTAGGCTCGGCGCATGCCAGAACTCATCCCCGCGCCCGCGATCGTCCCC
>JBAXSI010000117.1:0-4664 GCA_037130755.1 Actinomycetes bacterium
TGGGGCCGCCTCGGGGATTTGAACCCCGGGCCTACGCATTACGAGACATCTTCCCACCCTCGTGGCTATGAGGAGAATTGATCAGTACCAACGGTTTTCGTCCCATCCAGACCCGCTGAGGCCCACCCGGACCGCTGGAGATAGGGCTAGCCGTGGGGCTAGCTTTCGGCGTCGCTGGCTGCCGCTTCGCGTCTCGGACCTCAGCACTACCGATGCTTTGGCCATGGACACGGTGCTGCTGGACGATTCTCCATTGGCAGCGTGCCAGATCCCGTTGAGCCTCTCGCGATGTTCCCGCTCACAACCACATCGGCGACGGCTACGTGATGACGGTGTCGGCTGCCTCCGCCGTCGCGTCTGCGGTTCGCGGGGGCGCAAGTAGGGGGCGAAACCGTGTTCCGCGCAGACGCGCCACGACTTTGGCGATCGGGCTGCGGAGTATCAGGATCACGAGGATGGCGATAGCGGCGCCCAGTGCCAGGCCGGCGACGACATCCAGGACCCAGTGGGCACCCGCGTACACCCGCGAGACTCCCATGAGAACGGCGGCCACACTCGCGACGACTCCGAGTCGGCGATCGACGAAGAGGAGACCTGCCGCGACGGCACCGGCGACGCAGGCGTGGTCACTGGGGAAGGAGGGGTCCGTCGTCTTGCTCACGAGCACGAGGATGTACGGGTAGACCTCGTAGGGGCGTGCCTCGCTGACCAGTGCGACGACGACCTGCTGTGCTGCGACAGCCACCAGAGCGGCCACGGGGACGAGGAGGGCCGTTGCCATTGCGGCGTCGTTCTGCGGTCGTGCGATCCACCAGCCGATCACGATGAACACCGCGAACAGGAGGATGCCGTACTTGGCATACGCGGCCATCGGTGTGTGCAGCCACGGGGTGTTGACGGCGAATTCGTTGATCGTCAGGAAGACCTGATCGAGGGGAGGCACCGGGACAGGCTAGTCAGTGCTCGAGGCCGGCTTGGCGGCGCTTGACGGACTCGGGGGAGTGACCGGGGACGGCGGACCGAAGACACGCAGGCCGGGTTGATGATGCAGGACGGGCCTCGCGCGCAGCATCCGTCGAGTTGCCGGATCCAGGACATCGGTCTTGGCCCGATGGATGAGCAGGACGTCGTTTCCGACGAAATAGTCCTGCATCGCCTGTTGGTAGAGCGCCGACTCGCGACGGCGTTGGGTGGAGCTCAACTCCCCGGGATTCGCCCCGTCGTCGAAGGAGTACACCATCCCGTCAAAGTCCAGGACGGTCGGGCATCCGCGTTCGATATTGCGGGTGAGCGTGTCGGTGATGATCAGGAGGCCGGCGGAGTCCGAGCCCACGCATCGGGCTCCCTGCGTCGCACGGTCGATGGAGGCCAGGTGCGGCCGCAGGTCGTGGCCGGAATGCAGGGCCCGATAGCCGCTGACAAGCGCTGCACCGACGAGCACCGTGCCTAGCAGCCCTCGCAGCACGGCCACTGGCCATCCTGGCCAGCGGGCGGACAGCGTCCACAGGACGGCAGTTGTCGTGCCCGCGACGAGCATCAGTGCCGGACCGATGAACGACGAATAGCCCTCGAAGTAGACGGGGACAGCCATGAGCACCACCAGTTGAACGCCCAGCAGCGCGACCCACAGCCTCGAGGCAGGTGCCTTCCACCACGCGAGGGCCATGCCGGCGGCGATCAGTACCAGGGCCAGCAGGCCGGCGCCGGCCATGAGTCTCGGGCTGGCGGCGATAGATGAGACGTCCAGGTTGAACATGCGGGTCAGCCGGTCCAGCTCGTGGGTCCCGCCTCTGCCGCGACCCATCTGCGCGCGGATGACCAGGGCGAACATGCGATGTGGATCGGCGGCCGCGAAGGGCACGACGATGACCGCGAAGGCAACAGCTGACGCCCCGGCGGTGATGCCTGCGGATCGCCAGGCACGGGAGATCAGCAGCCAGGCGACCACGACGGCCAAGGGCACCAGTCCCCAGAGTTTGGTCGCGGCTCCGAGGCCGAGGAAGCCTCCGGCCAGCGCTAGGCGCCACGTCGACTCCTGTGGGGTCCGCAGTGCCCACAGGGCGACGACGATGGCCGTGAGCACGAAGGCCTCGAGCATGGTGGTGCGCTCGACGTGCACGACCGGCGCCCACACCGCATACAGCCCGCCGGCCACGACGGCGGCGACCAGGCTGATCCTCCGGGCGATGACGAACACCACAGCGGCGTTGAAGGCGCCGAGGAGCATCACGAAGATGCGGGCGGCGACCCAGCCGGTGGAGTCCGTCGTCAGCTTGCCTAGCACGGCGAACGGTGACAGGAAGACGACTGACCCGGGAGGGTGAACGAGGACGAAGTCGCGATAGGGCATCAGCCCTGAGACGAAGCTGGTCGACGCTCCGAAGTACACGCCTTCGTCGTAGCCCAGCAGCGCGTGCAGTCCACCGGAGTGCTGCACGGACTCCCAGCGCACGACGAAGGCCACCACCGCGATGGCGACCGGCAGCAGCCACACCCAACGAGACAGGCTGGAGCGGGCCTTGGAGGCAGTCGTCACAGCGTCACCTCAAGAACCACAGGAGTCGGGGTGACGCCCCTGCTCCGGTCGGCGACGGTTCATACCGCTGCGCATCTTCGCGGTCGAGGACGACGACCGCATGACATCCGCCTCGAACCGTTGACCGATGACCGGATCAGGCGCCCATCTGGGTGAGGAGGGCCTGCAGGGCCGCCGTCTCGGTGGCGGGGTTGGGGCTAGTGGAACGCAGTTCGCGCAGGACGGGGTCGATCTTGTCGTCGACGGCGGTCCAGGCGTCGGGGTTGCGGCGCTTGAGGGTGGCCTGCGCGTTGTCCCACGCGGATTCCAGGTCGGTGATGCGCGTGGTGGCGTCGGCTTGCTTACCTGCGGTGAGCTTGTCCAGAGTGTCCTGGGTGATGACGATGAACTGGCTCATGTCGCCGAGAGGTGACTGAGCGGCAGCGGGCGCCGCGGCCGCTCCGACTACGGCTGCCGTAGTCGAAGGCGACGGTGCCATCTGGGCGAGGAGTGCCGTCAGGGCCGCCGTCTCGGTGGTGGGGTTGGGGCTGGTCGAGCGGAGCTCGCGCAGGACGGGGTCGATCTTGTCGTCGACGGCGGTCCAGGCGTCGGGGTTGCGGCGTTTGAGGTTGGCCTGGGCGTTGTCCCACGCCGTCTCGAGGTCGGTGATGCGGGTGGTCGCTGCCGCCTGGTTACCTGCCGTGAGCTTGTCGAGCGTGTCCTGGGTGATCGTGACGAACTGCGTCATGTCGCCCAGCGGTGATGCTGCCACGCCGTTCGTGGCCGACGACACAGACGTCGTGGCTGCGGCGGCCTCTGCATCGAGAGCGTTGGAACGCCATGTGTAGAACCAGCCGCCGACCACGACCACGAGCACCAAGGTGACGGCCGTCTGGATCATCGCCGTCCGTCGCGACTCGGGGCGGTGGTGCGGGGCGGTCTCAGGCTCGTCCAGTTTGGCGAGCTCGACCGGGTCGGTCGGCACCTCGATGACGTCCGGCTTCTTGACGGACAGGTAGACGATCGTGGACACGATTAGTGCCAGGAGGATCAGGCTGGTCATCGTCACACCAAGGTTCATGCCGCCGTTGCTCGTGGGCTGAGCCATGAGGTCGCCGATCGACGCTCCCAGCGGTCGGGTGAGGATGTAGGCGAGCCAGAACGCGAGCACCGCGTCCAGGCCGAGCCGCCAGGCAACGGTGATGATGCCGATGAGTCCCGCGCAGAGCAGCCCGGTCTTGAGGTAGCCCACGCCGAGGCCTTCGGAGATGAGGTCTCCAACAGCCGTGCCGAGGGCGAACGTGACGAGCACCGCCAGCCAGTAGAACATCTCACGACGACGGGTGTAGATCGAGTGGATGGAGAGCGTCTTCTCGCTTGCGTACCAGGCGAGGAACACCAGGCCGAGCAGGATCGAGAACACCAACGTGCTCGTCTGCAGGGGCACTCCGAGGTTGTCCGTCAGGTTGTCCGTCAGCAGGGTGCCGAGCACGCTGATCAGCATCACCGTCAGCCAGTACACCGTTGCGACGTAGCGCTTCAGCCCCAGCTGGAGGGCGAAGACGGCGAAGAACACCACCGCGACAGCGATCGAGGTATTGGTAAGCCCCCAGTTGAGGTTGACGTTGAGGAAGTCAGCGGCCGACTCGCCCACCGTGGTGCACAAGATCTTGATGATCCAGAAGAAGATCGTCACCTCGGGAACCTTGTTCAGCAAGGGTCGAGATGCCCAACTCGAGGCCAGGCCCGTCCCTCGCTCCCGCTTTGCGGACGATTCAAAGGGGTCGTCAGGGAGATCGAGGTCGGTGGGGTTGATCGTTCCATCGGCATTGCGGGATTCCGTCATGCGCGAAACGTTGACAAATCAATACTGAGAAGTCCCTGAGAGACCGGCCTGTTTCGGCCCAACGCAGCCGATGACTCAGGCACCGCTCAGATTGGGTGCCCCCGCGGTCAGCAATCCAGTACATCGAACGGGGCCGCCGATGTGCATCGGCGGCCCCGCGTGGAACAACCTGGATCAGTTGGCTTCCTGACCAGCTGTCTCAGCCGAATCGGCAGGCTCAGTGGGATCGTTCGCCTCGTTAGCGTCCTGATGGCCAGGCTCGTTGGGATTCGCGTCCGGACCCTGATCCGCACCGTCGCTGGC
>JBAXSI010000118.1:0-4567 GCA_037130755.1 Actinomycetes bacterium
TCATCCGTCCACTCAGGCAGGCGGGGGCGACGCTCCGCACGCCGGACCTTGAACCCAAGGCCTTCCAGGACTCGGACCGCCGTTGCCGTGCCTCCGCTGAACTCTCGCGGGCCAAGCGCCTTACCATTCTCGTACTTGTGGGCCACGCCGAGGATCGCCTTGGAGTCGTACTCGCGTCCGTTGTGGACGAGGAAGTACTCGTAGGCCCGCTGGTAGCCGTACTTGTGCAGGAAGGGGTCCCGGCCCAAGCGATCGCACTCCGCGATTGCCTTGAGGACCGCGTCGCGATCGCTCAACCCAATACTCGCCATCTCCGCACCATCCCGTGTGTCTCGTGCCAGCCCGATTCTCGTCCCGAATGGCGTCGATGTCTCGTGGACCCTGTTCGCCAGCTTTCCGGCAGAGCGGGAGCCGTCACACGGCATCGGACTGAGCATCCGGTGCACCGGTGGACTCGTGAGGCGTCACCGACCCGATCACACGACAGCATCACGTTGATCGCACGTGAACGAGCCGCCCCGGTGAAGGCATGTCAGTCGTGTGATGCAGCATGGGCAGGAGCGGGGGTCGAAGGAGGAGTCGTGAAGCGGGCCCGCGCATACGGACCACCGTCGGCCCTTCGCCGACCATGGGGCAGTGTCAGGCCCAAGGACGTTCTGGCGTGGTGGCAGGAGGCACACGGCTGGCTCACGCCCGCACACCGCAAGCGGTTCCTCGCCCACCCGGCGACGATGGAACTCTGCCAGTTCTCCGGGCTCGTGGCGAAGGATGCCGTCAGGGCCGACAAGAAGCTGGACGCGGCCCTGGAACGCGCTCGTCGAGCGAGACGCCCTCAGGCCGCCTCTGCTCCCGCGGAACAAGGTGCGGCAGCGAGGCGGCGTGATCAGCCGGTGGCGCGGTCCTCGTGGGAGGGCGGGGACGTGAACGACCCCGTCGCCGAGGAGAGGCGAGCGCAAGAGCGTCGGCTGGCACGGCCCCAGGTGGACCGCCCCGAGCCCTACCTGTGAAGCGACGGCCTGGACGGTGCCACGTCCTGTCGCCACACCCGTACCGGTGCTCCTGCCAAGGCCATTGCGGGTAGCCGGTCTTGGCTCTGCGGTCCGCAGGCCAGAGCCCGGTCAATCCTTCCGGTTCTCCTGACCACGTCCACGGATCAGTTGGACGAACGTGGCGACCACCGCGCCTACAAGGCATACGGCCAGCCCGATCCACAGGATCACGTACGCCTCGAACGGCACTCCGAACATGGTTCCCCTCCCTGCACTATGCGCACGATCCTGACCTCGAGGTGCCAGGCACCATCGCCAATGATCTTGGAGCAGTCGTATGCCTCTGGCTGCGAATCGCGCCATGGCGCGGGTCGCTCAGTAGGCTGACGGTCAGCCGAAGACGCGATCAGGGGGTAGGCGGGCAATGACCGATCCCTTGCTCCCCGAATGGGACGACCGTGTTGCCTGGAAGCGGACCGCCGGTGCCCTGACGAGCATCGAGGTGCTCAAGGGTCACGAGGACACCGGGCTGAGTGTTGTCGTGGCCGAGTCGGCTCACGCACCAATCAAGACCGACATGCAGGCCCTTTGGAAGGCCCGTGCGGGCCAGTCCGCGGACCCAGTGCTGGTGTGCGTCCAGTACACCGACCACGGCCAGCCGGTCACCGCGCTGCTGGGCCTAACCAACGACGCCGTCCCCGTCAGTCCCGTTGAGCGAGCCCTGGCCGAGCGCCTCATCGCGCACGCCCTCACGATCGACAGCCCACTCGGGCTTCATGCGGACATGCGCCGCAGGCTGTCGACGCTGGTCGGCGGTGTGGGGCCTGGCTTCCGCAACGAGGGCCTGTTCGCCACCCACGTGCTCGCGCAGCAGCCCCACCGGCCGGACTGGGACGACCTCTGCGGGCGCTCCAAGACGCTGCTCGCGAGCCGTGGCGACCGCCTGCTCACCGGCCTCGGGTACACCATGGAGCCCGTCAAGGACGGAGTCGTCCTGCGTGACGCCAGCGACGGATCCCGACGGGCGGCCGCGGTACTGCTGTCCGACGACGAGTCCTTCGACAACCCGCTGTCCCGGTTCCACGGCAGCAATGCCGTCACCCACGGCCTGGCAGTCGCCCGACGCGAAGGAGTCGACTGGCTGATCGTGCACGGCGGCACCGTCGTCCGGCTGTTCCCCGTCGACCCGGACATCGGTGTCGGCCGCAAGGGTCAGACCCAGACGTTCGCCGAAGTCGACCTCACCCTGCTCACGGAGGACAAGTCCGGATACCTCGCCCTGCTGTTCTCCCCGCAGGCGCTGAAGCCCGGTGGCATCGTGTCGCAGCTCCTCGGCGACTCCTCCCGTTGGGCCACCGGCCTCTCCGAGCGCCTGCGGGACCGCATCTACGAGGATGTCATCCCCACACTCGCCATCGCGATGGCCAGAGCCCAGGACGCCACCCAACTGCCGAAGGCGGAGGAGCGAGCGGCGCTCGACGAGGCCTACCACCGGTCCATGATCGTGTTGTTCCGCCTTCTGTTCGTCGCCTACGCCGAGGACCGCGGCTTCCTGCCCTATGGCGTCAACGACACCTACACCTCGAACGCCCTGAAGACCCTGGCCCAGCGCATCCTCGACGAGCCCGACCAAGGATTCTCAGCAACCTCGACCAGCATGTGGGCTGACCTAGTGCAAGTCTGGGACGTAATCGACTCCGGCGACATCGAGGGCATGGGCGTTCCTGCCTACAACGGTGGGCTGTTCACACGAGAGCCCAGCAAGAACCCTTCGGGGGCAGCGACCTACGACGCCCGCCTCACGAATGCTGAGATCGGCCCTGTCCTGCGCGGACTGCTCATCGACCAGACTCCCGATGGCGTTCTGGGACCGGTCGACTTCCGCGCCCTGGATGTTCGCGAGTTCGGAACCATCTACGAAGGGCTTCTGGCATCTGGACTGGCGATCGCCGAGGCTGACCTCAGCCTGGACAGCACAGACACCTACATCCCCGCTCTCGAAGGGACTGAGGTGGTCGTCCCCGCCGGTGGCGTCTACTTCCACTCCCGTTCCGGATCCCGCAAGGCCACGGGCTCTTACTTCACCAAGCCGTTCGCGGTCCAGCACCTGCTGGACACGGCCCTTGAGCCAACCCTGACGGACCACTTGAAGCGGGTTGAGGCACTCATATTGTCTGGGGCGACCCGGTCTGCTGCGGACGCGCTGTTCGACTTCCGTGTCGCCGACATCTCGATGGGCTCCGCACATTTCCTTGTCGCGGCGATTGACCGGATTGAGGCCCGGTTCACGGAGTTCCTCTCGACACATCCACTTCCTGAGGTCGCGGTGGAACTCCATGCGCTACGGACCACCGCGGCCCAGCAGCTCAGGCTCGACCCCGCCGACACGGGGATCGACGACGTGTGCTCCTCCGGCGTCAGATCGCCCGCCGGTGCATCTACGGCGTCGACATCAACGAGATCGCTGTCGAGCTTGCCCGCCTCGCCGTCTGGATCCACACCTTCGTTCCCGGACTTCCTCTGTCGTTCCTCAACCACGGCCTCATCCACGGCAACAGCCTCACCGGAGTTGGCACCCTCGACGAGATCGTCCAGACCCTCAATGAAGCCGAGCAGCGCGAGACCAAGACGGCAGGCGACTCGTGGCTTCTTCCCGCTGCGCTGGCGGACTTCATGGACCGCGCCGGCGACTACCTCGACCAGCTCGCCACGCTCGCGGACGCCTCCATTGCGGACGTCACCGCCGCCGCCAAAGTCCAGGCCAACATCGAGGCCGCCCTCGCCCCCCTTGCCGCACTGTGCGACCTGATCACGGCAGAGCGAACAACACGTCACCTCAAGAAGAGCGACCCTGACAAGATTCTGCTCTCGGCCGGAGGAGGCAAGCTCTTCACGGTCGCCGACGCGGTAAGCCTCGAGGCCGCCATTCTCACCCACCCACACCTTGGCGTTGCGCGAGAGATCGCCAGGACCGTGTCCGCTGCTCACCTTCCGGTCCGGTATCCAGAGGTATTCCGGCGCGACCCGAGCGGCTTTGACGTCATGCTCGGCAACCCACCCTGGGAGAAGCTCAAGGTGGAAGAACACAGCTGGTGGAGCAGCCGATTCCGAGGTGTCCAGCGTGGGGTCGCCCAGGAGGAGAAGAACCGCTTGATTGCAGCCTTAATACTGGAGCACCCCGACTTGGTGACCGAGTACGAGGCTGATGTCGTGAGAGTGGGCCGGGCTGCAGGTGTCCTCACTGCCGGTCCATACGAGGGAATCGGTGCAACGGACATCGACCTGTACGCGGCCTTCTGCTGGAGGTTCTGGCAGGAACTGCGACTGGGAGGGCGAACGGGCGTCGTGCTCCCGCGCAATGCCTTATCGGGTGCGGCAACCGTCGTGTGGCGGCGCGAGGTTCTTCGAGAGGGAGCATTCGAGGATGCGACCACTCTCGCCAACAATCGGCACTGGGTCTTCGACGAAGTCCATCCGCAGCAGACGATCGTGCTACTGACGATCGGAAAGGGGCTGGCGTTCCGAGGCGCTCGATTGCGCGGTCCATTCTCCAGTCTCGAGGAGTTCCGAGGTGCGGC
>JBAXSI010000119.1:0-4399 GCA_037130755.1 Actinomycetes bacterium
GGGCGACTGCTGTCCCTGTCCGGCGATGACTTCCTTGCGGCCGTGACGTTCTCGTCGCGCAGCAGGTGGGCGCGGGTGACCTCGTCGGCAATGGCCCGGCCGTCCGCATTGCCCGTCACGGCCGCAAGGAAGTCATCGCCGGACAGGGACAGCAGTCGCGCTGAGGTTCGCGACGTCACGGTCGCGGTGCGCGGGATCGCATAGAGCAGCGCGATCTCGCCGAAGCCCTGGCCACGTTCGACGAGGTCCGGGCGGCGCGCTCCGTCGACGGTGACCTCGAACTCCCCGGACTCGATGACGTAGAACCGGTCGCCGGGGTCGCCCTGCCGGATCACGTCTACGCGCGGCGAGACGTCGATCCACTCGGCGTTCTTGGCGAGGCGCTCCAACTCGTACGACGGGATGACGCTCAGGAACGGCACCAGGCGAAGGAGCTCGATCTCCTTGGGCAGGTACACCGCGCGGGCATCGAGCTTGCGGACGAGCAGGAAGCCAGCCGCGACGAACAGCGCTATCGCGATGCCGAAGAAGCCGAATGCGCCTGCGGGGTGCAGCCATTCGACGATCGCGGGAGCGAGGGCGGCCCCGACAGCCACACCGAGCAGGGCGACCCCCTCCTGCACCGCGAACACGCGGGCCAGCACCCGATCGTCGTTGGTGCGCTGGAGCAGCGTCCGCCCGGAGACCATGAGCAACGATCCGGCGAGCCCGACAACCGCGAGCAAGGCCATGGCGGGTGGGAGCACCACGACGAACATGACAACGGCCAGCGCCAGTCCGACCAGGGTTCCGGAGAGTCCGACCGAGGGAGCCAGATTGCGGCGCACCGCGAAGCTCGCCGACATCGCACCGCCGACGAGTGCGCCGATGCCGAGCCCGGCGAGCATGATGCCGGCGCCGGACTCGCCGAGGCCCAGCACGTCCTCGGAGAAGGTGACCCCGAGGACGTCGGAGGCGCCGGCGACGACGAAGCGGGTCGCCATGATCACCAGGAGGGCGAGCGCCGCCCAGTCGCGCGAGATCATGATCAGGCCGTCCAGTGCAGCCCGCCACTCGGGTACTTCCTCCTCCTCGACCTCCTCGGCCGAGGGTCTCACCAGCCCCAGGTTCAGGCACACGGCGGCGGCCGCGGCCGCCGTCACGGTGGCGAGGGCAAATACCGCCCAGGAGCCGGTCGTCTGGGTCAGCCAGCCGGCGATGATCGGGCCTGCGAACAGCGCCCAGCCGTCGGCGATCGTTGAGAGCGCGTTGGCGGAGACGAGGTCCTCCGGGGAGCGGGCGAGCTGGGGAAGCGCGACGAAGTGGATCGGCCGCACGACCGCGATGGCGATGCACAGCAGGGAGGCGATCACGACGATCACCACGAGCGGTGCGTCCATGGCCAGTGCCGCCATCTGGATGGCGGAGATGATGGCGATGGTGGAGTAGCCGGCGATGAGGGCGGTGCCGCGAGGCAGTTTCTCGGCTATCCCGGCAAGCAGGGGAGCGATGAACGCGGCCGGCAGGACCTCGCAAACCGCCACCAGGCCGGCCAGCTTAGGCCCTCCCCTGGCGAAGGCGAACAGGATGATCGCGAACCAGGTGCCGAGGTCGACCAGGCCGAACAGCGCGTAGGCAAGGAGCACGCGGCGAAGCCCGGAACGCGATCGGAGCGCGCGCAGCACAGCCGGCAGGTGCACCCCAACCCCCTGTCCATCCCTCGTACGGGTCCGTCCCTCGTGCGCCCAGTCGCACCTGCACACCCTAAGGACCAAATCGCTCACGGGCGTACAAATCGCCTGTAGCATCGCACGCGCCCCAGCGGCGCACCGACAGGAGGCCATGGGTGAGACTGACGTTCCTGGGGGTCCGCGGCTCCAGCGCCGCCTCCGGCGCGGACTTCGTGCGCTATGGGGGGCACACCTCCTGCGTGGCCGTCACCGCCGACGGGGCGGACCGGCCCACGGTCATGCTCGACGCGGGAACTGGCCTCACGCAGGCACCGGGGCTGCTCGACGGGGCGCCGTATGAGGGCTCCATTCTGCTCAGCCACCTGCACTGGGACCACGTCAACGGCATCCCGTTCTTCCGCTCCGGGGACCGCGACGACGCCCGGGTCGACGTCTTCATGCCGGCCCAGCTGGGTCGCACGGGCGAGGAGCTTCTGGGTCAGCTCATGTCCCCACCGGCCTTCCCGATCTACCCCGACGGGCTCCGGGGGGCCTGGACCTTCTCGGCCATGGAGGCGGGGATCTTCTCCACCGAGGGGTTCACGGTCCGTGCGGTGGACGTCACCCACAAGGGCGGGCGCACCTTCGGCTACATCCTCGCGGACGTCACGACCACGATCGGCTACCTGCCCGACCACGCTCCTGCCCTGGGCATGACCGACGAGCTGCTGGGCGCGCTCGCTGGGGTGGACGTCCTCATCCATGACGGGCAGTTCCTGGACACCGAGCGCGTCGTGGCCGACCTGTACGGCCACGCGACCGTGTCGGACGCGATCTCCCTGGCTGAGCGGGTCAAGGCGCGCAAGCTGGTCTTGTTCCATCACGGGCCGAACCGGCGCGATGACGACCTCGACGAGCTGGCCCGGGTCGTCGGGGGATCGGTTCCCGTCACCATCGCCCACGAGGGGATGACGTACGACTCACGGGCCTAGGTGTCGGCCCGCCTCGCGCTCAGGAGGCAAGGCCCAGGCAAGGTCAAGGCAAATTCCGGGCCCCGTCGGACGCCCAAGGCAATCCCAAGGTCGGTGCTGCACAGTTGCGGCAACAAGGGGGTATCACCATGGCCATGACACAGGCCGAGAGCGAACTCGGCGCCACTGCGGGAGGCACGTCGCGCGCGCGACGCGTCGGGATGATCCTCCTTGCCCTTCTCGCCGTGGTGATCCTTCTCGAGGCCAGCTGGGCGATCATGAAGCTCGCCACGTCCGGGAAGGTCAACCCGCAGGGCACCGCGGTGACGATCCCCGGCGGCCACGTGACAGTTGAATCCGTCGAGCATGCGCTGCCGGCGGAACTGGGCGCGGCCCTTCCTGCTGGAACCCATGTCGTAGCAGTCACATTGGTGCTGGTGGCCGACGACAGCGACACCCTGCCGATCAACATCGCCGACTACGCCATCGAGGGCACGGGGATCGACGGCATCGTGGTGCCGTCCACAACCACTCCGCAGCTCACCTCGGTGCCCGGTGGCGCCACCGTCACGACGACCGCCATGTACGCCGTGCCGGACGAATCCACCGAGCTCGTGCTCGATCTGCCCGGCGGTGCCAAGGTCTCCGCCGAGCACGCCGATCACCCAGGGGACGCCATCAGGTAGCCCGTGAACGAGGCACCCTCCGGACCTCCGGAAGGGTTCCAGAGGCGTACCCCCCATTTTGGGGATCCCTCATGACCCCATATACGGCTGTTGCTGTCGTGCGTTATCCGCGAGTCTCTGCCCTGCACGGGTTATTGGGTTCCGTGCATGGGGCTAACGGGTGCAAGACGTACGGGGGTACGGGGATGTTTGTCTTTCTTTTTGGTGAGACGCGTGTCGAGGTCGACGGGCGCACCATTCATGCACGGGATCTGGCCGGTGTGAAGCCGCGCCTGCTGCTGGAGTTCCTCGCGGTGAACGCGGGCCAGCCGGTGTCCAAGGCGCGCTTGGTCGAGGCGCTGTGGCCGGAAGAGGCTCCGAACGGGGCGATCGCAACCATGGAGACCTACATCTCCCTGCTGCGTCGCACGCTCCAGCCGCACACGCCGGCCAAGGGTTCAGTCATCCGCACGGTAAGCGGGGGCTACCTCCTGGACACCACGCGGGTCACCGTCGACGTTCACCGTTTCACCGAGCTCATGGAGGCTGCGGCGGCCGATCACGATACCTGTGGCGCTTCGGCGATGGGCGAGGCGATGGGCCTGGTCACCGGCGAGCTGCTGGCCAGCGACTCGAACGTGCAGTGGGCCGACCAGTGCCGCGAGCAGTTCTCTTCGACGCTCGCCTCGGCATGCACCATGACGGCGGGCTGCGCTTATGGCCGCCACGAGTTCGCGACGGCGATCACGATGGCTCGGCGCGCCCTCGAAGTCGATCCCTACGCCGAGGAGGCGGCCCGTCACCTGATCGGATCGCTGTGGCGCTTGGGTCGACGCAGCGAGGCACTGCGCGAGTACGACAACCTGCGTCGTACGCTCGTTGACGACCTGGGCGTGGAGCCGGCCACTGCCACCCGCGACCTGCACCTGGCGATCCTGCTCGACGACGAGGCCGAGGGCCGGCCGGGGGATTCGAACGTTGACGAGGACGAGCTCGTGCTCGAACTGGTCAAGATGGTCCGCATGATGGTGCGCGAGCAGGGCGTCGAGCAGACACGCAGCCTCGTCCACAGCCTGTCCGCCAAGCGCGCGGCCTGACTCCCGAGGGTGCAGCT
>JBAXSI010000012.1:0-72777 GCA_037130755.1 Actinomycetes bacterium
AGTCGAGAGTCCATGGATCCGGGTCTTGCAGGACGCGAACCTCGCCTAGTCACAGACCGCTCCCTTCGACGCCGAGCCCACCAGCCGCGCGTACTTGTGCAGCACCCCGCGCGTGAAGCGCGGCGGCAACGGCGTGAACTCCTCACGACGGCGCACGAGCTCCTCCGCGTCGACGATCAGGTCAAGCGAACGAGCCTTGAGGTCAATCCGGATCGTGTCGCCCTCCTGCACCAGGCCGATGGGTCCTCCATCGACAGCCTCCGGCGCGACGTGGCCCACGCACAGGCCGGTCGTCCCGCCCGAGAAGCGGCCGTCGGTGATCAGCAGGACGTCCTTGCCCAATCCGGCGCCCTTGATGGCACCGGTGATCATCAGCATCTCGCGCATTCCCGGACCGCCCTTGGGCCCCTCGTAGCGAATGATGACGACGTCGCCCTTCTGGATCGTTCCGTCCTCCAGCGCTGCCATCGCCGACTGCTCGCGCTCGAAGACCCGAGCCTTCCCCTCGAACACGTCGACGGGGACACCGGCGTTCTTCACCACAGCACCCTCAGGGGCCAACGACCCGCCGAGAATCGTGATCCCGCCGTGCGTGTCGAGCGGAGTCTTCGACGCCCGCAGGATCTCTCCGTCAGGGTCCGGTGGGTTGATGTCCGCGATGTTCTCCGCCAGCGTCCGACCCGTGACGGTGAGGCAGTCGCCGTGCAGGAGTCCGGCATCCAGCAGCGCGCGCATGACCACCGGCACGCCACCGACCCGGTCCACATCGCTCATGACGAATCGGCCGAACGGCTTCACGTCAGCCAGGAGAGGCACCTTCGAGCCGATGCGGTGGAAGTCGTGCATCTCGAGTTCGACCTCGGCCTCATGGGCGATCGCCAGCAGGTGCAGGACGGCGTTGGTGGACCCACCGAACGCCATGACGATTGCGATGGCGTTCTCAAGCGACTGCTTGGTGATGATGTCGCGGGTCGTGATGCCCTGACGGATCAGTTCCACCACGGCCTGCCCCGAAGCGCGGGAGAAACCGTCGCGTCGGCGGTCGACGGCGGGCGGCGCGGCCGATCCCGGGAGCGACATGCCCATGGCCTCGGCAGCACTCGCCATGGTGTTCGCGGTGTACATGCCGCCGCAGGCACCCTCGCCCGGGCAGATGGCCTTCTCGATGGCGTCAACATCCTCGCGCGACATGAGCCCGCGAGCGCAGGCGCCGACGGCCTCGAAGGCGTCGATGATCGTGACGTCCTTCTCCGTGCCGTCGGACAGCTTGACGTGCCCGGGCAGGATCGAGCCCGCGTAGACGAAGACCGACGCCACGTCGATGCGCGCAGCGGCCATCAGCATTCCAGGCAGCGACTTGTCGCAGCCGGCGAACGTGACCATGCCGTCGAGCCGCTCGCCCTCCATGACCGCCTCGACGGAGTCCGCGATGATCTCGCGCGAGACCAGGGAGAAGTGCATGCCCTCGTGTCCCATGGAGATGCCGTCGGAGACCGAGATCGTGCCGAACTGGAGTGGGTACCCGCCGGCCGCGTGCACGCCCTCCTTGGCCGAACGCGCCAGCCGCTCGAGGGACAGGTTGCACGGGGTGATCTCGTTCCAGCTGGACGCGATGCCGATCTGCGGCTTCGGGAAGTCCTCGGTCGTCATGCCGACAGCACGCAGCATCCCGCGTGCAGCGGCCCGCTCCAGGCCCTCGGTGACGTCCTTGCTGCGTGGCTTCATGTCGGTCATGGGCCAACCCTAGGGCAGCGTCAGCTGGCGGGACCCGCCACGACGTGTCCCATCGGCTGCCCTGCCAGCCAGCGCTGGACCTGCCGCTCGACCAGCCGCCGGGCGCGGGGCAGGAAGGCCGACGAATTGCCTCCCACGTGCGGGCTCACGAGGACCCCCGGCGTGGTCCAGAGCAGGTGATCCTGCGGGAGCGGCTCAGGATCGGTCACGTCCAGTGCGGCCCGAATGCGGCCGTGGGCGCAGTGCGCGACGAGCGCATCCGTGTCGACGACGCCACCGCGGGCCACATTGACCAGCAGCGCCCCTGCCTTCATCCGTCTGAGGAACACGTCGTCGACCATGCCAGTCGTGTCCGGGCCCAGTGGCACGGCAAGGATGACGATGTCGGCACCTGGCAGGAGGCTGTCGAGCTCATCACGGCCGTGAACGCCCTCGCGGGACGTGCGACCCACCACCACCACGTCGACCTCGAAGGGCACCAGCCGCCGGCGAATCGACTCGCCCACGCCACCTGCACCGATGATGACGACCCGCGAATCCGCGAGAGCCGGCCGACGACCACGCAGCCACTCTCCCTGCGGCATCGCCCGCGCGAAGTCGTCGATCCCGCGCAACGAGGCGAGGATCAGCCCCACCGCGAGCTCGGACGTGCTGGCATCGTGCACACCAGCCGCATTACACAGAACCGCGCTGGCGGGCAGGTACGGCACCGCGGATTCATAGCCGGCAGTCAGGAGCTGCATGACCTGCAGTCGCGGCATCCGCTGCGCGGCCTCGAACACCGACAGCGGTCCCATGTAGGTCGGGACGTAGAAGCCGACGTCAGCGAAGGACTGGCCTTCAGGCCCGGCGTCAAAAGTCAGCAGGTTCGGGCGGGCGGCCAGGCCCAGTTCGCGCGGGGCGAGGACCTTGCGTCCAGGGTCGACGGGCATGGCGCCATTGTTCACCCCGACGTCCGATCAGCCCTTCACCGATCCCTGCGTGAGTCCCTCCACGATCCGCTTGTTGAAGACGACGTAGATGATGATCAGCGGCAGCGTGACCATCGTCAGGGCGGCGAACAGCATGCGGTAGTCGGTCGCGTAGCGGCTGGAGAAGGCCAGCAGTCCGGTCGGGATGGTCTTGAGGGATTCGTCCTGCACGTAGAGAAGGGCGAGCAGGAACTCGTTCCATGCCGCCAGCGCCGTGAAGATCCCTACCGTCACGAGGGCCGGCCGCATCAGCGGCACCATGATCAGCCGGTAGACGGTCAGGTCCGAAGCTCCGTCGATCCGCGCCGCCTCGAACAGCTCCTTGGGCATCGTGTCCACATAGGTCTTGATGAGCCAGATCGCCAGCGGGATGCCTATCGCCGTATAGGGAACTATCAGGGCCAGCCGCGTGTCCTTCAGGTGCACGAGCTCGAAGAGCTGGTTCTGCGCGATGAAGTACGCCTGGATCGGCAGGAGGAGGCCGACCACCATGCCGATCAGGATGAACCGCGAGCCGGGGAACACCAGCCGACTCAGGGCGAAGCCGGCCATCGAGGAGACCAGCAGGACGAGCGTGGTCGACACGGCGGTGACGATGATGCTGTTGATCGCGTACTGGCCGATGCCGCCTATCGCCCATGCATCACGGAAGACTGAGAAGTCGAGAGTCGTCGGGAGCGACAGCGGCGACAGGCTGATGGAGCCGTTGTCCTTGAACGCGCTCATGGCCATCCACAGCAGCGGCAGCAGGCACAAGATCGCGTAGACCGCGACTGCTCCGTGCGTGACGAGCCTCACCGACGACTTCATCAGTACTCCACATCGGCGGGGTGACGCCGCTGGTAGTACCAAAAGCCGCCGGCGATGATCAGCCCGACGATCGTCACGAGCACCGAGAGGGACGCGCCGTAGCCGATCTCCCCGTCGCGGAAGACCGACTTGACCATGTACGTCGTCGGCACCTCAGTGGTGTTGTACGGACCGCCGTTGGTCATGACGTAGAACAGGTCGAAGCCCTGCAGTCCGCCGGTCACGCACAGCAGGACGGCCAGCAGGACGACCTGACGGATCATCGGCACCTTGATCCGCCAGAAGATCTTGACCTCGCCGGCGCCGTCGAGGCGCGCCGATTCGACCACGTCGGGGGGCAGGCGCGTGAGCGCGGCCAGGAAGATCGCCATGAAGAACCCGGCGAAGACCCAGCCGGAGACGACGCAGATCGAAAGAAGAGCCGTCCGGGGGTCGCCGAGCCATACGAACGACACGTCCTGGAAGCCGATTCGCTTCAGGACCGCGTTGAGGATGCCTACGTCGGGATTGAAGATGGTGCGCCACAGGACTGCGACCACGACCATCGGGAGCATCACCGGGATGAAGAGCGCGACCCGGTAGAAGCCGGTCCACTTGTGGGCGGCGATGAAGCCGGCAAGGACAAGGCCGAGCAGGACCTCCAGCACGAGGGTCGCTGCGATGTAGATCGCCACGTGCCCGAACGTGGACATGAAGACTGCGTCCTTGAACGCCCGCAGATAGTTGTCGAGCCCGGCCCACTCCGGCGTCCCGAAGCCGTTCCACCGCGTGAACGACAGCCCGATCGTGCCGACGAAAGGCACGAGGACCGCGAACGCGTAGATGAGGAGCGCTGGCAGGACGAGGACGAGGACACCGGTACGGGAGGTGGGCTTCACGCCACACCCTTCCGCAGTCGGTGTCCTCGATCCCTCGCCACGCCGACTACTTCGTCTGGACCTTCGCCTGCGCCTCGTCAAGGGCCTCCTGCGGGGTCTTGACCCCGTCGAGGACCTGGGAGGTCGCGGTGTTCAGCGCGTCGGCCAGCTTGAGGTCGTAGCCCGTGTCCGGCGGAGCCACGATCGGGGCACCCGAGCCGAGCAGGTCGACCATCGACTGCGTCAGCTCGTCCGGCTTGGTGTCGGCATTGCCCTTCGCCACCGGCGTGAAGCCGGCATCGACCCACTTCTGGACCATGTCGGGTGTGAAGGCATCCTTGAGGAACTCGGCGGCCTTGTCCTGCTTCTCGCTCTTGGCGTTGATGATGTAGCCGGTCGTGACGCCCATGATGCTCTTCTGGTCGCCCGCGCCGCCGTCGATGGCCGGCTGGTTGAACCAGCCCATCTGGAACTTCGGCGCCTGCTCCTGCTGGATGCCGACGATCCAGGAGCCGATCGGGAGCATGGCCGCCTTGCCGTCGAAGAACAGTGCGTAGCCCTCGTTGTCGGAGATGGTGTTGGCGCTGGCGTTGACGTAGCCGTTCTTCTGGAGCTCCTGGACGTTGCCGAGCGCCTTGACGAACTCAGGCGAGTTGAGCGGCTTCTTCTGGCTCATTACCTCGTCGTACAGCTGCTCTCCAGCAACGCGCGAGATGATGTGACCGACCCAGTTGCCGGCGACCCAAAGGTCCTTGTTCCCCATGGCGAACGGGGTGAGGCCGGCAGCCTTCAGCTTCGCGCTGGCAGCCATGAGCTCAGCCCAGGTCGTCGGAATCGCGATGCCCTGCTTGTCGAAGATCTCCTTGTTGTACCAGATCACGTTCGTCACGTCGGACGTGAACGGAACCATGTAGACCTTGCCGTCGATGGTCGTCGTGGCGAAGGCACCGGCCGGGAACTCGGTGTCGAGCCCGGAGGTCTTGATCAGGTTCGTGATGTCGGCGGCGTAGCCGTCCTTGACCTTGTTCGCCAGACGTGCGCCCGCCCACTCGAAGTAGACGTCGGGGGCGTTGCCGCTCGTCAGGAGATTCTGCAGGCCGACGGTCTCGTACAAGTCGTCATTCTGCACCTGGAACTCGACGTTCCAGCCGGGGTTGTCCTTCTTGAACTGGGCTGCAGCCGCGTCCCAGACCTTCTGTCCGTCCGACCCGTTGGAGCCGAATGCCACGCGAAGCGTGTTGTCGGAGGCACTGCTCGATCCGCCGCAGGCGGCCAGCAGGAGTGCCGACACGGCCACAGCCGCACCGACGAACGCTGCGCGTCGGCGTGAGTTCGCTGATCTCATTGCTTCCCTCTTCTCTGTGACTTCATCGACTGGCCACCCACTCGAATTCTTCGATCATCTCCGCCAGGGTCATCTCCAGGCCGTCGCCGAACATCCGATAGCGATTGTCCTGCAGACGTTCGTAGACGGCCCGGAGTTCCGCGATCGCGTCGGGACTGGTGTCCGGCATCCCGTCGACCCGGTCGCGTGCTGCCGCGGCCCTGAGGGCCCGTGCCATGGCGGCGAGCGCTTCCCCGCCGAGGCGGTACTTGTCGACCCACGGCGCGATGTCGCGCTGGAGGTCGGGGACGGAGAACCCAGGTGAGGCCAGCCGGTGAGCCGCACTGGCGATCTGGCTGCTCACCTCATTGAGGATCGACACGGCTCCCTCGAGATCGCCAGTGCGCCAGGCGAATGCGGCTGCGTAGAGCAGTTCGCCTGTCTCCGGCATCGCATCGTCATTCAGGCACGAGTCCTGCGTGCAGCGACCGAAGTGGACGAAGGCCGCGCGGTCGCCCGGCTCGGCGATGAGTTCGGCCACGGCGCGCAGCCACGATGCGTCCGGCTCGTAGCCGACCGGATCGCAAAGGTATTCGGCAACGGTGAACAACGGGATCTGCGATGCGGTGAACAACGGCATCGGATTGGCGAGCAGGCCCATGGCGTGATCAGCGAGGTCAGGATCGCGCCCGCGCAGCGGACCGATGTGCAGTTCGTGGGTCATGGCGACGTCGTTGACCGGGTAGTTGTCCCAGTAGAGCGGACGGTGCGCAGTCATCTCGTCGAAGACGATCGCGTCCGGGGTCGCGATCGTCTCGGAGCAGATCTGGCGACCGGTCCACATGAGGTCGATGTCTCTGTCGAGCCCCGATCCGAGCCGCACCACGTAGTCCTCCCGTCCGGTGCCCCGGTACACCATGGGGCAGACGGCGATCGAGATCTGGGGGTCGATCCCACGGACGCCAGCCGCGAATCGCCGCAGCAGGTCGAGGTGAGCCTCGACGAGGTCGGTATACGCCACCACGTCTGCAGGATGCTGTAGGAGCGGGGGAATGTCATCGAGGAGCAGCGCAACGCGCCGGACGCCCACCGCATGCAGCTGCTGCACGCGGTGCACCAGGGCCGCGCAGTGGTCGACGTCCGAGTAGCAGATGGTCAGGCCCGGTCCCAGCGCGACCGCGATCTCTATCCCTGCATCCTCGCCGTCGGCGACAAGTTCGGCCAGCGCTTCGAGCTGCGCCGCCGAGAAGGGGTCCTGCCAGCGGATCCGGTGCCACGGATCGTCCTTCGGTGCCACGAGGTAGGTCGTCATCCCCCATCGGCCGAGGCTGGCGATCATGCGCCGGCGCTGGTCGTGGGTCCACGGCCGGCCGTAGAAGCCCTCGATGACGCCCCGCACTCCGAACGCCGTCACAGCGCACCGACCCGACCGCGGTACTTCTCGATCAGCACGGTGTTCCACTCGTCGCCACCCTTGATGTTGGCGCTGACGAACACCTCGGGCGTGCTGCCCATGGCGAGCAGTCGCTCCGCCGCTCGGATGGCCACCGCGTTGAGGATCGCGGCGCCTATGACCGTCGACGTCGGGCCCATCGGCGCTTCGAGCCCGCCGACTGTGACGGCCGCATCGCCGGGCACGCCGCGGTTGTCGAGCACGACGTCGGCAATGTGGAGCAACGGGAAGTCTCCTGCCCGGCCCCGGTCGGACGCTGCGTGCGCGCTGGACGTGAGGGCGACGACCGGCAGTCCCCTGCTCTTGGCGAACTCGGCCACCTCGACCGGCGCGCCGTTGCCACCGGAGTTCGAGATGACGATCAGCGCGTCCTGCGCGCGGAAGTCGTGACGTCGTCCAATCTCATCCAGGTGGCTGCCCGTCCGCTCATCGAGCGTGCTTTGCGACGCCGACACGTGGAGCATCAGGCTCTCGACCAGCACCGGATCGACCGCCGCCAGCCCGCCAGCACGGTAGAAGAGCTCAAGGGCGAGCAGGTGCGAGTGCCCTGTGCCGAACACGTGGACCAGCCCGCCCCCGGCGAGGGTCGAGGCCACGACATCGGCCGCTGCGTCTATCGGGCCGTCGAGATCGTCCGACTCGATCGTCGCAAGAAGCTCGACGAGGCGCCGAAGGTACGCGCGCGCTGCGTCGGGACGGGCCGTCACGACAGCGCCACGGGTCGATGGGCGATCGGGCTCCGTTGTGCGCCCAGGTGGACGCGATAGCGGTCGGCTCGGTACCAGCAGGTGGCCGTCATGATGCGGCGTCCGTGCTGATCGGCATCGACCATGGTGATCCGCATGCAAGCGGTGCCCGGCGGGACGTCGAGCTTGTCGGCTACGCCTTGGTTGGGGATGTCCACGGATATCTCTGCCTCCGCCGACACCACCTCGATCTGATACTTCGCGCGCAGTGCTCCGTACAGCGATCCTTGAAGGTCCGTGTCCGACAGGGCGAAGCCGCACCACGACGGAATCGTCACCGCCTCTACGCCGATCGGGTCACCGTCGCCAAGTCGGACTCGCGTGATCCGCACCGCGCGATCGCCCGGCTCCGATCGGAGCAGTCGCGCCGCTGATCTGCTCAAGGTCACCTCGCGCACGTCAACGATGCGGCTCGACGGCGTGATGCCGCGGGCCCTCATCTCGTCGGTGAAGGAGGCGAGCTGCAGCCTGGTCGACACCACTGGGCGCCGCACGAAGGTGCCAGCGCCCTGGCGGCGTTCGATGCGGCCCTCGGCCTCGAGTGCGTTCATGGCCCGACGGACGGTCATCCGCGCCACGCCGAGCCGGTCGGCCAGTGCCCGCTCGGGTGGGAGGCGGTCCCCCGCCGTGCCGACACTGACCATCGCCTCGATGGCCTGCCTCGTCTCCTGCTGCGTGCCCACTTCGCCTCCTGCGCCGTACGGTAGGCGGGCCGGTAAGCCCAATACGCGGAGTTACCCGATCAGGATGTAGACCAATCCTGTCCTATGGACGGCGATGAGGCTACCGAAATCCCTGCCAGCCGGACGAATTTCCCGTCCGTCACCCTCATGCGGAGTAGACCAATTCCCAAGTCGGCCACTCGTCTCGCGGTGTACCACCGCCCCGGGGCCCCCTCGTGGGCGATCATTCGGTCATGCACCTGCGTCGCGCATCCTGGGCGGACCGCGACGGCGCCTACGCCGTGGCCCTGGCCACCGGCGACTCCGGCGCCGACGCGTCGGGCCAGCTGCGGCACCCGGACCTGCTGGGCGAGGTGTTCGTCGGCCCGTACCTGGCGTACGCCCCCGAGCACGCGTTCGTCCTCGTCGACGACCATGACCTGCCGGTCGGCTACGTCCTCGGCGTCGTCGATACGCGTGCATTCGAGGCGACGCTCGAAGCGGACTGGTGGCCCGGGGCGGTGGAGAGGAGCACCGGGCTCGCGGACCCGACGCCGGTGGACCGCTGGCTCATCGCCCGGATCCGGACGCCCGTCGTCGCGCCCGATGACGTCGTGGCGCGCTTTCCGGCGCACGGCCACATCGACCTCACGCGGCCGGCGCAGGGGCAGGGCTGGGGCCGCAGGATGATGACCACGCTGATGGACTCCCTCGCTGAGGCCGGCGCCTCGGGGATGCACCTCGAGGTCGGCCTCGACAACGCCCGCGCGCTCGGGTTCTACGACCGTCTCGGCTTCACCCGCCAACAGGAGGTCGACGACGCCGTCTACCTTGGCCGACCGCTGCCCTGAATCACCCGCAGCGCGATGCTGCTACTCGGACACGCCCAGTCGCTCGAGCAGCAGCGCCCGCACCTTGGCCGCGTCGGCCTGGCCCCGGGTGGTCTTCATGACCGCGCCGACGATGGCGCCGGCCGCCTGCACCTTGCCGCCACGGATCTTGTCGGCGACGTCGGGCTGCTCGGCCAGTGCCTGGTCGATGGCGGCCAGCAGGGCAGAGTCGTCGCTGACGATCGCCAGGCCGCGTCCAGCGACGACCGCGTCGACGTCACCCTCGCCGTTCACGATGCCGTCGAATACCTGGCGTGCGAGCTTGTCGTTGAGGCTGCCATCGGCGACGAGGGCCTCGACTCGCTTGATCTGCCCCGGCGTGACGGGCAGGTCGACCAGCTCGATCTCGCGGTCGTTGGCGATGCGGGTGAGCTCACCTGTCCACCACTTTCGCGCCGCCGCGGGCTCGACGCCGTCGGCGATCGTCTGCTCGACGAGGTCGAGCGCGCCTGCGTTGACGATCGTGGACAGCTCGTGTTCGCTGATCCCCCACTCGGCCTGGAGGCGCGCACGCTTCGCCGACGGCATCTCGGGGAGGGTCAGCCGCAGTCGGTCGATCCACTCGATCGACGCCGCGACGGGGACGAGGTCCGGCTCAGGGAAGTACCGGTAGTCCTCGGCCTGCTCCTTGGAGCGGCCGGATGTCGAGCGGCCAGTGTCCTCATGGAAGTGCCGGGTCTCCTGGACGACACGTCCGCCCGAGGTGAGCACCGCGCCCTGTCGCTCGATCTCCGAGTGCACGGCGCGCTCGACCGAGCGCAGCGAGTTCACGTTCTTCGTCTCGCTGCGCGTGCCCCAGTCGGCGCCGGGACGGTTGAGCGACACGTTGACGTCGCAGCGCAGCGAGCCCTCCTCCATCCGCACGTCGGAGACTCCGAGCGCACGCATGAGGTTCCGCAGCTCCGTCACGTAGGCCTTGGCGACCTGCGGGGCAAGGTCCCCGGTGCCCACGATGGGCTTGGTGACGATCTCGATCAGTGGGATGCCGGCGCGGTTGTAGTCGACCAGGGAGTAGTCGGCGCCATGGATGCGTCCGGTGGCGCCGCCGGCGTGCGTGAGCTTGCCGGTGTCCTCCTCCATGTGGACGCGCTCGATCTCGACGCGGAACTGCTTCGGGCCGTCGTCGGTGTCGACCGTGACGTCGAGCCAGCCGTTGAAGCACAGCGGCTCGTCGTACTGGCTGATCTGGTAGTCCTTGGGCATGTCCGGGTAGAAGTAGTTCTTCCGGGCGAACCGGCACCACGGTGCGATCGAGCAGTTCAATGCCAGGCCCATGCGGATCGTCGACTCGATCGCCATGCGGTTGACCACCGGCATCGAGCCGGGCAGGCCCAGGCACACCGGGCACACCTGGGTATTCGGGTCGGCGCCGAAGGCTGTGGGACACGAGCAGAACATCTTCGAATTGGTGCCGAGCTCGACGTGCGTCTCAAGGCCGATCACTGGCTCGAACTGCGCCATGACGTCGGCGTAGTCCATCGTCTCGTGTGCGGTGCTGTGTGCGCTCACAGGTCCTGCACCTCCTCGATCAGCAGATGGCCCCACTTGTCGACCAGCGCTGCCTCGAGCGCGGAGCCCACCAGGTAGAGGCGGTCGTCGGCCATCGGCGGGGCCATGATCTGCAGCCCGACCGGCAGCCCGTCCTCGGGTGCAAGGCCGATGGGCAGTGACATTGCCGCATTGCCGGCGAGGTTCACCGGGATCGTGGCGATGTCGTTGAGGTACATGGCGATGGGATCGTCGACCTTGTCGCCGATCTTGAACGCTGTCGTCGGTGCCGTCGGCGAGATGAGCACGTCGACCTTCTCGAAGGCGGCGTTGAAGTCGCGGGTGATCAGCGTGCGGACCTTCTGCGCCTGCCCGTAGTACGCGTCGTAGTAGCCGCTGGACAGTGCGTACGTGCCGATCATGATGCGACGCTTCACCTCGGCGCCGAAGCCCGCCTCGCGAGTGAGTGCCATGACCTGCTCCACGGAGTTGTTGCCGTCGTCGCCGACCCGAAGGCCATAGCGCATGCCGTCGAACTTCGCGAGGTTGCTGGACGCCTCGGACGGCAGGATCAGGTAGTACGCCCCGAGTGCGTAGTCGAAGTGCGGGCACGAGACCTCGACGACCTCAGCGCCCAGCCCCGTGAGGATGGCCACCGCCTCATCGAACCGCTGCTGAACACCGGCCTGGTAGCCATCGCCCCGTAGTTCCTTGACCAGTCCGATGCGCAGCCCGCGCACGTCGCCCTTCCGGGCTGCAGCGACCACGTCGGGCACCGGCGCGTCGATCGACGTCGAGTCGTGGGGGTCGTGGCCGGCGATCACGGAGTGCAGGAGCGCGGTGTCGAGCACCGTACGCGCGCAGGGGCCGGCCTGGTCGAGGGATGACGCCAGGGCGACGAGCCCGAATCGCGAGACGCCGCCGTAGGTCGGCTTGACGCCGACGGTTCCCGTGACGGCGGCCGGCTGCCGGATCGAACCGCCGGTGTCCGTGCCGATGGCCAGAGGCGCCTCGAAGGCCGCCAGCGAAGCGGCCGAGCCGCCGCCGGAGCCGCCGGGGATGCGCTCGAGGTCCCACGGGTTGTGGGTCGGGCCGTAAGCGCTGTGCTCGGTCGACGAGCCCATCGCGAACTCGTCCATGTTGGTCTTGCCCAGGATCACGATGTCCGCAGCGCGCAGTCGCTGCACCACGGTCGAGTCATACGGCGGGCGCCATCCCTCGAGCACCCGCGATCCACAGGTGGTCGGCACGCCCTTCATCGTCAGCACGTCCTTGAGCGCGAGCGGCACTCCCGCCAGGGGGCTCAACGCCACGCCCCCCGCGCGCTTGGCGTCGACGGCGTCGGCCGCGGCTAGGGCTGCATCGGAGTCGACGTACAAGAAGGCGTGGACACGCTCGTCAACCTCGGCGATGCGATCCAAGTGAGCCTGGGTGACCTCCCGGGAGGACACCTCGCCCTCGGCGATCGCACGCGCGAGGACGGCGGCGTCCTGGTGCGTGAGGTCCCTTTCCAGATCTGAGTCAGTGATCGACATCGCTCACTCCTCGTCCAGGATGCGCGGGACGCGGAAGCGGTCGTCCTCCCACGCCGGGGCTCCGGCAGCCACGGTGTCGCGGTCGAGCCCGGGTCGCGCAATGTCCTCGCGGAAGACGTTCTCCATCGGGATCGGGTGCGATGTCGGGGGGATGTCGTCAGCAGCCACTTCGGAGACCCGCGCCACGGACTGCAGGATCACGTCCAGCTGCCCGGCGTAGTGGTCGAGCTCGTCCTCGGTCAGCTCGAGACGGGCCAGCCTGGCCAGGTGCTCGACGTCGGCACGGGTGATCGCTGTCATGCGCGTCATCCTATTGAGCCGCCGTTTCCGCCGAGAGGCAGGCAGTTGTCGTGAAACCGTGCCTCCGGAACTGATTACACGACCACTCCCTAGGGCTCGGCGGAAGGAGTCGAGGGTCAGGGAGCGAACGGGACGCCGTGGCCCGGGACCACCAAGGACGGCTCCAGCGCGAGGATGCGTTCGCGGGACGCCACCAGCACCGCCGGATCCGGTGCGTACGGGTCCTCCTGCGGTCCCGACTCGTCCCACCAGGCGTGCGTGCAGACCACCAGGCCGTCCGCCGTCCGCACGACCGTCGAGATGTCCTCAACGGTGTGGCCGGGCGTCCGGATGAGCCTGATGTCGTCAGCGAGGACCCGTCCCTCGGCATCGTCGTCGCGCCAGATGTCGCCCTGATAGACCGCCGCGAAGTCATGGAATCGGGCAGCCGGGAACAGCGCCGCGTTGAGTGTGTGGTCGATGTGCTGGTGGCTGAACACCACGTCGGTGATCTGCTCGGGGTCCAGTCCGAGCGCCCTGAGCGGATCGAGGATGAGCGCGGTCCGCGACACCAGTCCAGGATCGACGATGACGTGGGTGTCCCCCTGCGAGACCAACGTGACAGTCGAGCCGACGTGCAGGCCGGCCTCGCTCTCGGGGCCGACGTAGCCGTTGTGGAGGACGGTCAGGGATGCGCTCATGACGTCAGCATCACATGAGCGGCAGCCCGGTGTTCAGGAATTGTCGCTGCGCTTGCCGAGGGCCGCCTCGAGCCCTTCGCCGACAAGCGCAACGAAGCCTTCGAGTCCGACCACCGGGACACCGAGCTGCTCCGCCTTCTTCGCCTTGCTGCTCGGTTTGGCACCCGGGTCGCCCTGCACGAGGAGGTCGGTCGACATGGAGACCGACGACGCGACCTTGCCGCCAAGGTCAGTGACGGCAGTGGCCGCACTGTCGCGCGTGAAGCCCTCGAGTGCGCCGGTGATGACCACGGTTACTCCAGCAAGCGGCTGCGCGCCCGCATCGACAACCTGGTCCTCCATGCGCACGCCGCCGCGCCGCCACTTCTCGATGATCTCGCGGTGCCAGTCCACCTCGAACCAGTCGCGCACTGCCTCCGCGATGATCATGCCCACGCCGTCGGTCGCCGCGAGGTCCTCGATGGAGGCAGTCGCGATCTCATCGAGGGTCCGGAACTGGCGGGCCAGGCCCTGCGCAGCAGTGGGACCGACGTGCCGGATGGACAGGGCGACCAACACCCGCCAGAGCGGCTGCTGCCGCGCAGCGTCGAGATTTGCGAGCATGCCCTTGGCGTTCTCCGACAGCCGCGGGCCGGACTCACCCTTGCCCGGCTCGCGCGTGAAGAACGGGCGGCGCAGGAGATCGTCGGGCGTGAGCAGGAAGACGTCGCCCTCGTCGGCGACCAGGCCGCAGTCGAGGAGGGCGATCGCCGCCTTGTAGCCCATTCCCTCAATGTCGAGGGCACCGCGGGACGCGACGTGGAACAGCCGCTCGCGCATCTGCGCGGGGCACGCGCGGGCGTTGGGGCACCGCAGGTCCTTGTCGCCCTCCTTCTCCGGCCGAAGCTCGGTGCCGCACTCCGGGCAATGAGTCGGCATGACGAACGCGCGCTCGGAGCCGTCGCGGACATCCACGACTGGACCGAGCACCTCGGGAATCACGTCACCGGCCTTGCGCAGGAACACCATGTCGCCGATGAGCACGCCCTTGCGCTCGACCTCGTACGCGTTGTGCAGCGTCGCCATCGAGACGGTGGAACCGGCCACGCGGACCGGCTGCATCACTGCGAAGGGGGTGACCCGACCCGTCCGTCCGACGTTGACCTGGATGTCGAGCAGCCGCGTGCGCACAACCTCGGGCGGGTACTTGTATGCGATCGCCCAACGCGGGGCACGCGACGTCTCGCCCAGCCTGGCCTGCAATTCGAGGGAGTCGACCTTGATGACGACGCCGTCGATCTCGTGCTCGATGTCGTGTCGGTGGACGCCGTAGAAGGCGATGTACTCCAGCGCGCCATCGGCGGCCGAATGCACCTTGGCCCGAGCACTGACCGGAAGGCCAAGGTCGGCCAGCAGGGAATAGCCCTCGCTCTGTCGCGAGATGCTGACACCGTCGACGGCGCCGATTCCGTGCACAGTCAGTTGCAGGGCCCGTAGGCGGTTGAGCGCGCGCCCGAGCTCGGCCTCCATCCGCGCGATCTTCGAGTCGGAACGCGCACCGCCCTTCGACTCGGCACGGGCCGCGGCAAGCTCGCTCTCACGACGGTCGATGCGCTGCCGCAGGCCGCCGGCCGCAGCGTTGCGGGGATTGGCGAATGCGGCGAGGCCGAGGTCCTGCTGCTCGGCGTTGATCCGGTCGAACTCCGCCACCGGAAGGAACACCTCCCCGCGCACCTCGAGCAGCCGCGGTACCTCCTGGCCACTCGCCGACTCGAGGCGTGGCGGGACCGACGCGATGAACCGCGCGTTGTAGGTGACGTCCTCGCCGACCGTGCCGTCACCACGGGTGGCCAGGGTCGAAAGCCGGCCATCGACGTACACCGCATCGACTGCCAGCCCGTCGATCTTGAGCTCGCACAGCAGGTCCGGGATCTCCCCCAGTCCCTTCTCGACACGATCGAGCCACGCGCGCAGCTCATCCTCGTCGAAGGCGTTATCGAGCGAGTACAGCCGCTGCAAGTGGTGAACCGGGTCGAACATCTCGGCCTTCGAACCACCGACGGTCTGGGTCGGCGACTCCCCGCTCTGGAGCTCCGGCCACGACTCCTCCAGCACGACGAGCTCGCGGAACAACTCGTCGTACTCGGCATCGGACAGCGTGGGCGCGTCGGCCTGGTAGTACTCCGTGCGGGCCTGGTTGATCGCGTCGACGAGTTCCGCCCAGCGACCTCGAGCGGCCGCGGGCACGGAAGTCGGGCTGGTCACCGGATCATCCTGAGTCATCGGCGGCCTCCGCGCCGTCGGTCTGGTCCTGCCGCACAACTCGTCCTACGGCGGTGCAAGCCGCCAGCGCCGTGCGCACCCAAGCGGGCGACGCGCCGGCCATCCCGCACGATGGCGTGATGGCCACCTGGTCCAGCCACGTCGGATCCTCCAGGCCGAGTCGGTGCAGCAGCGCCCGGAGCGGAGCGCTCGCCTGAGCATCCCCCAGGGGTCCGACACCGGTGGACGGTACGCAGCCGGCGAGGATCCCCAGTCCCGCCTCGAAGGCGCGGCCGAGCGGATCGTCCAAGGTCCGCTCATTCTCCACGGGCACAAGGTCGAGGCTGACGAATGCCGCGCCACTGGTGCGCAGGAGGTCGACGGGGATGCCCGGATCGCAGCAGTGCACGCCCACGACAGCGTCGCCTCGTCCCTGGATGACCTGACGGAGCACGCGCTCGGCGTCCTGCCCGTCGACGGCACGGTACGTGGACAGTCCGCTCGCGGTACCGATCCGGCCCTCGAGCACGGCGGGGAGCGCCGGCTCGTCGAGCTGCACCACGACGGCGCTGGCCTTCGGAAGGCGACGGCGCACATCGGCCACGTGCACGTCGATCGCCTCCGCGAGCCCTTGGGCGATGTCCCGCACCGCCAGCTCGTCGCGCAGCGCGCGCTCCCCGGTGCGCAGTTCCAGCGCGGCCGCTAGCGTCCACGGCCCGACGACCTGCACCTTGACCGGGCCGGTGTAGCCCCGGGTCTGCTCCTCCAGCGCGTCGAGATCCTCGCCGAGCATCGACCACGCCTGCCGCATCTGCCGGCCCGGGGCCGAGGTGAGACGCCAGCCGGCGGGAGTGGTCTCGAGGGCGAAGTGCGTCGAGACCGCTGCCAGCATCCCGCCGGTGCGCCCGATCATGTCGGCACCCGGGCCGCGCGCGGGCAGCTCAGCGACGTGCACGAAGCCGCCGAGCTCGCCGACGACGATGCGTGCGGCCTCGATCGGCTCCGTGCCCGGTAGGGACCCGACGGACGTCGCAACGGCCGTCGACCACGGCATGGCCAGGACGGCGTCGGCGGTCATGCCCGCACCACCCGACGCGTGCGATCGACGGTCGCGGACCCAATCACGCGAGTGCCGTCGTAGATGACCACCGCCTGCCCCGGTGCCAGCCCGCGAACGGAGTCGGTGAGCTCGACAATCAGACAATCCTCGAGCAAGCGCGCGCGAGCGGCCATCGGCTCGCCATGGGCCCGAACCTGCGCGATGACGTCGACCGGGGCGGGGCCAATTGGCCGCCCGGCCCAGATCGGCCGAACCCCCTCGATCAGGTCGACGTCGAGCAGCGTGGGCGGACCCACGGTGACCGTGCGCGATTCCACGTCGACATCGACGACGTAGCGGGGCTGGCCGTCGGCTGCAGGCACGCGCAGGTTGAGTCCGCGTCGCTGTCCGATGGTGAACGCGAACGTCCCGTCATGCGCTGCGACGACCGCGCCCGACTCGGCATCGACGATGTCGCCGGGCTGCGAGCCCAATCGGCGATGGAGGAAGGCAGCGGTGTCGCCGTCCGGGATGAAGCAGATGTCGTGGCTGTCGGGCTTGCGCGCGACCAGCAGGCCGCGGCGCTGCGCCTCGTCCCGCACGTCCTCCTTGACGTCGGCGCCCAAGGGAAAGAGCGAATGCGCGAGCTGAGCTGCAGAGAGGACTCCCAGCACATACGACTGGTCCTTGGTGGCGTCCACTGCACGATGAAGTTCAGGGCCATCCGGGCCCACAACGACCTGGGCATAGTGGCCGGTGGCAACCGCGTCGAAGTCCATCGCCAACGCTCGGTCGAGCACGGCCGCGAACTTGATCTTCTCATTGCAGCGCAAGCAGGGGTTCGGCGTGCGGCCATGGCGGTATTCATCGAGGAAGTCATCGACGACGTCGTGGGTGAACTGCTCGGAGAGGTCCCAGACGTAGAACGGAATGCCCAGCATGTCGGCGACGCGGCGGGCGTCGCGGGCGTCGTCAAGAGTGCAGCAGCCCTTGCTCTTGCCTGAGGCGGCCGCCTTGCGCGAGAGCGCGAGATGGACACCGACGACGTCGTGTCCCGCGTCCACCATCCGAGCTGCGGCAACGGAGGAATCGACGCCGCCCGACATGGCGACAATGACGCGCATGTCAGCCGGCCTGCGACGCCAGCGAGCCGGCCCGGCGCGCTCGCGCCACTGCTCCGGGCAGAGCGGCGAGGACGGCATCGACATCGGTCATCGTCGACGACTCCCCGAAACTGAAGCGCAGGGAAGCTCTCGACAGCGCAGGATCGACTCCCATTGCCAAAAGCACGTGACTGGGCTCGGGGATTCCAGCCGTGCACGCTGATCCGGTTGAGCAGTCGACGCCGGCGGCGTCGAGAAGCATGAGCAGCAAGTCGCCCTCGCACCCCGGGAAGGATGCGTGCACGTTCCCCGGGAGACGATGATCCGATCCCTGCTCGAGATCGCCATTGATCCGCGCGTCCGGCACGAGTTCGAGGATCCCGGCGATGAGCGCGTCACGGAGGACGGTCAGTCGGGCGGCACGGTCGGCCTGAGTGGCGACAGCGTGCTCGACTGCAACGGCGAAGCCAGCGATGGCCGGTGCATCGACAGTGCCCGACCTCACCTCGCGCTCCTGGCCACCGCCATGGAGGACGGGCGTGATCTGGGTGCGGGGGTCGGCGATCAGCGCACCCACTCCGAACGGACCGCCGACCTTGTGGCTGCTGATCGTCACGGCGTCAGCGCCCAGGTCGCCAAGATCGATGGGCAGCATGCCGAGGGCCTGCACCGCATCGGTGTGGAACGGAACGCCCGCGTCGCGGCACAGGCGCGCGAGCTCGTGCACCGGCTGGACCGTCCCCACCTCGTTGTTCGCCCACATGATCGAGCACACGGCCACGGCATCACCGTCGACGAGTTGCTCGGAGACTTCGTCGAGCCGGACCCGCCCGAGGCCGTCCACTCCGATCCAGCGGACGTCAGCACCCTGACTTGACTCGAGCCACTCGATCGGGTCGAGGACGGCATGGTGCTCGATGGCGGAGGCGAGGATGCGCGTCGCGCCATGGCTCGCGCGTCGGGCCCAGAAGAGGCCCTTGAGCGCGAGGTTGTCTGCCTCTGTCCCACCTGAGGTGAACACCACTGCACTGGGGCGGGTGCGAAGGGCCTCGGCGATGCGCTCCCTGGACTCCTCGACGACGCGGCGCGCTGCACGCCCCTGCGCGTGCAGCGACGACGGATTGCCGACCTGCTCGGACTGCCTGAGCCATTCGACTCGGGCGGCCGGGAGCATCGGCGTCGTCGCCGCATGATCCACGTACGCCCTGTCGCTCACGATGGAATCGTAGTCAGGCGACACGATTAGGGCCCCGACCGCGCCGACCGAAGCTACTGGGCGCGCTTGCTGACCTCGTCAGTGAGCTGCGGGACCACCGTGAACAGGTCGCCCACTACACCGAAGTCGGCGAGCTCGAAGATCGGGGCCTCGGGATCCTTGTTCACCACCACGATGGTCTTCGAGGTCTGCATTCCGGCCCGGTGCTGGATGGCGCCGGAGATGCCGTTGGCGATGTAGAGCTGCGGGGAGACCGTCTTGCCGGTCTGGCCGACCTGGAACTGGTGCGGGTACCAGCCGGCGTCGGTGGCCGCGCGGGATGCGCCGACGGCCGCACCCAGGGCGTCCGCGAGGCCCTCGATGACGCTGAAGCCCTCAGCACCGCCGACACCGCGTCCGCCGGAGACAACGATCGCGGCCTCCGTCAGATCCGGTCGGCCGCCCTTGACGGCCTCAGTGCGTCCGGTGACCTTGGCCTTGGTCGCAGCCTCGGAGAGAGTGACGCTGACGTCGACGCGAGCCGGGGACGCCGGTGCCGGCTCAGGGGCGACCGAGTTGCCGCGGACCGTGATGATCGGCGTGCCCGTGATGACCTTCGAGTGGACGACCGTGGAGCCGCCGAAGACGCTCTGGGTCGCGACGAGGTCGGCCGAGATGCCGACGGCGTCGGTGATGACACCGCTGTCGACCTTGATCGCCAGCCGGCCGGCGATCTCCTTGCCCTCTGCACTCGAGGGGATCAGGACCGCTGACGGTGACTTCTCTGCGACCAACTGCGCGAGCAGTTCGGCCTTGGGCGCCACCGGATGGTTGGCGTACTGGTCTCCGTCCGCGACGTACACGGTCGCGGCGCCGAACTCACCGAGCACTGCAGCGGCGGCATCAGAGAAGCCGGGGCCGGCCCACACTGCCGACGGCGTGCCGAGCCCGCGAGCCAGCGTCAGCAGTTCGGTCGTGACCTTGCGCACCGTTCCGTCGACCTGATCGACCAGGACCAGAACCTCACCCATGACGTCTTCCTCTATCTCTCGTGGTCTATGCCGTCGGAACGGATCAGATGAACTTGTGCTCGGACAGGTAGTCGGCGATCTTCACGCCGCCGTCACCGGCATCGGTGACGACCGTGCCGGCGGCCTTCGGCGGGCGCGCGGCGAAGTCGGCGACAGTGGACCATGCCGCTGACAGGCCGAGCTTGGAGGCGTCGAGGCCGGCATCGGCGATCGACAGGGTCTCGACCGGCTTCTTCTTGGCGGCCATGATCCCCTTGAAGGACGGGTAGCGCGGCTCGTTGATCTTCTCTACGACACTGATGACGGCCGGCAAGGTGGCCTCGACGGTGTCGAATCCGGTCTCGGACACGCGATGCGTCACGACCGAGTCGCCGGAGATCTCGACCTTCTGTGCGAACGTTGCCTGCGCCCAGCCGAGCCGCTCGGCCACCATTGCCGGCACGACGCTCATGCGGGCGTCCGTCGACTCCGAGCCGAAGAGCACGAGGTCGAAGCCGCGGTCCTTGAGGATCTCGGCAAGCGCGTAGGAGGTCGCCAGTGCATCGGACCCGTGCAGGCCATCGTCGATCAGGTGAATGCCTGCCTCAGCGCCCATGCTCAGTGCCTTGCGCACCGTCTCGGCAGCCTTCACCGGACCCATGGTCACGACCGTGACGTCACCACCGTGCGCCTCGACCAGTTGCAGCGCCTCCTCGACGGCGTACTCGTCGATCTCGTTCATCACGCCCTCGGGACCCTCGCGATCCAGCGTGGAGTCACCCGCCTGAAGCGTCTTCTCTGCCCACGTGTCCGGCACCTGCTTCACGCACACCGCGATCTTCATGAAGGTGATCCTCCTGATGGTCATCCGAGTCGTAGTTACTCACGAGTAATATAGCCGGGCCTGCGCGAAACCCGCCACGCAAGGTCCCGGCTGAAGGCTAGCGACCGGAGAACTGCGCCTTTCCCGGGCCGTTCTCGATGAAGGACGCCATGCCAATCTTCTGATCGTCCGTCGCGAACAGCCCCGAGAACTCCAGCCGCTCGAGTTCCAGGCCCGTTGCCAGGTCGGTCTCGATCCCGCCGTCGATGGCCCGCTTCGCCGCGCGCATCGCCATCGCCGGGCCCTTGGCCAGCTTGCCGGCCAGCTCCATCGCCGTGGTGTAGACCTCCGCTGCTGGCACGACCGAGTTGACCAGCCCTATGGCGAGCGCCTCCTGCGCATCGACCATCCGACCGGTGAAGATGATCTCCTTTGCCCGCGATGGCCCCACCAGGCGCGGCAGCCGCTGCGTTCCGCCGGCGCCCGGGATGACACCGAGCCTGATCTCGGGCTGGCCCAGCTTCGCGTCATCCGCGGCGATCCGAAGGTCGCAGCACAGGGCAAGCTCGCAACCGCCACCCAGCGCATACCCGGTAACGGCCGCGATCGTGGGCTGCGGGATCCCGGCAACGGCATCGAAGGCCCCCTGCAGCGCCGCCGAGGCCATGGCCATGTCCTGATATGTCATATCGGCCATCTCCTTGATGTCCGCGCCGGCGGCGAACACCTGCGGACCGCCGTAGAGCACGACTGCTCCCACATCCGCGCGATCGGACAGTTCCAGCGCAGCGTCCCTGATCTCGCGCTGCACCTGCAAGGACAGTGGGTTCATGGGCGGGCGGTCCAGTCGAATCGTCGCAACCGCACCACTGACTTCGACCGACACGAACTGCGCCATCGCGCACCTCCTGGTTGCCGCAATGCCGGCGGATCGATCCGTCCCGGCTCGTGGTTCGCAGCGTAGTGGCGACCCGGTGGCCTCCCCGGCGCGCCTGTAGCGTGTGAGGGTGACAGGGAACGCCTCAACGGGCTGGGATCCGCTCGGCGTGACCCCGGACCGGCATGGCGGCGCGCATGTGGCCCTGTGGGCGCAAGGGGCCACGTCCGTGGATCTGTGCCTGTTCGACGAGGACGGCAACGAAAAGCGGATCCCGCTGACCGAGCGGATGTTCAACGTCTTCCATCGGCACGTCCATGACCTGCCCGCCGGTACCCGCTACGGCTTCCGTGTCGATGGTCCGTGGGATCCGGCGACCGGCCACCGATGGAACCCGAGCAAGCTGCTGCTCGACCCCTACGCCAAGGCAATCGACGGCCAGTTCACCCTCGACCCCTCCGTCTTCGGCCACGTCGGCGCGGACGACCTGACGATCAACCTCATGGACTCCTCGCCGTACGTGCCCCGAAGCATCGTCGTCGACGACCACTTCGACTGGGGCGACGACCGTCCGCCCGGCACCGCGTGGGGCGACACCGTCATCTACGAGACGCACGTACGCGGCATCACGAAATTGCATCCGTCGATCCCCGAGCACGAGCGCGGCACCTATGCAGGACTGACGCATCCCGCCGTGCTCGAGCACCTCACCACACTGGGCGTCACCGCGATCGAACTGCTGCCCGTGCACCACTTCGTCGACGAGACGCACCTGCTCGAACTCGGCCTGACGAACTACTGGGGCTACAACTCCATCGGCTACTTCGCGCCGCACGCTGCCTACTCGTCTACAGGCGCACGGGGCGGGCAGGTCTCCGAGTTCAAGCGCATGGTGAAGGCCATGCACGCAGCAGGGCTCGAGGTGATCCTCGACGTCGTCTACAACCACACGGCCGAAGGCAACCAGTTCGGCCCGACGCTGAGCTTCCGGGGCATCGACAACGACGACTACTACCACCTGCGCGAACGCGGTCGGTACTACGCGGACTACACCGGCTGCGGCAACACCCTCGATGTCTCGAAGCCGCACGTCCTGCAGTTGGTGATGGACTCGTTGCGCTACTGGGTGGAGGAGATGCACGTCGACGGCTTCCGCTTCGACCTTGCGTCCGCCCTGGCCCGCTCGTTCCACGACGTCAACATGCTGGGCAACTTCATGACGACGATCCAGCAGGATCCCGTCCTTCGCCGCGTGAAGCTCATCGCCGAACCGTGGGACGTCGGACCGGGCGGCTACCAGGTCGGCGAGTTCCCGCCGCTGTGGACCGAATGGAACGACAAGTACCGCGACAACGTGCGCGAGTTCTGGCGCGGCCGGGCCGGCATCGGCGAGCTGGGCTGGCGCCTTTCCGGCTCCGCGGACCTGTACGCCAGCGAGGGCCGTCGTCCGTTCGCGTCCATCAACTTCGTCACAGCGCACGACGGCTTCACGATGCGGGACCTGGTCTCCTACGACAACAAGCACAACGAGGCCAACCTCGAGTATAACCGGGACGGCACCGAAAACAACCGCTCGTCCAACTACGGAGTCGAGGGCGAGACCCGCGACGAGATCATCATCGACACACGCCGCCAGCAGTTGCGCAACCTCCTGGCCACGCTGCTGCTGTCAACAGGCGTGCCCATGATCGCCGGCGGCGACGAGTTCGGCCGCACGCAGCGCGGCAACAACAACGCGTACTGCCAGGACAACGACATCTCCTGGTACGACTGGAACTGGGAGCCCTGGCAGTCCGACCTCAAGGTCTTCGCCAGCCAGGTGCTGCATCTTCGTCGCCTGCACAGCGCCTTCCGGCAGCGCTACTTCTTCGCCGGGCTCCCCCTCCACGCCGGCGGCCCCAAGGATCTCGCGTGGTTGAAGCCGGACGGGACCGAGATCATCGACGCCGACTGGCACGCTCCGGACGCGCGGACGCTGGGCATGTTCCTGGCCGGTGAGCAGCACGGCCTCGACGAGCACGGTCAGCCGATCCGCGGAGAGGCCTTTCTGCTCCTTCTTCACGCAGGCGAGGACCCGCACGCGTTCGTCCTGCCTGGGCGGCCGTACGGGAACGGCTACCTCCGGATCGTCGACACCTCTACAGGTCAGGCGTTCGAGGGCGGGGCGCTGTACGGAGCGGGGTCCGTCGTGACGATGCCCGCGCGCTCAATGATGGTCTTCCGCGCGCTCACATAGCGTTTCCGTCCGCCCTCAGCGCTCACTACTCTCGAGGGATGGCTTCCCTGCCTCGCATCGTGCGCACGTCGTCCTTGGCGGCGGGCCTCGCGGCGCTGGTCGCCGTCGCCCTGCCGACCACTCCCGCAATGAGTACCGCGGCCGGCTTCAATCCAGGGGTGATCGCGGCGTACGCCATCGCGGCTCCGGTGTCCGAGGCTGCCTCAGGCCTGGTCGCCCGCGCCGTGATTCCGCGTGGAGCGGCCTGCCCGAACATCGTGGTGCGCGTCTCGGGTCGCTCAGCATCCGACGAGGTCGTCATGTACGGCCGCAATCTGCCGGCCACGACCGCACCGGCCTTCGAGGCCATCACCGTGTGCTCGGCACGCATTCCCGCCAACGCCATATCGGCCAGCGTCATGGGCCACCCGATACCGGCCCACATGCCCACGCGTGTTCGCAGCCTGGCACTGTTCAGCGACACCGGCTGCCGCATCAAGCCACCCCACCTGCAGGACTGCGCCGACCTCAGCAGTTGGCCCTTGGCGAGCATCGCGGAGTCCATCGTCGAGGAGCGGCCGGACGCCATCCTCTTCGCCGGCGACTTCTTCTACCGCGAGGCACCTTGCCCGCCCGAGGTCCAGAACTGGTGCGGATCCAGCCCACCTCCGGTCGCCGGCCTGCCGTTCAAGGACAGCGCGTACGGCTGGATCGCCGATGTACTCCTGCCGATGGCACCTCTCCTGTCGACGGCACCGCTGATCATCGCCCGGGGCAATCACGAGGCGTGCAATCGCGGAGGCAATGGGTACTTCCTGCTGTTCGACCCACGCCGCGACACGACGGCGACGTGCGCACCGATCGACGGACCGGGCGGTCTCACCGCTCCCCAAACGACTCCCACCCCGACCTACACCGTCGACCTGCCCATCACGGCGGGCCGCACGCTGCGGCTGGCGATCGTCGACACGGCGGGCGGCATCGACTCCCAAGCCGACGCCGTTGCCGACATCCACCGCCCGGCGTTCGTGGCCGCCGCCCACCTGACCACTCCTCGCGCCGGCGTGGAGAACTGGCTGGTGACCCATCGGCCCGTGTTCGGATTTGCCAGCCCGGAGATGGCTGGCCCGCCCGTGCCCTTCGACCCCTGGGTGGGGGCCGACGCCCAGACGGCAGCGTCCTTCGGCCTACTGGGCCACTTCGACCTTGTGTTCTCCTCGCACATCCACATCGGTCAGGCCGTTCAGATCCCTGGCCAACCTGGACAGTTGATCCTGGGAAACGGCGGGACGCTTCTCGATCCGCTGACCGGCTATCCGCTCCCCACGACCGGACCCACCGACGCCGCTGGTCAGGCCTACCCGCCGCCCGTCTCAGCCTGGATCGCGCCGCGCTTCGGCTACGCCATCGCACGGCCGAACGCGCAGGCCGGCTCGTGGCGGATCGAGGTCAACGACCCGTTAGGTCGTCAGTTCGCCCGCTGCGGCGTGGCCAAACGGCAGATCTACTGCCGCGACCTGCCCCGCTGAATCGGCTTCGACTAGCGCAGCACCCCATCGGTGAGGCCGAGCGTGTGCGCGGGCACCACCTGCAGCCCGAGCTCTGCCGACGAGGCCAGGCCAAGGTGCCGCGGTAGTACCCGAACCGTGTAGCCGAACGGCCCGTTCTTGTCGAGGGTCACGACCAGTCGGTAAAGCCAGCGGTTGCCGTCGAACTGCTCGACGGCCTCCATTGCCGCATGCTGAGGCAGGGTGATGCGATCGTCGGCATCGACGCGTCCGTATACCGTCTGGACGATCACGTCGTCAGGACTGAGCTCACCCAGCGACACGTACGTGCGCAGGGTGATGAGGGTTCCGAGGTTCACGGCATCGCCGATGCCGTCCGCTTCGACGTGGTCGATGCGAATCAACGGCCAGGACTTGCGCACCTTCTTCTTCCAGGTGGCGAGCTCACGAGCGCGGGTGAACTGCGCAGCCTCGGACTCGCGAGACGAGATCGCCGCCGGCATGTACAGCCGAAGGACGTACTCGCGCACCATCCGGCTGGCCAGCACCTTCGGACCGAGGGTGCGCAGGGTGTGGCGAACCATCGCGAGCCAGCGCGGCGGGACGTCCTGCTCGTTGCGGGTGTAGAACGCCGGCGCCACGGCAGTCTCGATGAGCGCGTAGAGCGCCTCGGCCTCGAGATCATCACGACGATCGTTGTCCTCGATGCCGTCGGCGCTGGGGATCGCCCAGCCGTTCTCACCGTCGAACCACTCGTCCCACCAGCCGTCGAGGATGGACAGGTTGAGCGCGCCGTTGAGGGCCGCCTTCATGCCCGAAGTACCGCTGGCCTCGAGCGGACGAATCGGGTTGTTGAGCCAAACGTCGCAGCCCGGGTACAGGACCGTTGCCATCGCGATGTCGTAGTCAGGAAGGAACACGATCCGCTCGCGCACGCCCTCCTCGTCGGCGAACTTCACCAGCTCCTGGATGAGTCGCTTGCCGCCCTCGTCAGCCGGATGCGCCTTGCCGGCCACCACAAGCTGCACGGGCCGCTTCGGGTCGGTGAGCAGGGCCTTCAGCCGCACCGGGTTGCGCAGCATCAAGGTGAGTCGCTTGTATGACGGCACGCGGCGTGCAAAGCCGATGGTGAGCACATCGGGGTCCAGCACGTTGTCGATCCAGCCCAACTCGGCCTCACTGGCGCCGCGGTTGATCCACGACTCCTTCAGGCGCCAGCGCGCCATGGTGACGAGCTCTTGGCGAAGCACCCGCTTCGTGGACCACAGGACATCGTCGGGCGTGTTGGCGATCGCCTCCCAGCCATCGGAATCGTCGATCGACTGACCGTGGGCGAGGTCAATGACCTGCCGTGCGACCCAGGTCGGGGCGTGCACACCGTTGGTGATCGACGTGATCGGGACGTCGTCGCTGTCGAAGCCACTCCACAGTCCGGCGAACATGCCTCGCGACACGTGCCCGTGCAGAAGGCTGACGCCGTTCGCTCGCTGCGCCAGGCGAAGACCCATGACGGCCATGTTGAAGACCGTGGGATCGCCACCGTCGAAGGTCTCCGCACCAAGCTGCAGGATGTTCTCGACCGGAAGACCTGGCGTGATGTTGTCGCCGCCGAAGTACTGCCGGATGAGTTCGCCGGGGAAGCGGTCGATGCCGGCGGGCACAGGGGTGTGCGTGGTGAAGACGGTGCCTGCGCGGCTCGCCTCGAGTGCGTCGTCGAAGGTGAGCGTGGGCGACTGCTCGATGAACTCGCGAATCCGCTCGAGGCCGAGGAAGCCGGCGTGGCCTTCGTTGGTGTGGAACACCTCAGGCGCCGGATGGCCAGTGATGCGGCAGTAAGCGCGGACGGCGCGGACGCCGCCGATGCCCAGCAGCATCTCTTGCTGCAGACGGTGCTCGCCGCCGCCGCCGTAGAGCCGGTCGGTGACCTCGCGCTCGGCGGGTCCGTTCTCCTCGACGTCCGAGTCGAGCAGCAGCAAGGGCACGCGACCCACCTGCGCCACCCACACGCGTGACCACAGGCTTCGGCCACCGGGCAGTCCAACAGCGACGCGGGCCGGCGAGCCGTCGGGCTCGCGCAACAAGGACACCGGGCTGCCGTCGGGATCGGTGACCGGGTAGCGCTCCTGCTGCCAGCCGTCGCGCGAGAGTGACTGCCGGAAGTAGCCGGAGCGGTAGAACAGGCCGATGCCGATGATCGGCACGCCGAGATCACTGGCCGTCTTGAGGTGGTCGCCGGCGAGGATGCCCAGACCACCGGAGTACTGCGGCAGCGCCGATGCGATGCCGTACTCCGGCGAGAAGTAGGCGATCGCGTTCGGGGCTTCGTCACCCAGGCCCTGGAACCAGCGGTCGGACGTCAGGTACTGGTGCAGGTCGCCCTGAGCGCGGCCGACCCACTCGACGAACCCGGCGTCGGCCGACAACTCGGCGAGCCGCTCGGCCGAGACCTCGCCCAGGAGCCGGACCGGGTCGTGGCCGCCGGACTCCCACAGGTCCTGGTCGATGGCCGAGAAGAGGTCGCGCGTACGCGGGTCCCAGGACCAGCGCAGGTTGACGGCAAGCTCCTCGAGGGCAGCCAGGTTCTGGGGCAGGACGGTGCGCACGATAAAACGGCGGATGGCTCTCACGCCGATTACCGTAGTGGCACACCTGCGCTTCGGCGCAGCGCGGTGGGTCCCATCCGGCATGTAATTGTCGTGTTCTTTCATGTAACGCAAGTTCTTTCACTTGCGTCCCGTTGATGCCCCTTCGGGGACCTCTGCCCACCACTAGGCTTCCCGCATGGGGAGGACGCCAGCACGCAAGACGCCCGCCAGCAAGCCCACCGCGAGCACGCCCACCGCGAGGAAGGCGCCCACACCGGCCCCGCCGGCGGCCAGCCCCCCACCATCGGCCGCCGTGCCGCTCGCCCCTCGCACCTCGACCCTGGCCTGGCAGCCATCGCTGCTGCCGCCTCCGCCCGAGCTCGTCGGCCGCTTCCCGATCACCGAGGTGTCTCCCGTGAGCGTCGGTGGCAGGCGCCCCGCGACGGCCGCTGCCGGCGAGGCCGTCCCGGTGCGCGCCACCGCCTTCCGCGAGGGGCACGACGCCATGGGCGTCACCGCGATCCTCACCAGGCCCGACGGCTCGGTCGCTGAGACCGTCCGGCTCCGTGACGAGGGGACAGGGCTGGACACCTGGTCCGGGCACGTGCGGCCGGACACCCTCGGTGACTGGACGTTCACCCTCGAAGCGTGGGGCAGTCCGTGGGATACCTGGCTGCACCGAACCGGCATCAAGATCCCTGCCGGCATCGACGTCGAGCTCGAACTGCTCGAGGGCTCGCTGCTGCTGGAGAAGGCGGGGGCCGATCTTCCCTCGGGGCTGACGGAGGTGAAGGCGGTGCTCTCCACTGCCGCAAGCACGCTGGTCGCCACGGCCCTGCCCGTCCCCGTGCGGGCCGCCGCATCAACCGACCCAGCCGTGGCCCGGATCATGCACGAGTATCCGATCCGCGACGGCGTCACTGCGAGCGGGCCATGGCCCCTGCGTGTCCAGCGACGCGAGGCCCTGGTCGGTAGCTGGTACGAGTTCTTCCCACGCAGTGAGGGGGCCACCCTCGATCCACCGAAGTCGGGCTCGTTCGCCACCGCGCTGCCGCGACTGGACGCGGTCGCCGACATGGGCTTCGACGTGGTCTACCTGCCGCCGATTCACCCGATCGGTCGGGTTAATCGCAAGGGAGCGAACAACACTCTGACGCCCGGGCCGGACGATCCGGGCGTGCCCTGGGCCATCGGGTCGAGCGAGGGCGGGCACGACGCCGTCCACCCCGCTCTCGGCACGCTCGCGGACTTCGACTCCTTCGTCGCCCGCACGCAGGAGCTCGGCATGGAGATTGCGCTCGATCTGGCGCTCCAGGCCGCGCCGGATCATCCATGGGTCGCTGCCCACCCCGAGTGGTTCACGACGCGCGCCGACGGCACCATCGCGTACGCGGAGAACCCGCCGAAGAAGTACCAGGACATCTACCCGCTCAACTTCGACAACGACCCTGAGGGCCTGTACGCCGAGGTCGAGCGCGTGGTGCGCTTCTGGATGGCGCACGGTGTGCGCATCTTCCGCGTCGACAATCCGCACACCAAGCCCCTGTGGGTGTGGGACCGCCTCATGTCCAGCGTCTTCGCCACAGATCCCGACGTCCTCTTCCTCGCCGAGGCATTCACCCGGCCGGCGATGATGCGCGCACTCGCCGAGGTCGGCTTCCAGCAGAGCTACACCTACTTCACGTGGCGCAACACCCGCACTGAGCTCGAGGAGTACGGACGTGAGCTCGCTGGCCCGTCGGCCAGCTACATGCGCCCGAACTTCTTCGTCAACACTCCCGACATCAACCCTGAGTTCCTGCAGCACTCGGGGCCGGCGGGCTTCGCGATCAGGGCCACGCTCGCAGCCACGATGTCGCCGACCTACGGCGTCTACAGCGGTTTCGAGCTCTTCGAGCACATTGCCCTCCGGCCGGGCAGCGAGGAGTACCTCGACTCGGAGAAGTACCAGTACCGCCCGCGCGACTGGGAGCTCGCCCGCAAGCAGGCTCGCACGCTGGCCCCCTACCTCACCCAGCTCAACAGGATCCGCCACGCACACCCGGCCCTTCAGGACCTTCGCTCGCTGCACTTCCATGCGAGCGACAACCAGGACGTCATCGCCTACTCCAAGCGCGATGGCGAGGACGTCGTCCTCGTCGTCTGCACCCTGGACCCCGGCCGCGAACGCGAGGCCACCGTCTACTGGGAGCTTGCCGCCATCGGAATCGACGACTCCGAGCGATTCATCGCGCACGACCTCATTGCCGACGAGACCTGGACATGGGGTCGCGCGACCTACGTGCGCCTGCGACCATGGGAGCACGTCGCTCATATCGTGCACGCCCGCAAGATCTGACCACCGCACAGCATCGGAGCAGCAATGACGCAGACCCCCTCGACTCCTAACGCGGCACCAGTGCCGCAGGAGGTCTCGGTGCTCGACCTGGATCGGCTGGTCGACGGGTGGCATCACGATCCGCACTCCATCCTCGGCGGCCACGTCAACGGCGCCGTCACGACCATCCGCGTACTTCGCCCGAACGCGACCGGCGTCACGCTCGTCACGCCCGACGGGCGCATCCCGCTGACGCATGAGCACCGTGGCGTCTGGGTAGTGGCACTCGAGCGGGCCGACGTCCCGGAGTACTCGGTCGACGTGGAGTACGACGGCTCTGTCATCCCCGGCGACGACCCCTACCGGTTCCTCCCCACCCTCGGCGAGATCGACCTCCACCTGATCGGCGAGGGTCGCCACGAGCAGCTGTGGGAGGTACTCGGCGCCCACGTGCGCTCATATGCCACGGGGATCGGCGTGGTCAGCGGCGTCTCGTTCGCCGTGTGGGCGCCCAACGCCCAGGGCGTTCGCGTCAAGGGCGACTTCAACTTCTGGGACGGCACCGCCCACCCGATGCGGTCACTCGGATCGACGGGCATCTGGGAGCTGTTCATCCCGCGCATCGGCGACGGCACGATCTACAAGTTCCAGATCCTCGGACGTGACGGCGTGTGGCGCGAGAAGGCCGATCCGTTCGCGTTCGCGACCGAGGTGCCGCCAGCCACCGGCTCAGTCGTCTACACGTCCGACTACGCGTGGGAGGACGATTCGTGGCTGGGCGCCCGCCAGGAGGGCGACCAGCACAAGCGGCCGATGTCCATCTACGAGGTGCACCTCGGATCGTGGCGCGCCGGCCTGGACTACCGGCAGCTCGCGGTCGAGCTCGCCGAGTACGTGCGCGACACCGGCTTCACGCACGTGGAGTTCCTCCCCGTCTCGGAGCATCCCTACGGTCCGTCGTGGGGCTACCAGGTGACGTCGTACTTCGCGCCGACCTCTCGGTTCGGCACGCCGGACGACCTTCGCTACCTCATCGACACGCTGCACGCCGCTGGCATCGGCGTGCTCGTCGACTGGGTCCCTGCGCACTTCCCCAAGGACGAGTGGGCGCTGGCACGCTTCGACGGCACCCCTTTGTACGAGCATGCCGACCCGCGCCGTGGCGAACAGCCCGACTGGGGGACGTACGTCTTCGACTTCGGGCGCACCGAGGTTCGAAACTTCCTGGTGTCCAACGCGCTCTACTGGCTCGAGGAGTACCACGTCGACGGACTGCGCGTCGACGCCGTCGCGTCGATGCTCTACCTGGACTACTCGCGCAAGGACGGCGAGTGGTACCCCAACCAGTACGGCGGTCGCGAGAACCTCGAAGCAGTCGCGTTCCTGCAGGAGATGAACGCGACCGTCTACAAGCGCGTGCCCGGCGTGATCACGATTGCCGAGGAGTCCACGGCATGGCCGGGCGTCACGCGCCCCACCTTCCTCGGCGGCCTCGGCTTCGGCTTCAAGTGGAACATGGGCTGGATGCACGACACGCTGGACTACATCTCGCACGAGCCGATCCATCGGCAGTACCACCACAACGAGATGACGTTCTCCATGGTGTACGCCTACAGCGAGCACTTCATCCTGCCGATCTCGCATGATGAGGTCGTCCACGGCAAGGGGTCGCTCGCTGGGCGCATGCCCGGTGACCGCTGGCAGGAGCTCGCAAACCTGCGTGCGTACCTGGCTTTCATGTGGGCTCACCCGGGCAAGAAGCTGCTCTTCATGGGCTCGGAGTTCGCGCAGTCCGGTGAGTGGTCCAGCGAGCGAAGCCTCGACTGGTGGCTGCTGCAGTTCCCCGAGCACGCGGGCGTGCTGCAGACCGTCACGGATCTGAACGCCATCTACCGCGCGACCCCGGCGCTGTGGGCGCGCGACGACGACCCGGGCGGCTTCGAGTGGATCGATGCGAACGACTCCGGCTCGAATGCGTTCAGTTGGCTGCGCTGGGACGATCACGGCGGCTGCGTCGCGGTGGTCGTCAATCTGTCGCCCGTGCCGCGGGAGGACTACCGAGTCGGCTTGCCGATGGCGGGCCGCTGGAGCGAGCTGCTGAATACCGACGCCACCATCTACGGCGGCTCAGGGATGGGCAACCTCGGCGCAATCGAGGCCACGGACTCGTCGTGGCACGGCCGTCCGGCATCCGCGCAGATCGTGCTCCCGCCGATGTCGGCGAGCTACTTCCGCTACGACGGCTGACCCCACCCACCATCCTTCTTGTCGAGTGGTGAGGTGTGGCCGCTTCGGAGGTCCTCCGGGCGGCCACACCTCGCCGCTCGGCGGGAGTGGTGGGGCTAGAAGAGCGCGCTGGCGAGGGCGGTACGCGCCTTCGGCACGGCAGGATCGTCGCCGGCGAGCATGAAAAACTCGATCGCCCGCTGACGGGCTGCCTCGCGCTCATCTCCTGACGTCTGGCGCACCGCACCGATCACCAGCTCGAATGCCCGCGGCCAGTCGTTGCCGAGAGCGGCGAAGTCTGCCGCGAGCAACTGCTCCTGTGACGTCGATGCCGCCGTGATCGACGGCTCCGCCACAGCCTCGGTCCGGCCGTACAGACCCACGGTTGCCAGACCGGCCGCGGCATCCGCGTTGCTGGGATCGGACGCCAGCACGGTGCCATACGCGCGCTCGGCAGCAGCCCAATCCCCGGCCTCGATCGCGTCGAATGCCGCCTCGAACCGAGGATCGAGCGGTACCTCCGGAACCTCCGCCGGCTCCTCCTCCGACGGCTCGGCCGCGGAGGCGATGGTCCCGCTCACGCCCTGCTCGGCAGCGACCTTGAGCAGTTCGTCGATGACCTGCCGGATCTGCGCCTCCGGATAGGCGCCCTGGAAGAGCGGAACGAGCTGGCCGGCGACCACCGCGAAGACGGTCGGTATCGACTGCACCTCGAACGCCGTCGCGATCTGCTGTTCCTTGTCGACGTCGACCTTGGCCAAGATCCACCGGCCGCCGTCCTCGGCCGCCAGCTTCTCGAGGATGGGTGACAGCGTCTTGCAGGGCTCACACCATTCGGCCCACAGGTCCAAGACGATCGGAACCTTGTGCGAGCGGTCCATCACGTCGGCCTGGAAGGTCTCAACGGTGGCGTCGAAGACGACGCCTGCGGGCGCGTCCGCCAGCGCTGCGGCGGCGCGCTCCTCGTTCTGGCGGGCAGCCGCGAGGGCGCCCAGGTCGACGGCCCCGCGGGCCGACATCGGGATGGAAGCCATGGCGGCATTCTCCCCTATCGAGACGCACCCCGCGCACGGGCCGTCGACGGCTAGCGGATCAGCCCGCGATTGCGAAGGGTGCGCTGCCGGATCGGCGCGAAGATCACGCGCTCGACGAGGATGCCGACGGCCATGATCATTCCGATCGAACCGAGCACCAGAGCCATATCGCCGAGGGTGCGGCCCACGTCGAGCATCTGCCCGAGGCCCGGGCCGAGCGCCGGCGAGACGGCGATGAGCTCGGCTGCCATCAGCGAGCGCCAGGCGAACGCCCAGCCCTGCTCGAGACCGGCGAGGTATCCGGGCCAGGCCGCGGGCAGGACGATGTGCCACGACCGCATCCAGCCCTTGGCGCCGAGCACCTGCCCGGCGCGCAGGTAGATCGGCGGGATCTGGTCGATGCCGGCGATCAAGCCGTTCGCGATCGACGGTACGGCGCCCAGCAGCACGACGGTGTAGATCGTGGCGTCTGACAGGCCGAACCAGATGATCGCTGCGGGCACCCAGGCCACCGAGGGCAGCACCTGCAGTCCGGTGAGGATCGGGCCGAAGATCGCGCGCAGCTTCTGGTTCAGGCCGAGCGCGAGGCCGATCGGCGTCGCGACGATGAGGGCGATGATGAAGCCCTGCGCGGCACGCCTGATGCTGTTGAACGTCGACTGCCACAGGATCTGCTGCTCGGCCTGGTTCCACAGCGCATCCCAGACCTGACGCGGGCCGGGGATGATGTAGTCGGGTTGCAGCTGCACGTAGAAGACGATCTCCCAGATCAGGATGATCACGCCGATGGCGATGAGCGGCGAGAGTGCCCGCGCGAAGACGCTCTTGACGCTGGGCTTCGGATGGCCGCCAGTCTCGAGCGCGTCGAGGCCGGCCTCGAGGGCGCCCAGATCCGAGGTACGAGTGTTGACGGAGACGCTCTGCTCAGTTGGCATGGCGGATGATCTCCTGACGCAGCTCGTCGGTGATCTCACTGGCGAGGTTCGCCACATCGGGTGAGTCAAGTCGCCACGGCTCGTGGCCGCCGATGTTCCACTCGCGGATGATCTTGCCGGGCCGCGAGGACATCAGTAGCACCCGCTGGCTCAGGCGCACCGCCTCGCGGACGTTGTGCGTGACAAAGATGATCGTCATCCCGGTCTCGAGCCAGATGCGCGTGAGCTCCTCATGCAGCAGATCGCGGGTGATGGCATCAAGCGCCGCGAATGGTTCGTCCATCAGCAGGATGGACCGATCCTGGGCGAGCGCTCTGGCGATCGCCACGCGCTGACGCATGCCACCGGAGAGCTCATGGGGCCGCTGGTCGTAGGAACGCTCGAGGTGCACGAGCTCGAGGAGCTCCTTTGCTCGTGCCTTGCGCTGGCCGCGAGGAACGCCATTGAAGAGCAGTGCGAGCTCGACGTTCTTGCCCGCCGTGAGCCACGGCATGAGCGCCGCCTCCTGGAACATGAGCGTCGGCGCGCCCGACGTCTCGACGACTCCCGAGGTCGCGCTGTCGAGGCCGACGATGATGTTCAGCAGAGTGGACTTGCCGCAGCCGGACGCCCCGACGAGAGAGATGAACTCGCCAGGGCGCACAGCCAGGCTGACATCGTCGAGAACGATCGGGCCGTCGGTCACGTACTGCTTGACCACGTGCTCGATGCGGACAGCGAACTCGTGTTCACTGGACGTGTCGACTACTGGATGTGCGCCACTGGCGAGACTCATCTGATTCCTTCTTGTTGTTCCTTGCGTGGACCTACTGCCGGCCGAGTCCCGCCGCCGTGACCGCACGGGCGCTCGCAGCCTGGAGCACCTGGTTGAGCAGGCGCAGGTCGTAGATGCCGGCGAGCTTGTTCGGGCCGAGCGTCAGCAGGCCCGCGTTGACGGCGTCGTCAGCGCTCTTCTTCAGCGTCAACGGCAGCGGATCCCACGTGAAGCGCAGGTTCCCCCAGGACCTCGTGATCACGGCCTCCGGAAGCGGCTTACCCGTGGCAGCGGTGATCTGCTGCTGGACGACGTCCTTGGCCTTCTGCACATTGGCGGCGATGTACTTGATCGCGCTGTTGTTCGCCTGGAGGACGGAGCGCACCGTGCCGGGGTACTGGTTGAGGAACTTCTGCGAAGCGACGATGTCGGTCGTGACGAACTGTCCGCCGGGCCACAGTGACTTCTCGTCGAGGAAGACGCGGCCGCCACCCTCGAGCACGAGGCGGGATGCCCACGGCTCGGGAACCCAGGCTCCGTCGATGTCGCCCTTCTTGAACAGCGCGAGCGAGGTGGCGTTGTCAGTCGGCACCACCGTGACATCGCCGCCACCGGACGTGCTGGTCGACAGTCCGTTGTCCTTCAGCCACGAGCGAAGAGCGACGTCCTGAGTGTTGCCCAGTTGCGGACTGGCGATCTTCTTGCCCTTGAGCTGCGCCACGGTCGTGATGCTCGGCTTGGTGACGAACTGCACGCCACCGGACGTAGCGCCCGAGACGACGCGAAGGAGGGTGCCGCCGGTCGTGGTGTAGCCGGAGACCGAGGGGTTCGGGCCGATGTACGAGATGTCGATCGCGCCACCCTTCATGGCCTCGATGGCCGCCGGTCCGGCGTTGAACACCGTGTACTCGACCTTGGTGCCGTCCTTGCCGAGGAACGTCTCGAACAGGCGGAGCTGACGGGCGACGAGTGCCGGTGCATGCGTCACGTTGGCGAAGAAGCCGATGCGCACGACCGGGGCGGTCGGGAGCTTGGGCAGGCCAGCGGCCGGCTTCGCGGCCGGCGCCGGGGCCGCGTGCGCCGCCGGCGCGGCAAGGCCGGCGGTCAGGGCGAGTCCGACGATGCCGGCGAGGGCGGCCCGTCGGGTGAGGCGGATGCGGTTCATGGTGGCTCCTTGATTGGGAAGGGCGATCAGGTCAGGTGGTCGGTCTCGGTCGAGGGTGCGGCGTCACCCGACAGTCGCCGTGGGCGCCACGTGGGTACGGGTAGTGCCCCAGGCGCGTGTACTCCAGCGCCCGTTGCGTCGACTCGCATGCCATTTGACTTTCCCTTCTTTGCCTATCTTGTCTACAAGATTAGTAGTAATCTATCCGACCCTGGGGATCTGTCCAAATCGGGCGTGTCGGGGGTCCTTCCCGCGCACCACCGACGAATGGCGAGGGCGACACGGTGCTGGATCGAGCAGAGAACGCTGCCCCTCGACCACGGCGAGTCGCGGAGCAGCGGCGACGGGGAACCCGCGAGAATGCGGGGATGCACGTATCCGCCAAAGCCGACTATGGGATGCGCGCCCTGCTGGAGTTGGCGGCGGTGTATCAGGAGAGCCCGACCCGACTGGTCAAGGGCGAGGCGATCGCCACGGCCCAGGACATCCCCCTGAAGTTCCTCGAGGGGATTCTGCGGCAACTGCGCCAATCAGGAATCGTGGCCAGTCAGCGCGGGGCCGAGGGTGGATACCGACTCGACCGCGACCCCAAGGACGTCTCTATCGCCGATGTCGTGCGCGCGCTGGATGGCCCGCTCGCGGCGGTGCGCGGCCAGCGACCCGAGGACCTCGACTACGGCGGTGCCTCCGAGCACCTGCGCGAGGTGTGGATCGCCGTGCGGGCGTCGATGCGCCACGTCCTGGAGCACATCAGTCTCGCCGACGTGGCCTCCGGGACGCTCCCGCCGGCCGTCACAGACCTGCTGACCGAGCCGGGGGCCTGGCAGCGTCGCTAATCTCGGTCGCACGGACGATGCCCCGGGCGGTTTTCCCTGTTCGGGCGGTCAGGTGTCACAATGTGCACCGACGGAGTAGGAAATGCCTGGACCCGCCCCAACGGACGCCACCCCGGCGAACTAAGGAGACCCGATGCGCACACGATCCCTGACCCGGGCCGGAATCGGCCTGGCCATCGCCGCCGTGGCCGTCACGTCACTGGGCGCCTGCTCCTCGACGTCCGGCTCGTCGTCTGCTGCTGCATCACCCGTGAGCATCAGCGGAACACCGGTCAACACGAACGACGACCTGACCGCCCTCTGCAAGCAGATCGTCGAGCAGAAGCTCACGCTCGACGCGGCCAACGCCCTCGCGGAGGCGAACGGCAACACCACTCGCGTCATCAAGAAGGACGGCGAGGACTTCCCGGCCACCACCGACTTCATCGAGACCCGGCTCAACTTCGCCGTGGACGCGGACGTCGTGACCGCCTGCACCGTCGGCTAGGGCCGGCTGAGCAGCCTGTCCACCAATGCCGCGGCGGCCGAGTAGGCGTCACCACGGCCATCGGCCACGGCGAGCGCAGCCTCGTTCAGGGCGGCGCCATTGGCGCCGCGGGTCAGGCGCGAGCGCACCGTCCCCAGGGCGATGGCCTGGATCTCATCGCTTGCCCGCTTGAGGCGCCGGCTCTGGAGTTCTCCGCTGCGGGCGAGCCAGGCGCCATGCTCGTCGATCGCGGTGACCAGCGCACCGATCCCCTCCCCCGACGACGCGACCGTCTTCAGGACCGGCGGGATCCAGCCGTCGGCTGAGCGGTCCCCCAGGCTGATCATGGTGCGCAGTTCGCGGACCGTCGAGTCGGCGCCGTCACGGTCGGCCTTGTTGACCACGAAGATGTCACCCACCTCGAGGATCCCCGCCTTCGCCGCCTGGATGCTGTCGCCCATTCCCGGCGCGAGCAGGACGAGCGTCGTGTCAGCCGCCGCTGCGACCTCCACCTCGGACTGACCGACGCCCACCGTCTCGATGAGCACGACGTCGAACCCGGCATGCTCCAGCACCCGCAGAGCCTGCGGCGTCGTTGCCGAAAGCCCGCCGAGATGTCCCCGCGAGGCCATCGAGCGGATGAAGACGCCGTCGTCCGTTGCGTGCTCCTGCATCCGGATGCGATCCCCGAGCAGCGCACCGCCGGAGAACGGTGACGACGGGTCGACTGCCAGCACGCCCACGCGATGCCCGGTGGTGCGCAGCGCCGAGATCAGCGACGAGGTCGTGGTCGACTTGCCGACCCCCGGCGCACCGGTGATGCCGATCACCCTTGCCGTTCCAGCGGACTCGGCGAGTGAACGCATCAGCGCCGGCACTTGGTCTGCGCCGTTCTCGACGAGCGAGATCAGGCGCGCGATGTCGCGGGTGCGACCGTCACGGGCACCCGCAATCAGCGCATCAAGGTCCATGTGCGAATGCTCGTCGGTCAGGCCGAGGGAACGCGGACGAGCAGGGCGTCGCCCTGGCCCCCGCCACCGCAGAGCGCTGCTGCGCCGATCCCGCCACCGCGCCGCTTCAACTCGAGCGCGGCGTGGAGCACGATGCGGGCTCCCGACATGCCGACGGGGTGACCGAGGGCAATAGCGCCGCCGTTGACGTTGACGATGTCCTCGTCGACGCCGAGGGCGCGCATGGACACGATGCCGACGGCAGCGAATGCCTCGTTGATCTCGAACAGGTCCACATCGGAGACCGCGATGCCCTCTTTCTCGCATGCACGCTTGATCGCGTTCGCCGGCTGCTCCTGCAAGGACGCGTCGGGTCCGGCCACGACTCCGTGCGAGCCGATCTCCGCAAGCCAGTCGAGCCCGAGTTCCTCCGCCTTGGCCTTGCTCATGACAACGACGGCGGCCGCGCCATCGGAGATCTGGGACGCGCTGCCCGCGGTGATGGTGCCGTCCTTCGCGAAGGCCGGGCGCAGCTTGCCGAGGGACTCGGTTGTCGTGTCGACCCTGATCCCCTCGTCGGCACTGACGACGATCGGGTCGCCCTTGCGCTGGGGAACCGTGACGGGTGCGATCTCCTCGTCGAAGACTCCGGCGGCCTGCGCTGCTGCCGCGCGCTGGTGCGAGCGCGCCGAGAAGGCGTCCTGATCCTCGCGAGTGAGGTCGAACCGGGTGTTGTGCCGCTCAGTGGCCTCCCCCATCGGCAGTTCGTCGAACGCGCATGTCAGCGCATCGAAGGCCATGGCATCGACCATCGTCCAGTCGCCGTACTTGACGCCCTCGCGCGAGCCGACGAGCAGGTGCGGAGCGTTGGTCATCGACTCCATTCCGCCAGCGACGACGATCTCGAACTCGCCTGCGCGAATGAGCTGATCGGCCAGCGCGATCGCGTCAATGCCGGACAGGCACACCTTGTTGATGGTGAGCGCCGGGACGTCCATCGGGATGCCGGCCTTGACCGCAGCCTGGCGGGCGCTGATCTGTCCGGCGCCGGCCTGGATGACCTGGCCCATGATCACGTAGTCGACCTGCTCGGGAGCGACGCCGGCCCGCTCCAGCGCGGCCTTGATCGCGACACCGCCGAGATCGGCTCCGCTGAAGGTCTTCAGGGACCCCTGCAGGCGACCCATAGGCGTACGGGCCCCCGCGACGATGACCGAACCGTTCGAGAAGGACATTCCAACTCCCAACCGAGGCGACGTTGATGACAACATACTGCCCATGACTTCGCTGCTGACGCGCATCGACCACGTAGGAATAGCCGTTCCCGACCTGGACGTCGCCATCGAGTTCTACGGGCGGACGTTCGGCCTCGAGGTCGTGCACGAAGAGGTCAACGACCGGCAGGGAGTTCGGGAGGCGATGCTCGCCGTCGGGGACTCAGGATCCTGCATCCAGCTCCTTGCCCCGCTCACCGCGACCTCCACCATCGCGAAGTTCCTGGACAAGTCCGGTCCGGGCATCCAGCAGATCGCCTACGGGGTCGACGACATCGAGGCGGCCAGCACGCAGCTTCGCGAGGCCGGCGTCCGGCTGCTGTTCGAGACGGCCCAGGTCGGCACCGCAGGATCGCTGACGAACTTCTGCCACCCCAAGGACTGCGGAGGCGTCCTCGTAGAGCTCGTGCAGGCAGCGCCCGGGCACGCGTGAGCCTGCCCGCCGTCGACTTCCCGGACGTCACGGTCCTCGGCTGGACCCCCACCGACCAGCAGTGGACGGCCTTCGTGGCGGTCCTGGTCGGCGCCGCGGCGGCGGTCGTCTTCCTGTCGGTCATGCGGAAGGCCCGCAAGGTCGTCCTCGGCGCAGTGCTCACGGCCGTCGTGGTCTTCGTCTGGGCCCGGTACGTCCGCTAGCCCGTCTGGCAGACTGAAAACCCGCACCAGCCCCGAACGGAGCCACCATGACTCAGGCGATGGACCAGATCCGCGACGCCATCCTCGCCGATGCCTCGTCCGACGACTTTGCGGCGCTCGCGATCCCCGCCTCCTACCGGGCGATCACGATCCACAAGGACGAGGAGGCGATGTTCGAGGGCGTCCCGTCCCGCGAGAAGGACCCGCGCAAGTCCATCCACCTCGACGACGTGCCGGTTCCGGTCCTCGCTCCCGGCGAGGCACTGATCGCCGTGATGGCGTCGAGCATCAACTACAACACGGTGTGGTCGAGCATCTTCGAGCCGGTGTCGACGTTCGGTTTCCTCGAGCGTTACGGCCGCACGCACGCCGACGCCAAGCGGCATGACCTGCCGTACCACGTGATCGGCTCGGACGCGGCCGGCGTAGTCCTGCGCGTGGGTCCGGGTGTCAACGCGTGGAAGCCGGGCGACAAGGTCATCGCGCACTGCCTCAGCGTGGAGCTGGAGTCGCCGGCGGGACACAACGACACGATGATGGATCCGGAGCAGCGCATCTGGGGCTTCGAGACGAACTTCGGTGGCCTTGCCGAGCTCGCGGTCGTGAAGTCCAACCAGCTGCTGCACAAGCCCGCCCACCTGACGTGGGAGGAGGCTGCCACACCCGGGCTCGTCAACTCCACGGCCTATCGCCAGCTCGTGTCCCGCAACGGCGCGGGGATGAAGCAGGGCGACATCGTCCTCATCTGGGGTGCGTCCGGCGGCCTCGGCGCCTACGCGACCCAGTACGCACTGAACGGGGGCGCGACTCCGGTGTGCATGGTGTCCAGCCCGGAGAAGGCCGAGCTCGTCCGCTCGATGGGTGCCGAGCTGATCATCGACCGCAACGCAGAGGACTACAGGTTCTGGAAGGACGAGCACACCCAGGACCCCAAGGAGTGGCAGCGGTTCGGCAAGCGCATCCGTGAGCTCACCGGCGGCGACGACGTCGACATCGTCTTCGAGCACCCCGGACGCGAGACCTTCGGTGCCTCGGTCTACGTCGCCCGCAAGGGCGGCACCATCGTCACCTGCGCGTCGACGAGCGGGTTCATGCACGAGTACGACAACCGCTACCTGTGGATGAACCTCAAGCGGATCATCGGCAGCCACTTCGCCAACTACCGCGAGGCCTTCGAGGCCAACCGCTTGATCTCCCGCGGCATGATCCACCCGACTCTTTCGAAGAGCTACCCCCTCGACCAGGCCGGCCAGGCAGCGTTCGAGGTGCACCGCAATCTGCACCAGGGCAAGGTCGGCGTACTGGCCCTGGCCCCGATCGAGGGCCTGGGTGTGACGAATCCGGAGCTGCGTGCGCGGCATATCGGCGAGATCAACCGATTCCGCGATACCTGAGCACTTCCGTCACTCACGTAGCATGTGCGCGTGAGCGCGTCGCCCATCGGCACCCAGGGAGTGCCGTGGACCCTCGATCAGGGGCGTCCCAAGGGCGAGATGGGATACCTCCCCGGACTTGACGGGGTCCGGGCCCTGGCCGTGATTGGCGTGCTGTTCTACCACGCCGATCTGGTGTGGATGAAGGGCGGATTTCTCGGCGTCGACGTGTTCTTCGTGCTGTCGGGCTTCCTCATCACCTCGCTGATACTCGAGGAGTTCGACCGGTCGGGGAAGATCGACTTCGCCAAGTTCTACCTCGGCCGTGCCCGCCGACTCCTGCCGGCCGTCCTGCTGATGCTGGCCGTGGTCGCGGTTGCCGCAGCCATCTTCTATCGCGACGTCGCCTCGCAGGTGAAGGCCGACTCCATCGCCTCGTTGTTCTACGTGAACAACTGGTGGTACATCTTCAGCAGCCAGTCCTACTTCGAGTTCATCGGCCGGCCGCCGATGCTCAAGCACCTGTGGTCGCTCTCGGTCGAGGAGCAGTTCTACTTCATCTGGCCGGCGGTGGCGTACCTGCTCGTGAAGCGCTGGGCCCGCCGCGGCGTGCGCCTCGTTGCGTTGGCCGTCGCCATCGCATCGACCGCGTGGATGATCGCGCTCTCGATCATGAACGGCTTCCCCGACTTCGCCGATCCCAGCCGGGCGTACTTTGGCACGGACTCGCACTGCATGGGACTGCTCATCGGTGCGGCAGTTGCGACCGCGTGGCGTCCTGGGCGCCTGCGCAAGGACGTGGCACCGAGCGCGAAGTGGATCATCACCGGCACCGGCGTTGCGGCCCTGTTGGGCGTCCTCTACTTCTTCTTCTTCGTCGGCGAATACACCACGTGGCTGTACCGCAGCGGCGGCTTCCTCGTGCTGTCGGTGATCGTGGCAGCGCTCATCGCCATGGCCACCCATCCGGCATCGCCACTTGGTCCCTGGCTCGGGACGCAGCCCCTGCGCTACATCGGCCAGCGCTCGTACGGGCTGTACCTGTGGCACTGGCCCATTTTCATGGTCACGCGGCCCAATCTCGACGTGCCGATCGACGGGCCGCTGCTGTTCGCCTTCCGCCTAGCACTCACGTTCGGCATCGCCGAGCTCAGCTTCCGATTCTTCGAGATGCCGATCCGTCGGGGTGCCATCGACCGGTGGGTGGAGGCTTGGCGGACGTCCGAGGGCGCTGAGCGGACCCAGCGGACCCAGCGGGGCGTGCTGGCCATCGCCGGCACCGTGATCGGCGTCATCGTGCTCGGCGCGGCGCTTGCCACGGCGCCGGCGCCAACGGCCGCTGCCGGCCTGCCAGCCGACGTCGCGCAGGCCATGGGTATCGCCAGCGGCGGGCCCACCGAGGTCGCGCTGGGCGATGCCGAGAACTCCGGTGCCGCGTCATCAGCTCCCAGCGCCTCCGCGAAGCCCTCGGCCAGCGCATCGCCGACGATCGCCGGACCAGGCGATGCCAACCGGAACGGCCGCATGAGCGGTGTCGGCGACTCGGTGATGCTCGGTGCGCGGAGCACCCTCAAGGACGTCATCCCGGGCTCGAAGATCGACGCCGCGGTGTCCCGCTTCCCCGGCGCCTTCATCGGCAGGTTGAAGCGCTACGTGGCGAAGGACCAGCTCGCACCCGTCGTGGTGCTCCATCCTGGGACCAACGGCGTCCTGCCCGAGCCGATGATGCGCCAGATGCTCGACGTCCTCAAGGACACTCCGCGTGTGGTCGTCGTCAACGACAACATGCCGCGCTCATGGCGCAATCCCAACAACGACGTCATCGACAAAGTCGTGCCCGACTACCCCAACGCCGTGATAGCCGACTGGTACGCGGCGTCCAAGGACCATCCTGAGTACTTCGTCTCCGACGGCGTCCACCTGACGTCGAAGGGCGCCAGGGCCTACGCCAAGCTGATCAAGAAGAAGGGCGGCCTCTAGCCCCAGCGGCGAACCCCACGAGCGCGCCCGCGACCACATCCGGTCGCTCGACGTTCGCCAGGTGCCCGGCGCCCTCGACGGCGACCAGTCGGGCCCCACGAAGGCAGGCGAGCATGAGGTCCTGCTCCGCACGCGGGCTGAGTGCATCCTCTACGCCCCAGACGATCAGCGCCGGGACGTCCAGGCCGGAAAGGGCCTCCTGCGAGTCAGGTCTACCGGCCATCGCCCGCTGGTACCAGGCGACGGTTGATGCCGAGGCCGACTCAAGCCAGCCGCGCACCGTCTCGACGACTTCAGGACGCTCCTGCCGAGACGTGTCCCCCAACAGCCCGGGCAGCACCGCCTGCTCGAGGATCCGTGCCGTATCGTCAGGCGACTCCTCGCACAGTCGCGCCAGCCGCTCCCGGTTTTCGCGAGCCGCGTCGCTGTCGGCCGTCGCCTTGGTGTCGCACAGCGCAACACCGGCGATCAACGATGGACGCAGCCGCGCGATCGTCATCGTCAGGTAGCCGCCCAAGGAGATGCCGCCGACCACGCAGCGGTCGATGCCCCGCTCGTCGAGCATGTGGAGCAGCGCACCAGCAACGGCGTCGAGGGACGGGGCGCTTTCGAGCAGGGGCGAGGCCCCGAAGCCGGGTAGGTCCGGCACGAGCACTCGCCAGCCAGCGATCGCCAGTGCCTCGGCCTGCGGCCGCCACATCGAGCCATCGCACGGGAAGGCATGCAGCAGGACGAACGCCGGGCCTGATCCGAGGTCGACGACGTGCAGGTTGGGACTCATATGTCGCTCCAACGGTCCATCGGTCCACTCCACTCGGTCGGCAGCGGGCTCATCTCCGGCGTCACGGTCGCGACGACGCCGTCGAGGACGATCTTGACGAACCGCTCCCCCACCCACAGGTGCTTCGCGCCATCGACGGCCACGATCCGCGCCTGAGGCACCAACGAGAAGCGCTCAAGGGCTTCCACTGGTTGGAGGTAGTCGTCGAACTCGGGCACGAACGCCACGACCGACCGCCCGGACGATGCCCAGTCGCGCAGATCGTCGTCCGTCGAGAAGCGAAGCGGCGGGGACAGCAGGATGGCTCCGACCACCGGGTCGAGGTTGCCGTGCTTCAGGACCACGTCGGTCCCGAACGACCAGCCGAGCACCCACGGATCGGGAAGGCCCCGACGCACCACCTCGTCGATGGCTGCCTTCAGGTCGAGCCCCTCGCCGCGCCCCTCGTCGAAGTGCCCCTCGCTCGTGCCTGCGGCGCTGGTGGTGCCGCGGGTGTTGAAGCGCAGTACGGCGACCTCGGCCAGTGCGGGGAGCCGCCAGGCCATCTTCCGCAGGACGTGGCTGTCCATCATGCCGCCGTGCGTGGGCAGTGGATGGACGCACACGATGGTGGCCCGCGGGTCGGCCTGCATCGGCAGCGCGAGCTCGCCGACGAGCCTCAGCCCGTCGGCCGTCTGCAGGTGGAGGGGATCGCGCCGGGCCGGCAGTACCGAGTTCGCCACGATCGGCTGAGGATGGGTCATCAACGTCCTCGCGGGCCCCGACGATCACGCGCCGCCCAGCAGGGCGTGTGCCAGTGGCGTCGGTGCTCGAGACCCTTGGGATCCTCGGCGGGGAACGCCACCGTGTGCGGGGTCGCGGGCCTGATCTCCTGGTCGCACCCGGGGCACCGGTAGGCCTTGGTCGCCGCCGATCCGGTCACCTTCTGCACGATCCACTCCCCATCGGGGTGCACCTCGACCGTGCGACTGGCGTACGTCGGCCCCAACTCCTTGGTTTCCTCGGGACGGCGCCGGTTCTTACGACCCATCAGGTGTAGACCCGGAAGCCCCGACCGGTCTTGCGGCCCAGGTAGCCCGCGGTGACGAGGTGCTCCAGACGCGGAGTCGGCGCGAAGCCGGGCTCGCGGAACTCCCGGTAGAGGGTCTGCTGGATGGCGAGGGAGACGTCCAGGCCCACCACGTCGAGCAGCTCGAACGGCCCCATCGGGTAGCCGCAGCCCTTCTTCATCGCCAGGTCGATATCGTCGGCGCTGGCGTAGTTCGCCTCGAGCATCCGCACGGCGTCGTTCAAGTACGGGAAGAGCAGGGCGTTCACGATGAAGCCGGCGCGGTCGCTGCACTCCACTGGGTGCTTGTTGATCTCGCGGCAGATACGCACGGCGGTCTGCGTCACGTCCGGCGCCGTCGACACGGTCGACACGACTTCGACGAGGCGCATGAGCTGCGCGGGGTTGAAGAAGTGCAGCCCAACGACGTCCTGTGGGCGCTTGGTCACCGCACCGAGGTCGATGACCGGCAGGCTCGACGTCGTGGTCGCCAGGATCGCGCCGGGCTTGCAGTACTCGTCCAGCTCGCGGAAGAGGGCCGTCTTCGCGCCGAGGTCCTCGACGATCGCCTCGACCACCAGGTCGACGTCGCGCAGTGACTCGGCCATCGTCTCGCCCGTGACCCGGCCCAGCGCGGCGACCCGCTCCTCGTCGGTGAGCTTGCCCTTCTCGACAGCCTTCGCGAGGGACTTGGTCATCCGCTCGGTCACGGCGGCGACGCCTTTCTCGGTTCGCGCCACGAAGGTCACGGCGAACCCCGCCTTGGCGAAGACCTCGACGATTCCCGACGCCATCGTCCCGGAACCGACCACGCCGACCTTGGAGACCGATCGGCCGAGCGGATGGCTCGCATCGCTGACCGCCGGCTCGACTGCATCCGTGACGACCGGCGACCCCGGTGCCTCGTAGGCGTAGAAGCCGCGACCGCTCTTGCGACCGCGCAGGCCGGCGGTGACCATCTGCTTGAGGATCGGGCTCGGCGCGTGCAGCCGGTCGCGTCCCTGCCGGTACATCGTGTCAAGAATCTCGTAGGCGGTGTCGAGTCCGATCAGGTCCAGCAGCATGAGCGGGCCCATCGGGTATCCGCACCCCAGGCGCATGGCCGCGTCGATGTCCTCGCGAGTGGCGTACCGCGACTCGAACAGCGAGACCGCGTGATTGAGGTAGCCGAACAGCAGCGCGTTGGCGATGAAGCCCGCGCGGTCCTCGACGACCACGGGCTCCTTCTGCAGCGATCGGGCGAACTCGACCGCCGCATCGATCGTGTCCTGCGCAGTGACGACCGTGCGGACGATCTCGACGAAGGCCTGCACTGGCGCGGGGTTGAAGAAGTGGATGCCGACGACGTGCGCCGGACGCGTTGTGGCCACCGCAATGTCGGTGACCGACAGGGACGACGTGTTGGTCGCGAGGATCGCATTCTCGTTGACCACCTCGTTGAGCCGCCCGAAGATGACCTTCTTCAGTTCCAGGCTCTCCGAGACGGCCTCGATGACGAGGTCGGCATGGGCCAGGGCCGTCATGTCCGTGGTGAAGGTGACCTGCGCGAGGAGCTCGGTCTGCGCCTCCTCGGTGAGCTTGCCGCGCGTGACCGCTCGGGACGTCGAGCCCACGATCGAGGCCCGGCCCTTCTCCAGCTCGGCCTCGCCGCTCTCCACCGCGACGACGCGGTAGCCATTGCGCGCCACCACTTCGGCAATGCCCGCACCCATGGTGCCGAGGCCGATGACGCCAACCGTCGTGATGGTCATGTCCGATGTCCTCCACCGTGTCGTCGACGTCTCCCGCCGGCCTTCCGAGCCTATCTGGAGGCATCCTCCAGACGAGGGGCGCATGTGCCCGGCAGCGAGCGCCGCGATGGGGAATGATCGCCCCATGTCCGAAGCATCAGGACCCCGGATGGCCCGCCTGTGCAGGTCGATTGCGACCCTCGCACTGACGGCTGTCGGCGTCGCCCTCCTGGTGACGGGCGTGGCGCCATCAGCCTCCGCAGCGAGCGCCGGCGATGCCGCCCAGCAGCTGGCCGACACCTACGCCCCGTTGGTCGTCGTGCGCAAGCAGGAGGCCGCGTGCGGCGAAGGCGAGCCCTACCTGCCCACCCCGGTCGACACCGTCCTGGGCAACTCCGACGTCGTACTCAAAGGGCCCCATGGCGAGTCGATCACGGCGCCTACCGCCGCCGACCTCGCGGGCAAGGGCGACGGCTGGTACCTGGACCTGCCGGGCAACCCGCTCGATCCAGGATGCACGTACGAGAAGTGGTTCGCGAAAGCGTCGGCCGACAAGCAGCCCACCGTGTACGCACGCATCGGCACCGACCCGGACCACCCCGGCATGCTGGCCCTGCAGTACTGGTTCTTCTGGACGTACAACGACTGGAACGACAAGCACGAGGGCGACTGGGAGATGATCCAGCTGCTGTTCGCCGCGGAGACGCCGACACAGGCCATGGCGATCGGCCCGAGCAGCGTCGCGTACGCCCAGCACGAGGGCTCGGAGACGTCGGACTGGGGCGATGAGAAGCTCCTGAAGCAGGACTCGCACGTCGTCGTGTATCCGGGCCAGGGCTCGCACGCGGCGTACTACACGCAGGCGCAGTGGTTCGGAAAGAGCGCCGCCGCCGGGTTCGGATGCGACAGCACGCAAGCCGCGGGAAGCGTGGTCACCCCCAAGGTCGTGTTGGTCCCCGACGACGCGACCGGTGACTTCGGGTGGCTGACCTTCACCGGCAGGTGGGGGCAGAAGGCACCGTCCTTCAACAACGGGCCGACCGGCCCGAACACCAAGACGCAATGGCTCCACCCAGTGACGTGGCAGGTGGAGGAGGGTCGGGCCGGAGCTGTCGCACTCCCCGTCGTGGGCGGCCCGGCCGTGGAGTCGTTCTGCTCCCTGACCGCAGCTGGGTCCCTGCTGTTCGTCAAGGTCCTCGACCGGCCCATCCTCGTGATCATCCTTGTTGTCTCGCTTCTCGCACTGATCGTCGGCCTGGTCCTCGCGACGGCGTGGCGACACGGTGACGACCATCAGCCGGACCGCGAGCGGCGCGCGGGCCAGGTCGTCACGGCCTCGATGGAACTGCTGGGCAGGCACGTGCGTGGACTGTGGCCGATCGTCCTGGTCATCGGCCTGTCCACCGCAGGCGCCCTGGCCCTGCAGCGGCTGGCACTGCACCGCCGCCCGTCCGACGACCTCACCGACGTCAATGGGGTGGCGAACCGGCCACTCGCGGTCCTGCTGGTCATCGTCATCTCGATCGCACTGGCGCCGGTCATCGCCGTGCTGCTCACGGCCACCTGTCGCGTCATCGAGAACATCGCGCGCGACCGCGCTGCCGCGCCGTGGCAAGCGATGGCGCTGGCTGTCCGGAAGCCGACGGCGGCCCTCGTCCAGCTGTCGCTCTACATCGTGGTGACCGCGTTCGCGTCGTCGCTGTACCTGCTGCCGGTGGCACTTCTGCTCATCTCCTTCTTCGCCGTGTCGATGCCGGCGGCAGTGGTGGAGGAACTCGGATTCGTGGCCGCCTTCAAGCGCAGTGCACGACTGACGAACGGTCGGCACTGGCGGGCGATCTTCCTCAGCGCCCTCCTCATCTGGATCGGCTTCAGCCTGCCCGGCGCCGTCGGCGGGGTGATGCTGCTCCTTACCGGGTGGCCGTTCTGGATCACGAACGTCGTGGTGATCGTGCTGAGCGCGATCCTGCTGCCGTTCTCCGCCATCGGCCTGACGCTGCAGTTCTACGACTTCCGCCAGGAGCACGCACGCGACCACGCCCGCGACCACGCTCTCGCGGACTAGAAGAGGCGGAGGCCCGGGTCGTCGGTGCCCTTCAGCGCGTCGTAGTCGAGCACGAGGCAACGGATCCCCCGGTCCTCGGCAAGGACCCGCGCCTGCGGCTTGATCTCCTGGGCCGCGAACACTCCCGCCACCGGTGCCAGCAGTGGGTCGCGGTTCAGCAGGTCCAGGTAGCGCGTCAGCTGCTCGACCCCGTCGATCTCCCCGCGCCGCTTGATCTCCACCGCCACGGTTCGCCCGTCCGCGTCCTTGCACAACAGGTCCACCGGGCCGATGGCCGTCGGGTACTCCCGTCGCACCAGTGACCAGCCGTCGCCGAGGACGCTCACGTGCAGGGCGAGGAGCCGCTGCAGATGAGCCTCGACGCCGTCCTTGACCAGTCCGGGATCGACACCCAGCTCGTGGTCGGAGTCGTGGATGACCTCGTGCAGCGAGATCACCAACTGCTCCCCCGCCTTGTTCTCCACGGTCCAGATCTCGACGATCCCATCCGCATCGGACGCGACGATCCGCGTGGTGCACGGGGGGCTCATCCAGTTGAGCGGCTTGTAGGAGCCTCCGTCGGAATGGATGAGCACCGAGCCGTCGGCCTTCATCATGATCACGCGATTGGACTCAGGCAGGTGCGCGGTCAGCCGGCCCACGTAGTCCACGGAGCACCGGGCCACGACTATTCGCACGCAACGCAGCGTAACGACAGGCGTCCCGAACCACGACCATGCCATGATCGTGCGGTGGGCGAAACAGCGGTCAGCGTCGAGAACGTCCGCAAGCGCTATGGGGACCTGTGGGCGCTCGACGGAGCCAGCTTCCACATCGATTTCGGCGAGTGCTTCGCCCTGCTCGGGCCCAACGGCGCCGGCAAGACCACCGTGACCGAGATTCTCGAGGGCTACCGCCACCGCGATTCCGGGACCGCATCCGTGCTTGGTCAGGACCCCGAACACGGCGACCGCGCATGGCGTTCGCAGATCGGGATCGTCCTGCAGTCCGATCGCGACCTGGGCGATCTCACGGTCGCCGAGGCCGTCGAGCACTTCACCGGCTACTACGCGAATCCGCGGGACCCCGCCGACGTGATCGCTGCCGTCGGCCTGACGGAGAAGGCGAAGTCGCGCAACGAGAAGCTGTCCGGAGGCCAGCGCCGTCGGCTCGACGTGGCGCTCGGCATCATCGGACGACCACGCGTGCTCTTCCTCGACGAGCCCACCACCGGCTTCGACCCCGAGGCGCGTCGGGAGTTCTGGACGCTCATTGAAGGGCTCAAGGCCGAGGGCACGACGATCCTGCTGACGACGCACTACCTCGAGGAGGCCGAGCACCTCGCCGACCGCGTGGCGATCATCTCCCGCGGGAAGGTGCTGGCGTGCGACACCCCGACGCTTTTAGGAGGTCGCGAGCGCAGCAGCGCACGGGTCTCGTGGATGCAGGACGGGATCCGCGTCGAGAGCCAGACGATGGACCCGACGCGCGCTGTGATTGACCTCGCAGAGCGGTTCGGCAGCGAGATCCCGGGGCTCGAGATACACCGCGAGACACTCGAGGACGTGTACCTGAGCCTGCTACAGGACGACCGCTACGTCGAAGGTGGTGACAGCGAATGACGACTGCCACCGCGGCGCCGCGCCTCCCGAGCACGCTCGCCATCGGACGGCGTCGCGTGTCGATCGAGCTCAAGCAGTTCTTCCGCGACCGGAACTCGGCAGTCTTCAACTTCGCCTTCCCGATGGTGCTGCTCATCATCTTCGGGTCGGTCTTCGGCGGTCAGAACATCGCTCCGGACATCACGTTCGCGCAGTACTTCGTTGCGGGCATGATCGCCTCAGGCGTGCTGTACACGTCCTTCCAGAACCTGTCCATCGCCATCCCGCTCGAGCGTGAGGACGGCACGCTGAAGCGGCTGCAGGGCACGCCGATGCCCAAGGCGTCCTACTTCGTGGGGAAGATCGGGACGGTGTTCGTGGCGTACACCGCCCAGGTCGTGATCCTCATCGTCGTGGGTGTGCTCTTCTACGGGATCCAGCTGCCGAGTACCGCCTTGCAGTGGTTCACATTCCTCTGGGCCAGCGTGCTGGGCCTGATCGGCTGCACGCTCCTGGGGATCGCCTTCTCGGTCGTGCCCAAGACCGGCCGCGGCGCCTCTGCCGTCGCCACCCCGATCGTTCTCGTGCTGCAGTTCACGTCAGGCGTCTTCTTCGTCTTCACGCAGTTGCCCCACTGGATGCAGGTCTTCGCCTCGATCTTCCCGCTGAAATGGCTGGCGCAGGCGATGCGCAGCGTGTTCCTTCCCGAGTACGCGGCAGCGATGGAGCCGGCCGGCAACTGGGAACTCCCGATGTGCGCGTTCATGCTCGCGTTGTGGTGCGTGATCGGGCTGGTGCTGTCGATCCTGTTCTTCCGGTGGACGCCGCGCGGGTCGAACTGACACCCGCTCAGGGCTTCGGTGCGAGCCCTCGTGAGGCGCGGACGACATCGACGACGCGGCACATGATGGCGTTGGCGTCGTAGTCCTTCGGGGTGAACACGGCGGCCACACCGCGCTGCTTCAGCCACTCCGCGTCAGCCTCCGGGATGATTCCGCCGACGACAACGGGCACCTCGTCGAGACCGTGAGCGCGCAGGCCCTCGACCACGGCGGGCACGAGCTCACGATGCGAGCCGCTGAGGATCGACAGCCCCACCACGTCGACGTCCTCGGCCACTGCCGCCGCGACGATCTCCTCAGGCGTCAGGCGGATGCCCTGGTAGACGACCTCGAAGCCGGCATCGCGGGCACGGACGGCGATCTGCTCCGCGCCGTTCGAGTGACCGTCCAGCCCGGGCTTGCCCACCAGGAAGCGCAACGGTGCGCCCAGCTCGTCAGCCGTCGCCGTTACCGCCTCCCGTGCTGCTGTGAGCCCTGCGCCCGAGGACTCGATGCCGATTGCCCCGGACACTCCCGTGGGTGCGCGGAACTCACCGAAGACTTCGCGCAGTGCGCCAGACCACTCGCCGGTCGTGACGCCCGCACGCGCGCACCGAAGGGTCGCGTTCATGAGGTTCGCCGACGTGGCCGCGGTGGCGCGCAGCTCCACGAGCGACGAGGCCACCTCTGCGGCGTCGCGACCCGCGCGCCAGCGCTGAAGGTCGTCGATGGCCTGCTGCTCCACGGCGGGGTCGACGGACTGGATCGCCGCGTCGAGGTCCGCTAGCAGCGGGTTCGGCTCAGTCGTGGTGAACGCGTTGACACCGACGACGATGTCGTCACCCGCCTCGATGCGCGCGCGACGCCTCGTGTGCGACCGCACCAGTTCGGACTTCATGTAGCCGCTCTCGACGGCTGCGACCGCACCGCCCATCCCGAGGACACGCTCGAGCTCGGCGGTCGCGCCGTCGATCAACTCCTCCACCAGCCGCTCCACGACCACGGAGCCGGCGAACAGGTCGTCGTACTCCAGCAGGTCGCTCTCGAAGGCGAGCACCTGCTGCATCCGCAGCGACCACTGCTGGTCCCACGGCCTGGGCAGCCCGAGTGCCTCGTTCCATGCGGGCAGCTGGACGGCTCGAGCACGGGCATCCTTCGACAAGGTGACTGCCAGCATCTCCAGCACGATGCGCTGCACGTTGTTCTCGGGCTGCGCCTCGGTGAGCCCCAGCGAGTTCACCTGCACGCCGTAGCGGAAGCGCCGCTGGCGGGCGTCGTCCACCCCGTAGCGCTCTCGGGCGATCTCGTCCCACATGCGCGCCATCGCGCGCATCTTGCACATCTCCTCCACGAAACGGACTCCCGCGTTCACGAAGAAGGACATCCGCGCGACGACCTCGCCGAATCGCTCGGGCGACACCTGGCCGGAGTCGCGCACCGCATCGAGCACGGCGATGCCGGTGGCCATCGCGTAGGCGATCTCCTGGACGGGCGTCGCGCCTGCCTCCTGCAGGTGGTAGCTGCAGATGTTGATCGGGTTCCACTTAGGGACATGCGAAACCGTGAACGCGATCATGTCGGTGATCAGTCGCAGGGACGGTGCCGGCGGGAACACGTACGTGCCGCGGGACAGGTACTCCTTGATGATGTCGTTCTGGGTGGTCCCCTGTAGGGCCTCGATCGCGGTGCCCTGCTCCTGGGCTGCCGTGACGTACAGCGCCAGCAGCCACATGGCCGTCGCATTGATCGTCATCGACGTGTTCATCTCGCCGAGTGGAATGCCGTCGAACAGGCGCCGCATGTCGCCGACGTGGGAGACCGGAACGCCGACCTTGCCGACCTCGCCGCGCGCCATCACCGAGTCAGGGTCATAGCCGGTCTGCGTGGGCAGGTCGAAGGCCACGGACAAACCGGTCTGGCCCTTGGCGAGATTGCGCCGGTACAGCGCGTTGGACTCGGCCGGCGAGGAGTGCCCGGCATAGGTGCGCATCAGCCAGGGCGCGTCCTTGGTCCGCGAAGGCCCACTCGGATCGGTTGGATCCAGGTCACTCGCCATGCTTGAAGGCTACCTGTCAGGCGGTGGCCGAGGCCCGATGGCGTATTCGCACGTCCGGGGCCACGATGGGGTCGTGCCCGCCTGGAACTCCTTCTCCTTCGCGTTCGGCCCCATCGTGGCGGTCGTCCTCATCGGCGTCTTCGCGCTGATCCTGCGGTGGGCCTTCAGCCGCGGCTCCTCCGTCGTCGCCGCTCCCCCGCGTCGGGGGACGGTGGAGGAGTACGGCCTCCTCGTGCCGGTGGCCGCACCGCAGAACTACGTCGAGGGCGAGATCATGCGGCAGCGACTGGAGAGCCGAGGGGTGCGCGCGAATCTCGCATCGACGCTCGAAGGACCGCGCCTCATGGTGTGGCCCGGCGACGAGGACCGCGCCCGACAGGTGCTCGCTATCGATCGCTGATGGTGTCGCGCTCCACCCGAGCGCCTAGCGCCTGCAGGGACGGGACGAAGCCCGCGTAGCCCCGGTCGATGTGCCCGACCCCGTAGACGGTCGTCTCGCCCTCGGCCACGAGGCCGGCGAGCACGAGGCCCGCACCCGCGCGGATGTCGGTGGCCTCGACGGGGGCACCGGAGAGGCAGGTCTGGCCGCGCACCAGCGCATGGTGGCCGTCTGTCTTGACCTCGGCACCCAGGCGGGCAAGCTCCTGCACGAACCGGAAGCGTGCCTCGAAGAGGTTCTCGGTGACGAGGGACGCGCCCTCGGCGATCGCATTGAGCGCGATGAACTGCGGCTGCAGGTCGGTCGGGAAGCCCGGGTACGGCAGCGTCACGATGTCGACGGCCTTGGGCCGGCGGTCCATCGTGACCCGGAAGCCGTCCGGCAGCACCGAGACCTCCGCACCGCTGATCGTCAGCTTCTCCAGCGCCAGGCTGAGGTGGTCGGCGTTCGCCCGGCGCACCGTGATGTCACCCCGCGTCATTGCGGCGGCAGCGGCCCACGTCCCGGCGACGATGCGATCGGGCACCGTGGCGTGCTCGACCGGGTTGAGGGAGTCCACGCCCTGCACCGTCAGAGTCGACGTGCCTACCCCGTCGACCTGTGCGCCCATCTCCTGCAGCATCGTGCAGATGTCGACGATCTCGGGCTCGCGTGCCGCGTTGTCGATCACCGACTCCCCGTCGGCCAGCACGCCGGCCATGAGGAGGGTCTCGGTGGCGCCGACGCTGGGGAAGTCCAGCCAGTGCCGAGCACCCCTCAGTCGCTGGTGGGTGTGCGCGACGAGGTACCCATGCTCGCTGGTGACGTCGGCCCCCATCCGTCGAAGCCCGTCGATGTGCATGTCGAGCCCACGCGATCCGATGTTGTCACCGCCTGGGAGTGCAACGTCGGCTCCTCCCGTGCGGGCAACCAACGGGCCCAGGACGCAGATGGAGGCGCGCATGCGCCGGACGAGGTCGTAGTCGGCTCGGTGGTCGGGCTGGTCCGGGACGGTGATGGAGATCGAGGAGGCCGCGACGTCGTGGCCGACCTCGCAGCCCAGGCGGCGCAGCAGCTCGGCCATGATCTCGACGTCGAGGATGTCGGGAACGTTCGTAATCGTGCTGGTCCCGGGCGCCAGGAGGGCGGCAGCCATCAACTTGAGCACGGAGTTCTTCGCGCCGGTCAACTGGACCTCGCCACGCAGGGCGTTGCCGCCGATGACCCGCAATACCTCCACGCGGGAATGGTACGGGTGGCCTAGGGTCGTTCCATGGTCAACCTCACGCGCATCTACACCCGAACCGGTGATGACGGCACCACGTCGCTCGGCGACATGAGCCGAACCGGCAAGAACGACCCCCGCCTGAAGGCCTACGCGGACGTCGATGAGGCCAACTGCGCGATCGGCCTGGCCCTGGCCACGACCGACTTCCCAGAGGCCGTACGGACCCTTCTGGTGACGATCCAGAACGATCTCTTCGACGTCGGGGCCGACCTGTGCACGCCCGTCGTCGAGAACCCCGAGCACCCGCCGCTGAGGGTCACCGCGGCATACGTCGACCGCCTCGAGAAGGCCTGCGACGACTACCTGGAGGAACTGGAGCCGCTGCGCTCGTTCGTCCTGCCCGGCGGGACCGTGGGTGCCTCACAGCTCCACGTCGCTCGCACGGTCGTACGGCGCGCGGAGCGCACGACGTGGGCCGCGCTCGACACCTACCACGGCGGAATGAACTCCCTGACCGCCACGTACCTCAATCGACTCAGCGACCTGCTGTTCATCCTCGCCCGGCTCGCCAACAAGGATGCCGGTGGGGATGTGCTGTGGCAGCCCGGCGCGAACCGCTGACGACGTGAGCTCAACCCGCACGATCGTGGTCCCGTTGAACCACCCTGAGCAGTTGTTCACGGCCGACATCGTCAAACCGTCGTCCTCCGACTACAGCGCCTTCACCGCACAGCCGGCGATGGACACGGTTCGCGACATGCTGCTCATGCGGATGCCGCGCAAGACGACCGACATCGAGCTCGAGGTCGTCCTGCCGAACGATCAAGTGCGCGCCGGACTGGACGCCGAGCTGACCGACGCGGTGCGCCGATGGGTCAGCGTCCAGAACACCATGGACGTCGAGTCCACCGAGGCCGACGGCTCAATCGGCCGTCGGCTGTTCCTCCTCGGCTTCGTGGCGTTCATGCTCCTGCAGACGCTCAGCATCTTCGTGCGCAAGCTCGGCGAGGACACCAACGACTTCCTGCTCGCGGCCATCGCTGAGGCCCTGGGCGTCATCAGCTGGGTGATGCTCTGGTTCCCGGTGCAGATGTTCACCGTGGAGGTCTGGCGCGCATCCATCAAGCGCGGCCGCATGAAGGCGATGGAGCGCATCACCGTGAAGGTGGTCCGCTCGGGCGACCTCGCGTCATCCTGAGATCAGCCGCCGACCTTAATGATCTCCATCTCGCCGGTCATGTCTCCCTCATCACGATGGCAGGTCCAGTCCCCGCTAGTGGCCTCGACAGAGCGGTTAGCGGCCACGCTGAACGTCACCGGACCGCTGCAAGCGAATCCGTGCAAGTTGCCTTGCATCGTCGCTGCCGCCGAATTGCTGCCAGCCGACCAGGCCAAGGCCCCGCTGATGCCACCAGTCGCCACCAGATCCCCGATCGCGAAGATGAATCGTGTGGGCAGGCCCGCCAGTGTGAAGGTGCCCCTGTAGTCGCCGTTGAGCGCGGCCGAGGGCAAGGCGCTCGAGGCGCTGGTCCCCGCGCAGGGTCGACCATCGGCGGCCCTGGTGCTGCCCTTGGTCACCACGACAAGGTCACGCTTGTTGAGCTTTCCCTTCTTCGACTGGGCAAGGACGAGCCCGACCTTTGCTGCGGACGAGCACGTGGCGACGATGACGAAGTGGCGCCCGTCCGACTTGCTGCCAGGGAGGCAGCCCGCCGCCACCAACGCGCTCTGGGCGGCCGGCACGGTCATGCCCGTGACGTTCGGTGCATTGCACCGAAGCGAGCCGGCGTGCGCGACTGGCGAGGACACGGCCACTGCGAAGGCCAACGTGAACGAGACGATCGACACGGGGAGCACATGCCTGGGCATCGAGCCTCCATCGCAATTCAGCGAACGGGGGCAGCCCAGGATGCCGCCCTCAGGGACGGTTCAAGTCTGACGGGTCGGCGGTCATAATCTCCCGCCGGAGCGGCTCCGACGTGGCTACCGAGCGGATATCCCCTTGGCGACCCCGGCCACTTGGATCCGAGTCTCGGCCCGTCGGACGGCGGACTCCTCATCCGGGGTCACACCGCCCTCCTGCAGTCGCGCCAGAGCGGCCTTCGCCCGTTCGAGGTCGATGTCCTCGGCAAGCTCGGCAACCTCGGCGATGACGTTGACCTGATCGCCGGACACCGAGAAGAAGCCGCCGTGGATCGCCACGACGAGCTTGCTGCCGTCGACCTCCTCGACCCGCAGCGGAGCGCTCTCGACCAGCAGCGCCAGCACGGGCTCGTGCCCGGGAAGGATCCCGATGTCGCCCTCGGGAGTCTTCGCCACGAGGGACTTGGCCTGGCCCGACCAGAGCGCACGCTCCGCCGAGACCACGGCCACGTTGAGGACCTTGTCGCCTTCAGCCATGACTGACTAGTTGCCCTTCGCCAGCGCGGCCGCGTTCTTCTCGACGTCCTCGATTCCGCCGGCCATGAAGAATGCCTGCTCAGGGAGGTGGTCGTACGTTCCCTCGCACAGCGCCTTGAACGAGGCGATCGTCTCCTCGACCGGCACGAACGAGCCGGGCTGACCTGTGAAGGCCTCCGCGACGAACATGTTCTGCGACAGGAAGCGCTGGATGCGGCGCGCACGCCCGACGAGGATCTTGTCCTCCTCGGAGAGCTCGTCGATACCGAGGATGGCGATGATGTCCTGCAGGTCCTTGTAGCGCTGCAGGATCTCCTTGACGCGGGCCGCGACGGCGTAGTGCTCGTCACCGACGTAGCGCGGGTCGAGGATGCGCGACATCGAGTCGAGCGGGTCGACGGCCGGGTAGATGCCGAGCTCGGAGATCGGACGGCTCAGCGTCGTCGTCGCGTCGAGGTGGGCGAACGTGGTGGCCGGGGCCGGGTCGGTCAGGTCGTCTGCAGGCACGTAGATGGCCTGCAGGGAAGTGATCGAGTGACCACGCGTCGACGTGATGCGCTCCTGGAGCATGCCCATCTCGTCGGCGAGGGTCGGCTGGTAGCCGACGGCCGACGGCATGCGGCCCAGCAGCGTCGAGACCTCAGAGCCCGCCTGCGTGAAGCGGAAGATGTTGTCGATGAACAGGAGAACGTCCTGCTTCTGCACGTCGCGGAAGTACTCCGCCATCGTGAGGGCCGACAGCGCGACGCGAAGACGCGTGCCCGGCGGCTCGTCCATCTGGCCGAAGACCAGGGCTGTCTTCTCAAGGACGCCCGACTCGGTCATCTCCAGGAAGAGGTCGTTGCCCTCACGGGTGCGCTCGCCGACGCCGGCGAACACCGAGACGCCCGAGAAGTTCTCGGCGACGCGGTAGATCATCTCCTGGATGAGGACGGTCTTGCCGACGCCGGCCCCGCCGAAGAGGCCGATCTTGCCGCCCTTCACGTAGGGGGTCAGCAGGTCGATGACCTTGATGCCGGTCCAGAAGACCTCGGTCTTGGACTCGAGCTGGTCGAAGGCCGGCGGCTGGCGGTGGATGCTCCAGCGATCGGTGATCTCGAGGGACGACTCCGGGACGTCCAGCGGGATGCCGAGGGTGTTCCAGACATGGCCCTTGGTGACGTCGCCGACCGGCACCGTGATGGAGTTGCCGGTGTCGCGGACCTCGGCGCCACGGACGAGGCCGTCGGTCGGCTGCATCGAGATGGCGCGCACCATGTTGTCGCCGATGTGCTGGGCGACCTCGAGGGTCAGGAGACGATGACCGCCGCCCTCCTCGCCCTGATCGAAGTTCACGTCCACGTGCAGGGCGTTGAACAGCTCGGGCATGGCCTCGACGGGGAACTCCACGTCGACGACAGGGCCGGTGACTCGGGCCACGCGGCCCACGCCGGTCTTGGTCTCGGTCGTTGCGGTCATCTTCGTTCCCTCTCCTAGCCTGCGGCTGACAAAGCGTCGGCGCCGCCGACGATCTCGCTGATTTCCTGGGTGATCTCGGACTGACGAGCCTGATTGGCCTGACGAGACAACGACTTGATCATGTCTTCGGCGTTGTCGGTGGCCGACTTCATGGCGCGGCGGCGAGCGGCGTGCTCCGACGCGGCCGACTCGAGCAGCGCCGAGTAGACCGTGTGCTCGATGTAGCGCGGCAGGAGGCCGTCGAGGACGGTCTCGGCGTCGGGCTCGAACTCGTAGAGCGCCGACGGCAGCGCGCCCTCCTCCTTCGTGACGATCTCGTCGACGACCTCGAGGGGCAGGATCCGCCGGATCCTGGCCTCCTGGCTGACCATCGAGAGGAAGTGCGTGTAGACGATGTGGATCTCGTCGACACCGCCCTCCTCCGTCGGGGTCATGAAGGCGTCGAACAGGTCGCTGGCGATGCGCTTGGCGTCCGCATAGGACGGCTGGTCGGTGAAGCCGGTGTACTCCCCCGCCATCACTCGATCGCGGAACCGGTAGTAGGACACGCCCTTGCGGCCGACGACGTACGGCACCACCGTGATGTTGCTCGCGCGCAGGTTCGACACGAGGCTCTCGGCCTCGCGAATGGCATTGGCCGAGTAGGCGCCCGCAAGGCCGCGGTCGGCGGTGACGACGAGCATGGCTGCACGAGTGCGGTTCTCGGCGTTGGCCATCAGCGGATGCTTCGACACATCGCTCGCATCCGTCGCGGCCGCGCTGATCGCCTGGTACAGGTGGAGCAGATACGGGAGCGAAGCCTCAAGGCGCTGCTGGGCCTTGACGATGCGCGATGAGGCGATGAGCTCCATCGCCTTCGTGATCTTCTTGGTCGACTGGACGGACTTGATCCGCCGCCGGTAGACCCTCAGTTGTGCACCCATCGGCTAGCCCCGGACCGCCCGCTTGATCTGCGTGTGGTCGATCTCCTCGTCGGCGACGGCGGCAACGGGCTCGTCATTGACCAGCAGGTGCCCCGCCGACGTGGTGAACTGCCGCTTGAACTCACCGATGGTCGACTCGAGCACCGACACCGTGTCGTCGGACAGCTCGGTAGTCGTGCGGATGGCGTCGAAGATCTCTGGCTTTGCGCGACCCACGTACTCAAGGAACTCCGAGTCAAAACGGCGGATGTCCTCGACCGGCACATCGTCCAGCTTGCCCGTCGTACCGGACCAGACCGAGACGACCTCCCGCTCCATCGACTGCGGCGCGTACTGAGGCTGCTTGAGCAGTTCGACAAGCCGGGCGCCGCGCTCGAGCTGCGCCTTCGAGGCCGCGTCGAGATCCGAGCCGAAGGCCGCGAACGCCTCGAGCTCACGGTACTGGGCCAGGTTCAGGCGCAGACTGCCGGCGACCTTGCGCATGGCCTTCGGCTGTGCCGATCCACCGACGCGCGACACCGAGATGCCCACGTTGATGGCCGGGCGCACGCCGGAGTTGAACAGGTCAGACTCCAGGAAGCACTGGCCGTCGGTGATCGAGATGACGTTGGTCGGGATGTACGCCGAAACGTCGTTCGCCTTGGTCTCGATGATCGGAAGGCCCGTCATCGATCCGCCGCCGAGATCATCGGACAGCTTCGCGCAGCGCTCCAGGAGGCGGCTGTGCAAGTAGAAGACGTCGCCGGGGTACGCCTCGCGGCCCGGCGGGCGGCGCAGGAGCAGTGACACAGCGCGGTAGGCCTCGGCCTGCTTGGAGAGGTCGTCGAACACGATGAGGACGTGCCGGCCCTGGTACATCCAGTGCTGGCCGATGGCCGAGCCGGTGTAGGGGGCCAGGTACTTGAAGCCGGCCGGGTCGGAGGCCGGCGCCGCCACGATGGTCGTGTACTCCATCGCGCCGTACTCCTCGAGCGCACCCTTGACGGCCGCGATCGTGGAGCCCTTCTGGCCGATGGCGACGTAGATGCAGCGGACCTGCTTCTTCGGGTCGCCCGACTCCCAGTTCTGCCTCTGGTTGAGGATCGTGTCGAGGCAGACAGCAGTCTTGCCGGTCTGGCGGTCGCCGATGATCAGCTGACGCTGGCCGCGGCCGATGGCGGTCATGGCGTCGATTGCCTTGATGCCCGTCTGCATGGGCTCCTTGACCGGCTGGCGCTGGACGACCGTGGGGGCCTGCACCTCAAGGGCGCGACGACCCTCCGCCTCGATCGGGCCCATGCCGTCGATCGGGTTGCCGAGCGGATCCACCACCCGGCCGAGGAAGGCGTCGCCCACGGGAACCGAGAGCACCTCGCCGGTGCGGCGCACGGACTGGCCCTCCTCGATGGCCGAGCCGTCGCCGAGGAGCACGACGCCGATCTCACGGATGTCGAGGTTCAGCGCGAGGCCCATCAGGCCCCCGTCGAACTCGAGCAGCTCGTTGGTCATCGCCGAGTGGAGACCCTCGACGCGGGCAATGCCGTCGCCGGTCTCCATGACGCGACCGACCTCTTCGCGCGCGGTGCCGGGCGAGTACGCCGCAACGTTCCGCTCGATCGCATCCCGGATCTCTTCCGGCCGGATCGTCAGCTCCGTCATGGTGTCCTGCTCTCTTTCTCGGCCCGCTGCTCGCGGGCGGCCGTTGCTTTCAGTGGTGGTGGTTCGGGGTGGTACTAGCCGAGCACGGCCCGCCGGGCCTGCTCCATTCGCGAGGAGACGGTGCCATCGATGACCTCGTCACCGATGGTCACCATGACGCCGCCGAGAAGCGAGGGATCGACAGCGACGTTGAGGCGGACGGTACGGCCCTTGAGCCGGGACAGGATGTCTGCGAGTCGACGCTCCTGTGCCTCATCCATCGGGGCTGCCACGCGCACATCGGCCACGACGCGCTCGCGCTGCTTTGCAGCGAGGGTGCACAGGTCGTCGACCACGGCGTCGATGCGCCGCCCGTGCAGGTGGCCGACCGCGTACTGAAGCACCTTGTCGGTGGCCTCGGTGGACCGGCCGCTGAGCAGGTCGCGGACGATCGCGGCCTTGGTCGTAGACGACTGAGCCGGGTCGGTCAGCGCCATCTGCAGGGCCGACGAGGAGTCCAGCGCCCGCCCGAAGAGGAAGAGCTCCTCCTCGGTGGTGTCCAGCGTGCCGTCCGCCTCGGCGACCGTGAAGGCGGCCTGGTCGGCGAGCATCTCGATCGCGGTGAGCATGTCCGCGTCGGACGACCAACGCCTGCCGATGACCATGAGGAGGATGTCGACGGTCAGCTCACTCACGCGGCTGCCGAGGAGCTGGCGCACCAGCCCGTCGCGAACCTCGGCGGGCTGGCCGGTGTCGGCCAGGGTCTTGCGCAGCTGGCCCTGGTTGTCCAGCAGGGACGCCACCGCGAACAGCTCGTCGGCCAACTGCGGGAAGCCCGCATCCTGCCGGCGGGCGTCAAGGCCCTCCTGGCAGGTTACGAGGCTCTCGCGACTGGATCCGATCATCAGATGCCGCTCCCCTGGGTCGGGCTCGTAGCCGAGACCTCCGTCTGCCGCTCCAGGTCGTTGAGGAAGTCGTCGACCGTCTGACGGATGCGGGCATCGTCGGAGAGCGACTGCCCAACGACCTTGCCGGCCAGCGTGACGGCCAATTCGCCGACCTGGCGGGTCAGCTGCGCCGTGGCCTGGGATCTATCGGCCGCAATCTGTGCCTCGCCGGCGGCCGTCACGACTGCTGCCGCCGTGCGCGCCTCGTTACGGGCCTCGTCAATCATGGCCGCTCGGTCGGACTGCGCCTGCGTGCGGATGGCGGCTGCCTCCTCCCGTGCTGAGGCGAGCTGCTCGCGGTACCGCTCGAGCAGGTCCTGAGCCTCGGCCTCGGCGGCCGCCGAGCGCTGGATGCCGCCCTCGATGGCGTTGGTGCGCTCCTCGAGCGTCTTCTTGATGCTCGGCAGAGCGAACTTCGCCAGTCCGCCGAACACGATGAGGAACGCGATGATGCCGATGATGAGCTCATCGATCGGCACCGCCAGGACGGACGGTGGCTCCTCAGCGGACGCCACGCCCACGGCGAGGACCGTATGCACTGCGGTTAAGGCGTTGATCACGACGTTGACCTTCCGGTGTCAGTCAGGGGATGAGACCGAGACGTGCTCGGATCACTTACCGAAGACGAACGGCGCAACGAAGCCGATGAGGGCCAGCGCCTCGGCGAGGGCGAAGCCGAGAATCATGTTCTGGCGAATGACGCCGTAGGCCTCGGGCTGGCGGGCGATTGCCTGCACGCCCTGGCCGAAGATGATGCCAATGCCGACACCTGGGCCGATGGCTGCGAGGCCGTAGCCGATCGAGCCGAGCGAGCCGGTGACTTCCGCGAGAAGCGACATGTCGTTTCCTTTGCTTTCCTGGCCAGCGGTCGTTCCGCCGGTCTGGGGACTGTGGGTGATGCTGCTATTCAGTTTGCAGGTGGTGCGGTGCCGATCAGTGCTCTGCGTGCAGGGCGCCGGAGATGTACACCGCTGCCAGCAAGGTGAAGATGTAGGCCTGCAGGAACTGGATCAGTGCCTCGAAGCCGGTCAGGGCGATCGCCACCACGAACGAGGCGGCCGAACCCAGGATGCCGATGACGCTGGCGCTGAGCAGGTAGAAGGCCGCAATGCTGAACGTGGCGATCAGCAGGTGGCCGGCGAACATGTTGGCGAAAAGACGGATGGCGTGGGTGGCCGGACGCACGATCAGGTTCGACAAGAACTCCAGCGGCGTCAGCAGCACGTACATCGCCTTGGGGACGCCCGGGGGGAACAGCATGCCTCCGAAGAAGCCGCGGAACCCCTGCTTGTACACGCCGAGGGGCACCCACGTGATGTACACGATCAGGGCGAAGGCCACGGGGATCGCGAAGATCGAGGTCACCGGCACCTGGGCGAAGGGCACGATGCCCATGAAGTTGCACAGCCAGACCAGGAAGAAGAAGGCGAACAGGAACGGGACATAGGGGTCGCCGTCCTTGCCGATGATCTCGCGAGCGATGCCGTCGCGGATGAACAGGTATCCCATCTCGCCGACGTTCTGCGCGCCGCGCGGGACCAGCTTCGGCTTGCGGAAGGCGTAGATGAAGAAGCCCAGGATCAAGGCCACCGAGAGGAACAGCAGCAGCGTGATCTTGTTGATGTGGATTTCGGTGTTGACGATCGTGAACTGCGCGATGTCGTCAAAATTGAAGATCTCGGCACCCGGTGCGGGAAAACCACAGCCGGAGTTGAGGTGGCAGTCCAGACCGGCCGCGACCACTTTGCTAAGCGACACCAGGCTCCTCCATGACCCGAACGTCCACCCGAACTATCACTTCTGGTCCTGCTCTCGACGTTCTTCGTCCCTGAGCCTCTCGTGCTCCAGGCTGCGGAACATCAAGTAGTACGAGAGTCCAAGACCGACGATCGCCCCAACCGCCATCAACAGAGCCTGGTGGCCGACCCACCGTGACACCAGCCAGCCAAGACCGGTGTAGAGGATCAGCCCCGTGATCAGGCGGCTGGAGTTCGCCCACGCCGAGTCGGACATCCGACGAGCATCGTGCTTCGTGACCGTCCGTTTCGACGCGCCCGAACGGTACCACCCGCCATAAGCGTGCGGCCGAATGGGGTTCCCCTCAAAAGGCGACTTCGCCGGGCGCTTGCCGGCCGACCTGGTGGACCACGTGGTCATGGCTTGCGCTCCGGCTCCACGTACAGCACGTTGGTGCCGGAGTAGACCCAGACCTCTGCCACGGTCCACGAAATCGTGCATGCCACGATCGTGATGGCGAACACCTTGGTGTTGAACCAGGTGGCATCCTGCAGCACGATCAGGAGCACGAAGAGGATCCCGATCTTGACCAGGTAGACCGTCAGGGCGACCGTCAGTGCCATCTGCGGATTGTTCTTGATGGTGCGGCCGACGACGGCCTGGCCGGCGCTGAAGAAGACGATCACCAGGACCGTGCCAAGGACGCCCCCCAAGGCCCCGGTACTACCGGCCACCACGCCCCCGATGACGGTGCAGATCACGCCGACAACGAGCGTGATGACGCCGGCCCGACGAATCATCAGGGCGTCGACGTTGGGCATGGCGTGACGCTATCGCAAGCGCAGATTGACCCCAAAACGAGAAGTGGCCGCCGCAGGGTGGGATTGCTCACTGCAAGCGATTGCCGAGCGACATTGCGCTGGGCTCAGCCGCCGGTGCCCGTGCGCAGGCTGTGGACGTTCGACGGGGCCTGTGGCCCTGGGCTTCGGACCGCGAGGACCAGCAGGCCAAGCCCGATGACGAAGCCGGCAGCGGCGTAGGCGGCTGGGACGAACGCGAGGGCCACGGCGGTGCCGGCCACCAGCGCCGTCCATGCGTACATGAGGATCACTGCCCGCATCTGGGAGTGACCCATCTCGAGCAGGCGATGGTGCAGATGCTGCTTGTCCGGCGCGAACGGGTTCCGACCGGCCCGCGTGCGACGGATGACCGCCAGCAGCAGGTCCACGAGAGGCACGGCCATGACTGCGACCGGCAGGAGGATGGGCAGCAGCGTCGGGAGCAGCGTGCCACCAGCGACTGCGCTCGGATCCACCTGGCCCGAGAGGGTGATCGTGCCCACCGCGAGCAGCAGGCCGAGGGTCATCGAGCCGGTGTCGCCCATGAAGATGCGTGCCGGGTAGAAGTTGTGGGGCAGGAAGCCCACGCACATGCCGACGAGGAGCATCGAGACGAGGGCGGCGAGTGTCGCCCGCTCGAAGCCGAGTTCGAACGAGAGCAGGTAGGAGTAGGCGAAGAAGCCGCCAGCAGCAACGGCCACGATGCCAGCTGCAAGGCCGTCGAGGCCGTCGACGAAGTTGATGGCGTTGATGCTGATCAGGACGATGATCACGGTGAATAGCACGCTGGTGATCGGGTCGAGCACGAACGTCCCGCCGATCGGCAGCCAGATGATCGCGATGCCCTGGAAGGCCATGACGCCCGCCGCGAGGACCTGACCGGCGAGCTTGGTAGGTGCGTCGAGGCCCCACTTGTCGTCGATGACGCCCAACGCCACGATGATGGCGACGCCCGAAAGGAGCGCCACGGCCGAGTTGCTGTCCTCGAAGACTGCGCGCATCATCGGCAGCTTGCTCGCCAGCAGCATCCCGGCGAGCAGCCCGCCCACCATCGCCAGGCCGCCCAGCCGAGCGGTCGGCGTGGCATGGACGTCGCGGTCGCGCACCTGCGCCATCGCGTGGATCCGCAGTGCCAGTGCCCGGACCGGTGGGGTCAGCAGGTACGTGACCGCCGCGGCGGCCAGCAGGCACAGCAGGTATTCGCGCAAGGTCAGCCTCGCGGGTAGGCCGGGTGTCGGGTGACGAGGTCATGGACCATGGCCACCAGCTCGTCGGTCTCCTTGCCGTTCTCGTCGCGGATCGCGCGGCCGATGACCTCGGCGATGACGGCCATGTCAGGCTCCGTCATCCCCTGCGTCGTGACGGCCGGCGTGCCGACCCGAATCCCCGAGCCCTTCGACGGCGGCTGCGGGTCGTACGGAATCGCGTTCTTGTTCAACGTCACTCGTGCGGCGTCGCACCGTGCCTCGGCGACATCGCCGGTCACGCCGAGCGCCTGGATGTCGATCAGTGCGAGGTGGGTGTCGGTTCCGCCGCTGACCGGTCGCATCCCGTGGGCCTCAAGGCCGGCGGACAGCGCCTGAGCGTTGGCGATGACCTGCCTCGCATAGGTCTGGTACTCCGGCGTGGCTGCCTCCTTGAGCGCCACCGCCTTCGCCGCCACACCGTGCATGAGCGGTCCGCCCTGCATCATCGGGAAGACCGCCTTGTCGATCGCCGCTGCATGCTCAGCCCTGCAGACGATCATCCCGCCGCGTGGGCCGCGGAGCACCTTGTGCGTGGTGAAGGTCACGACGTCGGCGTACGGCACGGGGCTCGGGATGGCCCTGCCGGCCACCAGACCGATGAAGTGCGCGGCATCAACCATGAGGATGGCGCCGATCTCGTCGGCGATCGAACGGAAGGCCGCGAAGTCGATCAGTCTCGGGTACGCAGTGGCACCGGTGATGATCATCTTGGGCCGATGCTCGAGGGCCAGGGCTCGCACCTCGTCGTAGTCGATCAGCTCGGTGTCCTGGCGCACGCCGTAGGACACGATGTCGAACCACTTGCCCGAGAAGTTGACCTTCGAACCGTGGGTCAGGTGACCGCCGTGCGGCAGGCTCATCGCCATCACCGTCTCGCCGGGCTTGACGAACGCGCCGTACGCCGCGATGTTCGCGCTCGCGCCGCTATGCGGCTGGAGGTTGGCGTGCTCGGCGCCGAAGAGCGCCTTGGCCCGCTCGATCCCGATGATCTCGGCACGGTCGACATCGGCGCAGCCGCCGTAGTAGCGCTTGCCCGGGTAGCCCTCGGCGTACTTGTTGCTCAACGTGGAGCCGAGCGCGGCAAGGACGGCAGGCGAGGTGAAGTTCTCGCTGGCGATGAGCTGGATCCCGCTGCGAAGCCGCTCGAGCTCGTCCAGCACGATCGACGCGATCTCAGGGTCCTCGGCGGTCAACTCGTCGAAGTCCGGACCCCAGAAGGGCGTGCTGTTCATTCGGCTCCCTTGCGTCATCGTGAATGCTGGCGAGTGGCTGCTTGGCCGACACTCTACGCGTCAGGTGGATGGGCTTCAGGTACCTCGACGGGGCAGATTCGCTCCAGCTCCGACACCGGCAGCGCGCCCACCCGGACCACTCGCGGCATGTCGCCTGTGAAGTCGACGATCGTGCTGGGCAGCGACTCGTCGTCGGCCAGATCACCGACGTCGAGTGCAAGGCTGGCCAGTCGGCCGATTTGCGATACCGCGTCGTCAACGAGCGTGGGTGCCGGCAGGCCCGGGGTGTTCGCCGTAGTGACGACGAGCGGGCCGCTGGCCTCGAGCAGCGCCAGGGCAACGGGGTGCAGCGGCATGCGGATCGAGATGGGGCCGTCGGTGGGCAGTGCCCACGCCAAGGTTGGCTGCGGCATCAACAGCACCGTGAGCGGGCCGGGCCAGAACGCATCCATCAGTGCCCGGGCGGCGTCAGTCAGTCCCGTGGCGATTCCAGGAACGGTGGACCTCGAGCCGACCATCACCGGCAAGGGCACGGTTTCGTCGTAGCTCTTCGCCACTCGCATCGCCCTGATCCCACGATCGGAGAACGCATCTGTCGCTATCGCGTAGACGGTCTCGGTCGGAATGATCACGAGGTCGCCGCGCTTCACCGCCGCCTTCGCCGCGGTGATCGCCCGCTCGCGATCGCGACCGTCTGCGCACTCGATCCGTAGTGTCACGACGCCTCCTCAGGCCTAGACCCGACGGGCCAGCGTGAAGCGTGGCAGTCCGTTGAGGTCGATGCGGTCAGCGACATCGGCGAAGGCGTGACGGCCCGTCGGGATGTTGCTCATCATCGAGAGCTCATGGTCTGCCACGAACGCCTTGACGACTCCGGGCACCCCCGCCGCCCCGGCCGCAAGGCCCTGGATGTCGGCATGCTCGATGACCAGCAACCCTCCGGGCTTGAGCAGGGTCGCCGCAGTCCGCAGGATGCCGCGGATCACGTCAAGACCGTCGTCACCACCGTAGAGCGCCATCTTCGGCTCGTGATCGCGCACCTCGGGCTCGCGCGGGATCATCGTGTCGGGGATGTACGGCGGGTTCGTCACGATGACAGCGACCTTGCCCGCCAGCCGGCCAAGGCCCTTGCCGGGCTCCGCCACCGTGGTGGCGTCCTCGTGGAGCACCTCCACACGCGAGCCCTTCGCAACGAGGGCTGCCTCGTGGTCGGCCACGTTGCGCCGGGTCCATTCGATGGCGTCGTCGGACAACTCGACGGCATACACCCGACTGTCCGGCGCCTCGAGCGCGAGCGACAGCGCGATGGCGCCGCTGCCCGAGCACAGGTCGACAGCGATCCGCTCCCCAGGCGGCTGAAGTGCGAGTTCGCGGATGCCAGCCTCGGTGACCAACTCGGTCTCCGGTCGAGGGATGAACACGCCCCTTCCGACGTTCACTTCGACGTAGCGGAAGGCACTGGTGCCTATGAGGTGCTGGAGCGGCACGCGGGACAGGCGCTTGGCCAGCAACTGCTCGACGCGCACCCGCTGGTCGGCGGACATCTCGTCCTGCAGGATCAGCCGGTTGCGGGGCACGCCCAGGGTGAAGGCGACAATCTCGCCCGCGTCGACGTTGGGCGAAGGGACGCCGACGGCCTGGAGCCGGCGCTCGGCGTCGAACAGCACGTCGCGGACCGTGACCCGCCCCCCGATCGTGCGATCCTCCTGCCAGCTGGTCACGAGGTCGCGACCTCGCTGAGCCGCTGCGCCTCGTCGGCCTCCACGCATGAGTCGATGAGGGAGTCGAGGTCGCCGTCGAGGACCTGGTCGAGGTTGTGGGCCTTGTAGCCGACACGGTGGTCGCTGATCCGGTTTTCGGGGAAGTTGTAGGTGCGGATGCGCTCGCTGCGGTCGACCGTGCGCACCTGCGACCTGCGGACGTCGGATGCCTCCTTGGCCGCCGCCTCCTCTGCCGCCGCCAGCAGTCGCGCGCGCAGGATCCGCATCGCGGACTCCTTGTTCTGCAGCTGGCTCTTCTCGTTCTGGCACGACACAACGACGCCGGTCGGGATGTGCGTGATGCGCACAGCTGAGTCGGTCGTGTTGACGCTCTGACCGCCGGGGCCGCTGGAGCGGTACACGTCGATGCGCAGGTCGTTGGGGTCGATGACTACGTCGACCTCCTCCGCCTCGGGCAGCACCAGGACACCGGCAGCCGACGTGTGGATTCGGCCCTGCGACTCCGTGACGGGCACGCGTTGCACCCGATGCACGCCGCCCTCAAACTTAAGCCGCGCGAACGGTGCGGTGCCGGGCTCGGGAATGCCCTTCGCCTTGACCGCGATCGAGATGTCCTTGTAGCCGCCGAGATCGGAGTCGACGGCGTCGATGATCTCCGTGGCCCATCCGCGTCGTTCGGCATAACGCATGTACATGCGCGCCAGGTCGCTCGCGAACAGCGCCGACTCCTCGCCACCCTCGCCCGCCTTGACCTCGACGATGACGTCCTTGTCGTCCATCGGGTCGCGCGGCAGCAGCAGCGCCGTCAGCTTCTCCGCGGCGATGTCGGTGCGAGCCTCCAGCGAGACGACCTCCTCGGCGAACGACGGATCGTCGGCGACGAACTCGCGCGCGGCGGCGAGGTCCTCGCTGGCGGTGAGCCATTCGCGGTAGGCCGCGACCACCGGGCGCAACTGCGCGTAACGGCGCCCCAGCTGGCGGGCGGCCGCCTGATCGCCGTGCACCTCGGGATTGGCGAGCTGCTGCTCGACATCGTTGTACTCGTCGACGAGCTCAACGCAGGACTCGAACACCACAGGCCTCCCTTCGCTGGCTCGGCACAAAAGACCGGGCGCCGGTCGGGGGCCGACCGCGCGACGGGGGAGACACGCGGCCGACCCCGGGCCGGCGCCCGGGGGTGAAGCTACTTCTCGGTGGTCTTCTTGCCGTAGCGGCTTTCCCACTTGGCAACGCGGCCACCGGTGTCGAGGATCTTCTGCTTGCCCGTGTAGAACGGGTGGCACTGCGAGCACACGTCGGCGTGGATGACGCCGTTCTTCGCGGTGCTGCGCGTGGTGAACGTGGAACCGCACGAGCAGGTGACGGTGGTGTCCACGTAAGTCGGGTGGATGTCGGGCTTCATGATCTCTCCTCAAAGGCTCCGGGTCGGCCTGGGCCGGCGGCCCGCCGTGAACCGGAACTGCCTAAGTATGCCACCTGCCCGACACCGGACAAAATCGGCATCAACCGCCCGATAGCGACCAAGTCGGGCAGTGCGCTGGCTCTGCGGACGATCAGTCGTCGTCCGACGAGCCGTTGGCCGACGGGGTGGTCTTCTGAACCTGGAGCAGGAACTCCATGTTGCTCTGCGTCTCGCGGAGCTTGGTAAGGAGCAGTTCAATGGACTGCTGCTGGTCGAGGGCGTGCAGCACCCGACGCAGCTTCCACACGATCTTGAGCTCCTCAGCGGACATGAGCAGGTCCTCCTTGCGGGTACCCGACGCATCGACGTCGACTGCAGGGAAGACGCGCTTGTCGGCCAGACGCCGATCGAGCTTGAGCTCCATGTTTCCGGTGCCCTTGAACTCCTCGAAGATGACCTCGTCCATGCGGGATCCGGTCTCGACGAGTGCGGTCGCAAGGATCGTCAGAGATCCGCCGTGCTCGATATTGCGGGCCGCGCCGAAGAAGCGCTTCGGCGGGTAGAGCGCCGTGGAGTCGACGCCACCGGACAGGATGCGGCCGGAGGCCGGCGCTGCCAGGTTGTAGGCACGACCCAGGCGGGTCATCGAGTCGAGCAGCACGACCACGTCGTGGCCCAGCTCGACCAGACGCTTGGCGCGCTCGATCGACAGCTCAGCGATGATCGTGTGATCCTCCGCCGGCCGGTCGAAGGTGGAGGCGATGACCTCGCCCTTGACCGAGCGCTGCATGTCGGTGACTTCCTCAGGGCGTTCGTCGACGAGGACGACCATGAGGTGCACGTCGGGGTTGTTGGCGGTGATCGCGTTGGCGATCGCCTGCAGGACCATCGTCTTGCCGGCCTTGGGCGGCGAGACGATCAGGCCGCGCTGGCCCTTGCCGATCGGCGCCACCAGGTCGATGACGCGCGTGGTCAGGTTGCCCGGTGTCGTCTCCAGTCGGAGACGGTCCTGGGGGTACAGGGGCGTCAGCTTGGAGAATTCGGGACGATTGCGCGCCTTCTCCGGATCGGCGCCGTTGACGGAGTCGATGCGGACAAGCGGGTTGAACTTCTCCTTGCGCTCGCCGTCCTTCGGCTGCTTGATGACGCCGGTGATCGCGTCACCCTTGCGGAGCCCGGACTTGCGAACCATGGACAAGGACACGTACACGTCGTTGTTGCCGGGGAGGTAGCCGCTCGTGCGCACGAAGGCGTAGTTCTCGAGGACGTCGAGGATGCCGGCCACCGGGACGAGCACGTCGTCCTCGTGGATCTCCTGCTCGACGTCGTTGTAGCCGCCACCGACGCCGCCACGCGGGCGGTCGCGACGGTCGCGGAAGCGGTCACGGCCGCGGCGGCGACGACGGCCGTCGTCGGGTCCGTCGCGATCGTCCCGATCGCTGCGGTTGCCGCCGTCGTTGCGGTCGTTCCGGTTGCCACCGTCGTTGCGGTCGTTCCGGTTGCCGCTGTCGTTCCGGTTGCCACTGTCGTTCCAG
>JBAXSI010000120.1:0-4354 GCA_037130755.1 Actinomycetes bacterium
AGCACGCAGTTCGGCGACCCCAGCAGTTCCGTCCGCCTCCGCCCATTCGCGCATGCACTCGTCAAGCAGCCACGTCCCGCTGAGGTTGCGGATGAGCAACGTCGCACCCTCGGCGCCCAGTTCGTTGGTGAATCCGGCGTCCATCGCTTCGTGGGTGAGCACGGGCGCAGCGACGCTGGACCCGACAAGCGCCCACGTGCCGCACGAGATCACGCCGCTGTTGTCGCCGGCCGAGACGACTGCCGCGAAAGCACTCGCCGTGTCGTGCGACGGGGCCCGGAACACGTTGACCGGCGAAGGCGCGCCGATCCGCCGGGTGGTGTCGGACGTGGTCTGGCCCGCGAGGGAGCCGGTGGGCTCCAGCTTCGGCAGTACTTCGAGCGGGATGCGCCAGCGCTCCACCAGGTCCTCGGCCCACGTGCCCGTCCGTCGATCCATCAGGCCGGTCGTCGATGCGATGGTCAGCTCCGCACCGCCCTGGCCGGTGAGCCAGAACGTCCACAGGTCCGGCGTGAGCAGCATGGTGGGCGCGGACTCGAGGAGTTCGAGGGCCTCGTCGCGTACCAGTTGGTAGCAGGTGTTGATGCTCAACTCCATGATCCCGGTTCGCGAGTACGCCTCCTCGCGAGGAACGCGTTCGTTCGCGACGTCAACCGAGTGCTGCGTGTTGGCGCGGTAGTGGCGCACGGGTGCGATCAGGTCGCCGGCCTCGTCGACCAGCCCGTAGTCGACACCCCACGAGTCGACGGCGATACCAGCGACCGTCGAGCCACGATCACGGATCCCGCTGACAGCGATGGCCAGCCCGTTCAGGGTCTGCTCGAAGAGTGCATCGACGTCCCAGCAGAGCACGCCGTCGATCGTGATCGGGCCGTTCGCGAATCGGTGCGCCTCGACGAGGTCAAAGCCCTCAGGGCCGAAAGTGCCGACGACGACGCGGCCGCTCTGGCCGCCAAGATCGACAGCGATGAATGACGCAGGGCTTGCAGCCATCAGACCGCCGTGTAGCCGCCGTCGATGACCATCCCCTGGCCGGTGATGTACCCAGAGTCGGGCGAGCACAGGAAGCGCACGAGGCCGACCAGATCGGCCGGCTCACCCATGCGGCCGAGCGGGATCATCCCCTTCCACTGCTCAGCCAGGTCCGGGTTCGCGTCCATGAACTGACGTGTCATGTCCGAGAGCATGTAGCCGGGCTCGACGGCATTGACGCGGATCCCGTGCGGGGCCCACTCGACGGCAACGGCCTTCGCCAGCATGCTGACGGCCGCCTTGGACGCGTGGTACGACGCCTGGAACTGCGGGATGTTGACGATGGACGCGGACATCGAGGAGATCAGGACGGCCGAACCCCTGCCGCCGCTGGCGAGCAGTCGACGCGCGAACGACTGGCACGCGAAGAAGGTGCCGTTCAGGTTGATGTCGATGACCCGCTGCCAGTCCTCCGGCGTGACGTCGGCCGCCTCCCCCCAGATCGTGATCCCCGCGGCCGTGACGAGCAGGTCCGCAGTGCCGAGTCGGTCCTGCAGCGACTGGAACGCCTCCTCGACGGCACTGGGGTGGCGCACGTCCGTCACGACTCCAGCGCCCTTGACGCCGAACTCAGTCGCGATCGCGGCGGCCGTCGCCTCGACGTCGTCGAGCACGTCGAGCAGTCCGACGTTGGCTCCGTTCGCGGCAAGGTCACGAGCGATCGCATGACCGAGTCCTCGTCCGCCACCGGTGACAACGACGGTTGAACCTGAAAGGTCGGTGGACATTCAGCACCTCACGGATAAATGGTTGGTCCAGCTGTCCGGTACCGAGCCGGACATGGGCAACGTAGTGCCTGTCCACCGGACAACGGGCTACTTCTCAGGGCATTGCTCCTAGAGTCATCCCATGACCGACCTGCCCCCTCGCGCCCGCATCGTCATCGTCGGAGGGGGCATCGTCGGCGCCAGCGTCGCGTACCACCTGACCCATCTGGGCCAGACCGACGTGGTGCTGATCGAGCAGGGGCAGCTGTCCTCCGGGACAACCTGGCATGCGGCCGGCCTCGTCGGCCAGTTGCGCGCAACCGAGAGCGGCACCCGGCTGGTCCAGTACTCCGCGCAGTTGTACGAAGCCCTCGAGGCCGAGACCGGTCTCGGCACGGGCTGGAAGCAGTGCGGTGGCGTGACCGTCGCTCGCACACCCGACCGCATGGTGCAGTTGCTGCGGACGGCGGCCGCCGCCGAGGCGTTCAACCTCGAATGCGAGATCCTCACGCCCGCCCAGGCTCTCGACCGCTACCCGATCCTGGAGACCAGCGACCTGCAGGGCGCCATCTGGCTGCCCCTCGACGGCACGGCCAACCCGACGGACGTCACGCAGTCGCTGGCGAAGGGCGCCCGGATGCTGGGCGCGAGGGTGTTCGAGCGCACGCGCGTGCTGGGCTTCACCACGATGTCCGGAGCCGTCACTGGCGTCCGCACCGACAAGGGCGACATCGAGGCCGAGATCGTCGTCAACTGCGCGGGCCAGTGGGCCAAGGCCCTCGGCGACTCGGTCGGCGTCACCATCCCACTGCATTCGGCAGAGCACTTCTACGTCGTCACGGACCAGATCGACGGGGTCGACCGGATGACGCCGATCCTTCGCGACCCGGACGGCTACACCTACATGAAGGAGGAGGTCGGTGGCCTCGTCGTCGGCGGCTTCGAGCCGGTCGCGAAGCCGTGGGTGGCACCGGACGAGATCCCGTACCCGTTCGAGTTCCAGTTGCTCGAGGAGGACTGGGACCACTTCGAGATCCTGATGGAGAGCGCCCTTCACCGACTTCCTGTGCTCCAGCACACGGGCATCAAGAAGTTCTACAACGGTCCGGAGTCGTTCACCCCCGACAACCAGTTCATCCTCGGCGAGGCACCGACGCTGCGCAACTACTTCGTGGCCGCCGGCTTCAACTCCGTGGGCATCGCGTCCGCGGGCGGCGCCGGCAAGGTGCTGGCCGAGTGGATCGTCGGCGGCGAGCCCCCGTCGGACCTCGTCAGCGTCGACATCCGCCGCTTCGGGACCTTCAACGGCAACAAGCAGTGGCTGCGCGAACGCGTCGGCGAGGTCCTGGGCCTGCACTACGCGGTGCCGTGGCCGAACCGGGAGTTCCAGACCGCGCGGCCGTTCCGCCGCTCCCCGGTCCACCACCTCGTGGAGGATGCCGGCGCCTGCTTCGGCTCGCGCATGGGCTGGGAACGGCCCAACTTCTTCGCCCCGGCAGGGGTCGAGCCGGCCATCGAGTACTCGTGGGGCAAGCAGAACTGGATCCCATGGGTCGACGGCGAGCAGCGGGCGACACGTGCCGCCGTGGCGATGTACGACCAGACGTCGTTCGGCAAGCTGCTCGTCCAGGGTCCCGACGCCGAGGCGGTGCTGCAGTGGCTGTGCACCGCCGACGTGGCGGTCCCGGTCGGGCGCACCGTCTACACCGGCGTCCTGAACGCGCGCGGCACGTACGAGGCCGACGTCACGCTGACGCGGCTCGCGCACGACGAGTACCTGTGGGTCACCAGCTCGGCGTCGGCCGTGCGCGATCGGGACTGGATCGACAGGCACGTGGCCTCCGATCAGGACCTCACCGTCACCGACGTCACTGGGGCACTGGCCGTGCTGGGCGTCATGGGGCCGAAGTCACGCGAGCTGCTGCAGTCGCTTTCGACTGCCGACCTGAGCAACGACGCCTTCCCGTTCGGCACCAGTCGCGAGATCGACCTGGGGTCCACGACGGTGCGGGCCACGCGCATCACCTACGTCGGCGAGCTCGGCTGGGAGCTCTACGTGCCGGCTGAGTTCGCCGTGAGCGTCTTCACGATGCTCAACGACCAGGGGCGCGAGTTCGGGCTTGCGAACGCGGGCTACTACGCGATCAACGCACTGCGCTTGGAGAAGGGCTACCGCGCGTTCGGCACCGAGCTCACGCCCGACTACAACCCTGTCGAGGCTGGGCTGCTGTTCGCCACCAAGCTCAAGACGTCCATCCCGTTCCTGGGCCGCGAGGCCGTCGAGACCGCGAAGGCGCAGGGAGTCAAGCGACGGCTCGTGTCGTTCGCCCTCGCGGATCCCGACGTCATGATGTGGGGCGGCGAACTCGTCCTCCGCGACGGAGTGGGCACCGGGCAGGTCACGGGCGCCGCCTTCGGGACCACGGTGGGCTCCTGCGTGGGCCTGGCCTACATCTGGGACCCGGCCGGCGAGGTCGTCACCGACGAGTACCTGTCGACGGGAGCGTGGACGATCAACGTCAGCGGCACGCTCGTTGCTGCCCGGGTGCAGCGCGGTTCGCTGTACGACCCGAAGTCCGAGCGCATCCGGTCCTAGTCCCCGCCCCGCCTCCCGC
>JBAXSI010000121.1:0-4310 GCA_037130755.1 Actinomycetes bacterium
GGCACGTCGTCCGGCACGACCGTCACGGCCTCGGCCGAGACGACGTAGGAGGTCTGGTGCGGGTAGAGGCAGAAGACGGTGCGGCCGCGCAGGTTCTCAGGCCCGCTCTCGACGACGCCGACATTGAGGTAGCCGTACTTCACCGGCCCGGGGAAGTCGCCGACCTGGAACGGCGCCCGCATGGTGTCGTACTGGCTGGCGGGAACGCGGCCGGAGAACACGAGCGACTCGGTGCCGCGACTGACGCCGCTGTTCACGGTGCGGACGAGCAGTTCGCCAGGGCCGGGCTGCTCGAGATGCTCGGGACGGATCTCCCCTACGCCCGGCTCACGCAGCCAGAACGCGAAGGCCTCAGGTAACACCGGCCTCTCCCCACATCCGACGTTCGTGTTTTGGACCATAGCATTCGGGTAATCCCGCCCCCAGCCTCAATATGAAGGGGGATGAGGGGTGGGACGAATCGGGAGGAATGGTGCGTTCGGTGGCGAAGGGTCCGGTGCTCGGCCTGTTGGCCCAGATCGTGCTGCTTGGCTTCCTCGCCTTCACCGTCCAACTGACGGTGGCGGGGTGGATCGCCGGGCTGACCGTGGGCATCGTCGTCATGATCCTGCTCTCCCGCGGATTGTCAGCCGCCGGCGCCCGACGACTCGGGCCCGCGGACTGGGTCACGCTGGCTCGATCGGTGCTGGTCGGCGGGATAACGGCGCTCACCGTCGAGTCCTTCGTCGGCGGTAGGCACGCTGGCGTCCTGGTGGTCCTTTCGGCGACGGCGCTCGCGCTCGACGGCGTAGATGGCTGGGTCGCCCGACGGACGGGCACGGCTTCGGCCCTCGGGGCGATCTTCGACCAGGAGGTCGACGCCTTCTTGATCCTCGTGCTGTGCGTCTTCGTGGCGCCCAGCGTCGGCTGGTGGGTGCTCATCCTCGGGCTGGCCAGGTACCTGTTTCTGGCGGCCGGCTGGATCCTGCCGTGGATGAACGACACGCTCCCGCCTCGGTACTGGCGCAAGGTCGTCGCGGCGGCACAGGGCATCGTGCTCACCGCCGTGGCGTCCGGAGTTCTCCCCGGCTGGCTCACGGTCGCCGGGCTGGTGGTAGCGACCGCGCTCCTGGCGGAGTCGTTCGGCCGCGACGTGTGGTGGCTGTGGCGGCACCGTGCACAGGCAGCCACCGCGCGGCTGGCCGGCTGACCGACTCAGCAGCAGGCGTGGGTGGCCCAGGCGACACGCGCGGCTTCCTCGTCGTCAACCGGGTGCGAGGTGTAGGTGCAGTCGGCGCAACTGGCCTGGAAGGTGATCTCGTCGTCGTCGTGCCACGTCATGTCTATGCGCATCGACATCGGTACCTCCCTGGAGCAGCTCCCTGCGCTGCACGAGTTCGATGCCGCTATTCAGTCATGCGCAAAACGGGGCAAACAACCCCCAAAAGGACTACATGCCCAGCAGGCGGGCCTTGTAGGCGCGGACCTGGGGCCGGCCCTCGATCTCGAAACTGGCCCGGGCCTCCGGGGTCATGGAGTCCAGGATCGAGGCGCCGAGGGAAGGAGTGGTGTCCTCGATGATCAGGCCGAGGAGGATGGTGCGCTGCTCAGGGGTCAGGGCGGCGCGCACATTGTTGCCGAAGCGGGCGAACTCCTGATCGCTGATCACGGTGGCCAGGAGGGGGAGTGCCTCCTTCTCCTCGTGCCCGAGGTGCCGCAGGAGCACCTTCTCGAGGCTGATGAGCTCGGTGTGCAGGGCCGCTCGGTTCTGGGCCGACGGATTGTCCTGCCACGCCAGCGTGAGGGCGGCCACTCGGGCCAGGCTGTCGTTGAGGTCCCGGTGCTCGCTCTCCATGATGAAGACGGCCTCGTGCTCGGGCGCGCGCTCCTGGGCCAGCGGCCAGAGGAGTTCGTCCTCGGTGTTGTGGTGGACGGTCATGAGGACGTCCAGCAGCCGGATGTGGTCGCCCACGATGGCCGCCCGCTCGCTGTCTCCGTCGGCGACCGACTTCACCAGCAGCGGCAAGGAGGCGTACTCCTTGCGCATCCCGTCGTGCGCCGCGACCATCTCGCTGACATCGATGGCGAGCTCTTCCACGTCAACCTCCGCTTGTTTGAGGTGAATCGTGCCGGTTGGCGGCCCAAGCGGCAACGTCGGGGGGTCGCCGAGTCAGGCAAGGGGTCGCGAAGTCAATTCCGGCGGCGGCAAGGCCGGTCTCGAATGTCCGGTTTGTATACTCAGTCTTCTTCAGCGGCGAGCCAGGCTCCGACCGAAAAGCCGTTGGTGCGCAAGGAGCCTTCCCGGTTCATCGGAATCTGTGAGGCCACCGGCCCGAACTTGGCCGTGACCGGTCCATGACCGGCGCGTCCAGGCCGCCCTAGGTTTCTCCAAGGTCCTTACCCGAATCTAACCTCTGGCAGCGACGCGGGGTGCGCGCAGCCATTCAACGGGGAAGAAGGATCCAATGAGCGACGAAACCACTGGCCAGTCGGCCGGGGTGGCTGTGCAGACTGACGAGGCCACCGACAAGGGCGGGTTCTCCCGCCGTAACTTCCTTCAGCTCGGGGCCGTCGCCGGCGCAGGCGTCGCGGTCATGTCGGCACAGCAGCTCGGTGTGCCCTACCTCTCGGCGCGCGGACTGCTGAGCCCGGACGGTGCCGTCGACGGCGCGTCCGAGGCGCTCGCCGCCGTGCTCTTCTACACCGAGGTGTTCCCGACCAGCCCGCTGATCCTCAAGCCGTTCAGCGATGCGCTGCCGGTGCCGAAGGCCGCCAAGCCGATCCCCCAGGCGGAGTTCACCTACTGGAAGGGCGTGCCCGGCCCGGGCATCGGCCAGCAGAACTCCCTCGGCAACGAGCGGCACCAGATGTGGCGCCCGCCAGGCGGCACCGTGGACCCGATCGTCTACAAGTTCGATCTTCAGGTCGCCCAGCACTCGCTGACCACCTCGCCCGTGCTCCCGATCAACATCCAGGGCAAGCCCACCGTGTCGTTCGATGCCGCTGGCAAGTCCTACGCCGCCGGCACCCAGCGCATCCTTCCGCCGAGCACCATCTACGGCTTCAACGGGCAGTTCCCGGGGCCGATGATCAACGCGGAGTACGGCAAGCCCGCGCTCGTCCGGTTCAACAACCAGCTCGACCAGAACCCGCTCAACCTGGACCGCCAGGACTTTGGCGCGCCGGACTGGTCGTTCCTCACCCACCTCCACAACGGCCACACGGCCCCGGAGAGCGACGGCAACCCGCACTACTCGATGAAGCACGGCCCCAACTCGCATGGATACGCACCCGGCATGTGGGTCGACAACCTGTACATGAACTGGCCGGCGGGCGGCGACGACCGCGAGAAGCAGAGCTTCTTCTGGTTCCACGATCACCGCATGGATCACACCGGCGCCAACGTCTACAAGGGCATGGTCGGCCTCTTCCCGATCTACGACCCCAAGGAGTACGTGCCCGGCCAGGGCATGTTCGACGGCGGCGACGAGCGCCAGGGCCTTCGCCTGCCCGGCGTGCGCACCAACAACCCGGACGGCTCGTTCGACGTCGCCTACGACATCCCGCTGGCGTTCTACGACTGCCGGCTCGACGATGGTGTGACCCTGCACCAGGACATGCATGACAGTCTCGGTGAGTTCCCACTGGCGAAGAACCCGCGGGTGCACCCGGAGTGGTGGGGCAAGACGTTCTTCAAGCACTTCCCGAACCACGGTTTCGTCGGCGACATCATGACCGTCAACGGCATCGCCTACCCGACCCTCGAGGTGAAGCGTCGCAAGTACCGCTTCCGCTTCCTGGACTGCTCGGTTGCGCGCATCTACGAATTCCAATTGATGTCGTCGACTAAGGGTCCCAAGGCTGCCAACTCGCTGGGCCTGACGGGTACTGAGCTTCAGGGCCAGTGGCGCATCCCGGACGGCCAGCAGTGCATGAAGTTCACCCAGATCGCGTCGGACGGCGGCCTGCTGCCCTTCCCGATCGTGCGTGACAGCTTCGAGCTGTGGCCGGCCAAGCGTCGCGAGTTCATCGTCGACTTCACCAAGTACCAGGACGGGACGCCGACCACCAAGGGCGACGTCATCTACCTGACGAACGTCATGAAGATGCCCGATGGTCGCATGTGGTCGAACTCCTCGCGCTTCTCCAAGGACCCGAACTACAAGGTCCCGATCCTGAAGTTCGTCGTCGGCGACATCGTGCCGGACGACAGCCAGATCCCGAAGGCCATGCGCCCGATCCCGCCGCTGCCCAGCAACTGGCAGAGCATGCTCGACAACCGCCTCATCTTCGAGGTCCAGCGCGGCAGCGCCGGCGGCGAGCTCGAGTGG
>JBAXSI010000122.1:0-4081 GCA_037130755.1 Actinomycetes bacterium
AACCCCCAGGGTCGCTAGCTCAATGGTAGAGCTGCGGACTTTTAATCCGTAGGTTGTCGGTTCGAGCCCGACGCGACCCACTACCAAATGTGTTGCAGTGCAACGATTTTGCTCGGTACCGTTGAGACTGTGGTGGCATCTGCTGTACCCATTGCTGTACCCATCTGAGATGCAGCACACTCCCGGCGCTGACCCTGGTGGGTGTGCAGAATCCGCTGGGAAGCAACGGGATGCGCCGTTTCCTGCGGTGTTTCGGGGGTTCATTTCACTGTACCCATTGCTGTACCCATCTTGCGCGGGTCGGGTGAGGGCGGTGCGGCGGCGGCGTTGCGCTACGCGATCAGGGGGCGTGCGCAGCCGTTCGCCGGGGCGGGATCATTCCGATCGCTGGCCGGAGTTCGTCGAATGCGGTCGCCAAACGGAACACCGGCGCGACCTCAACACCGAGCTCGTAGTGGCCGCGCCGCAGGTTCCGGACGAACGCAGGCCCTCGGATCACGACGCTCGCCGTACGGTCGGTCTTCAACCCTCGCATCGGCCTCGGCCGGGCCTTCAGCCGGCCGTGATCGCACTCGCACCGATTGTTCTCGTACTGGCGGTGTTGCGGAACGCCGCAGGGGTCAGCTCCTCGATGACGCTCGCCAGGGCCGCTGCCCGATCGGTGATGACCTCGACCGGTGAACGGTGCGCGGCCAAGGATGACGTGAAGAACCGACTGGCCACGGAGATACCCCTACGGCGGGCGACGAAGACGTCGATGGCCTGGCCGTGCTGGCCGATCCCCCCGGTACACGTACCGCCAGACACCGTTGACGTGACGTACGTCTCGTCTACGAAGCACCTGCCCCCCACCGTACACCGAGAACGGCGGTCCGCGCCGATGGGCTCGGGGGTGAAGCGTTGCACCCACCAGTAGAGGGTGACGTGATCGACCTCGATGCCGCGTTCATGGAGGTGGCTCCGGACTCGGTAGGACAGGAGTACCTCAGGTACCAGCGGACCGCCAGGAGGATCACATCAGGAGGGAAACGAAACCCGGCAAACGTTGAATGAGACTGCGCGGACGGACTCGGACGACGGTTGCGCCTCATCCCGCCGCCCTCACCGCCCTCGGGCGATCCGTCAATGCAACTGTCCGTTGCCACTCCATAGTCCCGACGCCGCATTCATCTCGATTCGATAACGAAGTCAAACGTATGACTAGACATCCGGGAATCGGCGGGTATCTTCAGACAATCGTTTGACTTGGAGGTCAAGGTGGGACTGCAGGGAAGGACCGTTCTGGTCACGGGCGCGGGCGGGGGCTTGGGGGCCTCGATTGCCGTCGGCCTCGGGCTTGAGGGTGCCGCTGTTGCGCTAACCGACCTCCCTGGACTGAAGCTCTCTGACGCGGAGTCCCAGTGTCGAGATGCTGGCGTTCGGGCAACTGCGTTTCCCGCTGACCTGCAGACGGCTCAATCTGAATCGCTCATCGCGAGCGTCGCCGATCAACTCGGACCGGTGGATGGCCTCGTGCATGCCGCCGGCGTCATGCAGACGAAGCCCTTCTCTGACATCTCTGTGGAGGAGTGGCGTCGGGTCATCGACATCAACCTAACCTCCGCCTTTCCACTTCTGCAGGCGATGGCTCGCCAGGAGATTCCCGGCGGAGGATCCGCAGTACTGGTGTCGTCAGTGGCGGGCCGATCGGGTCGCCCCAACGCCCCGCACTACGCAGCCTCGAAGGCTGGTCTGTTGTCGTTGACGAAGTCCGCGGCATTGGCGCTGGGGCCGGAGATCAGAGTGAATGCGGTCTGTCCCGGCGTCTTCATGACACCGATGTGGGAGCAGATCATCCGCGACCGTGATGACGAGTTTGGGCCGGGTGCTGGTGCGGCGTACCTGGAGGATGTTCTGAGAGCCGCACCCTTGAATCGACCTGGCGATGCACAGGAGTTGACGTCCGTGGTGGCCTTCCTGCTGTCGGATGCAGCCTCGTACATCACCGGCCAGGCCCTGAACGTCGATGGCGGACTGGAGATGGACTGACATGCAGAACACAACGTCAGTACCTCGGTTCGACCTTCTGACGACGCTTTATCGAGACGAATCCATGGCTCGAGTCTGGTCTGAAGAGGCGACCATCTCAGCGTGGCTCCGCGTGGAGGCGGAACTAGCCCGAGCGCAAGCGCGCACAGGCCTCATCACGCAGTCCGATGCGGACGCCATCTCGTCGGCATGCAGCCTGGAGAACATCGACACCCCTCGACTGTGGGCCGATGCCGAGGTGGTCGGCTACCCGATCCTGCCTTTGGTACGACAGATCACTGAGCATCTGGCGGAAGGACCCAACGGGCGCGTGCACTACGGCGCTACGACGCAGGACATCATGGATAGTGGCCTGGCGCTGCAGGTCATGGCGTCCATCGATCGCACTCTCGAACTGCTGGTAGCGCTAGGCGAGGCCTTGCGGGCAGCAGTCGAGGAGCATGCGGCTACGCCAATCGCGGGACGAACCCACGCACAGCAGGCCGTTCCGACCACGTTCGGAGCCAAAATGGCGGTCTTCCTCGAGGAGATCCGAGGCAGGGTCGAGCTGGTCTCCCGCCTCCGCGGAGAGGTGGCGCGAGTCTCACTCTTCGGTGCGGGAGGCACATCGGCCGCCATGGGCAACCGGTCCCCAGAAGTGCGGGAGTTGCTGGCAGAAGGACTCGGTCTACAGCTCGAGGACGTCCCTTGGCATGTCGCTCGGGAGCGGCTCCTGGACTTCGGCCACGCGCTGGCATCCATCAGCGCCATCTGTATCCGGATGGCGAGGGAGGTGATCGACCTGTCTCGGACCGAGGTCGCCGAAGTTCGTGAGGAGTTCGGACACCATCGAGGTGCCTCCTCCACCATGCCGCAGAAGGCCAATCCGATCTTCTGCGAGGCGGTCATCGGCCTAGGCGTTTGCACGACCGCGCTGTCAGCAGCACTGCTACGGGCCGCCGAGGCCGGGCACGAGCGCTCGGCAGGTGAGTGGCAGATCGAGTGGATCGCCATCCCCGACATGTGCATCTATACGGCGACGTCGATCTCGCTCATGACGTCTGTCGTGGGCTCGATGCAGGTCTTCCCGGAGCAGATGCTCAGGAACCTGGAGGCGGAGAACGGGCTCATCCTCAGCGAGGCGGTCATGATGAAACTGGCTCCAGCCCTAGGTCGTGAGCAAGCCCACGACGTGGTCTATGCGGCCGCCGCTGAAGCCCGCGAGCGCAACGCGTCACTAACGGTCACCCTGTCCGAGCGAGTGCCCAAAGAGCTTCGTGAGGTAGTCAACGAGGTGACCCCCGAGTCGTACCTAGGCGAAGCCGCACGCGTCGCATCCATCGCCGTCAGCCGGTGGGACTCCACCGCAAAGACCCTGCACCGGGAAGGAACGCTGTCATGAGCCAGGCGGTGGCACAGGCGCTGGCGGACCTCGAGGTCATGCTTCGGATCCGCCTGCTCGAGGAGAAGATCCGAGACCTGCGACTTGCCGGCGACATCGTCGGCTCCGTGCATCTGTGCATCGGCCAGGAGGCTGGACCGGCCGCTGTCTGCGACGTTCTCGAACCCCAGGACGCCCTCTTCGCCACCTACCGAGGTCACGGGTGGGCCCTTGCTCGCGGGGTGCCGGCCGAGGCGATCCTCGCCGAACTGCTCGGCAGGGCAACCGGGGTCTGCGGCGGCCGTGGCGGCTCCGCGTACTTCACCGCCCCGCAGTACGGCTTCTACGGCGAGAACTCCATCGTCGGAGCGGGGGCACCGATCGCTGCCGGGGCAGCCCTCGCGGCGCGGTATGACGGCAGCGAGCGAGTAGCGGTCACCGTGTTCGGTGACGGAGCCATCAACCAAGGCTCCGTCCATGAGGCGATGAACTTCGCCGCGGCGTTCAAGCTGCCCATCGTCTTCATCTGCGAGAACAACAAGTGGTCCGAACTCACCGCCATCGCCGACATGGTCGGCGAGCCGGCGCTGTGGAAGCGCGCCCGGGCGTACGGGATGCTGGGCCAGCGCCTCGATGGCAACGACACCACCGCCGTGCGCGAGGCGAGCGGCCAGGCGATCGAGCGGGCGCGCA
>JBAXSI010000123.1:0-3982 GCA_037130755.1 Actinomycetes bacterium
TCGATGCAGGGTGACGTGCCGGCTCGCTCGATGACCGCCTTCTTCGGGACGGCCTGAGGGAACGCGATGTAGGCCGCGTGCCGGGGAACCAGTCCGGCATTGAACTGGTCGGGAACTGCAACCGTGCAGGCGCGCTCGCAGTCCTGGCAGCCCGTGCAGGTGTTCCAGTCGATGAAGCGGGCCTTCTCCTTCACCGTCGCGTTGAAGGTGCCGTCAGATACCCGACGGATCCCCTCGACCTCGCTGTAGGTCATGGTCGTGATGTTGGGGTGGTTGATGGTCGATGACATCTTGGGCCCCGAGATGCAACTGGCACAGTCGAGGGTCGGGAACACCTTGCTGAGCAGGATCATTCTCCCGCCCACACTGGATTCCTTCTCCACGAGAAGGACCTGGTATCCCATGTCGCCGAGCTTTATCGCGGACTCCATGCCGGCGATCCCACTGCCCACGACCATGACGTCGTACTTCATCTGTTGCTCCCGTTCACGTTGCTGCCGCGCAGCCTGGGCCGGCGGTCATACGGCTAGACGAAGAGGTTGACGTTCGCCTCGTCCGCATCGCCTAGGTAGCTGGCGACGCCTCCGAACTCGAGGCCGTCGATCAGCTCTTCTTCCTTCAGGCCCATGACGTCCATCGACATCGTGCAGACGACGAACCGGATACCGAGCTCGCGGGCGGAGTCGATGAGCTCATTGAGGGACATGACGTTCTGCTGCTTCATGACCTTCTTGAACATCATCGGCCCGGCGCCGGCGAAGTTCATGTTCGACAACTTCAGCTTGTCGGCACCGCGAGGCATCATCGCCGCGAAAGCCTTCTGTAAGCCGCTCTTGCCCGTCACCGACTGCTTCTTCGGCTTGCGCAGGGCATTGAGCCCCCAGAAGGTGAAGAACATGGTGACGTCATCACCCATGGCTGCGGCGCCATTGGCGATGATGAACGCGGCGAATACTCGGTCGAAGTCGCCGCTGAAGACGATGATCGTCTTCTTGCTGGTGTCCACTTGTGCCTCCAGGTGGTGCGTTATGCCGCGATGGCCCCGACGGGACCGAGCTCGGTGAGCATCTCGGAGAACTCCGTCATGTACTTGACGAAGGACTCCGCGCACACGGAGCAAACTGCGGCCATCTTGAGCCTCTGGGGTTCTATTCCCCTGGCCCGCAATAGGTCTTGAGCCTGGGCCGCGATCCGGGCCGTCCGCTCGGAGCAGTCGGGCAGGTAGGCGCACTCTTCACCGTCGGAGGCGATGAACACGCCGTCGATACCGGCCTCGAGTGCGTGCACGATCCAACTGGGCTTCAGCCCGCTGCTGCACGGCACCGCAATGGTCGAGACAGGAGCCGGGTAGTGCATGTGCCGGCTGCCGGCCAGATCGATGCCGGGATCGGAGATGTTGTGGGTGGAGAACACCAGGATGCGCGGCTTGAAGCCTTCACCGTGTGCGTGTTCCGCGGACATCGGCCTACTTCATCTTCTTGAGGAACAGGCGAAGATAGCCAGCGTCATCGAAGGAGCCGAGGTACTCGTGGCCCATCTTCTTACTCCATGCCGGAATGTCCTTGAGGGTGCCTGAGTCGGTTGCCATGACCTCCATGACCCCGCCTACGGGGCAGCCACCGATCGCCTTCTTAGCGGCGAGGATCGGCCCCGGGCACGATGTGCCGCGAGCATCGACGACCAGGTCGACGTTGATTGCCTTTAGTTCTTCCATGGCGACGGACATGACCGCTCCTATTTCGAGGGTGGCACGTTGAGGGCTGCCACCGGGAGGTGAATGCGTGAGGGCGCTTGGACTGCGCGTCGTTGCGCGGTACCGATTTGAGAGCGCGTCATCACACTTTGAAAATACCCCCGACGGTATAGGTGACGATGGGCTGAAACGCTCGGAGAAGTGATGTTGTGCGTCACATTGACGGCGAAAACATCAATACCGGAAAGGGTTTTCTACTACTTCCGATACCGGAGTCGGTATTCGGTGACTTCAGCGCCCGCCGTCGGTGGGAAGGCGGCACGTATCAGCTGCACCGGGTAGTCGGTAGCGCTGGCGATATACGGAAGGACCGATCGAATGAAGCAGCTGGCGAACGCCAGGCAGGAGCATCGTGATGCCGAGCCCTCGGTACGGTCGCCGCGAGATTCGCAGCATCTCTGCGATCGCGAGCGGACCGACGACGTGGGAACCGTCCACGCGCACGAATACTGGACCTTCGAGGACCTCGTCGTCCGTGATGCCATAGGCGGATACGTCGACGCACTGGTGGGCCGACATATCGACCGGGGGGTCGAAGCGTCGACGCATCGAGGCAGTGCCGTTCTGGCAGACGCCGCAGTCACCGTCGAAGAGGAAGAGTGGTCGAGAAGGGGAGTACATGTTTTCCTCGCTGAAGATTGGATCCGGTCTATGCCTTGGTGCGACGTCGCCTTGCGCACGCGGGGCAACCAGTGCGTTGAGTGCGCGCAAAGATGGTGGCAGACCAGTGGTGTCCGCAGGTGGAGCAGACCCAGCGCAGGCGGGCGCTGGACTTCGCCCGGTAGTCGGCCGCGTCCCAATCTTCAGCCTCACCGGCGATGGCTGGATAGAGGTCGGCGAGGCTCGCGCCTGGATCAGGGCTTTTTCGTGCCCGTGCCCCGGCGCCCGATGAGCAGACGGGGCATCCGGATCCCTTTACCCGGTTGGAGACGGTGGCTTCCCACTCGTGGCCCGCGGGTCCGCGCCAACGGACCTTCGCGTTGCTGCCATGCGTGTAGTCCATGGGGTCGAAGGGGGCGATCATCTGCGCAGCAAGCTCAGGGTGAGTGATGGTCAGCGATGGCTTGTCGCCACTCGAGCAGGATGGGCACGGGCGGTGTCCTCGGGCTCGGGCTCGGATCTCGGCGGTCCAGGTCGCGCCACAGTCAGGGCATCGCCACGGCATCTCCGCGCGCGAGCCGGCGCTCACCGCTGCCGGGTCCCAGCCGTCGGCTTGCTGGGCGGCCGAGGGGTTGACCTGAAGCAGTGATCGGCCTTGCGCTGGCGGCTGAAGGCCCGAGCACACGGGGCACCCGCGGCCGTGTACGCGATCGTCAATGGTTGCCCGCCACACGTGGCCAAGGGGGCCGCGCCACAGGGCTAGGTCCCGGCTCTCCTCGGTGAAGAGTCGCGGGTCCTGGGGAACGAGCAACTCGTCGGCAAGGTGGGGATGAGTGACGTCCAGCGTCTGGCCGCGCGGTGTCTCCGCCACTTGCCCTCCGATCGGGACATACCCCTAGGGGTATGATAGTCCGAACGGGGACAATCACGCCAATAGAGGACCACCATGAGCATCGAGGTCGCCTGTATACCCGTCACACCTGCGGAGACTGTGTCAGGCGGTTGGGGCAAGGCACCGGCCGTGGCCGTGGCCAAGGTCCAGAACGGAGGCATCGTCAGTTGGCGAATCGAGAATGTGGGCTGGGACGCACTGCATGACTCGGGAACCGAGGGCAGCCATCACGCCATGATCGTCCGCTTCCTGACGGAGAACGGCGTGACCATTGTCGTGGCGAACCACATGGGCCCACCGATGCAGAACACGCTGGCGAAGATGGGAATCCGCGTTGTGCTGGATGCGACTGGTGACGCTCGTCGGGCGATCCAAGACGCGATCACGTCATGAGCGGGATGGGGTTCACCCTGGTCGCCCGGATTGAGACAAGTCCCGAGCTCTACGCCTCGGGCCGCATCGTCGAAGCGGTGAGCGGTGCGGGATGCGTGATCATGGGGATGGACATAGTCGAGGCTGACCACACGGCGGTCACTCTCGACGTCACCTGCCTGACAACGTCCGATGACGACGGCGCACTGATGCGTGCCGCACTTGACCACCTGGATGGCTGCAGCGTGGCCAACGTCAGTGACACGACCTTCCTCATTCATCTGGGCGGCAAGCTATCCGTTCATTCGAAGGGTCTGCCCAGACTTCGGTTGACTCCTAGCCTGTGAGGATTTCGTCCTCGCTGG
>JBAXSI010000124.1:0-3971 GCA_037130755.1 Actinomycetes bacterium
CTCGCGACCGCTCACGCTGGACTCCTGGTCGCCGCGGTTCCGGCAGTCGTCGCCGTTCTCGCCGTCGTCGCCGCACTTCTTCTTGTCACTCTCGCGACCGTTCAGGCTGGACACCCGGTTGTCCTTGTTGCGGCAGTCGTCGTCCTTCTTGCCCTCGTCCTCGCACCGCTTGGTCTCGGAGCTGTAGAGCTTGCCGGACTCGCACTTGTTCTTGTCGTCGTTTTGCTGCGGTTGGCTGAACGTGACGTCGGCGGAACCGCCGCCATTGTCGTCGGCCAACGCCGACGGTGCGCCGAGCGCCAGACAGCCTGCCACCAACGCAACCGTGCCGGCCGCGGCCGCCAGGTAACCGGCAAGACTCCTCTTCGCTCTGCGCGACTGTGTACTACCCATAATCCCCACGCCCCTCGTTCGTCGACTGGGTGTTCCTGCCATGAGATTCCTCTCACCGAGCCCGGGTGATACTTGTGACAGCGATCACAAGATGAGCAACATCAGCACTATTCGGACAGGGACCGAACAAACAGGCGTCTCAGGCTGCAACGGACGGATGATTTGCGTACGCTGTGGGTCCGTCAAGTAGATTTATCCGCTTTGTCGTGTTTATGGTTATTGGCGCTGATCTGAGCTGTCGCGTCGCGGAAACCGTCCAAAGCATGGTTGAGCCCCCGCCCGAGGGAGGCGGGGGCTCAACCATGTCCTTCATCTGTGCGGGGCTCCCTCTTTCGAGGTGCTGCCGCGCAGCCTGTTGTTCCTTAGGTCACCTGTTGCGGGTGGCCAGGAGGCGGCCAGTGGCGAGGAAGCACACACCAGTGGCAACCAGGGCCAGGATCAGCAGCCCACTGTTCGGGCCACTCCTGTCGGACGATCCGTCACCCGCGGGGACCGCGGTGGGAACCGTCGCTGCCTGCGGAACCGAGACGGGCTCAGCCTCAGGAACCGTCGCCGACTCCGGAGCTGCGACCACGATCGGCTCTTCAGGAACCGTTGCTGCTTCGACGGCGGCGACCGCGAGAGGAGCTCCACATGCCCCTTCGGTTGCCCCTGCCGGGGTCTTGGCAGCCAGGTCGGCGGCCGCCGCAGCGTTAGCGTTGGTGTTGGCGATGAAGATGGCGTCCGCGTCTGAGATTCCGCTCGTGCCAGATCCGGTTCCGCTGTAGGCCACGACCAGGTTGGTGGTTCCGTCAACGAGGCAGAGGTCAATCGATCCGCCCACCGTTGCCGACTGCGTGAAACTGCTCGACGTCGGAGGCGTTGTCGGAGGTGGCGAGCACTCGCTCGGCTCTGTGCCTTCCGGAATGCCAGCCTCGTGGAGGGCGTCCGCCTTGTTTTCCGCGACCAGCGTCACGGCGTCGCCATATGACAGGTCAGTGCCATCGCCGTACTCCGCACCCGGCCATGTCACGGTCACGAGCCCGCCGTCCACGCAGAACGTGTCCGAGCCACCGGGGACCGTACCCGAGCACGCACCCGTCGGCGCGTCCATCGCGATGCCCGCCTCGCGGTAGGCAATCGTCTTGTTCGAGGCGACCGTCGCCTGGGCCTGACTCTTCGTCACGCTGCCGCCGTACCTCGCGCCGGCCCACGTCACCGTCACGTTCTGGCCCGTCTGGGCGGTCTTGCAGTACGTCTCCGAGCCACCCGGGACCAAACCCGAGCACGCACCCGTCGGTGCGTTCATGGCGATTTCAGCAATGCGGTAGGCCGTCGCCTTGTTCAACACAACCGTCGCTTCTGCCTGCGTCTTCGAAACCGTGCCGCCGTAGGTCGCACCCTCCCACGTCACCGTCACGTTGGCGCCGGTCTCGGCGTTCACGCAATACGTCTCCGAACCACCAAGCAGCGCGCCAGGCTGCTCGCAGGTCCCCGATATCGTGACGGACCCGTTATTGCTCCGGCTGTAGTTGTCGCTCCACTTGGTCGTCACCGTCAGCGTGTACTTCTGGGCAGTTGCGACCGTCTGCGAGAAGGTCTTCGTCTCGTACTTCCCGAACGGCGTCCCGACCGAAACGACGGAGGCATTTGACGTCTCCGTGACTTGGGCCGTCAGGCCGTAATCGTTCGCGACGGTCCACGTGATGGTCCACGTGCCGTTGTTCTGGCAGACCGCCGCGCCCGTGATGTCGTTCGAGTGGGCCGAGGCCGGCGGTGCCACGAACATCAAGCCCGTGGCTACGAGGGCCACTGTCCCGGCTACCGCCGCGAGCCATGTGGTGAAGCTTCTCTTCGTCCTGCGAGCTGTGTGCGCGCCAACCTTGTCTGACATCGTCCCCGCCCCATTCCCTCTCAGTGGGCTATCTCTGATTTCAGGATGGTCCTAAGCAGGGGCGACAGAGCTTGTGAATGCAGTCACAAGAAGAGCAACAGCAGCACTATTCGAGCACGGACCGAATATTCGCCGCTCTCAGCCCACTTCACTCGAAAGATCGTCGTACAATTAGCGGATTCCCCGAAGAAATGTCCTACTATTCCCGACGTTTAGGTCGAAGCCGGCTGGCCTCCGAGTTGGGGGCGCGCCCAAACGTCGATGCCAGGCCCACGATCAGGGCCATTTGACGCCTGACAAGGTCGCCGAGCACCCTCCGCAGTGACCGGACATGACTGACCCCCGTCCGAGGGCCGACGGGGGTCAATCGCTGCTCGCCCTAGTGGGAGCCTTGGATCATCTCCTCACGAACGTGTGTCGTGCTTGGGGCTGGGCTACTGGGTCCGGACCACGACCAGTCGTGCCGTGGCGAGCATGATGCTGGCCTTGGCCACGGCGGGCGGGTGCCTCCGGATTGAGCGCCTGCGTCCTCGTTGTCGTCCTCCCCACCCCCTCTTCTCTCCAGGGGGATCCCCTCAATTCCAGAGTCCTCCGATTCGGATCGGCGGAGCGAGGCGCAGCAGTCACGCGGGCAGGTTCGTCAGCAGTGTTCGGACAGTGCCCGAGCCAGCACCCGCGTCAACGAAGCATCCGCGCGAGACCGGCGTAGAATTGGCTCACTGGCCCGGTCACTTCCGGGCCATCACTGTTGCAGATGGCGTCCCGATGCCTCTGGCTTGTGCGCGTACATGGAGGCGTCGGCCCGCTCGAGGGCCTGCCACAACGACTCCGACCCCGTCCACGTCGTCATCCCCGCGGTCCATTGAGTCTGGTTGGCATCGCGTATGCGAACCAGCAGCGCCTCGGATTCCGCAATAGTCGTTGCCGGCAGGACGAGCACGAACTCATCGCCACCCACGCGTCCGAGCAGGTCAGTGCGACGCAACACCGTCGCCCAGTCCACCAGCAGCGCTCCAAGAAGCACGTCCCCGGCAGCGTGACCGCGCATGTCATTGAAACCCTTGAAGTCGTCGAGGTCGATCTCCACGACGGTGGTCTGCTGACCGGACCTCACGTCGCGCTCGTGGGCGATCACCGCCTCGTCCTCCAGGCCGCGGCGGTTGAGAGCACCCGTCAACGGGTCGCGCGTGGCCTGCTGCCTGAGCCGGCCGACGAGGTTCGCGATTACCAACGACACCAGGGCGAACAGCACCGCGAAGCCCCAGGCATACGACCTGCTGTCGAGCAGCGTGCGGAAGTAGGTGGCGATCACGTACATGGCGGATCCGACGATGACCACGCCGACCAGCCAACGTCGACTGAGGGTGAGCCCGGCGATGAGGCCGAGGAGGGTCAGGTAGCCGCCTGCCATGAGCTGGCCCTGGCCACCGGCAGCACCGGCCGTCGTCAAGGTGATCAGCACCAGACCGCCGATGACGAGGTAGGGAAGCGCGCCCGCACCTCGTCCGACGAGCGTGAAGACGCAGGCGAGGAGCAGCAGAACCAGGGCCAGGGCCAGCATCGTCGCCTGCCACTGGACGTTCGTCGTAGCAAGCGGCGGCCGGACGACGGTGATGAAGATCTGGATGGAGGCGAGCAGGTAGAAGCCCACCATCAGGAGAAACGGCCACCGTGGATTGCTCCCCGAAACGCCGCGACCCATCAC
>JBAXSI010000125.1:0-3930 GCA_037130755.1 Actinomycetes bacterium
AGCTTGGTGGCGTCGCCAAGGGTGAAGAAGTTCGCGCAGGGATCGAGGTCACCGCTGGTGGTGACCGTCACCTTGGCCGGCAGGGGAGTGCGGCCCTGCCGAACCCGCTCGTCGCGCCGCTCTTGTGACTGCACCAGCAGCCGCGGATTGTCGTTGCGCACCGTCGCCGCGCCGACGAGGATCGCGTCGCTCTGCGCACGCACGGAGTCGACGCGGTCGAGGTCGGCCTCGTTCGACAGGAGGAGGCGGATGTGCGAGGCGCTGTCGAGGTAGCCGTCGAGGGAGATCCCGCAGCTCAGGATCGTGTACGGGCGCTCAGGCACGTCGTAACCATGCCACGACCAGGACGATGGCACCCGGAAGTGTCGAGGCGAAGACCAGCACCCCGTAGACCACCGCGGTGGTCACGCCCTGGGAGGCCGTGAGGCCGGCCATCGCGAACGCCCAGGCGGCGACGCCCTCCCGCGGACCCCAGCCGCCGATGCTCAGCGGAAGCGCCATCGCGAGCAGGACGATCAGGGCGAGCGGCAGCATCGTCGACGTGGACACGGTCAGGCCAGATGTGCGCGCCGCGAGCAGGAATGTCGCGGCGTGGCCGGCCACGGCGATCGCCGAGGCGACAATGATGAACGGCCACGCTGCGCGCGAGAGCAGTCCGTTGCGAAGGTCGTTGAAGCCGATGTTGAGTGCCCGCGCCCATCGCGACGGGCCGCTGCGGGGCAGCCGGCGGCTGGCCACGAGCAGGGCCACCAGGCCGATCATGAGTGCGAGCGCCGCGAACGGCATGGCCGAACGGATCGGCGACGGCAGGAAGAGCAGGATCGCCACGGTCACCGCGATCTGCACCATTTGCCCGGCCGTGCGCTCCCATGCGACCGCACGCACGCCACCGCTGACATCGCCCACTTCGCGGCCGTGATCGACGGCCCGATGCACGTCGCCGACGACGCCGCCGGGCAGCGTGACGTTCAGGAACTGCGATCGGTAGTAGGCCGGGATGCCTTTGCGCAAGGGGACGCTGACGCCGAGGCCACGCGCCACGAGGTTCCAGCGCCACGCACAGCAGACGGTCGTGACGGCGCCGATCGTGACCGCGGCGGCCAGCGACCAGCCGTCGATCAGGCGGATGCCGTCGACGAACGGACCAGTGCCCACGCGCCACACGAGGATCGCCAGGATCCCGACACCGACGAGGAGTCGCAGCCACCGCCACGAGCGGCGAGCGCTGCGTCGGGGCGCTGACGTTGTGAGTTCGGCCGAACCGACCGCCGTCTCGTAGGCGGTCATCGGGGGATCACCAGAAGGTCGTCGTGCTGGACGGTGACGACGAGTCGACCGCTCTCGATCTCCGCGGCCCGCCGGCGCACGTACTCCACGGCGACAGTCGCCAGATCGGGTTTCTGCTCAATTGCGGCCGCGACCCAGCCGTCGAGCCACGCGGTCGTGAGGTCAGCGTGATCGGCGTCGAGGTGCCAGGGGCTGGGTGCGAGTCGCACTTCGAAGCCCATCGCCTCGAACGTCTCCGCGGCAAGGGCCACCGCGTCTGGGCCGAGGAGGCGCTGACCGTCGACCTCGCGGCGCTGGTGGGCGTTGAAGGCGTCCTGGATCGCGCTATCCAGCGGGTCGTGCGGAGCGCACTCGACCCGGCCGGTGACGGACAGGGTGATCAGGGCCGGGCAGTGCGCTGCAGCGCAGCCGCGCACGAACCGGTCCAGCTCGGCACGGTTGAACATGTCGAGCAGCGCGGACGCAGTAAGCAGCGAGGCGTCCTCAATCCCGGCAGTCGCCAGGTGCGTGATGTCGCTTCGTCGGGTCGTGAAGGTCACGTCCGGTCGATTCGGGATCTCGACCGTCACGTGCTCGAGGAGATCGGCATCCCGGTCATGCAGGACCCAGTGCTGCGCATCCGGAAGGAGTGGTGCGAGCCAGCGGGTCATGGAGCCCGTGCCGCAGCCGAGATCGTGGATCACGGCCCGCCTGCCTGACGGCAACTGCGTTCGCAGTATCTCCACCAGCTCGACCGAGCGGGCGGATGCGTCTGCCGGTTCGCGAAGTTCGAGCCACTCGGGGGTCACCCGAACGGTCTCGGCGGTCATGCCGCGGCCTTCTCCAAGACTCGCGCCAGGCGGCGGGACGTGTCGGCCCATCCCGTGAGGGTAGTGCGCCTTCGGCCGGCGGCCAGTCGGAGTTCGCGCCGAACGGTGGGCTCGGTCAGCCACGTACGCAGTGCCTGCGCGAGGGCCTCGGGATCCTGCGGCGGGACGAGCAGTCCGGGTCGGGCGCCGTCAGGTGCTCGCCCGAGCGCGTCAGGGATGCCGCCAACATCAGTGGCGAGCACCGGAAGCTCGTGGGCCAGCGCCTCGGTCACGACCATTCCGTAGGTCTCCGCATGGGATGCGTGCACGAGGAGGTCTGATTGGCGGTAGAGCTGAGAAAGCGCGAAGCCCGCGCGGGGGCCGTGGAACGTCACGCGGTCGTCGAGGTCGGCAGCGGTGATCTGACGGCGCAGCATCTCGACGTGTGCGGGGCAGCGATCGATCGATCCGACGATCGACAGGCGCCACGGCAGGTCGGGGATCAGCGAGAGCGCGGAGATCAGGTCGGAGTGGCCCTTGCGCGGCGTCACGGCCGCGACGCAGAGCAGTGTGCCGCCGTCGTCCGTGCCGGCTGCTGACTGACCGACGTCGACGCCCGGCTCGGCCACGAACACTAGACGCGCACGCAGCCCGTACTCGCTGACGAGCCAGTCGCGCGTCCAGGCACTCGTGGTGATGACGGCGCTCGCTGCTGTGAGCACCTCCTTCTCGTGTGGACGGGCCTTCTCGCCCTCCTCGCCCGGCTGACCGCCGAGCGGCATGTGGACCAGGATCACGACTCGAAGGCGCTCGGTTTCGGGCACTAGCACTTGGGGCGCGGACGAGGCGATGAGTCCGTCGACGAGGACCAATGTGCCGTCAGGAACCGTGGCGAGGACCTCGGCGAGCGACGTCAGGGCTGCGGCCTTCGGCTCGGGCCAGGCGCCGGGCACCATGCGCTCCCAGATGGACCAGCCCAGTCGGGTCAGGCCGAAGCAGATGCGTCGGTCGTAGGCGTTGCCGCCACTTGGCTGCTGAGTGTCATGTACGCCGATCGGCATGATCACGTGGACGTTTCTCATAGCTCCCGCTCATAACTCGCCCAGGCGACGTGCGACTCGTGCAAGGTCACCTGGATCGCGGTCAGTTCGTGGGCTCCCTCTCCAAGGGAGCCGTCGTGCACCCGCAGCGCAAGCCGGTCGGCTATGACCTGCGCAAGCATCTCGGTCGACGTGTTGATGCCGGCGAACGCGGGCTCGTCGTCGAGGTTGCGGTAATTGAACTCAGCGAGGATCGCCTTCAACTCCTCCGTGGCGCGCCCGATGTCGACCACGATGTTGTCGGCATCGAGGGTTGGCCGCTTGAAGGTCGCGTCGACGACGAAGGTGGCACCGTGAAGGCGCTGCGCGGGGCCGAAGACGTCGCCTCGGAAACTGTGGGCGACCATCATGTGGTCGCGAACCGTCACGCTGAACATGGACTACCCCTCCCCGTACGTGACGGCATGGCACAGCGCGGGCAGTCGCCCGTCGGCCAGCCGTGCCATCGTGTCGGGCAGGTCCTGGAACGGGGACGACCCCGAGATGAGTGCGTCGAAGGCCGGGTCCTTCAGCAGGTCCAGCGCCAGGATCAGGCGGTCGCCCATCGAGCGCGTGCCGCGCCGGGCCGGCGCCACCATGCCGACCTGACTGGCGCGGATGGCCAATCGCCCTGAGTGGAAGGCACCGCCCAGGGACAGGCTTACCTCGGTGTCGCCGTACCAACTGAGGTCGATCACTGTGCCCTCGCGGGACAGCAGGTCGAGGGAGCGCTGGAGTCCGGCGGAGGTGGCGCTGGTGTGGATGACCAGGTCCTG
>JBAXSI010000126.1:0-3915 GCA_037130755.1 Actinomycetes bacterium
GGGACCCCAAGGGCCTGATGAATCCCGGCGTGATCTTCACCGCCTGACGCCTCGACTACTGCGCGCGGAAGACGGTCAACTTGGCGATCAGTTCTCCTGCCGCATGCCACGTCACGAGGACCCTCGCGGGACGGTCGCGGTCGTGGCATCGACCATTGGCCGGTGCAGGATCTCGTCGAGCAACGGGTCCTTGTCAGGGTCGGCCCACGCTTGGGTGCCCCGCAAGACCGGGTTGACTGGCCGACCCAGACGAGCCTCTGCCCGTTCCGCAGCGGCATACAGATCACCGCGGTTGATGTCGTCTCCGACAACCAGGACGTCAATGTCAGCGGGCATCGCACCCGCCTCTCCCTGAAGGCGGGCCGCCCAGGATCCGAAGATGACGACGCGCTCTGCTCCAAGATCCGCAAAGGCGGACTCCACAACCGACTTGGGGCCGAACGTGAGCAGGACCACGCGAGTCAGCGGCTCGATCACGGGGTTGTCGGTGTTGGCGCGGACGAGTCTGGTGCGCCCCACCTTGCGTGAGGCCAGCAGACTGCCCGACTCCAGGCGCGCGACCTCGGACTGCACCGACGTCAGAGGGGCACCCGTCGCTCGTGCTAGGTCGGAGATCGTCCACTCCTGATTGGGGTCCTGCAGCGTCAGAGCGAGGATCTCGCCCTGGGCGCGGGTGCGGAAGATCGGCAACAACGCGGGTGCATTACTACGCATAAGCCGATGATATCACCGAGCAATGCGTAGTAATAAGAGCCTGTGGACGAGCGGATCGAGTATTCCCTGGTCAGTGGGCTAAGATTTCTGAAAGTCGATCAGAAATCAGAAAGGCTCCTGATGACCGAGATCACCGTGCGGCAGCGCAACCAGGTCACGATCCCCAAGGCCATCGCCGATGCGGCGGGCATCTCCGAGGGCACCGTGTGCGACCTGCAGTTCGCCAACGGGGTCATCACGATCCGGCTGGCCGACCACCGGCAGCCGGGCGACAGCATCATGCGGTTCGCCGGCATCGGCAAGGGGCTTTGGGGATCCACCCCTGAGGAGATTGACCGGACGATCGCCGAGGACCACGCCTCGTGGGAGCGGGACCTGTACGCGTGAAGCGCCTTCGCGATCGCCGCGTCTACCTGGATGCGAACGTCTTCATCTACTTCCTGGAGCGCGAGCCCCGCTTCTTCGAGCACGTCGCGCCGGTGATGGCGGGGGCGTATGCCGGTGATCTGGTTGCCGTGACGGGGGACGCGGCCGTCGCCGAGGTCATGGTCTTGCCGTACCGCAAGGGCGGGCCGGAGGTCGTCCGAAGATTCACGGACTTCTTCGAGACCCGCAACCTTCTCGACATCCGGTCCCACGGTGGTCGCGACTTCGACGATGCCTCGCGCCTGCGCGCCGACCTCGGACTGCCGCTGGTCGATGCGCTGCACCTAGCCACGGCCCGACGCGCGGCGTGCGAGTTCTTCCTGACGAACGACACCCGCATCCCCAGCATCGCTGGATTAGCCGTGATCCCGATCGGTTGCCTAGTCAGTGAGCAGGGCGAGCAGGTCTGACGGGCGCTCCGCCAGGGCGACCGCGCCGGCGCCGAGCAGTTCCTCGCTGGTCCCGTAGCCCCACAGCACGCCGACCGTGTCGATCCCGTGCTCGGCCGCACCTTGGACGTCGTGCTCGCGGTCGCCGACCATGACCACCGAGGTGCCGTCGCGGTAGCTGCCGGCCGCGGTGAGCGCGTCGAGCGTGTGGGCGATCACGGCGGCCTTGCCGTTGCGGCTCCCGTCGAGCTCGGCGCCGCCGATGAACGCCAGATGGCCGGCGAGCGAATAGTGCTCGAGGATCCGCGTCGCCGAATAGGTCGGCTTGGACGTCGCGACCGCGAGCACCGCGCCGGCCTCGTCGAGGGCGTCCAACAGGCCGGGAATGCCCGGATAGACGTCGTTCTCGAACAGCCCGACTTCGTGGTAGTGCTCGCGGTACAGCGCGATGGCATGGTCGATTTCCCCTTGATTCATGCCGAAAAAGCCGCCATAGGTGTCGGCCAGCGGCGGTCCCAAGAAGGTCCGCATCGTCGCCTCGTCGGGGTGCTCGATGCCCATCGCGTCGAGCGAGTAGCGAAGGCCGTTGATGATGCCGGGCGCCGAGTCGGTGAGCGTCCCGTCGAGGTCCAGGAGGACCACTTCGAAGCGCGACGCGGGCATGCGGCGAATATCGCACATCAGGCCTACCTCAGCGCACGCACGTACGCTTGCCATGTGTCGCAGGCCATCCAGGTTGTCGCGCATCGAGGATCCAACGATGACGAACCCGAGCACTCGCTCGCCGCGTACCTCAAGGCGATCGAGGAGGGTGCCGACGCCATCGAGTGCGATGTCCGTCTGACCGCTGACGGGGCCCTGGTCTGCGTCCACGACCGGCGCATCGATCGCACCAGCACCGGCCACGGCGCGGTCAGCTCGAAGACCCTCAAGCAACTGGCCGCCTACGACTACAGCGGCGGCCCCGGTGTCTGGCGCGACTTCGAGGACCCTCGCCCCGATGAGACCCGCACGTCGGTCCTGACGCTGCAGACGCTGCTGGCCACGATGCTCGACGCGTCGAGCTCGGTCGAATTCTCGATCGAGACCAAGCACCCGACGCGGTACGGCAAGTACGTCGAGGACGCGCTGATCGACATGCTGCGGCACTTCGGCCTCACGCGGGTCAACGGCAAGGGCCGCCCGCGCGCTCGAGTGATGTCCTTCAGCCGGGTCGCCGTGCACCGCGTACATGACCTGTCGAGCCAGACCCCCACGGTCCTCCTGATGGACGACGTGCCGTGGCGCTACCGCGACGGGTCGCTGCCGGAGGGCGTTCAGGGTTCGGGTCCGTCGATCGACATCGTCCGCAAGCACCCGACGTACGTGGAGAAGGTGCACCAGCACGGCGGGTTCGTGCACGTGTGGACCGTTGACGACAAGGCCGACGTGGATCTATGCGTCGACCTCGGCGTCGACGGCATCATCACCAACCGCCCGGGACGGGTGCTGAGGATGCTCGGCAGATAGGTTTCCGGCCATGGCCAAGAAGAAGCCCACCCGCTCTGCTGCGTCCACCGAAGACCTCGATGTCGAGGTGCCGGTCGTCGGCATGAGGGAGCCCTGCCCCTGTGGTTCGGGTCGTCGCTACAAGGCCTGCCACGGCAAGGCCGCCGCGGCCGCCTTCGCCGGACCGGCGCGGGCGTTCGAGGGCCTGGCCTCAGAGTGCGACATCGTCGCCATGCGCGAGATCGTGCCGGCCGCGTCGGCGCCGCTGAAGCTGACCGGAGCGAACGCTGACCGCAAGGTCACGCTCGTCACGGTACTGCCGATGGCCTGGCCCGCGCTCGTGCGCGCCGACGGCTCGATCCTGCTCGCGCTCCAGGTCAACGTCGGCTCCGGTGACGGTAGCCGCGACGTCGCGAACGCCCTGCTCGCGGCGCTGGATGCCGAGCCCGGCGAGCCGGTGCCGATGGGCCGCGTCACCGCGGACTCGCCACGGCTGCAGGACCTCATCGACAACGAGGCCGAGCTCGATGTCACTGTCCACGAGGACTTCGAGTTCTGGATCGAGCAGGACGTCGAGGTCACCGACGAGGTGCGCGCCTCGCTCGACCGCGCGGGGGCCTACGCGAGCCCGACCGCGCGGCTGACCTCGGTTCCGGCCGCCTACTGGACGCAGATGGGCGAGAAGGAGCACCTGCGCTGGGTCATGCCACATGCCGAGGAGAAGTTGCTCAACGCGCTGGCTCGGCTGCACGCCGAGGGCGAGGACTCCCTCGGCGAGGGCACCCGCTTCGTCGGGATGTTCCGCGCGCAGGGCCTGGTCTGCCCCGTCTGGGACCTCCCGCTCGGCACCGGTGCCACCGCCGTCGAGGAGCCCGCGGCAGCGTTCGGGAAGCGGCTG
>JBAXSI010000127.1:0-3852 GCA_037130755.1 Actinomycetes bacterium
GCGGCAGAACGAGGGCAGTCCGTCCAGCAGTTCCTGCTTCGCACGATCAGCGAGGCGGCGGAGCAGTCCCCCCTCGAGAAGCGTTGGGCAGAAGTCCTCGACGACCTCCCCCAGGTGAACGTCACAAGGGAGGAGATCATCGAGGCCATCCACGACGGACGACGCGAGTGCGATGAGGCCATTCTTCGCGCCGCCACGATACCTACGTGACCATCGTCGTGATCGATTCTTCCCTCGCCGTCGAGTTGCTGACGGCGAATAGGGCGCTGCGGCAGCGGATCCTGGAGCCCTACGGCGGCTGTCCCCGGCATTACATGCCGCGTCCGTCTCCTGTGAACGGCTAGGGCATCGCCTTCGCCTTGTTCTCGGCGCAGTACATCGTCACGGCAGCGAGGACGATGCGACTCGCCTCCGCCGGCGTGACCCCCTTCTGGGCGAGCACGGAGCGCACGTCGTCCGCGGGGATTCCGTCATCGAGTGCGCTGCACACGCGCCGACCCATGCCCTGGGCAACGGCCGGGGAGACACTGGTGACCTGACCACCGAGGGCCTTGGCAAAGTCCTCATCACGGATGGCGGGCGCCGCAGAACTCACCGCACTCGCCGGCAAACTCGCCGATGGCTGCGGCGACGTTTCGCCGCCTGTGACCGCAGACCCGAGCAACAAGACCAGCAGCAGCAGACCCCCGAGGATCGCTACCCCCACACCTCGCACTTGCGCCCCCAGAGCCTGCTATTCGTCGTAGTCGTCGCCCTTGCCGCGCCTGCGCAGCACGATGACCGCGCCGACTCCGACGACGAGGATCGCGCCGAGCACGATGAGGCCGACGGGCGTCCACTTCTTCGTTGTCACGATCGCAGACTCGGCCTTCATCAGGCCCTCGTCGGCGGTGGCGAGCACGGCATCCGTGCGGTCGAGGGCGACGCGCGCCTTCTCCAGTTCATGCCGCAGGTCGTTGACCCGTCCCTGGCTGCTCTCCACAGCTTCCAGCAATGCCATTGGTGATCTCCTCCCGCGTGGTCGTTTCAGGGTATCCCGGTCAGGGTGCTGACGTCCGGCCAGTGAGCCGTTCGGCAAGGACCGCGCGCAGCGATGAGTACTGCGGCTTGATCTGCTCGTTGATGATCGCCAGCCGCTCGTCGAACGGGATGAAGGCGCTCTTCATCGCGTTGATCGTGAACCACTGCAGGTCGTTGAGCCCGTAGTCGAAGGCCTTGCTCAGCAGTTCCATCTCGTGCGACATCGAGGTGCCCGACATCAGGCGGTTGTCGGTGTTGACGGTCACGCGGAAGCCGAGGCGGCGCAGCAGCCCGATCGGATGGTGCTCGATGGAGTCGGCGGCGCCCGTCTGGACGTTGGACGACGGGCACATCTCCAGCGGGATGCGGCGATCGCGCACGAACGCGGCAAGGCGACCAAGATGCGGCTCGCCGTCGGGTCCTATCTCGATGTCGTCAATGATTCGAACACCGTGGCCAAGTCGCTCGGCGCCGCACCACTGAATGGCCTCCCAGATACTGGGCAGCCCGAACGCCTCCCCGGCGTGGATGGTGAAGTGCGCGTTCTCGCGGCGCAGGAACTCGAAGGCGTCCAGGTGCCTGGTGGGAGGGAAGCCGGCCTCCGCACCGGCGATGTCGAAGCCGACCACGCCTCGGTCGCGGTACTGCTCGGCGACAGCGAGCTCGGCGATACGCCGGGAGTGCGATGCGGTGCGGATGGCCGTGAGCAGGACGCCGATGCGGATCGGCTTGCCGGCCGCCTTGGCATTGCGCTGTCCATCGGCGAAGCCAGCCAGCACTGCCTCGAGGATCTCGTTCTCGTTCAGGCCCTTCTCGACGTGCAGTTCCGGCGCGAACCGGACCTCGGCGTAGACGACGCCGTCGGCAGCGAGGTCCTCGGCCGCCTCGCGCGCCACCCTGCTCAGCGCCGCGGTGGTCTGGGTGACGCCCACCGTGTGAGCGAAGGTCTCGAGGTAGCGCTCAAGGGATCCGGAGTCTGCCGCGTCGCGGAACCACTGGTCGAGCTTGACGGGGTCGGTCTCGGGCAGCTCGGTGTAGCCCGCCTCGTCGGCGAGCTCGATGACGGTCTGCGGTCGCATGCCCCCATCGAGATGGTCGTGGAGCAGCACCTTGGGCGCCCGCTTGATCAGATCGGACGGGACGGGCGCGTACGTGCCGGCATCGGAGACCATCCCCCGAACCTATCGGGGCGAACCGGCGGCCACCCAGGCGTCCCGGACGGCGGGCGCGACACGGCCCCGCTCGGTCACCGCGACGCCATTGGCACGGGCCCAGGCCCGGATCACTGCCGCCTCGGTAGGGGCGCCTACGTGTTTCGACGAGCCGGCGGCACGCCGCCGAATCCGTTGAACCGGGACGCGGCTTCCGGACACCTGACGGGCCGCCTTCAGGTACGGCTTGACCGCCTTGCGGAGCTCGGCGTAGGACGCGTCCGTCAGGTCGATCTCGTAGTCCACGCCGTCGAACCGGAGGGTCCGGGTGCGGGCGCCGGTCTCGCCGGTGAGGTCGTCGATGATGAGTGTTTTCTTGGCCACACCGCCATCCTGCCCGAGTTTCGCCTCGATCGGAGTCAGTAGGGTCCGACGGTGATCAGCATCGTCTTCGGACTGGCGACCGCCCTGTGCTTCGCCGCCGGTTCGCTGATGGCGTCGCGCACCGTACGGATCATCGGCCCGATGTCGTCGGTCGCCTGGACGATGGCGATCGGCCTGCTCGTCACGATGCCCTTCGTAGCCCTCTCGGGCATGCCTGAGAGCGTTCCGGCGAACGCTGGATGGCTGGCACTCATCGGCCTCGGCAACGTCTCAGGCCTCCTGCTGGCCTCCTCGGCGTACCGGTTCGGCAAGGTCGGGGTCATCACCCCGATCCTGGCGACCGAGGGTGCCCTGGCAGCGGTGATCGCTGCCCTCCTCGGCCAGAGCATCGTCCCGATCGTTGGCGCCTTGCTGCTCGTCATCGTGATCGGCATCGTCATGGCGGCCGCCGGCCCCGATCCTGCACCGCTGGATCACGAGCGTCCGCTGGTGGCGGTCCTCCTGGCAACGGGAGCCGCCGCACTCTTCGGTGCGTCGCTGTTCGCTGCCGGTCATGCGAGCAGCGACGTCCCCATCTCCTGGGTGCTCCTGCCGGCGCGCATGGTCGGGGTCCTGGTGCTGTTCGTGCCCTTGCTCGTGACCCGCCGCCTGCAGATCACGAGATCGACGATGCCGCTGGTCATCGGGATGGCCTTCGCCGAGGTGATCGGCTTCACGGCCTTCTCGATCGGGGCGCAGTACGACGTCGCCGTGACGTCGGTACTCGCCTCGCAGTTCGCGCCGCTGTCGGCCGTGCTCGCGTACTTCCTGTTCAAGGAGAAGCTCGGCCGCATGCAGATAGCCGGCGTGGTCGTCATCCTCGTGGGCGTGACCGCCCTGAGCCTGGTCAGCTAGGCGTTACTCGACCGGGTCGCGGTCGTACTCGTCGTCGTCCTCGCGATGGACGATGTCGCCGTGGAAGGCCGGCAGGCAGACCGCGATGTAGCGGGCGCCGTCGGCAGTCGTGTAGCGGATGCGCTCGTGGGCGCGGGTGATGATCGCCTGGCCCGCACGCACGTGAATGACGCCGTCGTCGTACTCGACGTCAATGGAGCCGTCGAGCACCACGGTGAACTCGTCGAACTCCGGCTCCTGGAACGGCTCGTCCCAGCCGCGCGGGGCGATCATGTGGGCGATCGAGACGTCGCCGTCGCCGCTGGAGGCGTGGCCGACGTACTCCTCGATCACCTTGCCACCGGGGACGGGGACGATCGCGGGCGCGGGGATGAGTTCTGGCATGCGCCGAGCCTAGTCACGC
>JBAXSI010000128.1:0-3814 GCA_037130755.1 Actinomycetes bacterium
GCCCTCGGTGCCGCGGCCGGAACCGTGATGGGCGCCCGCTCATCGGTGACCGTCGACCAGAATTCCTTCGAGTACTCCGCGCAACCCTGCAACGATGACCCCGGTGCTGGTCTCGGCGAGGCTCCGCCAGCGCCGGTCTGCGAGGCAGCGAAGGGCAAGGCGATGATCACGCTCACGCAGACGCCTCCACAGGGGACCCTTGAGCCGGTCCCTCTCGAGAACCCGCGGCTCCACCTGGTGGTGGCGGCGGCGGACGCCACGGGCGGACTGAACACCGAATGCCCCCGATACTGGCCGGGCTTCAGCTCCGCCGCGGGGGGCACTGAGTCGTTCGGCCTGGGGTTGTCCCGACTGTGGTCGTTGTCCTTGCCGAGCGGTCTTCAGGTGAACGGCGCCGCGGGCATTTCGAAGGCCCGCAAGGGTGCAAAGCTCCGGCGCGTCATCAACGTGACTGGCCCGTGCGACGCCATGACTGGCACCGCGTCGCCGGCTCGCGCACGTCCAGACGCGGCACCCGCACAAGGCGAGCCCATTCAGTCGTGCCAGATGTCCGGACGATTCCTTCTGACGTTCACCAAGCGGTAGCCGAGCCTGCGCACGTGCGACAACCCGCTCGCTGGGCCTGCCGAACTTCACCCGCGTCGTGACGCCCGGCGACGCCGACCGACGAAAGTCCACCGGCTTGAAGGACGTGGCGTCAGTCGGCTTAGCCGTGTAGAACTTAGTCGTGAGTACCCGACGGCCCTTGGCCGTGGCCAGCGCATTCGTCGCCAGCGAAGTGCTCGTAGTCACGGCCCTAGTTGGCCCACTCGTGGGTCTGCCGTGGTGGCAAGGATTCCGCGCCTACGCCTACCCAGACCAGCTCACCTACGCCTCGATTGCGACCAACTGGGCGCGCGGTGACATGCGGTTCGTCGAGCCCTTCACGCAGACGGGGACCAGTCACTATCCCAGCCTGTGGTATCAACTCATGGGCCTGCTGGCGCGAGTGTCGGGATTGCCGGTCTACACGTGGTGGACGTTGATGGGCCTGGTCGCCGTGAGCGCCGCCGTGCTGGCCTGCGGATGGCTCGCATTGCGGATGAGTGGACGAGCCTGGGCTCCCATACTTCCCGCGCTCGCGATCTACACCGGGGTGCTTGCCGCAGAAACGACGGGGACGTGGTTCGTCGAACTCCTCAACCACGCCCGGCTCTGGGGGCCGCTCGCGTCCTTCTTCGCGCTGAACTCCGAAGTTGCCGGTGTGTGCCTCGTGGTCATCGCGATGGTGCTGATCCTCGCGACAGATCCGCAGAACGGTGGTGGGTACCGCCCCTGGCTCGTGGTTGTCGCGGCCGCGATCCTCGGACTGACGGCCAACGTGCACACCTACGCGTTCTTCGCCGGGGCCATCCTTGCTTTGGCTTTCGCCGCGTCGCTTGCGATCAGCCGAAGCCGATCCGTGCCACTGATGGGGACCACGATCGGGCTACTTATCGTTGCGCTTGTGCTGGGCCCAACGGTTGCCCGCATCTTCGGTCCGCTCCCCGTGTTCACCCTGGTGCTCCTCGCATTCACCCCGGCCGCCTTGACCCTCGCACGCGGCAACGTCCGGATGGCCACTGCCGTCGCTGTCGCCTACGCCCTGTGTGCTGCGCCGCAGTTGGTGCGAACCGCCATCGGCCTGACCCAGGGCGATCCCTTCCTGACGTTCCGCCAGGTGTCCTCCCGCGGACTTGGCGTGGCTATTCCGTCAGGCCTCCTGGCCGCGCTGCCACTGCTCCTGCTTGGAGCGGTGTGCGTCGTCGCACTCTGGGGTCGCAGACAGCACTCGAAGAACGCGCTGCTGGTCGCCCTCACCGTAGGCGCGATCTTGATGTCACAGAACGACCGTTGGGGGTTCAATCAGGAGCCCTACCGATTCTGGATCATCTTCACCACCCTGAGTGGCCTGCTGATGGCGCCCGTTCTCGCCTGGGCCTTCACCCAGCGCGCACGGCTCGAGGGACACCGTCAGTTCGCTCTGACCGCCCTCGTCGCCCTGGGCATGGTGCTGTGGGTGGTCAGCCTCATCGACACCGCCGGGTTCTGGCACCACGCTCGCGTGCAAGGTGTCTTCTCGATGGAGGATGCGCGGGCCCAGGCGACTCGAGAAGTGTTGGCTGGCAATGAGGGCCTGGTCGTAACGAGCGCGTGCCTCGAGCCTCAGGTCCTCAAAGTCATCACCGGCGCGCAAGTCGCCCACTACAACCGCGGGTTGGCGTGGCCGGAAAACGTCAAGGAGCTCTACCGCTTCCTCGAGCCGAGGGATCGTGCGGCAGAGGATCCCGACCAGCTTCAACGAGCCGGCGTCTCGTGGGTCCTGACGGACTCGTCCTGCCGCAGCGAGTGGCGACTCGACGGAGATCGCCGCCTGGCGGCGGCGACTACGGCCACATATCCCAGGGATGGGGGTGAGGCGACCATAACTCTTTGGCGGGTCCAGCCTGAATGATGCGGATTCGACGCTCGACCACATCACATCCGTCGACGTTCATGCCTGGGGTGGACGGCGGCCTTAACCTTCCACACGCGAGAGCGCTGAGGCCAGTCAAGGGAGCGCGCCCGGCACTGTGGCGTTTCACGACATATTTATCGCATGTCCCGCGTCATGCTTATCACGTGAGGGGTTGATCCCGGGCAGCGTTGCTCGGCATGTCCAAGCAGCGGGTCATCGTCGAAGCGGTCCTGGTCGGCAAGTCACAGCGGGAGGTCGCCCGGGCCTACGGGATCTCCCAGCCGCGGGTCAGCCAGCTGGTCGCCGCGTGGCGGACCGGCGGCTGGCAGGCCCTGAAACCGCGATCCACGCGCCCACGGACCAACCCGAATACCACGGCGCCAGCCGTGGTGGAACGCATCCTGGCCCTGCGTCGCGAGCTGATCGACTACGGCGCGGACGCCGGCCCGCACTCCAGGACGGTCCGGCCGGTGACCGGCTGGTGGGCGGTGGCGGAGATCAGGTAGCGGGAGTGGTCGTCGAGCCAGAGCAGGATCTCCGCGTCGGTGCCGTCGGCGAGGGTCCAGTGGGTGAAGTCGGCCTGCCAGCATTCGTTGGGCAGGTCGGCCTCGAACCGCAGCGCGCAAGCACCGATCCCTGGGCAGGCGAACCCCGAACACCGCCTACACCGCCCGCGCCAAGGCCACCCCCGACCACGACCGATCCGGCCACTTCCGCATCGGCGAGGACATCGTCCAGGCAACCGGATCCATCACCCTGCGCCGCGGCGGACGCCTGCACCACATCCAGCTCGGCGCCGAGCACAACGGCACCAAAGTCCGCATGCTCATCCACGACCTCGACGTCACCATCATCGACCGCGACACCGGCGAGATCCTCCGCGAACTGACCATCAACCCCGACAAGGACAGCCAACCCCGCGGACTGCCACCCGGCCCGAAGAAAGGATCACCACGACGCGGCGGCGTCCAAAAGGGCTACCGCCGGAACCCCAACAAATAAGGATGTCCCGGGACATCCGATAAGCATGTCCCGGGACATCACAGAGCGCGCCCGGCACGATTCGAACGTGCAACCTCTTGATCCGTAGTCAAGTGCTCTATCCGTTGAGCTACGGGCGCATGGCCGCGAACGACCGACGGGAAGTGTACCCGCTCTGGCCTAAGCGGGCCCACAGCACCCGCCTCGGACCTGTCCTCCTCGCCGAGGACGCCGAGGCAGCGGGTGGGCCCCCCAAACGATGCGCCCCAGAAACTGATGAGGGCACCCCACCGGGGGGCCCTTCATCAATGGCGGAGGCGGAGGGATTTGAACCCTCGATGGGCTTGAGACCCAAAC
>JBAXSI010000129.1:0-3800 GCA_037130755.1 Actinomycetes bacterium
ACGGAAGCTCGACACCCAAGGTGGCGTTCATCCGGCCGTAGTCCATCTCGAACAGCTCCTGGATCGCCTTCGGATCAGCCTTGAGCTTCACCGTCGACGTCCCGGACGCCAGCGTCGAGGACGCCGTCGCCTGAATGCCGGCATAGAGCGGTGCGCTGATCCTCACGCCGGGGGCAGCGGCGTAGCCGTTGCCCACGTCGGTAAGTGTCAGAGCACTGATCACACCGGTGTTCAGGTTCACGGTGGCGTCAGCCGTGGCCGTGCCCCCGTTTGCCGGGGCATCGATGGTCACCGTGGCACCGGCGCTGTACCCGCGACCGCCCGAATTGACGGTCACTCCGGTGATCACGCCGCCCGCCACGATCGGCCTTGCGGTGGCAGCGGTGCCGCCCACCGGAGTCGCGATCGCGATCTTCGCAGCATTGGCACCGTTGCTCGAGTAGCCGGATCCACCGTTGACCACCGTTACCGAGGTCACCTGACCGGTGCCGTCGAACACCGGCACCAGGATGGCGCCTGTGCCGCCACCGGTGACAGTCGCCGTCGGGGCGTAGCCCGCGCCGGCATTGGCGATGTCGAGTGACTTGATGTCGCCCTGCGCCGTGGTGGTGAAGGTCAGATCGTTCGACTGGATGCGCGAGTAGACGTCGCTCCCACCGATCGGGTCACCGGGGTAGGCCGCTGCGTAGCGGGTCTCGGGGACGATCGGCTTGGGCTGCTCCGCGGCAAAGGTGGCCGGGACGGCTGCCTTCACAGCGGCTGCATCGAATGCCGGAGCCGCCAGCGGCGTGCCGGAGGTCACGCCATTGATGCGGAACTGCATGATCGTGCGGGTGTTCGGGCCGTAACCGGGCAGCGTCGACGGCGCGCCGCCGCCGTCCGTCTGATCCGGGTTGTTCGAGTAGTAGTCGTTGCGGGGGTCGAACGCCGGCACGGGGGTCGGCGAATCGTTGTAGAGGATCACGTTCTGGCATCCGGCGGCAGCGGCAGCGCTGAAGTCGTACACCACGTCTGCACGCTCGGCCGGGCCGAGAAGCAATGCATGGGTGCTGATGCTGAGCACGATGATGTCGCGTCGGTTGTAGACGTAATTGACGGGCTGGTTCGCCACGTCAACGGCGTTGGGCAGAACGCCCGCCTCGTTGCCGACCTGGAGGAAGCCACCCACTGAAGCGGCCGGATCCGGCACGCCTCCGTCACGGCCGTCGGTCGGCCAGTCGGCCGGGAAGCCGGCTGTCCGGACTGCCGGGACCATCGGGACCTCACCCGCCGCTGCGTTCTGCGGCATCGCATTCTTGGCCGTCGACGACCACATCGGAGCCGGGTTGGGCAGCTTGTACAGTCCGGTGCCCTTGCCGTTCGGCTTGTCGGCGGCCGAGCAGTACATCTGCAGGTTCCAGTAGCGATCGTTGGCACCGTTGAGGATCCGGAAGCGGTAGGCCTTCGGGTCCACGTTCAGGTACGGGTAGGCAACACCGTTGACGACCGCGGTGTCGACGAACGCCTCAGGAGCAAGCGAGACGTCCGAGGCGGCAAGGCCCTGTGCCTTGGTGTAAGTGCTCGGGGTTCCCGGGATCATCGGGGGCTCCCACGGCGCGTTGGTCGGGTCGTAGTAGGGGTTCGCGACCTCGCCGTGCGTCAGGCCGGCGCTCGTGCCGAAGATCGGCCAGAACCACGGGCCGTAGTCCCAACGACCCATCGCGGCGGCGCCGGAGTTGTCGTAGGGATTCTGGTTGGTCATGTAGACGTGCGGGAACCACAGGTTGCCCGTGCCGCCCCACTTGGCGCTGTCCCAGGTCGGATCCTGATCCTTCAGCTGGCCGTCGGGGAAGTACCCGGACGGATCGCTGTCCGGCACGAAGCCCTTGTCCTGGATGACCATGTTGACCTGGTCCGAGGGCAGGATCGCGTCGAGCTTCGCCTGCGGATCGGTCGGATCCGTGGGGTTGGTGGCGCTCGGGGGCTGCGTCGGGTCGGTGAGCTTCGGGTTGATGAAGTAGTCCGAGACCTCGCCGGCGTACACGTTGAGGCGGGTCAGGCCGTACGTGTGGTCGTGGTACCACAGTTGACGGGCAGACTGCGCGTTCGTGTAGAAGTAGGTCAGGGCACCGTCGCTCGAGGCCACGGTCTTCGACCCGTCGCTATTGACCTTGTCGATGCCGGGCATGTCCGGGACGCCGATGGCGCTGACGCCCTTGGCGTACTTGGCGGTGTCACCCTTGGGCACGGTCCACTGGTTGGGGGTGCCGTCGGAGATCCACGGGGTCAGGCCACCGTGGAGGTGGATGAGCGCGCGGTTCTGGGTGTAGGCCGTCTTGCCGTCAGGGCCAGTGCCCGAGCCCATCACGGTCGTGTCGGTGGGGAGGGGCAGGTTGCCCGCATCGCCGTTCGGAAGCTCATTGACGAACTTCACGCGCACCGGACGGTTGGCGGTCGAGTTGATGACCACGCCCAGGTAGAACGGACGGCTCGCGTGCTTGTCCGCTGACTGGTCGTTGATCTGGTAGTACCCGCGCAGCTTGGTCGGCGCCAGGTCAGGGCTGAACTGCTGGTAATACTCCTTGAGCCCGATCTCGTAGTAGTCCGAACCCGGGTACGTGCTGGTGTCCGGGGTGCCGGTCGGCACATAGGCCGTCGTCGGGTTCGCGCCGGCGCCGTCGAGGTTCTGCACGGTCGAACCGGTGCGCGGAGCGTCGATGCCCGGCAGCGGCTCGATGAACTTGCGGATGCCACCGGTGATGTCGACCTTGGCGAAGTCAAGCTGCGGGATCTGGTTGATCGGGTCCAGCAACGGCGTCACGCCGGTCGCGTCGGCGGGATCGGACAGGAAGGGCGAGTTCGCGGCCGTGACGGGCAGCTGGGTCGCGGGATCCGTCAGGGTGTTGGTCGCCGGGTCGTATGCCGGAAGAACGACGGGGGTCGTCGTGCCCTTGAGCACGATGTGCGGCATCGGGCTGGACGCGTAGTTCGGCGTGGTGCCGAAGTAGTCCGGGCCCTTGGCCGCGTCGAAGGTGCTGGCAGCCACGGCCTGCGCCGGCTTGCCCTTGAGCTTGGCGTTGCGCGCAGCCTTCGCACGCATCTTCGCGGTCGTACGCATCTTGACCATGTCCCAGCCACTCATCGCGGGCTGGCTGGAGGCCATCTGAGAGGCGCTCATGTTCATCTGACCACCGGCGTTGCCAGCAGGCGGAGTCGGCTTGGGAGCCGCCATCGCCTGGCTGACCGGCATGGTCAGCAGGGCGACCACTGTCACAAGCGGCAGCAACTTCTTCTTCATGGATTTCCCCTCGGTTGAACTCACTGCGCCCGCTCGGCAGCCGCCCTGAGCGGCTGCTGCCCGAACCCGCACTGCTCGTTGCATTGGAAAGCGCCCGTTGCCGGGCGGTTGGAGTGGCGCGTGCCGTGCATGCCTCGTATGAGGACTTTCCTGAGCTCGACAGTCCCCCTCATATGGGGGGGGCTGATTCGGGCAATGCGGAACCTAGCCATTGCCAAGGAGGGGTTAAGTCGCTCGTGGTTCGGTCAAGGGGTTGGTCAAAACTTGGTAAAGCACCCCCTATATGAGGGGAATGGGCGGGCGAAACGCGCCAATCGGGACCAAAGTCCTAGGACTAAGGTCCCGAACCATGATCGGTCAATGAACACCTCATACACTGTTTCTTCCCGCTCTGCGGGACAGCGTGGTAACCGATTACGTGTTGAACAATCCTCACAGACGTCACCCCACCATCGGTAGGGACGACATGCCGGAGGGCCGGCCGAGGTCTCCCTCGACCGGCCCTCCGGGTGCTACGTCTTGC